>JBBSDZ010000064.1:0-12029 GCA_038240205.1 Solirubrobacterales bacterium | reverse complement strand
CGGGGAACCACTACCTGCTGGACATCATCGGCGGGCTGCTCGCCCTCGGACTCGCGGTCCTGCTGAGCGCGTGGGTCGGGCGGCTTGCCGGCCGCTTGGCGCCTTCGCTGCGGTTGCGCCGCGGTCGCGTCGTGCGTCAGTCCTAGCCCCGCCGGGCGGCGTAGCGGATGTCACAAACTTGTTACGAAGTCCGAGAACGAGTAGAGTGGACACGCCGCCGCAGACGTCCGACAGATGCCTCCGGGAAGCGGCCGCAGGCACCTCATGAGTCCGCCGCAGATGTGGCGCGGACTTTTCTGTCGGGTCTGTAGGGTGGCTCCACGCACATGCCAGATTTCGACGCCAAAGACGATCCCCTGCGCCTGAGTGGCGCAGAGCAGGGCGACCCCTTCGAGCAGGCGGATCTCCGCCTTCGCTTCGCGCCGCGCGCGCGCCAGCTCGCCTACGGGCAGTGCTTCAAGCGCAGCGCACGACCCACGCGCCGCCCGCAGCGGACGCTCGGCGCCGAGCGACGCCGGCTCGCCCGCGTCGCCTGCGCGTGCGGAGCGCGTGTCGCTCTCGTGGGATCTCCACCGCGACGCAGCCGGCGACTGTGGACGAAGTGCCACGGCCGCGCACCCGGATCCCGAAGCTGACGTGTTCACGCTTCGCTACCTCGACGTGTGCCTGGTGCTCGCGACGGCCCCGTTCGTGCTGATCGGTGGCCTGCCGGTCGCCGGCTATCTGATCGGCGGCGGAGCGTGGCTGCTGACCCGGCTCGGTACCGCCTTCATCCACGCGCGCGCACGCTTCGTCGGTGACCCCAAGGTCAGGGCGGGACTGCAGGTCGCGGGCATGATGGGCCGCGTCTGGCTGGTCGCTCTGGCCGTGATCCTCGCTCGCGTCGCAGCGGGCAAGGACGACGGCGTCATGGCCGCTGCGATCGTGCTCGCGGCGTTCACCGTCTACTTCGTGATGTCCTTCATCACCCGTGAGGGCCTGCAGGCCCCGGCCGGTCCGACGCACGGAACGCCGAGCCCCTCATGAGTCCTCACGCACTGGGCTTTCCTCCCACCGGACCCAGGACAGGTGCTGCCCGGCCATGAGCACTACCGAGGGGGGAACTCAGGGCAGGTTCAGCACCAAGCAGAAGCTTCTGGGGATCGCCGGCATATGGCTCGGCGGCGTGATCGTGCTCGGCGTCATCTACGGCATCCACGGCACACGCAACAAAACCTTTGAACCGCAGAACGAGTTCAAGCTCGACAACTGGGTGCATCTCGGCGTCTTCTCGATCAACAAGGCCGTCCTCTACCTCGTGCTCGCGGCGATCGCGACGTGCGTGAGCATGATCTACATCGCCGGGCGCATGCAGGAGCGCCCGAACAAGGTGCAAGCGGCCGTCGAGGGGCTCTACGAACTGATGCGCGACAACATCACCGGCAGCGCGATGGACGAGAAGATGGCTGCCAAGTGGTTCCCGTTTATCGGCGCGCTGTTCCTGTTCATCATGTTCTCCAACCTGGTCGGCTACATCCCTTTGCCGACCAACACCGAGCACAAGATCACCGTGCTCGGGCTGCACATACCGTCCTTCTCGCTGTACGCGGCGACGGCCAACCTCTCGATCCCGCTCGTGCTCGCGCTCGTCGTGTTCGTCTCGTACACGGTCGAAGGGGTGCGTGCCAAGGGCCCGATCGGCTACCTCAAAGGGCTCGTGCCCGGAGGCGTGACCGGCGGCATGGCCGTGGCGATCTTCTTCCTCGAGGTGCTCTCCAACTTCATGCGCATCCTCTCGCTGACGATTCGTCTGTTCGCCAACATCCTGGCGGGCCACCTGATCATCTTGTTCATGGCGGGAGCGCTCGCGGTGATCCTCGGGATCTCCGCACTGGGCTGGTTTACGCTTCCGTTCGGGGTGTTGTTGTTCGCCTTCGAGGTCGGCTTGGTTGCCGCCCTGCAGGCGTTCATCTTCGCCACCCTCACCGCTATCTACCTCGGCGGCGCTGTCGCCGAAGACCACTAAAGGAGCCAATAGTCGTGCACATTGCTTTGATCACCTTTCTGGCGGCCGCCACCGAAGAAACCGCCAAGGCGGGCAAGTCGATCGGCCTGGGCGTGGGCGGAGGTCTTGGCGCCGTCGGCGCCGGCGTCGGCATCGGCATCATCTTCGGCAAGGCGATCGAAGCGATCACGCGCCAGCCGGAGATGCGCGACGAGATCACGCAGCTTCAGTGGCTGGGCTTCGCGCTGACCGAGGCCTGCTTCTTCTACGGCTTGGTGGCGGGCCTGTTGGCCGCGTTCATCGTCTAGCGCGATGCACGTCCTCGCATCCAACGGAAGCTTCCTGATCAAGCCGGGCATCGGCCTGATGGTCTGGACTCTGCTCGTGTTCGGGATCACGATGGTGCTGCTCTCGAAGCTCGCCTTCCCGCGCATCTCAGAGGCGCTCGAACGGCGCAAGCGCAACATCGAAGAGTCGATCGACACCGCCGAGCGCACGCGCACCGAGGCCGAGGAGCTGCTGGCCGAATACCGCGAGCGACTGAAGGAGGCCCGCGCGCAGGCCGAAGAGATCGTCCAGCGTGCGCGCCAGACCGCCGACGCGCACGAGAGCGAGGCCAAAGAGCGCAGCCAGGAGATCCTCGCCGAAGCGGCCAAGCGGGCCGAGCGCGACATCGAGGCGGCCACGAAACGAGCACTCGACGACATCCGCAACGAGGTAGCCGACCTGACGATCATGGCCACCGAGAAGGTCACCCGCAAGACGCTCACCGACGAGGACCAGAAGCGGCTCGTCGAGGAGGCGCTCGGCGAGCTGGACTTCTCGACCATCGCATCCGCCGCACCGAACAACTGATGGACGAGCTCGCCGACGTATACGCCCGCTCGCTGTTCGAGGTCGCCCTCGAGCAGGGCAAGCTCGACGAGCTGCGCGAGCAACTCGGTCAGTTCGCCGACGCCCTCGATCAGAACCGCGAGCTGGCCGTGTTCTTCTTCTCGCCGTACTTCTCCACGCAGGAGAAGGAGGACTCGCTGACGCGCATCCTCGACGGCGCCGACGAGGTGTTCCTGAACTTCCTCGAGCTTCTGATCGAAAACCACCGCATGCCGGTGATCTTCCGCACGCGCCAGCAGTTCGAGCGCATGTGGGAGAAGGAGAACCAGATGCTGCCCGTCGACATCACCAGCGCGATCGCGCTCGACGAGGCCACGACGGAGAGCCTCGGGCGGCGGATCGGCGAGCGCACCGGGCGCACGGTGAGACTGGCCGCGCACGTCGATCCGGACATCCTCGGCGGCATCGTGCTGCGGGTGGGCAACTCGATACTCGACGCCTCTATTCGCAACCGACTGGAGCAGCTGCGCAGGCACGTTGCCCAAGGAGCCTCTTAGGAAACGACATGCAGATCAACCCTGACGAGATCACAAGCATTCTGAAGAGCCGTATCGAGGGCCTCGCCGGCGGCCAGGCAGAGCTCACCGAGGTGGGCACGGTCCTGTCGGTCGCCGATGGCATCGCACGCCTGCACGGGCTGGAGAACTGCATGTCCTTCGAGCTGCTCGAGCTGCCGCACGGCGTGACCGGGCTGGCGCTCAACCTCGAGTCCGACAACGTCGGAGCGGTGCTGTTCGGCGAGTGGGAGCACGTCTCCGAGGGCGACACCGTCAAGCGCACCGGCAGGCTGCTCGACATCCCCGTCGGCGAGGCGCTGCTCGGGCGCATCGTCGATCCGCTCGGGCGCCCGCTCGACGGCAAGGGCGATATCGACACGACAGAGCGGCGCCCGGCCGAGTTCAAGGCGCCGGGCATCGTCCAGCGCCAGCCGGTCAAGGAACCGATGCAGATCGGCTTGAAGGCGATCGACGCGATGATCCCGATCGGACGCGGTCAGCGAGAGCTGATCATCGGCGATCGTCAGACCGGCAAGACGGCGATCGCGGTGGACGCGATCATCAACAACAAGGACACCGGCGTCGTGTCGGTGTACGTGGCGATCGGGCAGCGCATGTCGACCGTCGTCGCGCTCGCCCAGACGCTCGACGAAAACGGCGCGCTCGCGAACACGATCATCGTCGCCGCTCCGGCCGACGAGGCGGCCCCGATCAAGTTCATGGCGCCCTACGCGGGCTGTGCGATGGGCGAGCACTTCCTCTACAACGGCAAGCACGCGCTGGTCGTCTACGACGATCTCACCAAGCACGCCTACGCCTACCGGCAGATGTCGCTGCTGCTGCGGCGCCCGCCCGGCCGCGAGGCCTATCCGGGTGACGTCTTCTACCTGCACTCGCGCCTGCTCGAGCGCGCGGTCAAGCTCAACGACGACCTCGGCGGCGGCTCGCTCACGGCGCTGCCGGTGATCGAGACGCAGGCGGGCGACGTCTCCGCGTACATCCCGACAAACGTGATCTCGATCACCGACGGGCAGATATTCCTCGAGTCGGCGCTGTTCAACTCGGGCGTGCGGCCGGCGATCAACGTCGGCATCTCGGTCTCGCGAGTAGGAGGCAACGCGCAGATCGGCCCGATGAAGAAAGTCGCCGGGCGGATCAAGCTCGAGCTCTCCCAGTACCGCGACCTGGAGGCGTTCGCGCAGTTCGGCTCCGACCTGGACGCGGACACGCAGAAAACGCTTGCGCGTGGTGAACGGCTCGTGAAGACGCTCAACCAGCACGAGCGCGAGCCGCTGGCGGTGGAGGATCAGGTCGTGCAGATCTACGCTGCGACGAACGGCTTCCTCGACCGGCTGGACGCCGAACGCGTCGGCGAGTTCCTCGCGGAGCTGACCGAACGCATGCACTCTCAGCACGGCGATGTGCGCGAGAAGATCGCCGGCGGGGATTGGTCGGATGAGACGCAGAAGGCCGTCAACGGCGCGGTCGAGACGTTCGCCGAGGACTTCGGCTACGACCTCGACGAGGAGGGGCAGCCGATGGAGGGCGAAGACCTGCCCAAGACCGAGCAGCGCGAGGAGCAGAGCGACGGCGCTCGCGAGGAGGAGCCGCAGGCGGCCTAGAACCCGCCTCCCGAGAACGCCATGGCATCTCAGCGCGACGTCAAGAACCGGATCTCCTCGGTCAAGAACATCCAGAAGATCACCCGTGCGATGGAGATGGTCGCGGCTGCGCGCCTGCGCCGCGCCGAGCAGCGGATCGCCGCTCTGCGCCCGTACGCGGACGCGCTGCGCCGGATGACCCGCCAGGCGGCCAAGGCCGCAGGCGCGGAGGCCTCGCGGCTGCCGCTGCTGAGCGAGCACGAGTCCGAGAACCGCGTCGGGCTGCTGCTCGTCACCGGCGACCGCGGCCTGGCCGGCGGCTTCAACTCGCAGATCATCCGCGCAGGCATCCGCGCGGGCGGCGAGCTGGGCGAGGGTGGCAAGGAGCCGGTCTGGTTCGCCACCGGGCGCCGCGGCGTGTCCTCG
This sequence comes from Solirubrobacterales bacterium, assembly GCA_038240205.1. Classification (GTDB taxonomy): domain Bacteria; phylum Actinomycetota; class Thermoleophilia; order Solirubrobacterales; family Solirubrobacteraceae; genus Palsa-744. The sequence goes on along the minus strand of JBBSDZ010000064.1, from coordinate 6,627 downwards.
CTGACATTCCGCGGGCGCGAGCTCAAGGGCAGCTACACGGGCTTCACCGATCGCCCCTCCTACGGGGACGCTCGCTCGATCGCCGACGACCTGATCACGGGGTATGTCGACGGCGATCTCGACCGCGTGGAGATCATCTACAACTCCTACGTCTCCCCGCTCACCCAGGAGGTCACGCGCGAGACGCTGCTGCCGCTCTCGAGCGCCACGATCTCCGGCGAGGAGGCCGACGGGGACGCTTCCGCGGAGAGGCCGCAGGGCGAGGGGCCGCGAGCGCTCGTCGACTACGAGCCCGACCCCGAGGAGATCCTCAAGCGATTGGTGCCAGACTATGTGGAGATCTCGATCTACCGAGCGCTCGTGGAGTCGACTGCGGGCTTCTTCGGCGCCCAGATGACAGCGATGCGCAGCGCATCCGAGAACGCGGGCGACATCATCACCGACTTGACGCTGCAGATGAACCGCGCCCGCCAGGCCGAGATCACCCAGGAGATCATGGAGGTCGTCGCAGGCGCAGAGGGGCTCAGCTAGGGCGGCGCCGCCGCACCCCGCATCGGAAAAGACCTAAGAGACGAACAGGAGAATCGAACGCAAATGGACGCCAGCACCGCCACCGACCCCACCGCTCAGGCGAGCTCCGGCAACGGAGACGCCGCAGAGCGCAACGTCGGGCGCATCGAGGAGATTCAGGGCGTCGTCATCGAGGCCGTCTTTCCTGAGCGCCTGCCCGAGATCAACCACGCGATCACGGTCGCCCGCCCGGCTGCAGCTGCGGCCGAGGAGGCCGAGGGCGTCAGCCCGGGCGCCGAGGAGAGCGTGCTCGTGTGCGAGGTCCAGCAGCACCTCGGCGACGACCGCGTGCGCGCGGTCGCGATGGACACCACCGACGGCCTCGCGCGCGGCCTGGAGGTGGTCGACACGGGCGCTCCGATCACCGTTCCGGTGGGAGAGGCGACGCTGGGGCGCATCTTCAACGTGCTCGGCGAGCCGATCGACCTGGGCGAGCCGCTGCCCGCGAACGTCGAGCGCCGCGGCATCCACCAGGAGGCCCCGCGCGTCGAGGACCTCACCCCGACGACGGAGATGTTCGAGACCGGCATCAAGGTGGTCGACCTGCTGGCCCCGTACGCCAAGGGCGGCAAGGTCGGGCTGTTCGGCGGCGCCGGCGTGGGCAAGACCGTGTTGATCCAGGAGCTCATCCACAACCTCGCCAAGGAGCACGGCGGGCTGTCGGCGTTCTGCGGCGTGGGCGAGCGCTCGCGCGAGGGCAACGACCTGTGGCTGGAGATGAAGGAGTCGGGCGTGCTCGACAAGACGATGCTCGTGTTCGGGCAGATGAACGAGCCTCCGGGAGCGCGCATGCGCGTCGCGCTGTCCGGTCTGACGATGGCCGAATACTTCCGCGACCAGGGCCAGGACGTGCTGCTGTTCGTCGACAACATCTTCCGCTTCGTCCAGGCCGGCTCCGAGGTCTCGGCGCTGCTCGGGCGGATGCCCTCGCAGGTCGGCTACCAACCGACGCTCGAGACCGAGATGGGTGGCCTGCAGGAGCGCATCACCTCCACCCGCGAGGGCTCGGTCACCTCGATCCAGGCGATCTACGTGCCGGCCGACGACCTCACCGACCCGGCCCCCGCCTCGGTGTTCGCGCACCTCAACGCGACCACGACGCTTTCCCGGGCGATCTCCGAGAAAGGGATCTACCCGGCGGTCGACCCGCTGGACTCGACCTCGACGATCCTCAAGGCGGACATCCTCGGCGAGGATCACTTCCGCGTGGCCAACGAGGTCAAGCAGCTGCTGCAGCGCTACAAGGAGCTGCAGGACATCATCGCGATCCTCGGCATCGACGAGCTCTCCGACGAGGACAGGCTGACGGTGCAGCGCGCGCGCAGGATCGAGCGCTTCCTCTCCCAGCCGTTCTTCGTCGCCGAAGAATTCACCGGCACCCCCGGCGCCTACGTCCCGATCGCCGAGACGATCAGAGGCTTCCAGGAGATCATCGAAGGCAAGCACGACGAGCTGCCCGAGAGCGCCTTCTTCCTCAAGGGCACGATCGACGAGGTCGTCGAGGCCGCGAAGAAATAGGCAGTCGTGGCACGCACCACATTCCCAGTCGAAGTGCTCACGCCGGAGGGCGAGGTCTTCTCCGAGGAGGTTGAGATGCTCTCGACGCGCACTGCCGTTGGCTCGATCGGCATCCTCGCCAACCACGAGCCGGTGCTGGTGATGCTCGAACCGTCCGAGCTGCGGCTGTATCGCTCGGAGGCGGACGTCGTTCGCTTCGCCCAGGCCGAGGGCTACCTGCAGTTCGCCGAGAACCGCGCGCTGCTGCTCGTGGAGGAAGCGATCGCGCCGGAGAAGCTCGACCGCTCGAGCTTCGAGACGCGCCTCTCTGACGCGCGCGCGGCCGCCGAGGGCGCCGAGGAGGGCACAGAGCAGCAGGCGCGAGCGCTACGCGACATCCGCCGCTACGAAGCCTTTCTCGAGGTCGGCGAGTAGCGACCCGCGGCTAGCCTTCCCCGGCAGATGAGCGTCTCCAGTCAGCCAATCGGAGTGATCGGCACCGGCTACGTCGGGCTGGTGACCGCTGCCGGCTTCGCCGAGCTCGGCAGCGAGGTGTGGTGCGTCGACATCGACGCCGCCAAGATCGAGCGGCTTCGCGCCGGCGAGGTCCCGATCTACGAGCCGGGCCTCCAGGAGCTGCTGGCGAAGAACGCCGAGCGCCTGCACTTCTCGACCGATCTGAGCGAGGCGCTCGCGCACGCGCGGCTGCTGTTCGTCGCCGTCGGCACGCCGCCCACCTACTCCGGCGACGCCGACCTTTCGGCGGTCAACGCGGTGATCGACGCGATCCCCGCCTCCAACGACCACGCCCTGGTGATGAAGTCCACCGTGCCCTCGGGCACCGGCGTGTCGGTCAGGCGCGTGTTCGCCGAGCAGGGCAAGCAGGGGCTCGGCTACGTCTCCTGCCCTGAGTTCCTCAAGGAGGGCTCGGCCGTGAAGGACTTCCTGCACCCGGACAGGGTCGTGATCGGTGACGTCGGCGACTGGGCGGGCGACGCTGTAGTCGAGCTCTACGCGCCACTGAACGCGCCGCTCGTGCGCACCGACATCGCCAGCGCCGAGATGGTCAAGCTCGCTTCCAACGCCTTCCTGGCGACGAAGATCTCGTTCATCAACGAGATCGCCAACGTCTGCGAGGAGACCGGCGCGGACGTCGTCGAGGTCGCGCGCGGCATGGGTCTGGACGACCGCATCGGCCCGAAGTTCCTGCAGGCCGGGATCGGCTTCGGCGGCAGCTGCTTCCCCAAGGACGTCGACGCCCTGAAGCAGCTCGCGGGCAACTCCGGCTATCACTTCCAGCTGCTGACGTCCGTGATCGAGGTCAACGAACTGCAGAAGCGGCGCGTGATCGGCAAGCTCGGCAAGCACCTTGGCGGGCTCGTCGGCAAGCGCGTGGCGCTGTTCGGCCTCGCGTTCAAGCCGAACACCGACGACATGCGCGAGGCCTCCTCGCTGGTTCTCTCCGCCCGCCTCAACGCCGACGGTGCGACCGTCGCGGCATATGACCCCGTCGCCGAGGAGCAGGCGCGCAAGCTCGTGAGCGTGATCGACTTCGCCTCGACACCGCTCGCGGCCGCGGCCGGAGCGGACGCGGTCGTGCTCGTCACCGAGTGGCCTGAGTTCCTCGAGCTCGACTGGAAGCTCGTCGCCGAGGCGATGCGCGGGAACCTCGTCATCGACGGGCGCAACGCGCTCGACGAGGACGCCGTGCGCAGCGCAGGGCTGCTGTATGAGGGCATCGGACGGGGCCGCTGAGATGCAGGCAGTGATCCTCGTCGGCGGAGAGGGGACGCGGCTGCGCCCGCTCACCTCGACCGTTCCGAAGCCGGTCGTACCGCTGGTCGACCGCCCTTTCATCTCGTTCATGCTCGAGTGGCTGATCTCGCACGGTATCGAGGACGTGATCATGTCCTGCGGCTTCCTCGCCACGAGCGTGCGCAACGTGCTCGGCGACGGCTCGGGGCTTGGGATTCGCCTTCGCTTCGTCGAGGAGCCCGACCCGCGCGGCACCGCCGGGGCGCTGAAGTTCGCCGAGCCGATGCTCGACGAGCGCTTCCTGATGCTCAACGGCGACGTGCTCACCGACATCGACCTGAGCGCCCAGATCGCCCAGCACGAGCGGACCGGCGCGACGGCGACGCTCGCGCTCGTGCCCGTGGCCGACCCGAGCGCCTACGGCCTCGTGCACCTACACGAGGACCGCTCGGTGCGCGACTTCCTCGAGAAGCCGAGCCCGGATGCGATCGACACCAACCTGATCAGCGCCGGCGCATACGTGCTGCAGCGCGAGATCCTCGAGCTCGTGCCGCCCGAGCGCAACGTCTCGATCGAGCGCGAGGTGTGGCCGCGGCTGATCGGCAACGGCCTGTTCGGCTTTCCCTCGGAGAGCTACTGGCTGGACATCGGCACGCCCGAGCGCTATCTGCAGGGAACGTTCGACATCATCGAGGGCAACGTCAAGACGGCGGTGGGCGAGCGCCTCGGAAGCGATTGGCTGGCCGTCGACGACAGCGCCCAGGTGCACGGGCGCGTGATCCCGCCGGCGGTGCTCGAGCGCGGTGTGCGCGTCGGCGAGGGCGCGCATGTGGGCAGCCTCGTCGTGCTCGGCGAAGACGTCTCGATCGGCGCGGGCGCCACGGTTGAGCGCGCCGTGATCCTCAAAGGCGCCGAGATCGGCGAACGCTGCACGCTGCGCGACTGCATCGTCGCCGCCGGTTGTCGCGTTGGGCCGGACACCGAGATCTCCGGCGGAGCGGTGCTCGGCGAGGGTGTGAGCATCGGGGCGGACAACGCGATATCCCACGGTGCGCGTATCTTCCCTGGGGTCACGTTGCCGGACGGAGCCATCAAGTTCTAGCCTGCAGCCGGTCCATCGACCCCGCCAGTCCAACGACGGCCACCCGATCTCTCGAGTCGCCGGTATCCCAAACGCAGGTCCGACAGGAGGCGAGCAGCAGATGAGCGAAGGCGCCACCAGCGCCACACCGACCGCCGACGCGCTCTCACGCGAGGCGATCGCTCGCGTCGACCCCTCCGATCAGCTCGGGGACGTCCTCGGGCTGCCCGAACACCTGCGCGACGCGCTCTGGCGCGTGGAGTCGGCGATCATGCAGGACTTCGACACGAGCGCGGGCCTGGTCGTGGCGGGTATGGGCGGCTCGGCGATCGGCGGCGCGCTCGCACGCGCTGCGCTCGGCGACCAGGCGACGCGCCCGATCTTCGTCACGCGTGCGTATGGGCTGCCGACGTGGACGACGCCCGACACGATGGTGCTGTGCGCGAGCTATTCCGGGGAAACTGAGGAGACGCTTGCCTGCTACGAGTCGGCCGGCGCGCTCGGCGCTCGCCGCACCGTCGCGACCACCGGCGGGCGCTTGGCCGAGATGGCGCGGGCCGACGGCGTGCCCGTGATTCCGCTCCCGGGCGGTTTCAAACCGCGTGCGGCGGTCGCATACACGACGGTGGCGGCGCTCGAGGTTGCGGCCCTCTGCGGCGCCGGTCCGCGCCTGACCTCTGAGATCGACGTGGCCGCCTCGCACACCGAGCATCTCGTCGCCGAGTGGGGCCCTGACGCGGCCGAGGACACCCTCGCCAAGGAAGTCGCACGCGGCCTGTTCGGCACGACGCCCGTGATCGCGGGCGCCGGGCTTACCGCCCCGATCGCCTACCGCTGGAAGACGCAGATCAACGAGAACGCCAAGCAGCCGTGCTTCTCCAACGAGCTCCCCGAGCTCGACCACAACGAGATCGCCGGCTGGGAGGGGGCGCACGACGTTGGGCGCTTCTCGGCCGTGTTCCTCGACGACTCCGACGCGCACCCGCGAATCAAGGCGCGCATGGAGATCACCGAGCGCATGATCGCCCCCAACGCGGTGGCGAGCTTCCGGCTGGAGACGCGCGGGCAGACCTCGATCGAGCGGGTGATCTCGCTCGTGCTGCTCGGCGATCTGGTCTCGATCTACCTGGCGGCGCTCCGTGGCGTCGACCCTGGCCCGGTCAAGGCGCTCGACGAGCTCAAGGCCGCGCTCGCAGAGCATTGAGAGGCCGGCACCGGCCTCTGTGATACCTTCGAAGCGACGTCCGAGGAGCGCTGCGACGGGCTCCGGTCCCGCCACGCTCGGCTCGTCTTTCTGCAGCAAGGGCGCTCACCTGACCGGACAGGAGGACTAGTCATGTCCACGATGACCCCCACCGCAGTTGCCACAGGAGCCGACTTCAAGGTCGCTGACCTCTCGCTGGCGGAGTTCGGTCGCAAGGAGATCGTGCTCGCCGAGCACGAGATGCCCGGCCTGATGTCGATTCGACGCGAGTACGCCGACGCGCAGCCGCTGAAGGGCGCGCGCATCACCGGCTCGCTGCACATGACGATCCAGACGGCCGTGCTGATCGAGACGCTGACGGCGCTTGGCGCCGAGGTGCGCTGGTGCAGCTGCAACATCTTCTCCACGCAGGACCACGCCGCGGCGGCGGTCGCCGTCGGGCCCGACGGCACCGCTGAGGACCCCCAGGGCGTGCCGGTGTTCGCGTGGAAGGGCGAGACGCTCGAGGAGTACTGGTGGT
>JBBSDZ010000063.1:0-12249 GCA_038240205.1 Solirubrobacterales bacterium | reverse complement strand
GTCAAGCCGTTCGGCAAGGTCGTCATCTGCGCCGGCACCACCGGCTTCAACCTCGACTTCGACGTGCGCTACCTGTGGATGAAGCAGAAGGAGATCCTCGGCTCGCACTTCGCCAACGCGTACGAGTGCATGAAGGCCAACGAGCTGATCGAGAGCGGTCAGATCCGCCCGGTGCTGTGGCGCACGCTCGGCTTCGACGGCGTCGCCGAAGCGCATCAGCTGATGCTCGAAAACAAGCACCTCGGCAAGATCTCCATCCTCGTCGGGGCCGAGGCCGAGGGCGCCGGCAAGACCGCTGAGGGCCCTGGCGCGATCCGCGCCGAGGTGGGCGCCTGATGGCCGGCACGGTGATCGTCCCGTGGTACGCCACCGGCTTCCGCGCGGACTCCTTCGAGGAGGCGCTCAACGAGCTCGCCGCGACCGCCCTGCGCTACGGCGCGAGCTCCTATGGCGTCTACCGCGCACGCGACGATCGCTACAAGTTCCAGCAACTGGCGAGCTTCGAGGAGCATTTGCAGTGGGACCGCTACTGGGGCGGCGCCGAGATGACCCACTTCCGCACGATCCATTCGAGCTGGTACCAGGTGCCCGTCCTCTACGGCTGGTGGGACAAGACCGCCGGCGGTGAGATCCACACCGCGCAGAACGGCGGCAACGGGCGCAGCAACGGCCACGCCAACGGCAAAGCCGGCAATGGCACTCGCGGCGGCGTGGTCGAGGGCGAGAGCGCTTAGCTCAGCACACCGCGCGCCCCACACGCCGTGTGAGATGGCGTTGGAGTCTTTCAGCTCTGCTCGAGGGGGGCCATCGTCAGCCCCGCGCCCTTCAGCTGCTCCCAGTAGTGCTCGGCCGGCTCCTGCATGCCGGTGAACACGATCGCTTGACCGGAGCTGTGGATCACGTTGGCGATCTCGTGCCCGCGCTCAAGGCTGACGCCAGGGATGAAGCGCGCGAGCGTGCGCGCCACGTGATCGAACGTGTTGTGGGTGTCGTTGCGCACGATCACCCGCCAAGAGCTGCCCAAGCCACTTCCCGGGCCTCCAACGCGGGGCACCTCGACGGTCTCGCTCACCGGCAGAAGGATAATGCGCGCGGCGCAACCGTACAATTGGGCAGATGAGCGGCGACCAATCTCCGCGCCTGCCCGAGCCCGACCGGCCGTGGATGATGCGCACCTACGCCGGGCACTCGACGGCGAAGGCGTCCAACGAGCTCTACCGGGGCAATCTCGCCAAGGGGCAGACCGGTCTGTCGGTCGCCTTCGACCTGCCTACGCAGACCGGCTATGACCCCGACGACGAGCTGGCGCGCGGCGAGGTCGGCAAGGTCGGAGTTCCCGTCTCCCACCGCGGGGACATGGCTGCGCTGATGGACGGCATCCCGCTGGAGGAGATGAACACGTCGATGACGATCAACGCGACCGCGGCCTGGCTGCTCGCGCTCTACATCGTCGCCGCCGAGGAGCAGGGCGTGCCGCAGGAGAAGCTCCAGGGCACGACCCAGAACGACATCATCAAGGAGTTCCTCGCGCGCGGGACCTACGCCTTCCCGCCGGCCGCCTCGATGCGCTTGATCGCCGACATGATCGCCTACACCGTCGAGCACGTCCCCAAGTGGAACCCGATCAACATCTGCTCTTACCACCTGCAGGAGGCCGGAGCGACGCCCGTGCAGGAGATCGCCTACGCGATGAGCAACGCGATCGCAGTGCTCGACGCGGCGCAGGAGCGCGTCGCTGCGGCTCGCGGCGAGTCCGCCGGCGAGCAGGACGACGCCGCGCGGCAGCTGGTGGAACAGGTCTTCGGGCGCATCTCCTTCTTCGTCAACGCGGGCGTTCGCTTCGTCGAGGAGCACGCCAAGCTGCGCGCGATGTCGATCCTGTGGGAGGAGCTCGGGCGCGAGCGCTACGGCGTGCAGGACCGCCGCCACCTGCGCTTCCGCTACGGCGTGCAGGTCAACTCGCTCGGCCTGACCGAGGCGCAGCCGGAGAACAACGTGCAGCGCATCGTGCTGGAGGCGCTCGCGGTGACGCTCGGCCGCGACGCGCGCGCTCGCGCGATCCAGCTCCCCGCCTGGAACGAGGCGCTCGGGCTGCCGCGTCCGTGGGACCAGCAGTGGTCGCTGCGCATCCAGCAGGTGCTCGCGTATGAGACCGACATCCTCGAGTACCCGGACATCTTCGAGGGATCGATCGTCATGGAGGGCCTGGTCGAGGAGTTGCTGGAGGGCGCGCGTGCGGAGATGGCGGTCGTCGCCGAGCACGGCGGCGCGGTCGAGGCGGTCGCCTACATGAAGGGCGCGCTCGTCGACTCCCATCGCGAGCGCATCCGCCGTATCGAGTCCGGCGAGCAGACGGTGGTCGGGCAGAACCGCTTCGCCGAGTCTGAGCTCTCGCCGCTGACCGCCGACGCGGAGGGCGGCATCCTCGTGGTCGACCCGGCGATCGAAGCCGAACAGGTCGCGGCCGTGCGCCAGTGGCGCTCCGAGCGCGACCAAGCCGCCGTCGATGCTGCGCTCGCGCAACTCGCCGCTGTCGCGGCGGAGAGCGGCGGCGCCGCCGAGAACATGATGCTCGCGACGATCGCCGCCGCCCGCGCCGGCGCGACCACCGGCGAGTGGGCGCACACGCTGCGAGAGGTGTTCGGCAGCTACCGCGCTCCTACCGGCGTAGGCGAGGCGGCGGCGGCGAGCGCCGACGCCGACCTCAGCGAGCTGCGCGAGGAGGTCTCGCGCCTGCAGGAGCGCCTCGGCCGCCGCCCGAAGATCCTCGTCGGCAAGCCCGGCCTCGACGGCCACTCAAACGGCGCCGAGCAGATCGCCGTGCGCGCCCGCGACTCGGGCATGGACGTCGTCTACGAAGGCATCCGCTTGACTCCCGCGCAGATCGCCGCCTCGGCACTGCAGGAGGGCGTTCACGTGATCGGGCTCTCGATCCTCTCCGGGTCGCACAGGGAGCTGATCCCCGCCGTCATGGACGCGCTGCGCGAAGCCGGCGTGAGCGCCCCGGTGATCGTCGGCGGCATCATTCCCGAGCAGGACGTCGCCGAGCTGCGCCGCGCCGGGGTCGCCGCCGTCTACACCCCGAAGGACTTCGACATCACGCGCATCATGCGCGACATCGTCGAGCTGGTGGACGCCGAGGAGCTGACGCCGACGGCCGGCAACGGCGCCGCCGCCAACGGCTCGGCGTGAGCGGGGCGCCGGGGGCCCAGGACGGGGTCGGAGCCGCGCTCGGCGCGCGCTTGCGCGAACGCGACCACGGCGCCGCGCCGGCGACGCTGAACCTGCTCGAGAGCGCGACCGCCGCGGATCGCGAGCAGGCCGCCGCGCTGCTGGCGCAGGTGTCCCCTGCCGCCCTCGGTGGCGAGGCGCCGGGGCACGTGATCGGCGTGACCGGCCCTCCCGGCGCCGGCAAGTCGACGCTGCTCTCGGCGCTGCTCGGCGGCTGGAGCGCCGAAGGTCGCTCGGTCGCGATGCTCGCCGTCGACCCCAGCTCTCGCCGCTCCGGCGGCGCGCTGCTCGGCGACCGCGCGCGGATCGAGTTCGATCCCGCCGACGCCTCGGTCTTCATCCGCTCTACCTCTGCCGGCGAGCGGCTCGGCGGCCTGGCCTGGGCAACTCGGACGGCCGCGCATGCGCTCGCCGCAGCGTTCGACGTGGTCGTGATCGAGACGGTCGGCGTCGGGCAGGCTGAGACGGAGGTCGCCGACGTCGCCGACACGGTCGCCGTCGTCGTGCAGCCCGGCAGCGGCGACGTGCTCCAGTTCCTGAAGTCCGGGATCATGGAGATCCCCAACGTGCTCGTCGTCACGAAGGCCGACCTCGGGACGATCGCGATGCGCACAAGGCGCGACGTGAGCGCGGCGCTGCGCTCGCTCGGCTCCTCCTCCACGGCCGTCGTCGCCGTCTCCTCGCTGCCCCCCGCGCAGGGTGTTCAGGAGCTGATCGCCGCACTCGACGAGCACCGCGAGCGCATCGATCTCGGCGAGCGCCGGCTGCTCGCCCGGCGAGCCAACGCGCTGTCCGACTTCACCCACGAGCACGGCGAGCGCGGCGTGCGTGCACTCGGGGGCCGCCGCGCGGCCGAGCGCCTGCTCGCCGAGCAGGACTCAGCGCTCGACGCCGGCGCGCTGGTTCTCGCGCTCGAGCGCAGTGCCGGCCAGACAGGCGTGGAGCGCGCATGATCCGCGGCGAGGAGGCGGTTCGATGAGGCACGGTCTACTCGGCAACCTGCTGATGATCCTCGCTGCGTTCGTGCTCGCGAGCGCGCTCGCAGGGGCGCTCGGGGCGGCGAACCTCGGCACGGCCCTGTCGTTCGGGCAGATCGCGCTCGCGCTCGCCGTCGTGTACGTGATGCTCAAGCGCTGAGATCCCGGTTTGAGCCTGCAACGGAGCGGGCACTGCCACTGATGAGACGAAAGTTCGACTCGTTTCGCGGTGCACGACGGGCGGCGTCGAATGGCGCTCGCTCGGCGTGTGCTGTGCCGGCCTTCGTGCGCCGCGCGCGCTTGCGCCCCCCTCTGCCGGCGCTATCGGCGCGAGAGCCCCGCTCGCACCCATAGGCTGGCGGGATGCTCGTCCTCCTGGGCTTCGCCGTGCTCGCAGGGGCAGGCACGGCGCTGTCGCCGTGCGTGCTGCCCGTACTACCGGCGCTGCTCTCCGCCGGAGGCGTCGGCGGCAGGCGACGGCCGCTCGGGATCGTGCTCGGGCTGTCGATCACCTTCACGGTGACAATTGTCGGCATCGCCAAGGTGGTTGACGGGGTCGGGCTCGGCAGCGACCCGCTGCGCGACGTCGCGATCGTCGTTCTGCTCGTGTTCGGTGCGGCGCTGCTGCTGCCGCAGCTCTCCGAGCGCATCGAGGCGCCGCTCTCGCGCCTGGCCCGCTTCGGCCCGCGCTCGCGCGGGGACGGGTTCCTGTCCGGGCTGCTCGTTGGTGGCGCACTCGGGTTCGTCTACACGCCGTGCGCCAGCCCGATCCTCGCGGCGGTCATCTCCGTCAGCGCGGCGTCCGGCAAAACAGTCGTGATCGCGCTGGCCTACGCGCTCGGCTCGGCGCTCGTGCTGCTGGCGCTCACGCTCGGCGGCCGGCGCCTGTTCGACCGCGTCCGCAAGGCCGGCCGCGGGCCGGCACTGCAGCGCGCGCTCGGGGTCGTGATGATCCTCACCGCGGCGGCGATCCTGGCCAACCTCGACGTCAACTTCGACCAGTTCGTCGCCCGACACATACCCGAGGTGAACCTGACGGCCGGCCTGGAGTGCTCGAGCACGGTGACGAGCAGGCTGCACCAGATCAGCGGTCATCAGCCGAAGTTCGCCCCGGCCAACGGCTCCTCGACCTGCAGCGGATCCGCCTCCAAGGTGGCCGCCGCACCCGCCGACGCCAGCCAGGCGAGCCTGCTGACAGCCGCGCGCGGCTTGAAGAACCTCGGCCCGGCGCCCGACTTCCGCGAAACGCAGGACTGGTTCAACACGCCCGCCCAAAAGCCGCTGTCGCTCGCCTCGTTGCACGGCCGCGTCGTGCTCGTCGACTTCTGGACATACACGTGCATCAACTGCATCCGCACGCTCCCATACCTCAAGGCCTGGGACGCGAGCTATCGCCACGACGGTCTGACGATCGTCGGCGTCGAGACCCCGGAGTTCCCGTTCGAGCAGGACGCCTCGAACGTCGCCAACGCGATCAAGCAGTTCGGGCTTCGCTACCCCGTCGTTCAGGACAACAAGATGGGCACGTGGAACGCCTACGGCAACCAGTACTGGCCTGCCGACTACCTCATCGACGCGAGCGGAAACGTCCGCTACGCCGCCTTCGGCGAGGGCGACTACGACAAGACCGAAACGGCGATTCGCGCGCTGCTCGCGGAAGCCGGCAGCCAGATCGGCGGCAAGAGCCACCCCTCCGACGTCGTCGTGCCGAGCACACAGGCCACGCCGGAGACCTATCTCGGCACCGAGCGCGCACAGGGATGGATCAACGGCCCCAAGCCCGGCGTACACGACTACGGTGGCCACGCGACTGCCGACCTCGGGCTCAACGACTTCGCCTTCAGCGGCACGTGGAAGATCGCCACACAGCAGGCCACCGCGATCTCCGGCGCAGGGATCGACGTCGGCTTCCAGGCCAAGAACGTCTACCTCGTTCTGAGCTCCGCAGGCGGCCTGCCGCGTCCGGTGCAAGTGCTGCTCGACCGCCACCCGATCGCAGCCGCCGACGCCGGCGCGGACGTGCACGGCGGCGTCGTCACGGTGCGTGGACAGCGCCTCTACACGCTCGCCTCGCTGCCGCGCAACGGGCGCCACCAGCTCGGCCTGCGGCTCGCACCCGGCGTGAGCGGCTACGCGTTCACGTTCGGCTAGCGCGTCTGCACCGGCGCCGGCAGCGTGACCGCTCGCCACCGAGCGGCGATCCGCCCCCCGGTGGGTGCCAAGTCGTCCAACGCCGCACGGACCGGCCGCGGGCGAACGTATAGTCTCAGCCTCAAATTGCCAACAGTTGGTGTCCAACGCGGGGCCGATGGCCAGCGGGGCACAAGGAGGCCAGGTATGACCGGTAGGAGCAGCGACGGGCACAGCCCGTCTACGGGGGAGAAGACAGGCAGGCACCGCCTGCTGAGGGGACCGAGAGCGATGACGGCGCTCGCGCTTGCGGTCGTGGCTCTCGGCGCCGCCGCCAGCAGCGCCATCGCGGCCGACGGCACTGTGACGCTGCCGGGCAGCCCGCTCGTCGTCTCGGTCGGCTCCCTCGGGGAGTGTCAGTCGAGCTACCCGAACGTGGGCAAAGCGAACTTCTACCCACCATCCGACGTCCTCGGCGACTGCGGCTTCTTCCTGTCCTTCCCCGCCAAAATGGGCAACCCTGCCGCGCTGGACCAAGGCGAAACCGGGTCGGTCTACGGCTTCGAGGGCGAAGCTGGACCGCATCTCGTCGGCAGCCCGGGCGGCGTTCTCTTCACCGCGATCAAACAGGATGCCGCGACGGGCAGTGGCACGGCCGGTGACCCGTACTCCCAGGTGACCACGTTCAAGGCGTCCACGGTCACCCCAGCCGCCGACTACGCGCTGGTAACCGTCACCACGACCTACGTCAACGGTGCGGCCGACTTCACCTCCACCTACGACGTCCAGAACGTCACCGCGACCACCCTGCACTTCCACGCGATCGAGGCGGGCGATCTGTACGTCGCCAGCAGTGATGCCGGGACGGGGCTGTTCCTCGGCGGGCCGCCGCGCTTCATCGGCGGCCAGAACGTCACGACTGGAACGCTGGGAGGCTTCATCGAAGCCAGCCCCGAATGGACCAACTACCAAGAGGGCGGTTACTTCGAACCGATCTGGGAAAGGGTCGACAAATCCGCGACCGCCGCACCGGTGTTCGACGGCTCGGTCGACCCGAACCTCATCGACAACGGCATCGGCGTCAGCTGGGATCAGTTCCTGACGTCCGGCCTTCCGGCGGGTCAGCATGCGGTCTTCTCGATCGTAAACCGCTCGCAGATTCCGACCACGCTGGGCGTGCAGCCGGTCAGCCAGACGCACACCGTCGGTCAGACGGCGACCGTCACGGTGACGGCGACGGACAACATCGGCACCCCTTACGCCGGGCGCTCGCTGGTCTACTCGATCGGCGGCGCGAACCCGAAAACGGGGAGCGTGACCACCGACGGAGCCGGCGTTGGCACGATCAGCTACGTAGGCACTGTCGCCGGTCTGGACACGATGCAGATGTTCCTCGACCTGAACGGCAACGGCTCCAGCGACACCGCTGAGCCTAGCTCGGCCGCGCAGATCGCATGGGCACCGCTGCCGCCGGTCCCCACCCCGAACAGCAGCTACAAAATCGGGGCCATCCACGCCAACTCCGACGGCACGATCACGATCACGTTCGTGCCGACACAGGACGGAACGGCGGTGATGGAAGTGACGGTCCCGACGGGGACGATCTCCCGCAAGCAGGCCGAAGCCGCGAAGAAGAAGAAATGCAAGAAGAACCAGATCAAGATCCACGGCAAGTGCAAGCCGAAGAACACGCTCTCAGGCAAGATCTCGGCCAAAGGCAAAGCCGGGGTGACACTGAAGCTCACGGTCAAGCCCTCGAGCAAGGTCAAGAAGGCACTGAAAAAGGGTAAGAAGGTCTCGCTGACGGCGAAGCTGACCTACAAATCGGTGCTCGGCGGCAAACCGACCGTGCAGACGTTCCACCTCACGGTCAAGCCGAAGAAAAAGAAGAAGCACTAGCGCCGAGGCGCGACAGTAAGGCAAGACGACGGGGCGCCTTCGGGCGCCCCGTCTGCGTTCGCGGGGGGCACCGCTCGGCGACTCGCAGATCCGCTGCTCGCTCGCCCGCATACGTAGTCACTGCGTACGCCGCCTACGGCGCGGCGAGCGAGCTGGCGCACCTGATCGACCTCTCCGAAGCCGGCACGATCCGGCCGGACGGCAGCGTGGAAATCCCGACCAGCTGCGGCTTTCCCTGTGAAACGGTGGCCGGCCTCTACTTACTGCGGACCTCAGCTCGATCGCCTCGGTGGCGAGTGCGCAGCCGATCGAAGCCGTGATCGCCTCCGCCAAGAGCAAGCACGGCAAGAAGAAGGGCAAGAAGAAGGCCAAGGCAGTCCTGCTCGGGAAAGGCACACTGAAGCTGGCCAAGCCCGGCAAGGGCAAGCTCATCATCAAGCCCTCCGCGAAGGGCAAGCGCGCGCTGCGGCATGTCAGCGCCAAGGGTGTACGCCTGACGGTGAAGCTGACCGTCAATACGCTGAACGGGACGCTCGTGGTCAGCAAGTCAGAGCGCGTCAAGCTCAAGCTGAAGGCCAAGCACAAGAAGAAGGCGCACAAGAAGCACCACTGAGCCGCGCGCGCTGGGCAGCCCTGCGGCGCTCCGGGGGAGGAGCGCCGCAGGGGCGCGTCTACAATGGCCCGCATGGAGAGCTCAACGCCGGAGACCGGTGCCCGCAGCTGGCTTCGCTGCTACCGCTGCTGGTCGCAGGACCTGGAGGTCCAGGTCCACTACGAGGGGATCCACAAGATCGATCCCGACACGGGCGAGCGCGCGGAAGTGATCGACGAGCTGCAGGAGGCGGTCGTGCAATGCCTCGATTGCATGCACGATCAGCCGCATCTCGGGTTCAACAACAGCCGCGTCGAGCCGATCGAGGATCGCTGGGAACGGATGATCGCCGGCACCCCATGGGTCGCCTCGTGCACCGTCTCGGTCGACGCGGACGAGGTCGAGAGCTGCTCCGGCCCAGAGGCCGGCGACGCGCTCTCCTACGCCGCCTTCGGCGACCACGGCGTGCGCGAGTTCTTCACGCACGTTCGCTTTCACAAGCACGAAGACGACTCGCGCATCATTGTGCACCTGCTCGTCGAGCTGTATGCGCGCTCGCTGGAGGAGGCGACCGAGGTGCTCGAGTCCTCGGCGCGCGGCGCGCTGACGATCACCTCGCTGGCCGAGGAGTCGCGCCCTCCGGCGGCGGCCAGCGAGACGCACCCCCACGATTGACGCCCCGCCGTCGGCCTTGGCGGTCGCCGGGCGGCTAGGCCTCGTTCAGCGCCACAGCCGCCTGGACGAGCGCCGTCAGCGCCTTCTCGTCGATCTGCTCGCCCTCGTGGACATCGATCGCACGGCGGGTGTTGCCGTCGAGGCTCGAGTTGAACAGGCCTGAGGGATCCTCCAGCGAGGCGCCCTTCGCGAACGTCATCTTCACGACCTTCTTGTAGGTCTCGCCGGTACAGATGATGCCGGCGTGCGACCACACCGGAACCCCTCTCCATTTCCATTCCTCGACCACTTCGGGGTCGGCCTGCTTGATCAGGGCTCGGATCCGGGCGAGCGTCTCGCCGCGCCAATCGCCAAGCTCCCTGATCCTCGCGTCTATCAGCTCAGAGGGCGCGTCTACGTCGCTTCCCTTGTTCGAGGCGCTCTTTCCGTTCATTGGCGTCGCCGCTTTCTCGCTGGTCATCATCGCTTGCCGGTCATTGCGATTATCCTCGCCCGCCGGCCGCCGGCGCCACCGCATGCGCGCACAGGTCCGACGGCGCTCCCTTGGCGCTGAAGCCGCGCTCGCGCGCATCTATCGCCGAGGCGTCAAGCGCGCGCAGCGTGCGATCGGAGACGAGGACCTCACCCGGCTCGGCGGCCTCGGCCAGACGCGCCGCGATGTTGACGTCGACGCCGAAGTAGTCGCGCCCGACCTTGCGCGGGCGGCCGAGGTGGACGCCGGTCCGCAGCCGCGGGCGATAACCGTCTAGGTCGATTCTCGCCACCCGCTCGGAGGCCTCGAACGCCGCCTCCAGCGCCCGGGGTGCGTCGCGAAACGCACCCATGAGGCCAGCGTGGCGCGCTCGCGGCGCCCCTGCGGCGGATCCTCGCTCACGGGCCGGGTCTGGGCTGCGATCCGGCCTGCGGCCGTCTAGCCCAGGCGCTGCTCGAGCGCGTCGAGCTGCCTGTTGAGCTCGTCCGGAAGCCTGTCGAACTGGTCGAGGTGCGCACGGAACTGGGGCAGCTGCGCCTTCCATTCCTCGGTGTCGACGCGCAGCAGCTCGGCCATGTGCCCATCGCTGACATCCACGCCGCGGGTGTCGATGCCATCCTCGCCGACAGGCGGGATCAGGCCAATCGGCGTCTCGTGCGCCGCGCCGTGACCGGCGCAGCGCGCGAAAACCCACGACAACACGCGCGAGTTCTCGCCGAAGCCGGGCCACAAGAAGCGCCCGCCGGCGTCCTTGCGGAACCAGTTGACATAGAAGATCTTCGGCAGCTGCGCGCCCTCGCGGCGGCCGATCTGGAGCCAATGCGCGAAGTAGTCGGCCATGTTGTAGCCGCAGAAAGGCAGCATCGCGAACGGGTCGAAGCGAAGCTCGCCGACCGTGCCGGCGGCGGCGGCGGTCTTCTCCGAGCTCATCACCGCACCGAGGAACACGCCGTGCTCCCAGTCCAGCGCCTCGGTCACGAGCGGGACCACCGTCGAGCGCCTGCCGCCGAACAGCATCGCGTCGATCGGGACGCCTTTGGGGTCCTCCCACTCCGCGGCGATCGCCGGGTCCTGCGAGGCGGGGGTCGTGAAGCGCGCGTTCGGGTGCGCCGAGGGCGCGTCCGAGTCCGGCGTCCAGTCGTTGCCGTGCCAGTCGATCAGGTGCGCGGGCGGCTCTTTGGTGAGCCCCTCCCACCAGATGTCGCCGTCGTCGGTCTTGGCACAGTTGGTGAAGATCGAGTTGCGCTCGATCGTGTGGATCGCGTTCGGGTTGGTCTCCTCGCCGGTGCCCGGGGCGACGCCGAAGAACCCGTACTCCGGGTTGATCGCGTACAACCGCCCGTCATCGCCGAACTTCATCCACGCGATGTCGTCGCCGATCGTCTCGACCGTCCAGCCCTCGAGCGTCGGGATCAGCATCGCCAGGTTGGTCTTGCCGCAGGCGCTCGGGAAGGCGCCGGTGATGTACTTCACGCCGCCCTCCGGCGAGGTCAGCTTCAGGATCAGCATGTGCTCGGCCATCCAGCCCTCGTCGCGCGCCATCACCGAGGCGATGCGCAAGGCAAAGCACTTCTTGCCCAGCAGCGCGTTGCCGCCGTAGCCTGAGCCGAAGGACCAGATCTCGCGCGTGTCCGGGAAGTGGACGATGTACTTGTTCTCTGCGTTGCAGGGCCACGGGACATCCTCGACGCCATCGCCGAGCGGCATTCCGACCGAGTGCAGGCAGGGCACGAACTCGCCTTCTGAGCCGAGTGCGTCGAGCGCGCCCTGGCCCATGCGGGTCATGATGCGCATGCTCACGGCGACGTAGATGGAGTCGGTCAGCTGCACGCCCACATGGCTCTTGTCGGACCCGAGCGGGCCCATCGAGAAGGGCACCACGTACATCGTGCGCCCGCGCATGGAGCCGGTGAAGAGGCCGCCGAGCATGTCGCGCATCTCCGCGGGGTCGCGCCAGTTGTTGGTCGGCCCGGCCTGCTCCTCGGTGGCCGAGCAGATGAACGTGCGGTCCTCGACGCGTGCCACGTCGCCCGGGTCCGAAAGCGCCAGGTAGGAGTTGGGACGCTTGGCGTCCGAGAGCCGCTCGAACGTGCCCGCCTCGACGAGCGCTTGACAGAGGCTGTCGTACTCCTCAGCCGACCCGTCGCACCAGTGAATGTCGTCCGGTTCGGTGAGGGAGGCCACCTCCCCGACCCAGGTCAGCAGACGCTCGTTGGTGGTGGGGGCGGAAGCGGTCGTGTTCATGGGATGCAGGCGGCTCCTCGATCTCGGTC
>JBBSDZ010000062.1:0-12662 GCA_038240205.1 Solirubrobacterales bacterium | reverse complement strand
CACGATCCTCAGACCCAGCCGCAAGGACGAGCCAGGCCGCGGCCCACACCTCGCGCCGATCAGACAGAGGATCGAGAGCATCTTCTGGACCTGCAAGGACGTCCTCACCCTCGAACGCCACGGCGCCCGCACCCTCCAAGGTCTCCGCGAGCGCATCCTTCAACGCCTCCTCACACTCGCCGCCGCCATCAGCCTCAACCATCAACTCGGCCGCCCCAGCCGCGCACTCGTCAACTACAGCGCGTGATTCCGTGGAATCAATCATCTAGGCCCGCCGCGTCGGCGATCTGATCCACTGTAGCCGAGGTGTCGTGCTCCAGCAGTTCTACTGCCGCTTCGATGATGCGACTGAAGTTCTGCGCGGCGTCTGCGCGGCGTCTGCGCGCGCCGGACCCATTGCTCGCGGACATCTGCTCGGTGTGCTGATCGTCATTCATCGCTCGCCCTCTGACGCTTCCCAGGCGCTCTCGTGGGCATTCGAGACGCAACGCCCGTGCGAAATGAGCCCGTGCGGATGAGCATAGCGTCGAAGCATACGGCGTCGATCCAGTGTCTCGTTTGATCCGATACGTTGCTGCGCCGAGTCTCGGTTATAGAGCGAAGAGACACGACATTTCTCAGGTCTGTAACTAAATATGCATCATCTCGGTCTTAGTTAGTTGACAAGCGGTGCGTGGCCCGGCCGCTACTGGGATATTCGCCCACAAGGAGATACATGCTTGCCTCAGTAGAAGTAGCTTCCAGCCTGCAAAAGGCCTTGAACGGCCTGCTGGGCTTCATCCCGAACCTGATCGGGTTCTTCGTGATCCTGATCGTCGGGTACTTCATCGCCCGGCTCGTCAAGGGCGTCTTGACGAAGCTGCTCGAAAAGGCTGGCGTCGACAAAGCGCTGCATTCGGGTCCCGCAGGCCCTCATGTCGAGCGCATCAGCCCCGATGCAAGCCCGGCGGCGCTGATCGCCGGCGTTGCGTTTTGGTTCATCTTCCTGTTCGTCCTGACAGCAGCGATCGGAGCGTTGAAGATCCCAGCGGTCACGGTGTTCATGAACACCGTGCTCGGCTATCTGCCCAACGTGATCGCAGCCGTGATCATCTTCGTCCTGGCCGGCGCGCTTGCAACGGCAATCGGTGGCGCGATGGCCAAGCTGATGGGCGACACGCCCACGGGGAAGGTCGTCGGGACAGCGGTCCCTGCGCTGATCATGGGCATCGCGATCTTCATGGTGCTGAACCAGCTGAAGATCGCTCCGGCGATCGTGCAGATCACATACACGGCGCTGCTCGGCTCCGTCGCCCTCGGAGCGGCGCTGGCCTTCGGCCTGGGTGGTCGTGAAGTGGCGGGCCAGATGCTCAGCCAGGCCTATGCGAAAGGCCAGGAAAATAAGGGTCAGGTCAAGCAGGACATGCAGAAGGGCAAAGACCGTGCCGAAGACCAGGCCGAACAGGCCAAAGACAAGATCGACGAGGGCGGCTCTGGGGCGTCCTCGACGCCTCGATAGCACGCCCCATGGCAGCAGCAAATACACGATCGAAACGGAGCCGCACATGAATGACATGACCGAGGCATATGACTGGCAGGGACGCACCGTCGTCGGCAGCGACGGCGAGAAGATCGGCAAGGTCGACGAGGTCTACCTTGACCAGAACAGCGGCAGGCCCGAGTGGGCGACCGTCAAGTCCGGCCTATTCGGCAGCAAGTCCAACTTCGTGCCGCTCGCCAGCGCCACGACCTCAGGCGAGGACGTCAGCGTCCAGGTGACCAAGGACCAGGTCAAGGACGCACCAGGAGTTGAAGCCGACGGTGAGCTCTCCCAGGAGGAGGAGAAAAAGCTCTTCGAGCACTACAGCGTGCCCTACACCGACGAGGGATCGGTCACGGCGACGGGCTCGCCTGACGGCGGTCGGGCCGCCGGGCACGACACCAGCGGCCCCGACACCGACGAGGCGATGACTCGCTCCGAGGAGGAGCTTCACCTCGGCACGCGCAGCGTGGAGAGCGGCAGGGTTCGCCTGCGCAAGTACGTCGTGACCGAGATGGTCACGAAGACGGTGCCGGTGCAGCGCGAGGAGGTCCGCATCGAGCGCGAGCCGATCACCGACGCCAATCGGGACGCGGCGACGGACGGGCCGGAGATCTCCGAGGAGGAGCACGAGGTCGTTCTGCACGAGGACCAGGTCGTCGTCGACAAGGACGTCGTGGCCAAGGAGCGCGTGAAACTCGGCAAGGAGACGGTCAGCGGCGAGCAGGAGGTCTCCGAGGAGATCCGCAAGGAGCAGATCGAGACCGACGGCGGCGCCAGCCGCCGCTAGGCGAGGCAGACGGCAGCACCGTGCCCGGCCGAGGGACCGGGCGCGGAGTGCTTCCGTCGCCCTCGTGACCGAGGGCACTCAATCGAAATGGAGATAGATGGATGGCTGGCACAGACCCCACAGAAGCACCCGCGCAGCGCCCATGCGCGCCCAGCGCAGGAGACAAACCCGTGCGCAGGCGCGAGGGAACCGTGTGGATTTGCGTGCTTGTGCTTGTGCTCACGATGAGCGCCGCGCTGGTCGCCAGCGGCTGTGGAAAATCGAGCACTGACGCCTCGGTGGCCAGCGCTGGGCAGACCTCGGAAACGACGTCGAGCACGAAGTTCGCCAAGACCAAGTTTGCGCTACACGCGGGCTTGGCCTTTGGGGCATTTCACCGCTACATCTACAAGCCATACAAGTCGGGAGCTTTCTCTGGCGGTCTCTTCCATCGCAAGCTGACCACGGTCAAGGCGGGGCTCGCCGCTGCCTTTGCATACCACGAGCTGAAGCTCGCACTCGCGGACGCGCGTGGGAGCGCGATCCTCTCCAAAGCTCTCTCGCCGCTGCTAGCCCTCCAGACCAAGCTGAACGGCCTCACCTCGAGCTTGAAAGACGGCAAGGTCGATGCCGCCTCGCTCGAGTCGGCAAACACGGACACGAGCAGCATTGCCCAGGCGGGCCAGCAGGCAGGCCAGCCTGTCTCAGACCAACCGACGCCGTCCTTCGGCGGCTAATCACGCATCGAGTCATCGATGCCACTCACACCCATCAGAGGAGATCAAATGCCAGATTCAATACCAGCAGGTAGCGACGTCTCAGCGGGAACTTACCGCTGCGTCGAATGCGGTTACGAGCTAGGAGTTCAGTCGACGCAGAGCTTGCCTCCTTGCCCGAAGTGCGCCAACGGACAGTGGAGCGCACTCTCTGGCGGGGATGCTGCCGACGATCCGAAAAGTCCCGCCTGATCCATGACCGCGACTACCACCCCGTGGCCTCGGCGGGGCGTGGACGGCCCCGAGCCGAAAGCCGCGGCGAGCAGCGGTAGCGGCCTGTTCGGCAGCGAGCTTGATCCCGCGAACATGGTTCGGGCCGCCGCCGCCGAGGCAACGGGCACATTCGTTCTCGTCTTCGCCGGCACCGCGGTAGCGGTGGCCGCCTTGCTGGACCGACCGATCGCAGGCGGGAGCTATGACTCGCTTGCGATCGCGCTGGCCTTCGGGCTTGCACTGATTACGATGGTCGCGGCGCTCGGCCACGTTTCGGGAGCTCATCTGAACCCGGCGGTGACGCTCTCGCTCGCGGTTACCCGCAAGTTTCCTTGGGCCTACGTGCCGGCCTATCTCGCTGCACAGTTCGCGGGCGCATGTGCGGGGGCGCTTTCGACATGGGCTACCTACGGACGGCACGGCCGACACGTCGCGCTGGGCGCGACCTTTCCCTCGTCGGGGGTCAGTGATCTGCGAGCCCTGGTGGTCGAGGCGATGATCACTTTCGTGCTCGTGTTGGTGATCGTCTCGGTCGCAACCGACGAGCGAGTTCACAGCACCGCCACGGCGAGCCTCGCAGTCGGCTTTGCGCTCGCGATCGGCGTCTTCATCGGCGGTCCGATAACGGGCGGCGCCGTCAACCCGGCGCGGGCCCTGGGCCCAATGATCGTCGCGGGGAAGTTCACAGGCTTCTGGATCTACCTGGTCGGACCTCCGATCGGCGGCGTGATGGCAGCGCTGCTCTACGACCGCTTTCTTGCCGGGGCGGACACCCCTTCGGTCGAAGAGGAGACCGAGGCTAGCCATGGCTCTTCAGGAGGCGCCGGAGAGCAGAGCAGAGAGGGCGGCGGGCGAGGAGCGGCGACATAGCCCACGGCCGCAATAGTCAGAGACCGCCGCGGCTGAGCACTTGAACCAGACAGACAGCAGACAGCGACATTTCTCAACACGAAAGGATCACCATGGCTCAACCAACACCGGGGACAGCGCAGGGCAGCGAGCAGAAAGCTGCGGAGCAGAGCGGCGGCGAATCACTGACGCGCCGGGGGCAGGAGCCCGCGGAGCTTCAGACCAGCAAAGGCTCGACCACGATCGCAGATACCGTGGTGACAAAGGTCATCGGACTTGCTGCGCGCGAGGTGCCCGGAGTGCACAACCTCGGCGGCGGTGCCGCGCGCGCGGTGGGCGCGCTCACTCAGAAAGTAGGCGTCGGCGATGCCAACACGCAAGGCGTCTCGGTCGAGGTCGGCGACACCGAGGCCGCCGCAGACCTAGTCCTGGTCGTCGAATACGGCGAGTCGATTCCGAAGGTCGCCCAGCAGGTCCGCGAACGCGTCACCCAGCGCGTCGAGGGGATCACCGGCTTGAAAGTCACTGAGGTGAACATCGAGGTCAATGACCTGCACTTCCCCGGCGAGGACGAAGACGACGACCAGCCCGCGCGGGTTCAGTAGCGGTCGGACGATGCCCGAAGCATTGACAACCACGAGGTCGGCTTCAGAGCGGGTGCGCTTGGCGCGCGCCGCGTTGGGGGCGGCCCTTTTGGTGCCGGGCGTGCGCGCGGGCGATGCAGGGCCGGCACGCATGCACTTCACCGCGGCCGGCGAAGGCCAGCGGCTGGACGGAGTGACGTGCATCGCTGACGGGCGCGGCGGCTATGAAGTCTCGCTGCAGCTCGTCTGCGAAGCCGTGCCTTTGGCCACGCTCTCGGCCCAGATCCATGAGCGCGTGAGCGGCGCCGCGAGTGGCGCCGATCTGACGGCGGTCCTCGGGAACATCTCGGTGCGCTTCAGCGACTTGGTCGTCGGAGGGGGCGTCCCATGATTCTGTGGCGTCTGATCGTCCGCTTGATCGGCGTGGTGTTCGTATCGGTCCTGGCGCTTGCCGGACTCGCTATTGCCGCCTACTGCCTGGACGGCGCCATCAAGCTGGGAAGCCTTCGCCCGGACCGTCTTTTGAGTCTGCCCACCGTCCGCCACCGCGTGGGCGACTTCCTCACTCAGATGGCCAGCCCCGGACCCGTAGCAGCACTTTCGCTTCTGTGTGGCGTTGGTGCTGTGCTGCTGGGGCTATGGCTGCTCGTCGGAGTGTTGCGGCGTCCGAAGGAACGGCTGGCTCTGCTTGAAAGCGACGGCTCGGCCGGAGACCTGGATGCGCGACCGGGCGTGCTGCGGGAGATGCTCCGCGCGCTCGCCGAAGCACCCCGCCAGGCGAGCGCGGTCGCTCGGCCGAAACTCTCACTGGCCCGGAGGGGAACGGGAGGCCGCGTGACCGTGGTGGCCAAGCGCTCCTCGACAAGCGAGCCAGAGCAAGTCAAGCAGGCCCTCGAGAAAGCCATCGCTCCTCTCACCGAGCCTTTTTCGCTGAAGCAACGGATCCACGTCAGGGAAGGAACGAAGGGGGAGAGGGTCCGATGATCCGCCAGCGCATCGCACTGCGCACGCCATTGCTGGCGTATCTCGTTCGCTTGCTTACCGTAGTTCTCGCGCTGATCCTCATCTGGTATGGCGCGATGCTGGTCCTGCTGGCCGCAAAGGTCTCGCCGCACACGGTCAACTCGCTCAGCGGATATCACACGCTTTATCGTGAAGCCGCCGGTCTGCACCGTGGCGACTTCACTCGTAAAGTACGCTTGATCGTGGGCTTTGCCGGATTCATCGCGTTTCTGTTCTTCCTGTTTCTCGCGCTGCAGGAGGTGCCGCGGCCGTATCTGGCCCGCCGCGAGGTAACACTCGACGAGCGGGACAGTGGATCGCTCACGGTTGGGCCGCGGGCGATCGAGCGCGTCGCCGAGGTATCCGCAAATGCTCACAAGGATGTGGCCAGCGCCTCCGGGCGGCTTGGTGACGAGAGCCTGAACGTGAGCGTCTCTGTGCGAAACGCGGGCACGCTCGCGGAGACGCTTCGCGCCGTGCGAGACGGCGTCGCAAAAGACCTCGCGCAGCACGAGCTTCCCGCGCTCCCCGTGAATGTCACGGCGACCGGGTACGACCCCAAGAACAGGAGACAGTTGTCATGAAGCAAAGCCAATTCGCAGCGCTGCTCGGCTTCCTCTTTGTCGCGGCCTGGGCCGCGCTCAGCTTCGGCGATGCCCTGCTTTGTCTGATCGGCGCCCTGGCGTTTTACGCCGTCGCCGCATTTCGTGCCGGGGAACTGGACCTCTCCGAGCTTCAACAGAGGACGCAACAGCGCCCCAGGCGCTGATCGCTTCCGATACCAAGAAGGAGACTCAATGATTCGTGGAATCATCGGCCTGCTGGTGGTCATCGCCATCGTTCTGTTTCTCGTGAAAGTCGCAGTCGTGGGTGGCATCATCGGAGCGATCGCTCTGATTCTGCTTGTACTAGTCGTGCTCGGCCGACTGTAGAGTCGACGGTGCCCGTCGCGATCAAGCCTGCAAGGCCGCGGCAGCCGCACGGCCGCACGCGGAAACAGTCTGCGCGACGCCGGGCCTCGCGAGCTTTCGAGAGCACCATCGCGAATGCGATCGGGCGCGACCGAGCATCGGGCCGCCGGATGAGACGCCTGGCGAAGGTCAGTTCGGTAAGTATCGGCGTGGGGGCCGCGATGGCGGTCGCCGACGTTTCGATCGTCACGCTCGCGCTGCCCCAGCTGCTGGCAGAACTGCACACGACGGTCGAGGGCGTCGCCGCCGTGTTGGCGGTGTACACGATCGTCCTTGCGCTCGGCCTTGTGTTGGTGGGAGCTGTCGCCGGACGACTGGGCCGGGGAGAGCTGACGGCTGCAGGCTTCTCGCTATTTGCGGCGGGAGCGATCGTTTGCGCGAGCGCCTCCTCGTTGTCGCTGTTGCTGATCGGCCGGGCGATACAAGGCCTGGGGGGTGCCGGCGCGCTCTTTGGCTGCTTTGAGCTGCTCGATGGCGCAGGACGGGGACGGCGTGCCTGGCTGAACATCGCGATCCTTGCCGCCGCCGCCGGTCCGGCGCTCGGCGGGGCGCTGACCGAGGCTTTCAGCTGGCGCGCGATCTTCATCGTGCAGGCTCCAGTTGGGGCGCTCGCGGCGGTGGCGAGCCTGAAGAGCGGACGGAGCGCAGACGTAAAGGACGCATCTCCAGCGCCGCCGGGCCAGGCGTCAGCGCGCTCTCGCTGGGCTGCTCGCGTAGCTCTGCTGGTGCTCTCCGCCGCGCTCAGCGCTGTGCTTTTTCTCTTGGTGCTGCTGCTCGTCGCCGGTTGGGGCGAATCTCCGTTGAAGGCGGCTATCGCAGTCAGCGTTCTGCCGATCATGGCCGCGATCGGCAGTCGTATACGCACCGATCCACACATGCGGGCCGTGCTCGGCTGCCTGCTCGTCGGAGGCGGTCTCAGCGCTCTCGCGTGGCTGCCGCAGGCAAAGCTGGCCTGGACGATCGTGCCGCAGGTACTGGCCGGGCTCGGCCTCGGGATGGCGCTGCCGGCGCTCACGGGCGAGCTGCTGCCTGAGCGGACGGCGCGGCAGGCCGCGGGTCTGCTGGCACTTCGCCATGTTGGTATCGCGGTGGTGCTCGCGGGGCTCGCGCCGTTGATTGCCAGTCAGTTGGACAGTGCGACGCGCCACGCAAAGCTACAGGGGGTGGCGATCGTGCTAGGCGCCAAGTTGGCACCGCGTGAGAAGCTCGAACTTGCGCCGGAACTGCTGAGCTCGATCAACGAAAGCGAGCCTCGAAAAAGCCTACGCACCGCACTCGCCTCCCACCGCTCGCGGTTTCAGGGAAGTGACGCGATCGCCTACGCAGGGCTCTCGCGTTCAGCAGACGCGACGCTGCTCGAGGCAATCGCGAGCGCCTTTCGCGACGCCTTCCTGATCGCCGCGGGACTGGCGCTGCTCGCCGCGGCTACCCTCGCACTTCAGCGAAGGCCAGCTTCGATCGCGCTGCTCGGCCTCATCCTGGCCGTCCTTGCTCCACTGGTCTATGCCTACGAGCACGCGCAGCTGGCGCCGAAGGCTGTAGCGCTCACCGACGCGTGCGGATCGCCGCAGCTGCCGAGCGCCTCGGGGCTGGAAGGCGCTATTCAGAGCGTCGCGATCAAGGCCCTGGATCAGAGCGCCTGTCATCTGGGAATCAACCGGGAGGAACTGGTGCTTGTCACCGGGGACCCAGCCGAAGCAAGACGCTTTGCGCACGCTCATCACGGCGCAAACCCTAGATCGTTGACGGAGATCGTCGAAAGCCTCCTGTGAGCAGGCCCACCGGCGCAAGCGCGCAAGGGACGTGGCAAGTAAGTGACCTACCGAAAGGAACTCAAATGCTCAGAACCGCCAACGGAATGCTGACCCGTGTCAGCGCATGCTCGCCGTGCCTAACGTCCGACGGTGAGCCCCAGAGTCCAGTGCGGACTCAGGCAGCTGAAGCTCGGTACACAAAGCAGGCTGCGTAATGCTCGGCAACGGCTCGCTGATCGTCGTTGGTGTATTCGTGCTCGGGTTGATCGGTGTCGGATTGGGCCTGAAGAGTCGCGCAGGCTCAGAGATCGACGAGCACCCGTCCGACGGGACCGCCCACCAAGGCGAGGCCGCTGCGCCGCAGGCCAAAGGTGGCGGCGGTATCACCGAGCCCTCAGACGATGGCGGAACCGACCCATTCGACACCCACGGCGCCCAGTAGTCAATGGCTGCGCCGCCCAGCGGCTGGCACGAGGAGGTCTACCAAGCGTCGTCGAACAATGCGACGATGTCATTCTTCGCGAGGGACGCCGCGTAGCAAACGACTGCTGCGGTCAGTCCGGATCGGCGTAAACGGTCACGATCGACTCGAGCAGCAGGTGGTTGGGAACGCGAGTGGTGCGTCCCTCGTCTGAGTCGAGCAGCGTGCTCGCAGAGTCGATTGAGATTATCCGCCCGCGAACCTCGCCCAGTGAGATCTCTTGCCCGATCTCATAGGCGCCATTCACATATCGCCCGGCACTCACTGCTCGGGCGAACCCGCGTCCGCCAAGACCGAATGCAAGCGCAAACGTCGCGACTACTCCCGCGAGGATGATCCCGACGAGGATCAACAGCACGATCGTCGAGACAGCGATCTGAGCGGCCGCGGTTATGGCAAATACGCTGACGACAGCGACCTGCGCCAGCGGTCCCAACGGCACCGGGAAGTCCAGCTGGTAGGTCAGTCGCTCGACTCTCGCGCGCGCGAAGCCCCCGAGAACGACTCCCGCCAAGAGCAGCGCGCCTGCGATCAACAGCTTCGGCAGGAACAGCACGCCGTGATTCAAGGATTCGCTGAGGAATTGCAAGCCAAGCAGCGACAGCGCCGCAAAGATGACGACGATGCTCAGCGCGATGCGGATCGCCGCCGCGATCACACCGGCGAGCGACCGCCCGAGCCCTGCCCGCGCGAGCACATCGCTCACCCCAGCTCGCTCGGAGAAGGCATCCAGATCGGCGGCCCTCAGTACCTTCGCGAGCACCTTTGCGACTATGCGCGCGACGATCAGGCCGAGCAGCAAGAGCACCAGCGCGCCGCCGAGGCGCGGCAGGAATCCGCCCAGCTGGTTGGCCGCCTGGTCGAGAATGCCCGTGGCGAGCGGCGTCATCGGGTGCCGCCTCCGACCAAGAGGCGGATCGTCTCCATCGCGGCCGAGACGAGATGCGCAATAGCCAGCAAGGGCGAGCGGACGCTCTGTTGCCAGCGTGCCGTGCGCACGATTTGACGCGTCAATGAAGCCGGAGCCTCGGGGCCATCCTGCAAGAGAGTCAGATGCGCCGCCAAGCCGCGCTCGGCAGCGGTGAGCTCCTCTGGTTCCTCGCCGGAGTTCACGATGGCAAGTCCCAGTCATATGTGTTGTTTCGCAGCAGCTCGATTAGCTCTCCTCGGGCACGATGGAGGCGGCCCTTGACGCTGCCAACGGGCATGTCCAGCATTTCCGCGATCTCGTCATAGCGCAAACCCTCGATGTCTCGCAGAACCACCAGGCTGCGGTAGCTCGGGCGCAGCGAGCCGAGCTTTAGCTGCATGCGCCCCTCCTGCTCTCGACGTTCAAGGCTCTCGACTGGCTTGCGCTCGCCGTCATGGGGATCGTGCTCATCGGCGAGCTCGAGCTGGGAGTCGACGGGATCTGGCACCTTGCGCATGGCTGCATTGATAGCGGCGTTGTGGGTGATCTGCAGCAGCCACGCACGAAACGGCGCGTCTCCTTCGAAGTCCGACAGACGATGGAAAGCCCGCAGGAACGCGTCCTGGCTAACGTCGGCGGCCTCCTCCGGGCCCGCAATCCGCGCCGCCACCCGAAAGACCACCTCGCGATGGCGCTCGACAAGCCGCTCAAAGGCGCGAAGGTCTCCTCGCAGCGTACGCTCCACCAGCGCTTGGTCGGTCTCGGTCGAGGTATCGATCATTGAGTGGGCCGGCGCGAGCAGCTCTGGGCTGCAAAGTGGCGCGGCCTCATCTAGGACAGTCCATCGGCCCTCTCGGTTACACCGATCGACATCCTCCTGCCGGTTTTGCCAGGCGCGTAACCAAAAGCCCCTTCACGCGGTCCTAGTGCACAGACTGAATACCGCCGGCGACACCACGCCGAAACCGAGGAGAGCCGATGAGCAGCAGAGCCCGCAGTGTACGCAGCGGCGATCGCAATGAGACCGGAGCGAACAATGGTCCTCGGCGCGACTACCGTCCCGAAGGCGTGGAGCGCAAGAGCTCGGTCTTCGCGACGCTCAAGCGAACCTTCAAGGAGTACAGCGAGGACAACATGAGCGACTGGGCCGCCGCGCTGACCTACTATGGCCTGCTTGCAGTGTTCCCGGCGCTGATCGCGCTCGTGGCGATCGTCGGTCTCGTGGGCAACCCCGCCAGCACCACCAGCCAGCTGATCGAAATCGTCGGCAAGCTCGGCCCGAGCTCGGCAAAGAAGACATTCGAAGGCCCGATCAAAGCAATCACCGAACAGCGCAGCGCGGCCGGCATCCTTTTGATTGTCGGGATCGTCGCCGCCCTGTACTCAGCCTCGAGCTACGTGGCCGCCTTTGCGCGCGCGTCGAACATCATCTGGGAGACCCCCGAGGGCCGGCCGATGTGGAAGCTAAAGCCTCAGCAGATGCTCGTGACGCTGATCATCTTGATCCTGCTTATCGTGATCGCGCTCTCGCTCGTGCTGACGGGGCCGGTCGTGACAGCCGTGGCAAGTCCCCTGGGGATCAGCTCGAGCGCCGTTTCGGTCTGGAACATCGCGAAGTGGCCAGTGCTGGTGCTGTTCATGATTCTGCTGTTCGCGATTCTCTACTACGCCTCGCCGAACGTGAAGATGCGCGGCCTTCGCTGGGTGGCGCCGGGCGCGGCGTTCGCGCTGTTCGTGTGGCTGGTGGCATCTGCCGCCTTCGCCTTCTACGTCGCGAACTTCGGCTCCTACAACAAGACCTACGGCGCACTCGGCGGAGCGGTCGTGTTCCTCGTGTGGATGTGGCTGACAAATGCCGCACTGCTTCTGGGAGCGCAGCTGAACTCCGAGCGCGAGCGCAACGCGGAGATCGTAGAGGGCGCACCGCGAGCCGAGAGGGAGCTCCAGATGGAGCCGCGCAGCGAGCCGAAGACACCGAAGACGACCTGAGACTGTGCGAGCGCCTCCGGCGTCTCACCGTCAAGTGGCCGTCATAGGTGCTTGACAGACGCTAGTAGACGAAGTCGCACACCTAACAAGCCCACCGCGCAGTCCATTTCACGCGCACGTCAAAGGAGCGATATGGCGAAGACGACGAACAACAAGCAACTCGCGAAAAGTCTCAGATCACGGGGTATCCGCAAGAAGGTTGCGGATGACATCGCGCGGGCGCTGGGCCGTGGCCCCAAGCCAAAGAGCAGCCGCAGGTCGATCTCCGATCTCACCTCCGCAGTCAGCGAGATCAACGACCGCCTGCGTGGAGGACCCGAGAAGCGCAGCGCCGGTGGGAAGCAGGCTGCACGGACGCGCAAGCGCAAGGCGGAAAAGCGAAGTGAGGCAGCAAAGCGGGGCGCGCGTAAGCGCAGTCGTGCCTAAGACACGCTGGCAAATCGAAAACAACATGAGTCACGAAAGGAAAGCGCCTATGCCGCAAGCAAATCAACAGTCGACCAGCGCCGAAGGCGGTAGCGCCGCTGAGACGGGCAAGGAAAAGGCGGCAGAGGTCGCCGGACAGGCACAGGAGAAGGCACAACAGGCAGCCGGGCAGGTGCAGGATCGCGTTCGCGAGCAGATCGACCAGCGCTCATCCCAGGCTGCCGAGCAGATCAAGGAACAGGGCTCGGACCTGCGCTCGGTCAGCGAGTCTCTGCGTAAGGGGTCACGACTAAATTATCGCTCTAATGGGAGGTGTGGGCGGGTAGGCTGTCGAAGTGGCGGTTTATGGTTGATGAGCGTGGGGTTGCGGAGCGGTGGGATTCGATGAGGGGCTGTTTGGATGAGCGCCAGCGCCGGTT
>JBBSDZ010000061.1:0-13284 GCA_038240205.1 Solirubrobacterales bacterium | reverse complement strand
TCTACCGCAACTCGACCGAGCGCACCGCCGCGCTTGACGGATGGCTCTGGCACTACAACTATCGACGAAGACACTCAGCCCTCGGCCACCAAACGCCCATCGCTCGCCTCAACGAGCGAACCAACCTACTTGGGACTTACATCTAGAGTCCGGCGATGCTCTACGCAGCGCTCGGCTTCCAGGCCGTGCTCATCGTCGCCGCGTACTGGTTGGAGACGCGCACAAGCCCACGCGCCGGCGCCGCGAACGTCCGCAGCGCGATCCTCTGGAGCTGCGTCTGGCTCGGACTCGGCCTGCTGCCGACGCTCTGGTTCGGGCTGTTCGAAAGCGCCCACACGGCCAGCTCCTATGCCGCTGTCTACCTGATCGAGCGCGCGCTCTCACTCGACAACGTGTTCGTCTTCGCCGTGCTCATCGCCGCATTCGAGATACCCGGCGGCGAGCGCGAACGGCTCGTCTCCTTCGGCGCGCTGTCCGCGTTCGCGCTGCGCGTGCCCGCGATCCTGCTCGGCGTCGCCGTGTTCAGCGCCTCGCACCTCGTCAGCTACGTGCTCGGCGCACTGCTGCTCGTGCTCGCCGTGCAAACCGCGCGCGGCAGCGATGAGAAGGCGCCCGGCCCCAACCGCGTCGTGCGCTACCTGCAGCGCCGCCTGCCCGTCAGCGACCACGTCCCGCGCCGCTGGCTCGTCGTGCGCGACGGGCGCCGCGAAGTCACGCCCATGCTCCTCTGCCTGATCGCGATCGTGTTCGCCGATCTCGCGTTCGCCGTCGACTCGATCCCCGCCGCGCTCGCCATCAGCCACGACGCCACGCTGCTGCTGACCGGCAACCTGCTCGCCCTACTCGGCCTGCGCGCGCTCTTCCAGCTCGTCACCGTCGCGCGCGAGCGCTTGCGCTACATGGACCAGACGATCGCCGTGCTGCTCGCGCTCGTCGGAGTCAAGCTGCTCTTCTCGAGCGTCTTCGAGGTTGGCCCGCTCGCGAGCCTCGCAACAGTCGTCCTCGTGCTCGGCGCAGGCACCGGCGTGTCGTTGCGCGCGAGCAGACCCGCGCCCGCCGCACACACTCGCGACAGCTAGCGCCAGCGCCGAAGCGGGCATCGCCGGACGCCGGCTTACGGATCGTGCCGGCCAGCGCGGCTGCCTAGAGCAAGCCGACCTGGCGCAGGATCGAGACGGAGTCGGAGTAGACGTCCTTGCGCTTGACCTTGCCGTGCTCGAACGGGATCACGTCCATGCCGTTCCATTCGATCCGCTTGCCTGAGGGCTCGGCCACGATGTCGCCACGGCTCAGCGCCTTGACGTGCGTCGCCGTCGCTGTCCACTCCTGCACGACCAGATCCTCGCGCACGTACAGCCGCCGCGGCTGAAACTCGATGTCCGGCCAGGAGTCAAAGATCGACGCGATGTGGCGCAGCGCCTGCTCACCCTCCGCGCGCTCGCCTGCCGTGTGGTTCTGAAAGACCATGTCCGGCGCGTGCATCGTCCCGATCCGCTGCACGTCGTGCGCGTTCCACGCGTCGTTGTACGCGTCGATCGTCTCGCGCAGCTGCTCGGTGCCGGCACTCATGCCCAGCCCATCGGCTCGTATCCGCTCGTACGCGGAGCCGAGATGATCAACACCTCGGCCGGTTGCTCGCCGTCGTTGCGCATCGTGCGCTTGTGCTCCGGGTCCAGACGCGCGAACGTGCCCGCCGGCGCCGCGTTGTCCTCGCCGTCGATCACAAGCGTCAGGCTTCCCGCAAGCACGTAGAAGACCTCCTCTTGGTCGCGATCGAGCTCGTCGTGCTCAGGTATCTGCTCGCCTGAGGCGATCTGCACGAGGTTGATCCCGAACGCGTGTACGCCGAGCGAGCGGCGCACCAGCTGCCAGTTCCCCGTCATCTCGCAATCCCCGCGATGCGCGACCGTGAAGCTCATTTCCTCGGACTATACGCCCGCGCGGAAGTGGCCGCCCGGTAAGCTCGTTCGCTCGTCAGCCCCGACCGTGGATGGCTCGCTTGTCGCTCGAACACCTCGACGTGCTGATCGTTGGCGCCGGCCTCTCCGGCATCGGTGCGGCCTGTCACCTGCAGGCCGAGTGCCCGAGCAAGAGCTACGCGATCCTCGAGGGCCGCGAGCGCCTCGGCGGCACCTGGGACCTCTTCAAATACCCAGGCGTCCGCGCGGACTCCGACATGTACACGCTCGGCTACCGCTTCCGTCCGTGGGAGCAGGCCGAGTCGATCGCCGACGGCCCGGCGATCCTGCAATACGTCGAGCAGACGGCCGCCGATCACGGCGTCGAGCGCAACATCCGCTTCGGCCATCGCGTAGTGCGCTCGCACTGGTCCTCCGCCGAGGCCCGCTGGAACGTCGAAGCGATCCGCGAGGACACCGAGGAGCGCGTGCAGCTGACGTGCGGGTTCCTGCTCATGTGCAGCGGCTACTACCGCTACGGCGAGGGCTATACGCCACAGTTCCGCGGCATCGAGCGCTTCCGCGGCGAGGTCGTGCACCCGCAGCACTGGCGCGAGGACACCGAGCACGCCGGCAAGCGCGTCGTCGTGATCGGAAGCGGCGCGACCGCCGTCACGCTCGTGCCGGCACTCGCCGAGACTGCCGCGCACGTGACGATGCTGCAGCGCTCCCCCAGCTACGTCCTCTCGCTGCCGACCGTCGACCCGCTCGCCAAGCTCCTGCGGCTGCTGCTGCCCGCGAAGGCCGCCTACCGGCTCGTACGCGCCAAGAACGTGCTGCTCGGCGCGGGTCTCTACCAACTCAGCCGTCGCCGCCCGCGCGCCGCCAAGCGGCTTCTGCGCAAGGCCGTCGAGCGTCAGCTCCCGCCCGGGTTCGACGTGGACGCGCACTTCTCCCCCAGCTACCAACCATGGGACCAGCGCCTGTGCTTCGTCCCTGGCGGCGACCTGTTCCAAGCGCTCTCCAGCGGTCGCGCGTCAGTCGTGACCGACCACATCGACACGTTCACCGAGCGGGGCCTGCGCCTGCGCTCCGGCCAGGACCTCGACGCCGATCTCATCGTCACCGCCACCGGCCTCAACTTGCAAGCTTTCGGCGGCATGAAGCTTGCCGTCGACGGGCGTGAGATCAACCTGCCCGAGACGATCAGCTACCGCGGGATGATGCTCAGCGGCGTTCCCAACCTGGCGATGTCCTTCGGCTACACCAACGCCTCGTGGACGCTCAAGTGCGATCTCACGTGCGCATACGTCTGCCGCCTGCTCAGCCACATGGACGCGCGCGGCTACGTGCAGTGCACGCCGAGGAACGAAGATCCGACCGTCGCCGCGCTGCCGTTCATCGACCTCGCCTCCGGCTACGTCGAGCGCGCGATCGACGTCTTCCCGAGACAGGGCTCAAAGGCGCCGTGGCGACTTCATCAGAACTACGCCCGCGATCTGCTCAGCCTCAAGTTCGGCGCGCTCGAGCACGAGGCAATGCGCTTCGTCGCCACGCCGCCCGCGCACGCGGACGGCGCGCTAGCGGCCGCCGGCGCTGTGCACCCGAGGGCGCGCGCATGAGCCGTATTCCTCCACTGCCCGAGCCCGACTGGGACGACGAGCTGCGCGCGATCTTGCAGGCGCGCCCGCCCGGCCTCGACTCGCGCCTGGGCGACAACAACATCTTCCCCACGTTCGCCCGTCACAAGGGCCTGTTCAAGGCGTGGCTGCCGTTCGCCGGTTTCCTGCTCGGTGGCGGCGTCCTGTCCGCGCGCGAGCGTGAGCTGCTGATCCTGCGCACCGGCCACAACTGCACCTCCGCGTATGAGTGGGGGCAGCACGTGCGCATCTCCGAGGACATCGGGATCTCGCACGAGGAGATCCTGCGCGTAGCCGAGGGTCCCGACGCCGCCGCATGGCCGCCCGCCGAGGCATCTCTCCTGCGCGCTGCCGACGAGCTGCACGAGCACTCGAAGATCTCCGACGACACGTGGACCGCGCTCGGCGACAGCCACGACGAGCGCGGGCTGATCGAGATCGCGATCCTTGTCGGGCACTACCACCTCGTCGCGTTCGCGCTCAACTCGCTCGAGGTCGAGCTTGACGAGGGCCTGGAAGGGCTCCCGTGAGCGGCGAGCTCAAACCTGCACGCGCAGGACGCGCGCGAGCGTGAGAGATCAGCCGGCCGGCGACTTCGACTACGAGTGCGCCGGAGCGCAGTACGCGCGACGACGGCGCCCCGACCCGCGCATTCAAGCGCGCGTGCACGAAGCGCTCGGGGCGGCCAGGACAGTAATCAACGTCGGCGCCGGCGCCGGCTCCTACGAGCCGGTCGACCGTCACGTCGTCGCCGTCGAGCCGTCCGCGTCGATGCGCGCGCAGCGCCCGGCAGCGCTCGCGCCCGCGATCGACGGCGTCGCCGAATCGCTGCCATTCGACGACAGCAGCTTCGACGCCGCGATGGCGATGATCAGCGTGCACCAGTGGGAGGACCACGAGCGCGGGCTCGCAGAGATGTGCCGCGTCAGCCGCGATGTCGTTGTCCTGCTCACCTTCGACGGCAACGCGTTGGAGCGACTTTGGCTCGGCGAGTACGTGCCCGAGCTCTTTGACGCCGAGCGCCGGCGCTATCCGGCGATCGACGAGATCTGCTCGCTGCTCGGACGGCGCACCAACGTCCACGAGGTGCCGATCCCGATCGACTGCACCGACGGCTTCACCGAGGCGTTCTACGCGCGGCCTGAGCAATTCCTCGATCCCGACGTGCGCCGCGCGCAGTCCGCGTGGGGGTTCATCGAGCGCGCGGCCGAAGCGCGGGGGGTCGAGCGTTTGCGCGCCGACATCGCCGGCGGGCGCTGGGATCAGCGGCACGGGGCGCTCAGGGGGCGGGCGGAGTTCGTCGGGGCGCTGCGATTGATCGTTGCGCGGGGCGCTTAGCCGAGGCTCACGACTGATTTTTGCTCATAATCTGAATCAGGTTGCCGCACGTGTCGTCGGGTACGGCCGTCGTGACCGGACCCGTCTCGACAGGCGCCTGCGTGAAGCGGACTCCCTGCTCGCTGAGTCGCTTGTATTCCCCCTTGACATCCGCGACGGCGAATGAGGCGAACGGGATGCCATCTTGCCGAAGCGCGCGCCTGAACGGCGCGACCGCGGGATGGCTGTCGGGCTCCAGCACGAGCTCGGTGCCGTCCGGCTCGTCCGATGAGACGACCGTAAGCCAGCGATACTCGCCGAGCGGGACCTCAGTCTTCTTGACGAAGCCGAGAACGCCTGTATAGAAGGACAAAGCCTTCTCCTGGTCATCGACAAAGACGCTCGTCAGATGGATTCTCATGTCGGTCTCCTCCTTTGCGCGGCGCATGGGCGGACGGCGCGTATCTCGATCGGCCTATTGGCTCAGGGTCGGTACTCGAAATCTGCCCCTACGTGGCGATCAATCCGGGCGCTGCACGCCGATCGCTTGAACCCGCCGGATCGAAAGGCGTCCTTCGTGACCCAAGGCGAGCCCGTCCGTCAGCCCAGATTGCGCCGATAGCGAACCTCATTTGCTGTCACGCACCAGACCTCCCCTTCTCGACGCCCCCCGTCGGGAAGCCATCCGTCGCCACGATAGAAACGCTCAGCCTGCTGGTTGCCCACGAGAACCCAAAGTATGACCTCGACAAAGCCCTGCTCGCTCAGGCGAGCGCGCGCGTCGTGCATCAGGAGGCGTCCGACACCCCGACCCCAGTGGCCCGGATCGACATAGATAGCGAGCAGCTCGCCCATACCAAGTGCATCCTCGCTCTGGGCTCGACCCGTCGCTGCAAACCCGCGAATGGCTTCCCCCTCCACCGCGACGATCGTCGCCGGCTGGTTCGGCTCCGAAAGGCCAAACGTGTAGCTAGCGGCGCGATCCTCGGGCTGCAACCCGTCGAGGTAGCCATCGGGTAGCAACCCGCGGTAGGCAGCCTGCCATGACCGGACGTGAACCTGCGCGACCTCCATCGCGTCAACAGGTTCGGCCGCCCGCACGCTCAACATGATCCGATTCTCCCACGGGTCGGGGCCTGCACGGAGAGGGAGGGATTCGAACCCTCGAACGAGGTTGCCCCCGTTACGCGATTTCCAGTCGCGCCCGTTCAACCGCTCCGGCACCTCTCCAGCGCTCGGCCGCCGTGCTGGCGGCCCGTCCTCGATCGGGCGATCTCGGATCGACGGCGAGGCTGAAGGCTACGGCACCACCGGGCGATCCGTTGCTAGGCTCCCGCCCATGGTCCTCGCATTGAGCAAAGCGCTCAGCACCGACATCGGCCTGATCGCCACCTTCGGCGGGATCGGCGTCGTCGTCAACGTGATCGTCGTCTATATCGCCATCCAGATCCGCGGCGAGCGCCAGCAGAACCAGGAATACCGCGAACACGCGCTCGACCGGTAGCGCCGGTCGGCCGACGCCCCACTTCGGCCCCGGCGGGGGCAGGAGCCGTCCAGCAGCGCGCGTCGAAGCGTCCGGAGCTCGAAGCGCCTAGATGATGTAGACGGGAGTGCCGACCGGCGACTTGTCGTACAGCGCGATCACGTCGGGGATGCGCATGCGGATGCACCCGTGCGAAGCGTTGCTGCCGATCGAGGAGTACTCGCTCGGGTCGACCCCGTGGATCCCGGCGCCGCCTTCGAAGGACATGAACCGCGCCTTCAGCGGGTCTCCCGGTCCGGGCGGCACAACTGTCCCGGCGAGCGCTCCAGCCCACGCTTTGTTCGGCACGTACCACGGCGGGTCGACTTGCTCCCATTCGATTTTGTGCAGTCCGCTGGGCGTTTCCAGCCCTTCCATGCCCACCGCGATTTCATACGTTTTCGTGAGTTTCAGGTGGTCGTAGAAGCGCAGCCTGAATTCCGAGCGGTTGACCACGATGTAGGCGGGGTACTGGGCGACGAGCTCGGCAGTCGTGACCTTCGGCTTGACCACGTGCACCGGCACGCCCACGATGCGGGCGCTTCCCCTTGCCGCGATCGCATGGACGATGCGGCCTCCCAGGCGCGCGTTGTCGACGGTCAGCCCGTTCTGCCCGGCGACCTGCGACAGCCCGCCTCCGCTCGGCTGGACCGACGCGTCGCGCGGCGCGCGGTTGACGGCCGAGCGGATCTTCGCCGTCAGACCACGCACGGCCGAGTGCGAGTAGCCGATGACCAGCGGGACGTTGCGGTGCACCTTGCCGTCGAACAGTCCCCGGAACGTGCGCGTGAAGACCGAGCCCTGCCGGCTGACGCTGACCGCCTGCGCGACCATGTTGCTCGCGTCGACCGTCAGGCCGGCGCCGCGCGCGCCGAGCTTCCACGTGTGCGAGCCGGAGTGAACGACGACGGGCTTGTTCAGCGGGCCGATCAGATCGCGCTCGACCTTCGTGCGCGCCGCCGCCTCGCTGAGCCCCCCGACGCTGATGCCGTCGATCGTCACGCCCTTGGCGATCTTGTCGCGCTGGGAGTGGTCGTATATGAACATCGCCGCCGCCAGCAGCAGCACGACGATGCCGCAGATACCGGCGACGATCGGCAGGCGGCTGCGCCGGGGAGGCTGGGGCACATCCGGCGGGGGGGCGGTTGCGGTGGCGCTCATCCGGTTCTCATCTGCTCCGCTCGGGGAATTCCGGGCACTGGAGTGTACCTTTCGGCACGCCGACCGGATCACCCTGCAAACAGACGTTCAGACGGACGTTCAGGCCGCTCGCAGGCGGCCGCGAGGGCGCTGTTTAGGCTTCGGCGCGGGAGGCTTCGCGCGCGCGCTGGTACTCGTTCACGACGATCTCCGTGAGCTCCTCGACGGAAGTCTCCGAGGTCGGCTTGTCGAGCGCGATCGCCCCGTCCTGAATCATGCTCACGCGGTCGCAAGCCTGCAGCACGTGGACGTAGTTGTGAAGGATCATGATGATCGAGACCTTCCCCTCGTCCTTCAGTCGCGCGACGAGATCGAGGATCTGCGCGCCCTCTTTCGCGCCCATCGCGGCGAGGGGCTCGTCGAGCAGGATGATGTCGGCGTCGGAGTTGACCGTGCGTGCCACGGCGATCGCCTGACGCTGGCCCCCGGACAGTCGCGCCACGGCTACATCGATGCGCGGGATGTTGATGCCGATCTCGTCCAGCGCGGTGCGCGCTTCGCGCTTCATCTGGCGGTTGGCCAGGAGCGGGAACGGTTTCAGCAGGCGCTCACGACGCAGGAAGAGGTTGTGGTAGACCGAGAGTTCGTCGATCAGCGCGAGGTCCTGAAAGACGGTGTCGATGCCTTTGGCGCGACCGTCGTCGACGTTTTTCGGTTCGTACGGTTTCCCGTGCAGGAACATCTGGCCGGTGTCCTGCTTCTGGAAGCCGGCGAGGATCTTGATCAGCGTCGACTTACCGGCACCGTTGTCGCCGAGCAGCCCCAGGACCTCCCCTTTTTTCAGGTGCAGGTTGACGTCGCGCAGCGCTGTCACCGGGCCGAAGCTCTTGGCGATGTGTTCGACGCGCAGAACATCGTCGGGCGCCGAGCGCGGCGGCACGATCGGCTCCGCAGCAGGTGGGTTGGCGCCGGCGTCAGCCACTTCCGCTGTGCCCCCTGCGCGCGCGTCCGACGTAGACGTTTGCGCTCATCGCGATGATCACGGCCAGACCGGTGTAGAAGAGCAGGTAGTTGGCGTTGACCCCCTGCAGGATCAGCCCATCCTTGAGGATGCCGAGGAACAGAGCGCCGATCAGCGCGCCGACGACGGTTCCAGAGCCGCCGGTCAGCAGCGTGCCGCCGATCACCGCCGCAGCCACGGCGAGGAAGAGGATTTCGTTGGCGCCGGCGGGGTCGGGTTGCACGGTCGCCGAGCGCACCGCCTCGAAGATGCCGACGAGTGCGCCGGTGAGGCTGCACAGCATGAAGTTGCGGATCGTCACGAAGGCGACCTTCACTCCAGCCTCGGCCGCGCCGAGCTTGTTCGAGCCGATCGCGACCGTGTACAGGCCCCAGCGCGTGAACGTCAGCACCACCTGCAGGATCACGACGATCCCCACCGCCCAGATGATCTCCGAGTAGATGCCGCCGCCGAACACCTTGCCGAACGTGCCGAGCGGTGGCTGCGCGCCGGGCGTCGCCACCGGCGTGCCGTGGGAGATGATCAGCGCGAGCCCCTCGAACGTGAACAGCATCGCCAGCGTCGCCACGAACGAGCTGATGCCGACGACCGCGACGAAGAAGCCGTTGAGCGCCCCCACGCACATGCACAGCAGCAGCGTCACGATCACGCCCGGCACCAGTCCCAGACCAAAGCTCGAGTTGAGCTTGTAGAACAGGATCGGCGCGAACAGGTACATCGCTCCGATCGATAGGTCGATCTCGCCGAGGATCATCACGAACACCTCGCCCGCCGCCAGGATCGCGAACGGCGCGAAGTACGGCAACAGCGTTTCGAAGTTGGCGGCAGTGAAGAAGCTGCTCGTGTTCGCCGTGAAGTAGATAGCCGTGATGATCGTCACGACGATGATGCTGCCCTCGCGCAGCGAGACGACACGCTCGAGCAACTGTCGGCGCGACGGGGCCCGTCGCGGGTGCTCCGGGCCCTTCGTCGCCTCCGGCGGCGTCTCCGCGGATCCTCCTGCCACGCTCGCCATTGCCGTTCCCTTCGCTCCGCGCGCCCGCCCTAGGAGGAGACGACCTTCGCCGCCGTCGCCGTGCCCTCGTAGCGGGACTTGCTGTTGACGTAAGGAGTGATCGATTCCTTGTCGAGGAACTTCAGGCCGGTGTCGGCTTCGTAGAGGCCCGACAGCGTGCCCGAGACCTTGTACATGAACAGCTGCATCACCGGCAGAAAGCCCTGCAGATATGGCTGCTGGTCGATCGTGAATTC
Organism: Solirubrobacterales bacterium; assembly: GCA_038240205.1. Classification (GTDB taxonomy): domain Bacteria; phylum Actinomycetota; class Thermoleophilia; order Solirubrobacterales; family Solirubrobacteraceae; genus Palsa-744. The sequence continues at coordinate 3,495 of JBBSDZ010000061.1, read as the reverse complement.
GATGTCGCCTGCTTTGAGCAGGTTCTGCGTCTGTTCGGTGAGGTCGAAGCCGCCGGCCTTGACCTTGCCGCCGAGGCTGTACTTCTGCATCACTTTGGCGAGGCTTTCCGTCGAGCCGCCGTCGACCGCGTACATGCCCTTCGTGGTCTTGTGACCGATCCAGTACGCGTCGATCGTCGAGAGCTCTCCAGGGACCGCAGCGCCGGTCGCGACCGTGTGCAGCGTGATCGGCTTACCCGAGGCCTTGACGGCCTTTTCGGCGCCTTCGATGCGCGGCTGCAAGTTTGCCGAGCCGGGCGTTGCGATGAAAAGCGCGACATCTCCGGAGCCGACGTCGGCGACGATCCGTTCGCCCATCTTTTCGCCTGCCTTTTTCAGGTCCTGGCCGATGTAGGCCAAACGCCCGTTGCCGACAGCGTCCGCGTTGTATGCGAGGACCGGGATGCCCGCCTTGATCGCCGCTTCGACAGGCGCGTTGAACGCGTGCAGGTCGATCAGCGCCACGGCGATGCCGTCCGCTTTGGCGGTCACCGCCGTGTTGATCGCGTTGACCATCTGGTTGACGTTGCTGCTTTCCGAGCCGGTCCACTGGTAGGAGCAGCCGAGCAGCTTCGACGCGTCCGCCGCGCCGTACTGCGTCGGCGTGAAGAAGGGGTTCGTCGTCACGTGATTGACGAACACGAATTTGTAGCTCGGGTGCGAGCCGAACACGCTCGCCGAGCCGCCGCTGCCTCCGCTCGAGGCGCTCGAGCCGCACGCGGCCAGCAGCGTGCTGACCGAGCCAGCGGCGACGCCGGTCATGGCGGTGCGGCGAAGGAACGCGCGGCGGTCGAAACCCGGTCGGTCGATCTCGGATCGATCGGTGTGATCGAGACGCTCGAGGACCCCGTCGGACTGGTCAATCTCTGACATTTCAATCTCCTCTCATCGAGCGGCCACGCCGGGTGGGCGCCACCTCTTCCCCATTACTTCTCGCGAATCTACTCGTTCAGTCAAAGACTTGCTCAAAGGTTATTCCTCCTCCCACTCCGAGACCCTTCGTGGACGCGATTCGGCGGCACGCTATACCCTCGTGCGATGGCCTCAGACTCCGCCGGCAGGCGCTCGCCACAGCGACCCGGAGACGCACACGCCGGTGAAATCCCGAGCCGCGCCGAGCAGGGTCCCGAGCAAGGTGAGGGCCCGCCCGAGCCACCCGCGCGCGAGCGCTTCGGCGAGGTGTGGCTGCAGCGCCTGCGCAAAGACGACGGACGCGCGCTGATCCTCTACCAGCAGCTCGATCGCGACCCCTCGTGAGCGCGCGCGCTTGAGCGAGCTGCGCTTCAACGAGCTGCGGGGCGAGGAGGTCGTATATGCGATCCACCGCCAGGACCGCACGTTCCTGCCCGACCGCGAGAACTGCCCGCTTGATCCGACGCGACCGGGCGGGCCGCAAACGGAGATCCCTGTGCCGTCGTTCCAGATCGCCGTGTTCGACAACCGCTTTCCCGCCTTCGAGCAGCCTGGCGGCGCGGCCGAGGTCGTCGTCTACACCGACGAGCACGACGGCTCCTTCGGCACGCTCACCCCCGCCCGCGCGGAGGCGCTGATGTGGGTGTGGCGCCATCGCTATGGCGAGCTCGGCGCCCGCGCGGACGTGCGCTACGTGATGATCTTCGAGAACCGTGGGGTCGAGGTCGGGGTGACCCTCCACCACCCGCACGGGCAGATCTACGGCTACCCGTTCCTGCCGCCCGTTCCGGCCTTGGAGCTCGAGGCCGACGCGCGGCTCGGCGGCTGCGCGCCGTGCGAGCTGCTCTCGCGCGAGCTCCAGGACGGGCGCCGCCTCCTGATCGAGCAGGAGCACGTCGTCGCCTATGTCCCCCACGCCTGCCGCTGGGCCTACGAAGCGCACGTCGTCATGCGCGCGCACCGTCCAAGCCTGCTCGAGTGCGAGCCGCAAGAGCTGCGTGAGCTGGCGACGGTGCTGCAACGGCTCGCGCGCGGATACGACGCCCTGTTCGAGCGGCCGTTCCCGTACGTGATGGTCGTGCACCAGGCTCCCACCGACGGTGCGCGACAAGGCCACCTGCACGCCGAGCTCTACCCGCCGCTGCGAACCGCCGAGAAGCTCAAGTTCCTCGCGGGCTCCGAGCAGGGCGCCGGCACGTTCATCTCGGACACGCTGCCCGAGGAGTCGGCCGCGACGCTGCGCGAGGCGATCGCCCGTGCCGCGTGAGCGCGTCGAAGCGTTCGCGCCCGGGCGCGTCAACCTGATCGGCGAGCACACCGACTACAACGGTGGCCTCGCGTTGCCGTTCGCGATCGCGCAGGGGATCACCGTGCAAGGCCGGCGCAGCGACGAACGCCGCATCCTCGCGAGCGCATCCGACCTCGGCGAGCAGGATGACTTTTCGATCGACGACCGCTCACCTGCCGAGGGCTGGCGCGCGTTCGTGCGCGGCGCAGTCGCCGAGCTCAGCGACGCGGGCTTTGCCCCTTCCGGCGCACAGCTGCAGATCTGCGGCGATCTGCCGCGCGGCGCCGGCCTGTCCTCCTCGGCGGCGCTCGAGGTCGCGCTGTGCCTGGCGCTGCTCGCCCTCTCGGCCAGCAGCGATGCGAAGCCGCAGCAGCGGCTCGACATCGCACGGCTGTGCGCGCGCGTGGAGAACGACTGGGTCGGCGCGCAGACCGGACTGCTCGACCAGATCGCCTCTCTCTACGGCGAGCCCGACACGGCGCTGTGCATCGACTTCGCCACCTTGCAGATCGAGCCGGTGCCCCTGCGCCTGAACGGCTGGCAATTGGTCGTGCTCGACTCCGGCGAGAGCCACTCCAACGCCGGCGGCGGCTACAACGAGCGCCGCGCCGAGTGCGCTCGCGCGTGCGAGCTGCTCGGCGTCGCCTCGCTCAGCGAAGCCGGCGATCAGGCCGTCGAGGCGCTGCCGGAGAAGCTACGCCTGCGCGCGCAGCACGTGCTCGGCGAGAACGACCGCGTGCGCGCGGCCGTCGCGGCGTTGCGCAGCGGCGAGCTGGAGCGACTCGGCGCGCTGCTAGACGCCTCGCACGAGAGCCTGCGCGACCTCTATGAGATCTCGACTCCTGCCGTCGAGGCGGCCGTCGCACTGCTGCTCGGCGCCGGGGCGTCCGGCGCGCGGATCCTCGGCGGCGGCTTCGGCGGCTGCGTGCTTGGCCTGTTCGCGCCCGATGCGCAGCCCCCCGCGCAGGCGCTGCAGGTGCGCCCGGGAGCGGGCGCGCACCTGCTCGGCCCCTAGCTAGCTGTCCTGCCCACACAGGTTGTGAACGCGACTGATCGGAGGCCGGTTGCCGATCCCTGAGTGCGGTCTGCGCTGGTTGTAGTGCTCGAGCCAGTGTGGCAAAGCTCGAGTGCGGTGATGGCTTGAGCGGTAGGTCAGGCCGTAGGCCCACTCTCTGCCCATCGTCTGGTGGAAGCGCTCCACCTTCCCGTTTGTTTGGGGCCGGTAGGGCTTGGTGGTGAGGTGACGCATCTCTCGT
>JBBSDZ010000060.1:0-13400 GCA_038240205.1 Solirubrobacterales bacterium | reverse complement strand
GCGCCTACCCGCTCGGGCTGGCCTCTTTCCCTTACGTCTCCTACCACCCCTCGCTGCCGTACTCGGTCTTCCTGGGCGCGAACGGAGCTCAGTACAACGCACCGCAGATGTACTGGAAAGCGATCGGGGTCTCCGTCGACACGGTCTACGCGAACACGTACATCGCAAACCGCATCTACGGGCGCCCGATCTTCCCGCTCGGGCAGACCTACGAAGGCGTCAGCGCAGCGGACGTGCTGCGCTTCCGCCAGGAGGCGGTCAGCTACGGCGCGAGCGGGTACTCCTTCTGGGACTGGCAGGAGACGACGGCGAAAGTCTGGAGCGCGCTGGCCGCCCCGCTCACACCGCTCGCCGGCGTGGTCGCGAACACCAGCTACCCAGAACTGGCCAAAGGAGCCAAGGGCGACCAGGTGCTGTGGCTGCAGGAGCACCTCGCGAGCGCCATCCCCACACAGGAAACGACGGGCGTGTTCGGCGCGCAGACGAACGCCAACCTGCGCTCCTTCCAGGCCGCCCACGGGATCGCGGTCAGCGGCGTGGCCGAAGCGGCCACGTGGACTGCGCTGCTGGCCCTCCCCCCCGTCCCGGTGGACTGGACGGGGGGCGGGCCGAGCGGCTGATTCCCTGAGCCCCCGAGCGCCGTCAGGGCGCCGGGGCCTCAGCGGAAGCGGCTCAGACGCGCTGGATCAGCGTGCCGGTGCCGAGACCGCCGCCGCAGCACATCGTCACGAAGCCAATCTCCTTGTCGGAGCGCTCGAGCTCGTGCAGCAGCGTCGTGATCAGGCGCGCGCCGGTGGAGCCGAGCGGGTGCCCGAGCGCCATCGCGCCGCCGTTGACGTTGACGCGGTCCATGTCTGGGTTGTGCTCGCGGCGCCACGCGGCCACGACCGGGGCGAACGCCTCGTTGATCTCGAACAGGTCGATGTCGTCGATCTGCATGCCGTTGCGGTCGAGGATCTTGCGCGTCGCCGGAATCGGTCCCTCGAGCATTTTCACCGGGTCACAGCCGACGGTCGTCTGGTCGACGATCCGCGCACGCGGCGTGAGGCCGAGGTCCTTCGCCTTTTCCGCGGACATCAGCAGCACCGCGGCGGCGCCGTCTGAGATCTGCGAGGCGTTGCCGGCGGTGATCTTGCCGTCGGCCTTGAACACGGTCTTCAGCTGCGAGAGCGTCTCCAGGCTCGTGTCCGGGCGGATGCCTTGGTCGGTGACGAAAGTGTCATCGCCGATCGACATCGGCACGATCTCACGCTCAAAGCGTCCCTCCTCGGTGGCCTGGTGGGCGAGCCTGTGCGAGCGCACGGCCAGCTCGTCGAGCTCCGAGCGGGGAATCTCCCACTGATCGGCGATCATCTCGGCGCCGAGGCCCTGCCCGACGATGTTGTGCTTGGCCATCAGCTCCGGCGTGAACGCGTAGCCGAAGTCCTCCTGCGTCTTCATGCCGGCGGCGAACGGAAGGTGGCCCATGTGCTCCACGCCTGAGCCGATCATCGCGTCGTGAACGCCGGCTGCGATCAGCGCAGCGGAGAAGTTGACCGCCTGCTGCGCGGAGCCGCACTGGCGGTCGATCGTCGTCCCGGGAGTCTCGATCGGCAGTCCCTCTTGCAGCCAGGCGTTGCGCGCGATGTTGAAGCCCTGCTCGCCGAACTGCTGTACGCAGCCGGCGACGACGTCCTCGACCACGGCAGGGTCGATGCCCGAGCGGGCGATGAGCTCCGAGTAGGTCTTCCCCAGGAGCGCGTTGGGATGGGTGTCCTTGTAGTAACCCTTCTCCTTGTGCCCGCGCCCGATCGGCGTGCGCACGGCCTCGACGATGACGACCTCACGGCCCTCTGGTTGCCTCATTTTGGGTAATCCTCCTACGGAGTGTTGCGCGGCGTTTATGGAGGGGAACGCGGGGCGCTCCCAAGCGGTCGGGGCGCTTCTGAAAGGTGCCCGGCCCCGGCAGCACATACTCTACCGCGGTCGTGGCCTCTAGATTGACTGGTCAGTCAACCGCCCCGTTGGGCAACCTGGGAGGGCATTTCCCGTGAACGGACAGCCGCTCGCCGAGCGCAAACACCTCGCCATCGCCGGCAGCGGCGCGATCGCCTGCGGGCTCGCCGCCACCGCCGCCCACCACGGCCCGGTCTTGCTGCTCGCCCGCTCGAGCAGCTCGGCCGAGCGGGCGCGCGCGAGCGTCGAGAAGACGCTGCAGCGGCTGGAAGCGGAGGTCGATCCTGAGCACGTGCGCATCGTCACCGATCCGCAGGAGCTCGCCGTCGCGACGTTCGTCGTCGAGGCGGTGGTCGAGGATCACGGGGTCAAGGCCGCGCTGCTGGGAGAGCTCGACGCGATCATCGACGCCGAGGCGATCCTCGCCAGCACGACCTCCTCGCTGTCGATCGAGCGCCTGGCCGAGGCCAGCGGCAGGCCGGAGCGCTTCCTCGGACTGCACGTATTCAACCCGGTCACGAAGATGAAGCTGGTCGAGCTGATCTTCCCGCAGGCCGCGAGTGCCGAAACGCGCAGGCGTGCGCTCGCGTTGTGCGAGGCCTTCGAGAAGACACCCGTGGAGGTTCCCGACGTGCCTGGGTTCGTCGTCAACCGCCTGCTGTTCCCCTACCTGTTCAGCGCCGTGCGGCTGCTCGAAGAGACCGGCATGGATCCGCAAGGGATCGACACGTGCGTGAAGCTCGGGGCCGGGCACCCGATGGGCCCGCTCGCCCTGCTCGATCTCGTGGGGCTCGACGTCAGCAGTGCCATCGGAGAGACGATCGGAGCGCCGATCCCCGAGCGCATCACGCAGCTGGTCGCCGAAGATGCGCTCGGGCGCAAGAGCGGTCGCGGCTTCCACACCTACTGAGTCCACGGCGCCGTCGAGAGCGCAGTTGCGGGGGCCATTGCGAGCGCCGTCACGGGCGCGGCTGCGATTGTGAGGATTCGCTCAAACTACTTTTAGCTGGCGTTCATCGGAGCGTCGATACTCATAAGAGCGACAACGAGTCGCAATGCACACCCGCCTCCTCCCAGTGCAACACGATCCGGTCCGCTCCCCCCGCGGGCCGGACGTGTTTAACGGCGCGACTCGGCCGCTCAGGCCTCGCCGCTGCTGCCGCGGCCGTCGCTTGCCTGCAGCGGCTGTCGCTCGCGGATACGGACCGCCTCGATGCGGTTGTCGCGGACCGACTCGACGCGGATTGAGAAGCCGTTGGCGGCCACCGTGTCGCCGCGCCGGGGCAGCCTGCCGAGCTCGGCGAACACGAAGCCGCCGATCGAGTTGTACGCGTCGCTGTCGACCGGTAGGTGCAAGCCGTAGTCGACGAGGTCCGTCACGGCGACGTGCCCGCGTACGAACCAGTCGCCGTTGGCGAGCCTGCGCACCTCCGCGGCCGCCGGGTCGGTCTCGTCGATGATCTCGCCGACGATCTCCTCGATGATGTCCTCGACCGTGACGATCCCGGCCACGCGCCCGTACTCGTCGACGACCACCGCCATCGAGGTGCGCTGGCGCTGAAGCTCCGCGAGCAGGTCGTCGAGCGGCTTCGTCTCGGGGACGATCGGGGCATCGTGGACGAGCGCCGCGATCGGGGAGCGCGGGCCGTCCTGCATCAGCTGGCGGATGAGCGTGCTCGCGTGGACGATCCCGCGCACGCGGTCGCGATCTTCGCCCTCGGTCACGAGCAGCCGCGTGTGACCGCTGGAGACGCACAGCTGCAGCGCCGTCTCGACGTCTTGGGAGACCTCGATCGTGACGACGGCAGGGATCGGCGTCATCACCTGCCGCGCCTCCTGTTCGTGCAGATGGAAGACACCGGTCAGCATCCCGGCCTCGCCCGGATCGATCTGCCCGCCCGCGTGAGACTCGGCGATCAGCCGCTTGAGCTCGTCCGGGGAGCCGCCGCTACGCTCGAGGCTCATGTCGACGCCGAGCAGGCGCAGGATGCGATCGGCGACGGCTGTGAGCACGACGATGATCGGGTGGAAGAGGACGCTGAACGCCTGCAGCGGGCGGGACACGCGGCGCGCGACCGACTCGGCGCGATCGATCGCGTAGAACTTCGGCACCATCTCCCCCGCCAGGAGCTGCGCGGAGGCGATTATGAGAAACGCGACGGCAGCCGAGACGCCGATCGCGGCGCCGTGTCCGAGCGTGCCTCCGAGGGCGCCCTTGAACACCTCGGCGAGCGCGGGCTCGCCGAGCGCGCCGATGCCGATCGAGGCGATCGTGACGCCGATCTGCACGGCGGAGATGTACTCGTTGATGTTCGCGAGCTGATCGAGCGCCTGCTTGGCGCCCTTGACGCCTTCGTCGCGCATCGTCTCCAAGCGCGTGGCGCGCGAGCGCACCAGCGCGTACTCGGCGATCACGAAGAAGGCGTTGAGCGCGACGAGGACGGCCGCGAAAATGATCTTGAGTGCGTTCACGCGGCTATCGGCACCCGTGCTGCGACGTTGCTGCGCCCGGCGCACGGCCGCCACCCGATACGACGGGGATGTGTTGGCCCGTCAGGGCCAAGCGACTTCGCGGAAGTTCTTCGTCGTCGTTCATCGGTTGCCGACCCGCCAAAGGTAGCAAGGCGCTGCGTCGGAAGTGCGCGGGCGCCCGGGCGTGTCGCGCATGCGATCAGGCAAGCGCGTCGATCTGCGCGGCGAGCGCGAAGTCGGCGTCGGTGAGGCCGCCCTGCGAATGCGTCGACAGCGTCAGGCGCAGCTTGTTCCAGCCGTGCACGAGCATGTCCGGGTGGTGGTTGGCGGCCTCCGCGAGCGCCGCCACACGGTCGAGCAGCGCGATCGTCGCGGCGAAGTCCGAGAGCTCGAGCTCGCGCACGATTGCGTTCCCGTCTCGGCGCCATTGCATGCCCTCCAGGTGCTGCTCTATCTGCGGGTCGCTGAGCAAGGGCATCTGGGCGCCGAGGATACCGGGCACGAAGCGCCGGCTCCGGCGCGGGCTGCCCCCAGGGGTAGACGCTCGCCTCACAGCGGCGATCGTGCACCTAGAGTCTCGTTGTGCGCATCGTCAGCCTCGTCCCGCATGCAACGGAGCTGCTGTTCGCGCTCGGGCTCGGCCCGGAGACGGTGGCGGTGACCCACGAGTGCGACTACCCGCCGCAGGCGCTCGCGCTCCCGCGCGTCACGCGCGACGTGCTGCCTGGCGGGCTGAGCGCGGGCGAGATCGATGCGGCCGTGCGCGAGCGCACGCTCGAGGGCGCCGCGATCTACGAGCTCGACCGAGCTGCGCTCGAGCGGCTGGCGCCCGACCTGATCGTGACGCAGAAGCTGTGCCCGGTCTGCGCCGTCTCCTATGAGGAGGTCGCCGAGCTGGCAGCGAAGCTGCCGAGCAGGCCGCAGGTGATCGCGCTGGACCCGAAGACGCTCGGCGAGACGCTCGGCGACGTGCGCACGCTGGCGGAGGCGACAGGCCGGCGCGAGCAAGGCATCGAGCTGGTGGCGCGGGCGGCCGGGCGCATCGACCGCGTGCGGCTTGCCGTGCGCGCGCAGCCGCGCGTTCGCGTCGCCGCGATCGAGTGGCTCGAACCGGTGTTCGTCGCCGGTCACTGGACACCGCAGATGATCGAGCTGGCGGGCGGCGAGGACGTGCTGGGACTCCCAGCCGAGCACTCGCGTGTCGTCTCGTGGGAGGAGCTGGCCGCGGCGCGTGCGGAGGTGGTCGTGCTCATGCCCTGCGGATACGACGCCGCGCGTGCGCACGAGGAGGCGATGACGTTCGCCGGGGAGCTGGCACGGCTGGACGCCCGCCGGATCGTCGCAGTCGATGCCTCGGCCTACTTCTCGCGCCCAGGCCCGCGCCTGATCGATGGACTGGAGCTGCTCGCTCACATCCTGCACCCCGACTGCTTGGCCAGCGCGCCGGGACAGGCGCTGAGCGTCGAGCTCTCAGGCGCCCGCACCGAGCCTCACTGACCCGGTTCGATCACCCGCACTGTGCCGAGCGATTCGGCTTCGGTGGACTTGGAGACGAGCACGGCGCCGGCGACCGAGACCACGCTGAGCAGCGCGCACACACCGAGCGCGAGCGCCTGCGAGCGGTATCTGCTGCCCGCCTGGATCGCGAGTGCCGCAAGCGCACCGCCGATCAGCCCGCCGACGTGCCCTCCCCAAGAGATGCCCGAGAAGGTGAAGCTGATGACGAGGTTGATCAGGATCAGTCCACCGACGCCGCTCTGCATGATCGGGATCTTGCGCGCGCGCATCTCCACGGCTGCGGCGCCCATGATCCCGAACACGGCGCCCGACGCGCCGACTGTCGGCGCGTGCGGCGAGATGAGTAGGGCGCCGAATGAGCCCGACAGCAGCGCGACCGCATAGATGGCGCCGAATCGAAGGCGACCGAGCGCGGGCTCGAGCATCTGACCGAGCACATAGAGCACGTACATGTTGAAGCCGATGTGCAGCAGGTTCTCGTGCAAGAAGCCGCCCGTGACGATCCGCCACCACTGCCCGTGCGCAACGCCCAAATTGGGGAAGTGGGAGATGCTTCCAAACAGCGCGCCTTCTTCGTAGACCTTGTTCGTCGGCTGCCCAGTGATCGTGATGTTGCCCTCGGCGAGGAAGGCGACGACGTTGATCGCAATCAGGGCGAGCGTCAGCTCGGGGCGGCTAACCGTGTTGCGGATCGTCTTGACGGTCGTCGTCTGTCGCGAGCACTCGGGGCAGCGCATGCCCACGGAAGTCGTCGTCATGCAGTCCGGGCAGATCGGCCGCCCGCAGTTCGAGCACGAGACCCCGGTCTCGCGCGAGGGGTGGCGATAACAGGTGGCCATGCGCTGGGAAGAGCCTAGCTTGGAGACCGCTGGCGGCGGGCGCACCCGGGAAGCGGACCGGTCCGAGCAGACAGTGAGGGGCGGGCGCGCTTCTCAGCGCTCGCCCAGCAGCCGGCGTGCCTCGCGACTGAGATCCCTGAGCGTGCGGTCGGCGGCCGCGCGATTGATCGCGCCCAGACGGGCGCCAAGCGAGCCCTTGGGCTGCTGAGCGCGGCGGCGTGCCCGCAGCAGCACGAGCGCCGTTCCGGCGGCGCCGCCGGCGACGATCGCCGCCGCCGGGCGTACCCAGTTACGCGGATCGCGCATCGTCGAGAGCTCCCACGCCTCGAGCTCGTCGGCGGCGAGCTCGGTGATCGTCGTGAGCGTGCTCTCCAGGCGCTCGACGAGATCCTCGGGCGGCTCCACCGGCGCGAGCGCTTCACGCAACAGGCCCTCGAAGTTGGGCAACGCCTCACTCATCGCGTCCCTCCCGGCGCGGGTCGCCGACCAGCTCCTCGAGCTGTTTGATCGCGCGATGGATGAGCACCTTCGTGGCGCCGTCGGAGCGATCCATCGCCCGCGCGATCTCGCGATTGTCCATGCCGAGCGCGAAGCGCATGATCAGCGCCTCGCGGCGATCGTCGGGGAGCTGCTGCACGCCGTCGAGCACCCTGCTGAGCTCGTCGCGTCCCTCGACCAGCTGCTCGGTGGTGTGCAGCGCGGTCAGGTTGGTCGTCTCGTCGATCGGCATCGCCGGCTTGCGCGAGCGGTCGCGGTAGAGGTTGGCCGCCAGATTGTGCGCGATGCGGATCAGCCACGGGCGCAGCGGACGCCCATCGGACTCCTGCTGCGCGCGCTCGAAGTGCCTGTAGGCCTGCAGGAACGTCTGCTCGGTCAGGTCCTCCGCGTCGTGGTGGTCGCCGACCCGGTAGTAGGCGTAGCTGTAGACATCGCGCAGATGTGCGCGATACAGATCGGAGAACTCCGCGTCGAGCTGCGCCTTTGACTTCTGGCTGGCTGGCTCGGTCACTCATCACACACCCTATCCCGCGGCCATGGCCTCTCCCGCGTCCCGGCTCCGCTGCAGCCCGGCACAACCGGGTCAGGCCGCGCGGGCCTCCCCGTGAATCGGCTCCTCGGCGTGCGGCTCGGCCTTGGGCTCACGCGGCGGGCGCGGGGGCGCGCTCTGATCGGCGAGCGGGGGACGAGGGCGCGCGGCGGGGGCGCGCTCGGGCTGCTCGGCGACGGCGCGCTGCCCTCCGAGCCACTCCCACTGAAGGCTGACGCACGCCCAGATGCGCTCAGTCACCGCCGCCGCGAGTGCCGGCGAGGCGTTGCCGCTGCTAGGGAAGCTCAGTGGCGCGCCGACGCGCAGGCACACCTTGCGTGGGCGGATGCGCCAGCCCCGGCGCACCTGATCGCTGCCGAAGACGGCGACTGGAACGACCGGGACACCCGTTTCGAGCGCCAGGCGCCCGATGCCGCGCCGCGGAGAGCCGAGCGGTCCGGAGCCGACCCGCGTACCCTCCGGGAACACGACCACGCAATCACCTCGCTCGAGGATCTCGCGCGCCGTCTGCATTGCATCGCGATCGCCGGCGCCGCGGTCCACCGGGAACGCTCCGAGTCCGTTCAAGATCCACGCCTGCCAGCGCTTTTCGAACAGCTCGCGCTTGGCCATGTAGTAGACGGGACGGCGCACCAGCGTGCCGATCACGAACGGATCGAGGAAGCTGCGGTGGTTGGAGGCGAGCAGCAGCGGGCCCTTCTTGGGCAGGTGCTCGCGGCCGATCCTGCGCATGCGCAGGTAGATCAGGAACGTCGGCACGAAGAACGAGCGCAACGTCCAGTAAAGGAACGGGTTGACGCCCCGCTCCAGCGAGCGCTCGCGGAAGTCCTCGAGGTTCGCTCGCGGCTTCTCCGCTCGCTCGGCCGCGGCCTGGTGGCTTCGCTCGGTTTGCTGCTCCATGCCTGCAATACACCGTGGGCGATCGCCTCGTTACATCCAATCGCCCGTCCATCCGCAGGGGCCATTCCCGGCCGCAGTGACTGCCGTCGCAACGCTTCGCCGATAAATTGTCCACCGGTCTGGCGTAGCTGGGTCAGGCCTCCCCGCCACGTCGATAGCCCACCGCCTCAAACTTCCGCGAAACGCGGCCGGAGACCTCGTCGGTCTTGTGCGCGCGTTTCGGAAACTGCGCTGGCGTGCGAAGTTGCTGAAAGCCGCCCTCGCTCACCGCCGCCGGCGCGCCGAGCTGATCGCGATGCTGCCGAAAGGCGGCGTCGGCGCCGAGCTCGGGGTATGGAAGGGCGAGTTCTCGGTTCGCTTGCTGAAGGGCGCCAAGCCGCGCCAGCTCTACCTGATCGACCCGTGGCGCCAGCTGGAGCAGGAGGGCGCGCTCTACTCCCTGAGCCAGAGGGAGATGGCGTGCAGATCAAGCGCGAGCCATCGCTCGACGCGGCCAAGCAACTTCCCCCTCTCGACTGGGCTTACATAGACGGAGACCATCGCTACGAGGGCGCGCTCGCCGACTTCGAGGCCTTCTGGGCGCTGCTCGCCCTAGCGGCTGCCTCGCGGGCGACGACTACGGCGTCGTGGGCTGGTGGGAGGACGGCGTCACGCGCGCCGTCGAGGAGTTCGCGGCCTCAGCTGGGTGCGAGAAGGTGCTGCTCGGCTCGCAGTTCTTGCTGCGCAAGGCCGCGTAAGGCATTTCGCCCGGTCTGGCTCGAATCCCTCCAACGACTGCTCTAGCCTTCTGAGGGCCGCGGCCGTATGGAGCGCGTTCGCTCGCAGTGCCCTGCTCGCGTCGGGCAGGCGGGGCGATTCGCAGCCCTCCCAGGCCAGAGTGCCGGAGTAGCTCAGTTGGTAGAGCACCTGTCTTGTAAACAGGAGGTCATCGGTTCGAACCCGATCTCCGGCTTTCGCGAAGCGCCTGCAAATGGGTGGGTTTTCACCTCACCGGACTAGAGCGACCGAAGGTCCTGGCACGTCAGTGGCACGTCAAGTCCCTCTTGAGATCCGTTTTCGCGACGCCAATCCGCCAACCGGCCGGCCTTTGACAATCGAGCTCGTTCGGCTGCCGCCAACTAGAGGTCTCTCCCAATGGGACCCACGAGGAGGGTGACTCGCCCCTCGGCGATGGTCTTATCCTCGTTCTTCCTAGTCGGATGCGACGCAGCGCCGAGCGTACATGAGGCCGAATTGGTGGCGGCGGCGTTTGCACGGGACGCCGCGGCTGTCGACCCACGGTTCACGCTGGCGGACGGAAGATCTCGTCAATCGGACGTCACAACTCCTCGCTGGCGGTAGTGGGTGTGCTGCGAATTAGCGGCCAGCCGGCCCGGAGAGTGGCGCTCAGGCAGTCAGAACCTCTCGCGGAGCGTAGCTTTCACGTCCTCGCGTATCGGCGGCGGGGTGGAGCCTTGATCCAGCTGCCATTCGTACAAGAAGCCGCTCGCGGCGGTGGATACGCGCTGCTCGATCGTCTGGCCGGGGCGAGAGGCGCGATCTCCGTCTCACCGAACACCTTGTGCCACTCGGGTCGCGCGCGAGCAACCCGATCAGCCTTCAGCTCAGGCACGGCGGCCTCATCGACCCATCGCTGCTCGGCGTCGGGAAGTTCGTCGCGCCCACGTCTGGCTTAGATGCAGACTTGGCTGCTGATCGCGTCGACGAGCACGTCGCCGCACTTGCGGTGCCTCGGAAAAACGGCCGCTCGGGCGTCATGGCGCTCACGTTGTCGGCCCGGCTCGAGCGTCTTCCGGGCCATTCGCACGCTTCCTATGGCGCTACCCTCCCATCCTGGACCGGGGCTGGCGGCCAACTCTTGGGCGAGGCAAGCTAGCCTAGGAAATCGGTCCGCCACTCCTTCGAAGCCGGCTTCGCGTTTGACGAGCGAGTCCTCTCGTCCAAGGGACGCGGCTGAGGCCGCCTGACGGCCGCAGGATCTCCGCTCCCGGCGTCTGAGGCGCCGAGGAGACGGCGAGCGGTAGCGAGCTCAGGGCACGCTGAGCACGAGAAGAGCAACGACCGAGGCGGCCACGAGGACGATCACAGCGGCCGTCGTGATCGAATCGAAGCGCCCCAGCCGCTGTGAGCCCATCAACTCGCGATCACAGGCCAGCGCACGCAGGAACGGCAGGATCGCGAGCAGCAGAACGGCGTTCAGGGCTTGTGAGAGGAAGAGGATCGGGATCAGCGGCGCTCCAGGGATCAGCACGAAGGACACGGCGAGCGCGATGCTGGCGCCGTAGGTGCAGTAGAACAGCGGCGCCTGGCGGAAACTGTCGTCGAGGTCACAGCGCTGCCCAAAGGTCTCCGCGACCGAATAGGCGGTCGACAGAGGTACGACCGCTGCAGCGAGCAGCCCCGCGCCCACGAGACCGAGCCCGAAGAGCGTGCGAGCGAAGCTGCCCGCCAGTGGACGAAGCGCGATGGCGGCATCGCGGGCGTCGTGGATGTGGTGCCCGCTTGCGTGCAGCGTCGCCGCGCAAGCGACGACGATGAACAGTCCGATGATGCCGGTCAGAACCGCGCCGCTGACGACGTCGATGCGCTCATAGCCGAGGTCCTTGACCTTCAGGCGCTTGTCGACGGCGTAGGACTGGATGAAGGCAAGGCCCCACGGCGCCAATGTTGTCCCGAGCGTCGCGACGACGACGAGAATCCCGTGGCGTGTCGAGGGCAAGCTCGGCACGACGAGTCCCCGCGCCGTCGCACCCCAATCGGGATGTGCGAGAAAGCCCGAGAAGATGTAGGCGACGAAGATCGCGCTGAGCGCCAGCAGCACGTGCTCGATGCGCGCGAAGGAGCCACGCAGGACCAGCACGCCGACGGCAAGCGCGGCGAACGGGACGCTCAGGTAGCGACTTGAGCCGCTCAGGACTTCCATACCCGCCGCCACGCCGGCGAACTCAGCGCAGATCGTGCCGACGTTGGCCAGCACCAACGCGGTCAGCGTGACCGTTGTCGCGCGCGTGCCGTATCGCTCTCGCACAAGGCGCATCAGCCCCTTGCCCGTCACCACTCCGGTCCGCGCCGCCAGCTCGTGAAAGACGATCAGCGCGACGGTGGAGAGCGCGAGCACCCACAGCAGCCGGTAGCCGAAGTCGGCACCGAGAATCGAGTAGGTCGTTATCCCTGCGGGGTCGTCGTCGGAGAGCCCGGCCAGCAGTCCGGGTCCGAGGACCGCCAGCAGCGCGATTAGTCCTGCGCGCCGGCCACGCAGGCGAGCAAGCCTGCGATGCGGATTGCGAACGGCCAGGTGCGGCGGAAACGGGTTTGGCTCGGAAGCCATTTGTCGCACCGATTTCGGTTGTGGACGATCGCGGCTGATGGTAGTTCGCCGCAGCGAGCGAGGCGAGCCAAGGCGTGCTGTACCTATTCTTCTCGCTCGGTTCGTGCGCCGGGGCGGCATTGCTACTCGCCTCAGCGCTGTTCTCGGTGTTTACCCGCAGCAGTTTCGTCACCCGTGGCGAGGCCTTCTCGCCGGCCGCGCTACGGACTACTACCGAGTCAAGCTCAGGGGGTAGCCCCGATGTGTGGGCACAGGTGCGGATCTAGTGTGTTGCTCAACTGAACCGTGGCAATCGCCAACGTCTGTCAAGAAGAGGAGCACGGCATGCCGACGCCCCGTCTCCGCCACCGCTGCACCTTGCGCCGGCGACGCGCCACCAAATCCAGCGAGAGGAACCACTCATGACCGCTCTCTACGTCGCCACCGTGCTTGTCGTCGTGGCGCTGATCGGCCTTGCCGCGAGCGTACGCATCCTCAAGCAATACGAGCGCGGCGTGCAGTTCCGTCTCGGTCGCGTCAGGGAAGGCGCCCGAGGTCCCGGCCTGATCTTCATCATCCCTCTGATCGATCGCGTTCATCGGGTCTCACTGCGGATCGTCACGATGCCGATTCAGTCACAGGGGATCATCACCAAGGACAACGTCAGCGTCGACGTTTCCGCGGTCGCATACTTCCGCATCGACGACGCCGTCCGTTCGGTCGTCGCGATCGAGAACGTGTATTCAGCGATAGACCAAATTGCCCAGACCACGCTTCGTGCGGTCGTGGGGCGCCACAGCCTCGATGAGACCCTGTCGGAGACGGACAAGATCAACAAGAACATTCGCGAGATCCTCGACGTCCAGACAGAGGAATGGGGCGTCAAGGTCACAGTCGTCGAGCTCAAGGACATCCAGTTGCCTGAGAGCATGCAGCGGGCGATGGCGCGCCAAGCCGAGGCCGAGCGCGAGAAGCGCGCGAAGATCATCGCCGCGGAGGGCGAGGCGCTCGCCGCCGGTGAGCTCGCTCGAGCGTCCGACGTGATGATGGACCACCCGCTCGCGCTGCAGCTGCGCAACCTGCAGAGCCTCGTGGAGATCGGCGTCGATAAGAACACCACCGTGGTCTTCCCAGCGCCGCTGATGAGCACGATCGGAGAGCTCGGCGCGTTCCTCAGCCGGGAGAAGGCGGCTGCGGATTTGGTCTCGGCGCCCGTCGCCGGCCCTTACGGCCCCGGCGTGGATGACCCAGGTCAACCGACCGATGCTCCTCACGCCAACGGCAAGCTCGTCGCCGGCTGAGCGCCGAAGAGTCGATCGCGTATCGGCTAGGGGTACGCCCGGGTAGCCAGCGACAACGACAGAACTGAGATTCGGTGGTG
>JBBSDZ010000059.1:0-14024 GCA_038240205.1 Solirubrobacterales bacterium | reverse complement strand
TCGCTATGCGGAAGAGATCTTCGCGCAGGTGCAGCCTGTGACGGCGAGCACGCGCGCGCAGGCGGTGGCCGAGCTGAAGTCGGGGAAGGTCGTGGCGGCGGTGGTGATCCCGGCGAACATCGCGGCGCGGCTGGGGACGGGCCTGCAGCAGGCGCAGTTGGAAGTTCTCTACAACGGCAATGCGCTGCAGCAGTCGCTCGTGCAATCGCAGATCGACGCGGCGCTGGCGCACGCGAACATCGGCTTCTCCGAACAGATCCAGCGCGCGGCGGCACAGGCGATCGGCGCGCTGCTGAGCGGTCAGGGCCTCGGCGTGCTCGGCGCGCCGGAAGCGATCGGTCTCGCCCAGATCCCAGCGCAGCTGCAGGGGATCATCGCGGGGCTGCCGCCGGGCTCGCAGCGCAGGACGCTGGAACACATCCAGTCATTCGCGCGCTTTGCCTCGCAAAACCTGGGGATCGCGGAGAACGTGCTCTCGACGATCGGGCAGCCGATCAAGGTCAAGACGACGCTGATCCAGGGACGGCGCACGCCGCTGAACACGTTCGCAGTGGTCGTCGCGGTGAGCGTGTCGCTGATGTTCGTGTGCGTGCTGCTCGCCTCCGGAGGCGTAGCGCTCGAGCGCGAGGAGCACACGCTGGCGCGCCTGGTGCGCAACCTCACCTCCCGTGGCGCCCTGCTCGCGGAGAAGGCGCTGCTGGCGGCCGCGTGCTCGCTGGTGCTCGCGTTCGCGATGCTCGCAGGCATCGGCGCGTTCGTGTCGCTCGACTGGAGCCGCGTGGGGCTGTGGCTGGCGGCGCTCGCGCTCGGCGCGACGGGCTTTGCCGCGCTCGGCGTGGCGATCGGCGCGTTCGCGCGCGAGGCGAGGGCGGCCTCGCTGCTGGCGTTCGGCCTGTCGTTGCCACTCGCCTTCCTGGCGCTCGTGCCGAGCGGTGCGGTCGGCACGGGGCTGTACGACGCGATCTCGGCGGTCTCGTTCGTGTTCCCGTTCAAGGCGGCCCTGCAAGCGCTCGACGCGGCGGTCAACGGCGCCTCGCCGTCGCTTCCCGGCTCGCTACTGCATCTGGCCGGGCTGACGGTCCTGTTCGGCGCGCTCGCGCGAGCCGGCCTGCGGCGCCTGGACTGACGCACCCGGGCGGCTTCGCCGGGCGCGGGCGGACGGGAACTCTCTAACCTGGGACGACGATGTCCTTTCCCCAGACGCGCATGCGCCGCCTGCGCGCATCGGCTTCGCTGCGGGGCCTCGTCCGCGAGACGGAGCTGAGCGCCGCGCGGTTGGTGCTGCCGATGTTCGTGGCCGAGACTGGGCCTGCGCGAGAGCCGATCGCGACGATGCCGGGTGTCGAGCGCCTGTCGACGTCGACGGCGGTCGAGGAGGCCGGAGAGGCGGCGGCGCTCGGCGTCCCGGCGGTGCTGCTGTTCGGCGTGCCGGCGGAGAAGGACGAGCGCGGCTCGGGTGCATGGGACGAGGAGGGCGTCGTGCAGCTGGCGACGGCTGCGATCAAGCGTGCGTATCCAGAGTTGCTGGTGATCACGGACGTGTGTCTGTGCGAGTACACCGACCACGGCCACTGCGGCCTGCTGCGCGAGGACGGGGCGGTGGACAACGATGCGAGCCTCGAGCTGCTGTCCCGGACGGCGGTCAGCCACGCGCGCGCCGGAGCCGACCTGATCGCGCCGTCGGACATGATGGACGGGCGCGTGCGCGAGATTCGCCGCGAGCTCGACGGCGAGGGCTACGCGGACACGCCGATCCTCGCCTACTCGGCGAAGTTCGCCTCGGCCTTCTATGGGCCGTTCCGCGAGGCGGCGGGGTCGACACCTTCGTTCGGCGACCGCCGCGCCTACCAGATGGATCCGGCCAACGGCGAGGAGGCGGTGCGCGAGGCACTGCTGGACGTGCAGGAGGGTGCGGACATGGTCATGGTCAAGCCGGCGCTCGCCTACGGCGACGTGATCGCGGCGGTCAAGGCGGCCACGCGGCTGCCGGTCGCGGCGTACAACGTCAGCGGCGAGTATGCGATGGTCAAGGCGGCCGCCGCCGCTGGCTACCTCGACGAGCGCACTGCGGTGCTCGAGATCCTCACATCGCTGCGCCGGGCGGGCGCGGACACGATCGTCTCCTACCACGCAAAGGACGCCGCCGCATGGTTGGCAGAGCAGACATGACCGAGCCCGAGCCCACGACAACCACGGCGGTCCCGCCGGCGGAGGTGACCAACGGGAACGCCGACCGCGCCGCTGCGGCGACGCCGAAGCTGCGCAGTCGCAAGGACGGTGCGGCGATCCCGCTGGACGACCTCGACCGCAAGCTGCTGAACCTGATGCAGGGCAGCTTCCCGATCGCTTCCCGTCCTTATGAGCACGTCGCCTCGCTGGCGGAAGTGCCGGAGGCGGAGGTGATGAGCCGGGTGCAGCGCCTGCTGGACAAGCGCATCATCCGCCAGGTCACGCCGATCTTCGACACGCGCGCCCTCGGCTACTCCTCGATGCTGGTCGCGGCGAAGGTGGACCCGGAGCACCCGCATCGCGCGGCGCAGGTCATCAACGAGCACCCGGGCGTCTCGCACAACTATCTGCGCAACCACGAGTTCAACCTGTGGTTCACGATCGCGACGGAGCCTGACTCGAAGCTCGGCCTGCAGGGCACGCTGGACGTGCTCGCACGCGAGGCGGGCGCGGAGTCGGTGCGCCAGCTGCCGACGCTGAAGTTGTTCAAGATCCGCATGGACCTGGAAATGGAGGGCGACACGAAAGCGCTGTCGAGCGCGGTGGCGGCGACGGAGCCGATCGAGCTCGACCCGCAGCCCTACGACGAGCGCGACATCGCTGTGATCCGCGCGCTGCAGGGCGACATGCCGGTCGTCTCCGAGCCCTACGCGCCGGCGGCGGCGGTGGTGGGCATGTCCGAGCAGGCATTCCTCGATCATCTCTCAGGTATGCAGGAGCGCGGCCTGCTGCGCCGCGTCGCGGCGATCCTCTACCACCGCCGCGCCGGCTTCTCGGCGAACGGCATGGGCGTGTGGAAGGTGCCGGACGCGCAGATCCTCGACATCGGCCGGCGCATGGCGGCGGTGCGCGGGATCTCTCACTGCTACCAGCGCCCCACCTATGAGGACTGGCCGTACTCGGTCTTCACCATGGCGCACGGGCGCTCCAAGGAGGAGTGCGACGCGGTGCTCACCGCGATCGCCGAGCAGACGGGTATCCACGAGCGCGCGACGCTCTACTCCTCGACCGAGTTCAAGAAGATCCGCCTGCTGTACTTCACCGAGGACTTCAAGGAGTGGGAGAGAAAATATGGATGAGGAGTGCCTTTGAGGCACTCCGGGTCGGCGTGCGAGGTTGATGTCCTCGCTCTCTGACGCCCGCTCGGCCGAGCTGTACAGGCGCGCGCTGGAGCTTCTGCCGGGCGGCGTCAACTCGCCGGTGCGGGCGATGCACGCGATCGGGCGCGATCCGCTGTTCATCGCGCGCGGGGAGGGCGCCGAGCTGATCGACGTCGACGGCAACCGCTTTGTCGACTACGTCTGCTCGTGGGGTCCGCTGATCCACGGCCACGCGCACCCGCACGTGCTCGAGGCAGTTATGGCGGCCGCGGCGAACGGCACGAGCTTCGGCGCGCCGACGCCCGGCGAGGTCGAGCTGGCGGCGGAGGTCGCGCGGCGGATGGAGGCGGTGGAGATGCTGCGCATGACCTCCTCCGGCACAGAGGCGTCGATGACGGCCGTGCGCCTGGCGCGCGCGGCGACTGGTCGCGAGCGCGTGCTGAAGTTCGCGGGCGCCTACCACGGGCACGTCGACGGGCTGCTCGCGCAAGCGGGCTCGGGCCTGGCGACACAGGCGCTGCCGGTCAGCCCTGGCGTGCCGCAGAGCGCGGCGGCGGGAACGGTGGTCGTCCCTTGGAACGACCCTGAGGCGCTGATCGCGGCGAGCGAGCGCTACGAGCTGGCGGCGATCCTGGCTGAGCCGCTGCCGGCGAACATGGGGCTGGTGCCGCCGCGCGAGGGGTTCCTGGAGCTGCTGCGCGAGCGCGCCGATGCGACCGGCGCGCTGCTCGTGCTCGACGAGGTGATCAGCGGATTCCGCGTCGCCGCAGGCGGCGCGCAGGAGCGCGCGGGCATGCTCGCGGACCTGACGATCATGGGCAAGATCATCGGCGGCGGGCTGCCGGCGGCGGCGCTTGGCGGCCGCGCTGAGCTGATGCGGATGCTGGCGCCCTCGGGCGAGGTCTACCAGGCGGGAACGCTGTCGGGCAATCCGCTGGCGGTCGCAGCCGGCCGCGCGACGCTGGAGCTGCTAGACGAGGTCGCTTACGCGCGCCTGGCGACGACGACTGAGCGGCTCGTGCGCGGTCTGCGCGAGGCCGCGGGCGACCGGCCGGTGCAGATCGTCTCGGCACCGGGCTTGCTGACGGTGTTCTTCAGCGAGCGTCCGGTCGAGAGCTTCGCGGATGCGCAGGCTTGCGACCTGGACGCCCACGCGGCGTGGTGCCGCGGGCTGCTCTCGCGCGGGGTATACCCGCCGCCGTCGCAGTTCGAGGCGTGGTTCCCGTCGCTCGCGCATACGCCGGAGCAGCTGGACAGGACGCTCGAAGCCGCCGCTGCGTCGTTCGCGGCTGTGCAGCGGGAGACGCCGGCGCGATGAGCGCGGACGCCGTCGAGCGCCTGCGCGCACTGCTGCAGGAGGAGGGCGGCCTGATCGCGACGCTGCTCGAGCCGCCGGCCGGCGAGCCTGCGAGGACCGGCCAGGAGAAGCTGAACGGCAACGCGGCGTCGAGCCCGGCGCGCATCGCGGCGGCAGGCCCGCGCACGCGTGCGCACGCGCAGGAGTACGAACTGCTGGTCGAGGCGATCTACGAGGGCTACCTGCTGCACTACGGCGCTCCGCGTGTCGTGCGGGCGCCGGAGGCCGACCTGCGGCTGCTTGCGGGCGACCGCCTGTATGCGATCGGCCTGGCGCGCCTGGTCGAGCTCGGCGACACCACGGCGGTGGCGGAGCTGGCGGACACGATCACGCTCAGCGCGCTCGCCCAGGGCGCGGGCGAACGCGAGCTGGCGGAGGCCGTTTGGGCGGCCGGCGCGCGCGCCGTCGGCTGGGGATCGAGCGAGGCGCACAGGCACGCGAAGGAGCTCGTCTCGGCCGGCACGGGCGGCGCGATAGAGGCTATGCGCACAAGCGCAGAGCCACCTCCGGCCCCGCACTGAATCTCGCCTCGATATTGTTCGTCGTCGGTGTCCGACAAGCACGATAAGCACAAGTCCAAGTACACCGCCGACCGCATGATCCCGGGCGCCTTCGAGGGCGAGACGGTGACGCGACGGCGGTTCATGACGGGCACGGCACACACGGCGGGCGCGGTCGCCGCCGGCGCCTTCGCGCTGCCGGCGCTCGGCTTCGCGCTCGGGCCGATCTTCAAAAGCACTCCGCACCACTGGGAGTCGGTCGGGCCGATGAGCTCTTTCACCGAAGACAACTACACGCCGGTCGTCGTGACGCTGACCGCCGGCATCGGCGAAGCCGGTGAGACGACGGTGTACGTGCGTAAGTTCAACCCGAAGATCGACACCGATCCGTATGACCGCGACTCGCAGTACATCGCGATCTCCAGCCGCTGCGCGCACCTGGGCTGCCCGGTGCGCTGGGTGGACGCGGCCGAGCGCTTCATCTGCCCATGCCACGGCGGCGTCTACGACCTGCTGGGCAAGCGTGTGGGTGGCCCGCCGGTGCGCCCGCTCGACCGCTTCTACACGCGCGTCTCCGGCGAAGACGTGCAGATCGGCCCGCGCTTCAGCGTCAACTCGGAGCTGCGCCGCTTCTCCCCGCGCGACCCGGGCGAGCCGCTGGATGGCATCGGCCAGTACCTCTATCCCTCACGGCCGTCGGCCCAGAAACTGTAGATCGGGAACGCCTTGCCGAAGCTGCCCAAGCTCCCCGCTCCGCCACTGCCGGCCGCCCTGCAGGGACCGCCGCCGCGCCCAGGCGAGCGCAACGGCAAGACCGGGCCACTCCAGGACGCCAAGGAGGCGGGGATCACGGTCGTCGACTGGGTCGACGAGCGCACCTCACTGAGCGGCGCCGGGCGCTGGCTGATGTTCCGCAAGGTGCCGAAGGGCACCAACTGGTTCTACACGCTCGGCTCGGCGACGATGTTCGCATTCCTCTCCCAGGCGGTGACGGGCGTGTTCCTTGCGATGTACTACCGCCCGGACGCCTCCGGCGGCGCGTACGAATCGATCCGTCACGTGACCAACGAAGTCTTCCTCGGGCAGTTCGTGCGGGGCATGCACAAGTGGGGCTCGAGCGTGATGGTGATCCTGGTCTTCCTGCACATGGGGCGCACGTTCTTCTTCGGCGCCTACAAGTATCCGCGCGAGCTCAACTGGGTGATCGGCGTGGTGCTGCTGATCCTGACGATGGTGATGTCGTTCACGGGGTACCTGCTGCCGTTCGACCAGCGCGCCTACTGGGCGACGATCGTCGGCGTGAACATCAACGGCACCGGTCCGCTGGTCGGTCCGTACCTGAGCGACTTCCTGCGCGGTGGCGGCGAATTCGGCGCGACGACGCTGTCGCGGTTCTATGCCATCCACATGCTGCTCGTGCCGGGGCTGATCGCTGCGCTGATCGGCGCGCACCTGTACCTGGTGGCGAAGCTGGGCACGACCGCCCCGCCGTGGCAGAAGGCCGAAGAGCAGCACGAGCTGCTCGAGGCGGAGGTCTAGACGATGCGCAAACGCTCAACTGCACGCCGCCAGGAAAGCCCGGCCGGCCGATGAACCAGCGCGAGAAGGAGCAGTACCTCCGCGAATACTCGATCCAGAAGGCGCAGGGCAAGCCGTTCTTCCCGTATGCGGTCGCCAAGGACGGAGCGATGGCGTGCGTTGTGATGATCGTGATCATCTCGATGTCGCTCGTGCTCGGCGCGGAGCTCGGCTCGAAGGCGAACCCGACGACGACGACGTACGTGCCGCGCCCGGAGTGGTACTTCTTCTTCCTGTTCGAGGTTTTGCGCGTCGTCAAGCCGCCGAGCCTCGTGCCGCTGGCGACGATCGGCGTGCCGACGCTGGCGATGATCCTTCTGTTCCTGCTGCCGTTCTACGACCGCAAGCCGGAGCGCCGCCCGGAGCGCCGTCCGATCGCGACGATCACGGGGATCGCGGTGATCGGCGCGATGGCCTTCCTCACCTACTCGGGAGCGAACGCCGGCTCGCCGACGTCAATCGAACTGAAGACCCCGCAGACGGTGCTCAATGCGGGCGGGCAACAACTCGCGGAATACGAAGCTGGTAAGAAGGTGGTCGCGCAGTCGGGCTGCCTTGCCTGCCACAAGATCGGCGAGAACGGCAACGATGGGCCGGGGCCGAACCTGACGAACATCGCCTCGCGATTGCCACGACAGGGGATCGCGCGCACGCTGGTCAACCCCACCGCGCCGATGCCGTCGTTCAAGAACCTGCCGCCGGCCAAGTTCAAGGCGGTCGTCGGCTTCCTCGCGCAGCTCAAGTAGCGTCCCCGTCATGCCTGCCCAGCAAGGCGCCGGCGCTGGAGCCGGACCGAGCGGCGCGAAGGGGAGACAGGCGGCGAGCAAAGCGCCGTCGGGGCCGGAGTCCGGCCGTCTGGAGGCGGCGCAGGTGCGAGCGATGTTCGATGGCATCGCCGGCGTCTACGACCTGCTGAACACGGCCATGACGGCAGGGCTACATCACCGCTGGCGCGCGCGCGCGGCCGATCTCGCGTGCGTCGGCCCCGGCGACCGGGCGCTCGACGTGGCCACCGGCACCGGCGATCTGGCACTGGAGCTGGCAGGGCGCGTCGCACCGGGGGGCGAGGTGATCGGCAGCGACTTCGCCGAGGCCATGCTCGCGCGTGCTCGCGCCAAGGCGCAGAGCGCTTTCGGCTCCCGACCAGGCGGCGGTGGAGCAGACAGCGCCGCGGTGCAACTCCACTTCGAATGGGCGGACGCGATGGAGCTGCCGTATGAGGACGACTCGTTTGCCGCCGCGACGGTGGGCTTCGGCGCACGCAACTTCTCAGACCTCGCCCGCGGCCTGACGGAGATGGCGCGCGTCGTGCGCCCCGGCGGGCGCGTGGTGGTGCTCGAGATAACGACTCCGGTCAAACCGCCGCTGTCGCTGTTCTACCGACTGTGGTTCGACCGTCTCGTGCCGGCGCTCGGCCGCGCGGCCGAGGCGATCTCGGCGGCGCTCGCGCCGATGCGGGGCAGATCCAACGGGGGCGCTGGGGACGGCGGGGGGAGGAACGGCGGGGTGACGATCGCCAATGCCTACACGTACCTGCCGAACTCGGTCAAGCGCTTCCCCGGGCCGCAGGCGCTCGCGCAGGAGCTGGACGGCGCAGGGCTTCAGGAGATCGGCTACGTGCTGCTCGCGGGCGGGATCGTGGCGATCCACGCGGGCACCGTGCCGCCGCGGACGGCTGGCGCATGAGCGCGGTCGACAGCACGCGCGCGGGCGGGGGGGCGGAGGGAGTGGACGGGGTGGACGCGATCATGAAGCGTGGCGGCGAAGGGCTGCGCCAGCGCATGATCCGCACGGAGCTGCACCTGGAGAGCGTGACTGCGCAGGCGGGCGAGCCGCTCGCCTCGCACGCGAACGCGACGGTCCGGGCGGGAGGCAAGCGCCTGCGCCCGCTGCTGGTGGTGCTGGCGGCGGAGTCGGCAGGGGGACCGCCTGAGACACCGGAGGGAGAGGAGCGCTTGCTGCGCGCGGCGGTGGCCGTCGAGCTGGTGCACTCGGCGACGCTCGTTCACGACGACCTGATCGACGGCGCACAGTTGCGGCGCGGACACCCGACGGTGGCGGCGGTGGCGGGCCGTGAGGTGGCGGTCGCGACCGGCGACCTGCTGTTCTCGCTGGCGTTCGCGCAACTTGCGCGCAACGACAGCGCCACACAGTTGCGTGCCCTCTCAGATGCCAGCTCGGCGCTCGCAGCCGGGGAGCTTCTGCAGCGCGAGGACGCCTACGCATCGCACGTGGCGGTGGAGCGCTACCTGCGCCGTTGCGAGCTGAAGACGGCGGCACTGTTCGAGGCGGCTTGCCGCTTGGGCGCGCTGACGGCTGCGGAGGGCTCGCACGAGCTGGCTGACGCCCTCGGCGCGTTCGCGCGACGCATCGGGCTCGCCTTCCAGATGCTCGACGACGTGCTGGACGTCTCCGGGCCGGTGGAGCGCACGGGCAAGGCGCGCGGCACGGACCTACTCGACGGCACGGTCACGCTGCCGTTCATCCTCGCGCGCGAGCACGACCGCGAGCTGGCGAGCTTCGATCTGGCTTCGCTGGAGGGTCCCGAGCAGGCGGAGGGCCTGTGCGAGCGGATTGCCGCGACGGGAGCGCTGCACGAGGCGAGGGAGCAGGCGCTGGCGGTCGTGGCGGAGGCAAAGGCGGCGCTGCCGGCGATCCTCCCGGATGGGCGCGCAGCGCTGCTGGATCTGGTCGCCGACGCCGTCGTTGAGCGCTACCGCTAACGGCGTCGCTCGCCGCCGATCGTTCGGGCGTCGCCGGAGCGCGATCGTCACCGGCCGCTCGCCGGGCAGCGCTCAGAAGTCGGACGGCGTGATGAGGTCCGCGTCGAGCGCGCGGATGAAGAAGTCGACTTCCTCGGACATGTTGGCGTGCGTCATGCGCCGCAGGTCGCCGAGGAGCGCGCCGGCGGCACGGTCGAGCTCGTCGTCGAGCAGCTCGACGGCGTCCTGCTCGAACACGCCCTCCCGGCGGGACTCGCACTCGGGACAGCGCAGGACGATGCGCCAGTGGCGCAGCCCTTCCTCGGACCAGTCCAGGGGGTAGACGAGCTCTCCGGCGCAGTTGAAGCAGACGTGCAGCTGGTCGGGCGAGTGTGCACCGCGGCTCGGCCGTAGCTGCTTGGCGCTCTCCTTCGACGCCGCCGCCGCGGCGTCGGGCAGGAGCGGGTCTATGTCGGGGCTCTCGTGGGGCTGCATGGGTTGCTCATCTGTGTCATCGACGCTTGCATGCGTGGGCTTTAGCCCCTTCGCTGCAAGGCCCAAAATCCACCTGGAGCGTCCGTCCAGCGCTCCGAGAGGGGCGCGAGCCGCGCCCGAGCGGTGGTAGGTTCAGAGGCCGATGGCAACTGCGCTCCGCCCGATCGGCCACGAGGATCGGCTAAGCCTCGTGGACCACCTCGACGAGTTGCGCACGCGGCTGATGATCAGCGCTGCGGTGCTCGCCGTCGCGTTCGGCTTCTGCCTGTGGCAGAACCACGAACTGCTGCACATCCTCAACAAGCCGCTGCAGACGCAGACACGCAAGCAGGTGAACAAGGGGCAGGGCACGGTCGGCCAGGCGGTGCTTGCGCAGCAGGGCGTGCTGAAGCTCTCGGGCGACACGCAGGCGGCGCTGCAGGCGCTGCAGGCGAAGGGCAGCGGGCTCTCTCCCCAGGCGCGTGCTCGGATTCCGGCGCTGATCGCGGCGATGAAGGCGGATGTGGCGAGGATTCCGCGCCACCCGACCGGCGACAACCCGGTCACGCTCGGAGTCGGCGAGCCGTTCACGACGACGATCACGGTGTCGTTGCTGTTCGCGCTGGTGATCTCGCTGCCGTTGATCCTGTACGAGCTGTACGGGTTCGTCCTGCCGGCGCTCAGCCCGGATGAGAGACGTTTGGCGAGGCCGCTGCTCGCGGCCGTGCCGTTCCTGTTCGCGATCGGGGTGCTGTTCGGCTACTTCGTGGTGCTGCCCGCGGCGGTGCACTTCTTCGTCAACTTCAACTCGAGCGAGTTCAACGTGCTCGTGCAGGCGAGCCAGTTCTACAAATTCGCCGCCACCGTGCTGCTGGCGATGGGCCTGGTCTTCCAGGTGCCGGTCGTGATCCTCGCGGCGACGCGCGTCGGGCTGGTGACGGTTGCGCAGCTGCGCAAGAACCGTCGCTACGCGCTTGTCGCGTGCGCGGCGGTCGCTGCGTTCCTGCCGGGGGACGCGATCACGCTCGTGCTCGAGACGGTGCCGCTGTATGTGCTCTATGAGACGAGTATCCTGGTGGCCGCGTTCGTTGGCCGCAGGGCCGAGCGGCGCGATCGAGGGGACGGAGATTCCACGGGGAGTGCTCCGCCACCGCCAACCGACGACGCAGCGGAGCCGACTGTGCAGCAGATCATCGACCACGTAGACCCGGACCACACGAGCTGATGCTGTTCGACCTCAGAGGACGCCACCGCCGCCGCGCGGTGCGGGTGATCTACGTCGGCCTGGCGCTGCTGATGGGCGTCGGCCTGGTCGGCTTCGGCATCGGCGGCGGCTTCGGCGGCGGCGGCCTGCTGAGCGCGGCGGGCGAAAACGAAGGCTCCAACGGCGCCAGCTTCTCCAGTCAGATCAAGAAGTACGAAAAGATCGTCAAGAAGCAGCCGGCGAACGTCTCGGCGTGGGAAAAATTGACTGCGGCGCAGCTGCACGAAGCGGGCGGCGAAGCGTACGTGAGCAACACGGGCGTGGTGACCTCCAAGGGCCGGGAACTGTTCGGAAGGACCTCGCGCTCGTGGGAAAGCTACATCGCGCTGAATCCGCCCAAGCCGAGCTCGGAACTGGCCAAGCTTATGCTGCGCGTCTACGGTGCGGAAGGCCTCAACCAGCCTGAGTCGGCCGTGCAGGTGCTCCAACTCGTGGTGGCCGCAGAACCGAAAAACGCCGCGTACTACGCGCAGCTTGCTGAGTACGCCTACAAAGCGAAGAACGCCCGTGTCGGCGACCTCGCAGCCGGCAAGGCGGTCGCGCTCGCTCCAGCCGCGCAGAAGGCGCGCCTGAAAACGGAACTGGCCGCCGTCAAGAAGAGCCCTGAAGGCGAAACGCTGACGGCGACGACCAACGGCACGGTCTACACCGGCAAGACCGGGGCGAACGGCACCTTCGAAGGCACGCCCGTCGGACCGGCGCCGAAGTCGAGCAGCACCTCGACGACGAAGACGACGACCACGCCTTCCACCACAAAGACGAAATAGAGCCCCGCTCGGCTAGAATCGCTGCCTGTGCCGGCGAGTTCCGCTGGCACCCTTCGGGCCGTTAGCTCAACCGGCAGAGCAGGGGCCTCTTAAGCCCAAGGTTCCGGGTTCGATTCCCGGACGGCCCATCAGCTCGTCTCTCGGCCGTTGCAAGCCAATGGAGATGTCCAGTCGCCTCAGAACAGGAAGACGATGCGGCGGACCGGAGCTGCCGCTGCTCTGCGCCAAGGCGAGAAGAGCGAGGAGTCCACTGCGGGCCCGGGGAGCCGCAAAGAAAGTACTCCTGGTGCGAGGCGCTGAGGAGGGTGAGCCTCGGTGCTCCTGCCAGGCGGGACTCCGGCCGCCCTATTTCAAGACGTAACCGACGCCGCTGCGAGTCGAGGTGCTCACCGGGGCCCCGTTGCTCCAGTCGATCTCGAGCTGCACGCGGGAGTTGCGGAGCGGTTCGAGGTTGGCGACGCTCTGCATCGTGCTCGTGTCGATCACATCGCCGGAGTCGCCCACGTATACAAAGCGCCCGTCGAGCGAGTGCTGAAGCCAGCCCTCGCGCAAGCAGTCATAGGTGCAGCCGACCTGGGATCCGGTCATCGGCTGCGCCAATTTGATGTCGGCGATCTGAGTGGGCGCAGTAGCTGGCAGTCCGCTGACGTCGAAGACGTGAACGTAGTCATTCGGCTGGTCGATCACCCAGAGTTGCTTCTCATCGGGAGACAGTGAGATCCCGTGGCTCGGCGAGCTCGGTCCGGCCTGGCCTGCGGTGTACGGGAACGGACCCGAGACCGGCACCGTGTAGAGCACTTTCCCCGTAGTGATACTGCTTGCCTGGAAGCCGAGGTAGCCGGTCGCCGTCGTGAAGGCGAGTGTCTCCTCCCTTGATCGTGAACGGTCTGACCCCGCCTGGGAGCAGCGGCCCGATCTGTTTGATGAGCTGATTCGTGGACGTGTCGGCGACCGTGAGGTAGCTCGCTTCGCGACCGCCCATATAAACGTGCTGGCCGTTGAGGCTCACGATCGTGTTGTGCGGCGCCAACCCTCCCTGGATCGTCGTGAGGATCGTGCCGCTCGCCGCTTCCACGACGTCCCAGGAGCTGGAGCTCGATGCCTCGCCCACCGGTAGGTAGATCGTTTTCCCGTCTGGAGCGATCGCCATGCTGTCGACCCCTTCGGGATACGCGTGTGTCCACGCGATCGTTTCGCTCAATAGGTCATAAGCCAGGATCGTGCCACCGCCATTCGTACCGCCGTCCCCGCCATAGCTCACGTAGAGCATGTGCGTCGAGGGGCTCGCCGCCGCCCCCCGGATGTCCGTAGCCGCTTTCGGAAGGCTGATCGTCTTCACCAGCTTCTGGCCGTTGTCCATGTCGTACACGTCGATCCCGTTGGACGGGAACACGTACTCGAGGTGTTCAACGCTCGGCGAGGACGAACCCGGCGCGTAGGTCCCATAGAGAGAGGTCTGCTCGGCGTCGACGCTGGCCGATCCAAATGGGTCGCTCGCTCCTGAGTTGAAGGTGTTGGCATTGTAGGCGCGCGATGCCGCGACGCTGTCGTAGCGGAAGCCGGCGACATTGCTCGAGGCCCCGGTGATCGCCCCGATCCAGTAGCTACCGGGACTCAGTTTCAGCGCGGCCGGGAAGACGAGGTCATACCAGCCTGCGGTGTTAGTGCTCTTGAACGTGAGCGCTTCAGAGACGCCCAAGAGCGCGCCCGGCGCGCCGCTGCTGTCGGCGTAGACGACGCCCTCCAGAAGCTGCTGCCCGGAAGTTCCGGTGGGCGCCAGGTAGATGCTCAGCTTGCTGAGCGTGCCCGCTGTCGGCAGGGCGTAGCGGTTGACTCGCTTGCGGTCTGCGAGGAATCTGTCGGCGGAGGCCCCGACACTCGTCTTTCCGAACGTGGCTGAGGCTGGAGCCTGCTGGACGACCGCAGTGTGAGCCGAGCTCGCCGCGCTCCCGGTCCCGCCTTCGTTGCGAGCGGTCTCCTGAACGACGAGCGTGTGTCCAACATCGGCCGCTATCGGCACGTAGGTCTGTGCTGTGGCAGCCGGGATCGCGGC
>JBBSDZ010000058.1:0-14272 GCA_038240205.1 Solirubrobacterales bacterium | reverse complement strand
TCTGCTCGCGCTATTGCCACGCGGTGGCGCGCCATCACGGGCTCGAGGACGCGGCCGTGTTCCCGCACCTGGCCAGCAGCGAGGAGCAGCTCGCTCCGGTGATCGAGCGGCTGAGCGACGAGCACCTCGTGATCCACGACGTGATCGAGGGAGTCGATCGGGCGCTCGTGCACCACATCAACAATCGCGATGACTTCGCGCAGCTCCAGCGCGCGATAGACCTTCTCACCGACACGCTGCTCTCGCACCTCTCCTATGAGGAGCACGAGCTCGTCGAGCCGCTCGCGCGGCTCGGCTTCTATCCCAACCAGGTGTGAGCAAACCCCAACCCCAACCAACTTCAACGAAGGGATCAGGATGAGCGATACGAGCACAGAGGTAACAGGCGTCGACTTTGTATGCGTGCCCACCCGCGACCACGACCGGGCGGTCGAGTTCTACGGCGAGACGCTCGGGCTCGAGCGCGGCAAGCGCTGGGGTGAGCGGCCCGCGACTGAGTTCCAAGCCGGCGCCCTGACGCTCGCCGTCATGGACCCGAGCGCGTTCGGTCAGAGTGAGGCGCGCCCGAACAGCGCGCCGATCGCGCTGCAGGTCGCTGACGTCGAGGTGGCGCGCAACTCACTCGAAGCCAAGGGCGTGACCTTTCACGTCGCAATGATGGACTCAGGCGTCTGTCATCAGGCGATCTTCAGCGACCCGGACGGCAATCCGCTGATCCTCCACCACCGCTACGCCGCCTGAGCAGATTTATTGATCGGCGAGCCGATCCCGCGTTGCGGCGGCTGGACGGATGCCGCGCGGGACGGTTCGTTCGTGAGCGGCGGCCGAGCCGTCGCGTCAGGGCTGTCCTCGACGCCGGGCGAGCCGCGCAACTTCGCGCCGCGGCTCGCCGGGTCGAGTCATCGCTCAGTGCGGGGCGCTCTGGACGATCAGCAGTTTGTTGCCCTCGTGGTCGCGGAAGAAGAACATCGGCGGCACCGGGTCGCCCATGCGCATGACGTCCGCGTCGACGTCCACGCCGCGCGCTTTGAGGTCGGCGTGGTCGGCGTCGATGTCGTCGGTCGAGAGCGCAACGCGCGTCTCGACGCCCGTCGCTTCGCCTTCGCGCGGGGTGACGAGCGCGACCGTCGTGTCGGCGCCGGGCGGCGCGACTTCGACCCAGCGGTCGCCGTTGCCGAAGGGGATGTCGGCGCGCTTCTCCATGCCGAGCTTGCTCGTGTAGAAGTCGATCGCCTGATCCTGGTCGTTGACCGGGACCATCACGGTCCCGACCTGGGTGATGCGAGTGGCTGTGTCGGTGTCCGGCATTTCATTCCTCCGTTCGTGGGGTGGTTCTGAGCTCTGCAGCTAAGACGGCGGCAGTGCGCGAATCTCATCGCATCACGGCCTAAGCTGGGTTCTCGAATGAAGCAGATCGTCTTCCTGCGCGGTATCAACGTCGGCTCGCACAACCGCATCGCGATGCCGAGGCTGCGCGAGCTGCTCGAGCAGGCAGGGCTGAAAGACGTGCAGACGTACCTGCAGAGCGGCAACGTCTTGCTTTCCAGCAGCATCTCGGCCAAGCAGCTCGCGCACGACTGCGAAAGGCTCATCTCCGACGGGTGCGGCCTGGATGTCGCCGTGGTGGTGCGCACGCGCGCGGAGCTGGCGAAGATCGTGCACACGGATC
Source organism: Solirubrobacterales bacterium (assembly GCA_038240205.1). GTDB lineage: Bacteria > Actinomycetota > Thermoleophilia > Solirubrobacterales > Solirubrobacteraceae > Palsa-744. The sequence goes on along the minus strand of JBBSDZ010000058.1, from coordinate 12,603 downwards.
CGCTCGCGACGGTGGCGAGCGAGCCGAAGCTCTACCAGGTGAGCTTCTGCTCGCAGGCGCCCGACCGCAAGCGCGTCGCCAAGCTCGCGGAGTGCGCCGTCGACGGCGAGCAGGTGCTCGTGCGCGGGCGTGAGCTGTACGCGTGGTATCCGCACGGCGTCGGGCGCTCCAAGCTCGCCGTGAAGCTGAGCAAGCAGGATCTCGGCGTCACCGCCACGGCGCGCAACTGGAAGACCGTGACGAAGCTGCTCGAGCTGGCCGAAGCCTAAGCGAGGGCGAGCTGCGCGCGGCTCCTAGAATCACGCGATGAACGCTGCCTCCGAGCGCGAGGGGATCCTCGTCCTGCAGCACGCCGGCTGCGAGCCGCCCGGGGCATACGAGGACGAGCTGCTCGCCCGTCGCATCCCATTCGTGCGTGTGCGTCTGGATGAGAGCGAGGAGCTGCCGGACTGGCGGGCGTATGCGGGGATCGTCGCGATGGGCGGCAGCATGGGCGTCCATGACGAGCAGGCACATCCTTGGCTTGGCCCGGAGAAGCGGCTGATCGGCGAGGCCGTGCGTCGCAGGCACGCCCTATTGGGGCGTGTGCTTGGGCGCGCAGCTGCCACGGCGACACGTTTGAGCTGCCGGCGGGCGCCGTGCAGCTCGCGTCGCTCGAGCGCCTATGAGCAGCAGGCGTTCGCGCTCGGCGGCGCGTACGCGCTGCAGTTCCATCTGGAGGTGTCGCACGCGCTGGCAAGCGAATGGATGCGCCTGCCCGCGTTCGCGCAGGAGCTCAAGCAGGTCCACGGCACGGGCGCGCTCGAGGCGCTGCTCGAGCAGATGCAGGCGGCCGAGCGGGACTCGATCGCGCTTGCGCGCGAGCTGTTCTCACGCTGGCTCGAGAATGTGCTCGTGACGGACGGGGCCGCCCGCTGAGTCTGAGATGCTGCCGGCGTGGCGTCAGCCGCTGACACACAATCGATCGACATCGACGGACGGCGCTTTGCCTGGCGCTCGCTCGGAAGGGGCTCGCCGCCGCTGCTGTTGGTCAACGGCTACGCCGCCACCGCCGCGGACTGGGACCCGGCGATGCTCGCCGCGCTCGCGCTCTCGTTCGAGCTGATCTGCCCGGACAATCGCGGCATGGGCGACTCTGAGCTCGGCGATGCGGCCGAGCTCACCATCGACGCGATGGCAGGCGATCTCGAGCGGCTGCTGGACACGCTCGAGATCGATCGGCTACCGATCGCCGGCTGGTCGATGGGTGGCTTCGTCGCACAGCGGCTCGCGATGCGCTCGCCGCTGCGCGTGCAGGCGCGCGTGCTGCTCGCGAGCGCGCCCTCCGGACCCGCTGCCGCGTCCGCCGAGCCGCGTATCTGGAGCCAGTTGATCGACCGCGACGGCACGCCGCGCGAGCAGGCCTCGCGCTTGATCTCGCTCCTGTTCCCGCCCGCTTTCGCGGCGGTCGTCGATCGTGACTTCGGCGAGGTCGTGGCGGGCGCCCGCGCACAGCTCTCGCCGCGGGCGCTCGACGCGCAAGAGCTCGCGATGCGCGCGTGGCGCGCCGAGGCTCAGCCGCAACCTGGGGCGGACGCGCCGAGGATGCTGGCGATCTGCGGCAGCGAAGACGTGGTGATCCCTCCGCAGTGCTCCGACGAGTTGGCGGCCCTGTGGCTGGGCGGTCGCGCCGAGCGCCTCGCCGGCGGCGGTCATGCGTTCATGGCCCAGGAGCCCGAACGGGTCGCTGAGCTGATCGCGTCGTTCGTGCGCGCCTGAGCGGCGCGTTCAGGCTGCGCACGCGCTCGGGCCGGGCACGCTCACGGCGACGCCATGCCGGCGTTCAATCCGGCGACGGTCAGCTCCGACTCGATCGCTCCGCGCAGCCTGGAGAGCGCGTCGGCGCGAGCGCGCAGCTTTGTGGCCGCGTGCGCTGGGCCGTTGAGCTGCGCCAGCGCTGCCTGAGCTTCAGCAGTCGGGGCCCGGCTCCGATACTTCACCTCTGGAGCCCGCGGCGCGCTGGCGAAGCGGGCGAAATCGGAAGATCGAGGAGCGGACATGGCAGAGCCTCACGGGACCACAGCGCAACCTTCGAGCGAAGGGCGGATCGCGCGCTCCTGGCGGCTGACGCGCGCGGCGTGGCAGGTGGTGCGCAGCGACCGCCGGCCGTAGTCGGGTTCGTGCTCGAGCAGCTCGCCAGCCGGCTGCCGCTCGGAGGCAGCATCGCCGCTCGTCTCGTCGGCGTCGGCTGGTCGCTGGCCAGCCTGTTCGCGATTCCGATCCTCGCGCTCGAAGACTGCTCGGCGCCGGAGGCCCTGCGCCGCTCGGCCGGTGTAGTCAAGAAGCGCTGGGGTGAGGGCATCGCCGGCAGCCTCATCATCGGCGCCTGGACGTTCCTCGTGGTGTTCCCGTTGATCGTGGTGTTCGTAGTCGCCGCGGCGGCAGCCGCGAGCGAGCCCGGACTGCAGGACCTCGTGATCGTCGTCGGCGTGCTGGCGCTCGTGGCGGTGTTCGCCGTGCAGGTCCTCGTGCGCCAGGCCTTCTCGGTCGCGCTCTACAGCTACGCGACCACAGGCGAGTCCCAGGGCCCGTTCGAGAGCACGATCTACAGTCTCCGTTCGGCCGCAAGCGCCGCCGGTAGCAGCGCGCCCCCGGCGCCCCGCTCCTGGCTCCGGTCGCCGTGCCCGCGGCAGATATGTTGGATCGATGGGCGAGCGCGACGTGACGATGCGCTGGGCACGCGGACCGCAGGACCTCAGCGCGTCGGCCGCCGTGCGCGTGGAGGTCTTCTGCGAGGAGCAGGGGGTCCCAATCGCCGAGGAGCTCGATGCGCTCGACGAGCGCGCCTTGCACCTGGTGGCGCTCGAGCCCGGCGGCGAGCGCGTGATCGCCACGCTGCGGCTGCTGCTCGACGGCGGCGAGGCGAAGATCGGTCGGGTGGCCGTGCAGCGCGACTGGCGCCGGCGCGGAGTGGCCTCGCAAATGCTCGATCGGGCGCTGGCGTGCGCCCGCGAGCGCGGCGTCCACAGGGTTCGCCTGGCCGCGCAGCTGACCGCCACGGCGCTGTATGAAGGCGCCGGCTTCGTGATCGAATCGGACCGCTTCGAGGAGGCGGGAATCCCGCACGTGTGGATGGGGCTGACGCTTGCGTAGTAGTCGCGCGCGGGGGGGTCGCAGCAGCGGCCACGAACGATCAAGAGCGCCGCAAATATGGACGAACGTTCGATTTTCGGAGCGCGGGTAAGGCTCGGGCGCGGCGCGGCCGATGTTTCGCGGTGAGGAGCGTCAATCGAGGACCCAAATGCTGAGCCCTGCGGACACGACAACCAACCCAGAGCCCTTCACGGGAGCGTTCGGGATCATCCAGAGCCAGCCGGACGAGCGCACGAGCATCGTCGCGCTGGAAGGCGAGCTCGACCTCGGCCGCGCCCCGAGCTTGAAGTGGGCGCTCGTGGACTCTCTCGACGCGGGCTGCAAGCAGCTCGTGATCGACCTCTCGCGGGTTCGCTTCATGGACTCCACCGCGCTGAGCGTGCTCGTCGGCGTGAACCGGAATCTCGCCTCGGGCGCGCACATGGCGATCGTCTGCGTCAACACGAACGTGCTGAAGATATTCGAGCTGTCCGGCATGGATGGCGCGTTCGCGATCTACCCGACGGTCGACGAGGCCCTCGCACACGTTCGAGGAAGCACGACGCGGATCGGGTGACAGGCGTGCGGCTGACGGCCAGCTGCGCACCCCGCCCCGCCTCGCGCGCGGGCAGGCGCCGGTGCATGGCTGTCGCAATCACCGCCGTCTTCTGTGCGTTCGGCCCGCTCTCGCTCCCCGCCGCGCTCGCCGCCAAAGACGCGGGTGCGAAAGTCCCCGCCGCCAAACCCACCTCCAGCGCTCCTGTCGAACCCGCCGCGACGCCGCGCAGCAAGCGTGCGGAACGCGAAGCGAAAGCGGAAGCGCCGGTCCCGGCGCCGACGATCGCTCCGCCCGCGCCGGCTGAAGCCGACGAATCGCTCGGCGTGGCGCGCCGGCACCATCCGCACACGACCCCGCCTGGGGCCGCCGGTGTCGCGCCGAGTGGCGCAGCCCCAGGCGCGGCCCCGCGCCGCTCGGGTCACGCCCCGCCCGCGGCGCGCGAGCGCCGGCGCGCGGAAGCAGGACGCGACGGTGGGCTCACGAGCGCACCCGACGCGCAGGCCGGCGCAGCGGCCGGCACTGAATCTGCCAGCAGTGTGGAAGCGCTCGCGCGCAAAACCAAAAAAGGCGGCGGCAAAGGGCCGAAAAAAGGCAAAAAAAAACCGCTCGAAGAACCCGTCGCCGAAGGATCGGGCGGATCGAAAACTCCCACGAAGGGCAAGAAGGGCGTGAGGGTCGCCGAATCGGCATCGGCGACAGCAGTCGCGGCGGCGGCGGTCTCGCCTGCCGCCGAAAGCGGCGCCAGCGCAGCCTCCGCGGCGCTCGTCACGCCGGCTCCCGCCAGCGTCGCACCGGCGAGCGCGCTGGGCGCCAAGCAGCGCGGCAGCGCCGCCGCCGGTGCTCGTCGTGGCGCCGCCGGAGCTTCCGCGGGCTCAGCGTCGGCGATCGCCCCCGGCGTCACCACCGTCGCTGCGTCCAGCACCGTGACCCCGAGTGGCGCTGCATCGACGGGCACCGCTCGTGCCGCCATCAAGCCGGCGCCTCGCTCGGCGAGCCAGCCGGCGCTGGTCAAAACGATCACCAAGTTTGTCGGCGTCGTGCCGATGCCGGTGCGCATCCTGATCGGCGTGCTGATCGCACTCGCGCTCGCGCTCGGCATCCGCTCGCGCTTCAGCTCCGTTCGCACGCGGCGGCTGGTGCGCCAGCGCGGACAACTGCTCGAGGACGTCGGTCTGTTGCAGGCGGCGCTGCTCCCGGTGCCGCCGGCTCGGCTCGGCCCGGTCGGCACCTCCGTCGCATATCGCCCGGCAGACGGCCCGGGCGCCGGGGGAGACTTCTACGACGTGTTCGCGCTCGAGGACGGGCAGCTCGCCGTGATCGTCGGCGACGTGTCGGGGCATGGGCGCGAGGCGCTGCCGCACACGGCGCTCGTGCGCTTCACCGTGCGCGCCTATCTCGAGGCGGGCCTGTCGCCGCGTAAGGCCCTGCAGACGGCCGGCACGGTGCTCGAGCGCCAGCTCGGCGACTCGTTTGCCACCGTCGTCGCGGCCACCTACCACCCGCGCGAGCGCACGCTCACGTACGCGAGCGCCGGCCACCCTCCGCCTGTCGTGCTCGGTGACTCGCCGCGACCAGAGCAACAGCACGCGGCTCGCATCGAGCCCGTCACTTCGTGCTCCTCGCCTCCGATCGGAACGGGTATGCGCACCGGCGCGCGCCAGACTGTCGTCTCGGTGCCCGGGCCGGCGCGGCTGTGCTTCCACACCGACGGCGTCACGGAGGCGCGCGTCGGCGAGGACCTGTTCGGCTCGCAGCGGCTGACCCGCACGCTCGAGGCGCTCGAGCGCGATGCGAGCGCCGCGGCGCTGCTCGACAGCATCACCGAGCAAACCGACACGCGGCCCGATGACATGGCCGCCTGTCTGCTCGCCGTGGCCGACGGCGCCGGCGCGCCCTCGATCGTGCTCGAGCAGCTAGAGCTCGACCGCGAGTCGCTGGCCAGCGGTCGCGCGGAGCGCTTCCTGCGCGAGTGCCGCGTCAGCGACGCCGACATCGCCGAGACGCTGCGCTCGGCGCGGCTCGAGCTCGAGCGCACGGACACCGTCCTGCTCGAGCTGCACGCCGAGCACGAGCGCTCGATCGTCTCGCTCGGCCGCGACAACGTGGTCCACACTGCTGAGCTCGTGGCGGCGAGCGCGTCCTGACGGTGCTCTCGTGAACTCCGTGCCGATGCTCGCTCCGGACGCGCAGATGGTGCTCGGCATCGCCGCGACTGCGATCCCGTTCGCGCGCACGCCCGAGGAGCAGGCCGAGCGCTGGCTGCGGGTGCTGCGACTGCACGGCGAGGTCGGAGCCACGCTGCAGGCGCTTGGCGTCAGCGAGGATTCGATGCGCATGCACGCCGATCGCTCCGCGCCGGGCGCGCGCGCCGGTGAGACGGACCTCGCCGCCGGCGACGTGATGGCGATGGTCACAGACAAGGCGGCGGGCATCGCGCACGAGCGCGGCGCTCCAGGACTCTCCACGACGGACGTGCTGAAGGCGGTCATGCAGGTCTACGGCGCAGTGTTCGAGCGCGCGCTGCGCGCGCATGGTACCGATGCCGAGGAGGTGCTCGCGCGGCTCGCCGCCGAAGCGCCCCGGCAGGAAGCGGCCGCCGAGAGCGACTGAGGCGCGCCACCGCGGCGCACCCCGCGACCGGTCCGTCGCCGCGGCGTCCCTGCTGGTATCTGTGTTCGCTTGCCGGATCAAACGATCGCCGAGCGCCTGACGGCGCAGCTGCTCGCGGGCAAACCTGCGCGCGATCCGGTCGCCGTCGCCCGCCGGCTGCTCGCGGTCCAGGCGCAGGATCCCCGTGGCGCGAGGCTGGCGGTGCGGGCGCGCAGCCGTGGGCTGACAGCGGCCGACGTGGACAACGCCCTGAGCGAAGAGCGCTCGCTGCTGATCACGTGGCTGAACCGCGGCACGCTGCACCTCGTCTGCAGCGAGGACTATCCGTGGCTGCATGCGCTGACGACGCCGCCGCTGCTCACCGGAAACGCCCGCCGCCTGGCGCAGGAGGGGGTCACGCCAAGCGCCGCCGAGCGCGGCGTGCAGGCGATTGAGCGCTCGCTCGCGGCCGAGGGGCCGTTGACTCGCGCGCAGCTGCGCGACCGTATCGCGGCTGCGCGCGTCCGCACCGAGGGCCAGGCGCTCGTGCACCTGTTGATGCTCGCCACCCTGCGCGGCCTCGCTGTGCGGGGTCCGGTGGTGGGCGGGGAACAGGCTTACGCGCTGGTGCGCGACTGGCTGGGCGCGGAGGCGGCCGGGGCGAGAGTCGATCGCGAGCAGGCGCTGGGCGAGCTGGCGCGTCGCTACCTGGCCGGGCACGGGCCGGCCGGCGAGCGCGACCTGGCGCGGTGGGCCGGGCTGCCGCTGCGGGACGCGCGCGCAGGGCTCGGCGCGATCGCCTCCGAGCTGCGCGCGCGCCCGGACGGGATGATCGATCTCACGCGCCGAGCGAGGGCTGCGGAGCTACCGCCGCCTCGGCTGCTGGGCGCGTTCGATCCGCTGCTGCTCGGCTGGTGCTCGCGCGAGCCGATCGTCGGCGCCAACAAGTCCCTGGTCACCGTCAACGGGCTGTTCCGGCCGTTCGCGCTGGTGCATGGCCGCGCCGTGGCGACCTGGAGGCTCGCCTCCGGGAAGCTCGAGCTCGAGCCGTTCGCGCGCCTCTCGCGCGCCGATGCCACGGCGCTGCGCACTGAGGGGGACGAGGTGCTGCGCTATCTCTCGCCGACGAGCGCGAGCGTGAAGCCGTCGTAGCCCTTGGCGCCGACCGTCTGGATCGTCGTGGCGCTGACACGAGCCTCATCCGCGAGCAGCTCGTGCAAACGCCGCGCGCCGTGCACGGCGGAGTCATCGCTGTCGGCCTCTACGATCGTGCCGTCGCGGATGACGTTGTCGGCGATGATCACGCTGCCCGGCCGCGTGAGCTCGAGCGCCCACGTGAAGTAGTCAGGCGTGTTGATCTTGTCGGCGTCGATGAAGACCAGATCGAACGGGTCCGGCCGCTCGGCGGCAAGCTTCGGCAGCGTCTCGAGCGCCGGCCCGACCCGCACCTCCACTGCCGCGGAGAGGCCGGCTCGCTCGACGTTCGCGGCGGCGACATCGGCGAAGCGCGGATTCGCCTCGAGCGTGATCACGCGGCCGCCGGGCGCCAGCGCACGGGCGAGCCAGATCGTGCTGTAGCCGCCGAGCGTGCCCACCTCGAGGACGGCTCGCGCGCCGAGCGAGCGCGTGAGCAGGTGCAGCAGCTTGCCCTGGCTCGGCGTCACGGCGATCGGCGGCAGACCGGCGGCGGCGCTCGCCTGTAAGGCGGCGTCGAGCGCCGGGTCGGGCGTGAGCAACCGCTCCTCGACGAAGCGATCGACTTCGCTCCAGCGCTCCTCGCTCACAGCTCGTGCGCCTTCGCTCGGCTCAGCAGCAGCGCGAACAGGTGCTGCTGGACGGATGCCGGGAACGGTCGCAGCAGCCCGGAGCTGAGCAGCGTGATCTCGCTTGGGCCCCGCACGAACCCGAGGAAGTCGAGGTAGATCGGCACCTTGATCCCGCGCACGTCGAACGTCGCGGTGACGCGCCAGCCGAAGCTGCCGCTCGTTCCTGGGGCGGGGGGCGTGCCGGACTGGATCGTGACCGGCCCGGCGGTCGCGCCCTTGACCTGCTGGTCCTTGAAGATCTGTCCGAGGAAGCGTGAGAAGCACCCGCGCACATGTGCGCTGCGGATCGCTCGCAGGCTACGGTTTGCTGCCGCGGGGCTGGCCTGGACGGACACTTCCGAGCTGACGCTGAAAGCGAGGATCGCGTGTTTGAGCTGGAAGTCCTTGGAGCTCTGTTCGGTCACTCCGCTGGATGCACCGGCGATGCCCGCGCAGCGCAGCATCTCGTGTTCCAAACGGCGATCGCCGGCCGACTTGCTGTCGTGTTTTTCGCTCGCCGCGAAGCCCGGCACGTCGGCGGGGGTGAGGTTGACCGCGCGCGCGAACGCGAGCGCCCGCTGCCTGGTCGGCGAGCCCGCCCGTTCGGCCGGGGTCGTGGCGGTGCTCGACGCGCCTGCGGGCGCGCCGGCGGAGGAGCTCGCGTGCGAGCCCTTGCCACAGGAGGCGAGCACGCCGCCGGCGAGGACGAGCGCAAGCAGGGCTGGCATCCGGCGCAAGGTCACTACAGCTTGTGCGCGCACACGGCCGTGCCGTAGGCGCAGATCTCCGTCCACGTGGTGATCGAGGCGCCGATCTGCGAGCCGACGTTGCGCGCGCGCACGGTCAACCCGAACACCTCGCCGAGCACCTCATCGATCTCATAGCCGGGAAGGTCGTTCATGGTGGTGATGATCATCTGTGCCTCCTCGCTCGTTCGGGATCTCGCCGGTTGTGACGCGCGTGGCGCTCGCGGTCGCTCGAGCGTGAGCCTACCCCTCCTGCGCGAGCGCTCGAGCCAGCGTCTCGTCGAAGTCCGCCGGCGTGATCCCGAACGGCTCCGCGCCGGCGGGGTCGGTTACGATCGTCTCGGTCGTCAGTCCCTCCACGAGCGGTCGTGCGACGTTCGTGTCCACGGGTGTGACCAGCCCGAGCCACAGCGCCGACAGCCAGGGCGTGATGAACGGGACGGGGAGCTTCGGCCGCGGTCGCAGACCCATCGCGAGCGCCATCCTGTCGAGCATCTCGCCGTAGGAGAGGACGTCGGGTCCGCCGATCTGCACCTCGCGCCCGCGTGACTGGGGCACCTCGGGCGCGCGCCGCAGGTACTCGACGACGTCGTCGATGCCGATCGGCTGGGTCGATGTGCGCAGCCACGACGGGGCGATCATCACGGGCAGGCGTTTCACCAGGTGGCGCAGCGTTCGGTAGGACTCGCTCTGCGCGCCGACGACCATCGCGGCGCGGAAGTAGGTCAACGGCGGACCCTCGGCCTGGAGCGTCATCGCCGTCTCGTGGCGGCTGCGCAGGTGCTTGGAGGCACTCGTGTCGCCGAGCCCTCCGAGGTACACGACCCGCTCGATGCCCTCACGCTTGGCCATGCGCGCGAAGTTGAGCGCGCCGCTGCGCTCGCGCTCCTCGAAGCCCTCGCCGCCGGCCATCGCGTGAATCAGGAAGTACGCGACGTCGATGTCCTCGCCCATCCGTTCGAGGCTGTCGGCATCGTTGACGTCGCCGCGGCGAATCTCGCAGCCGGAGCGCTTCAGCGCCTCGGCGCGAGCGGGGTCGCGCACCAGACAGCGGACGGACGCGCCTGAGTCCGTAAGGGACTCTGCGAGGCGACCGCCGACGAAGCCGGTCGCACCTGTGACGAGCGCGCGCGTTGCGATCGCATCAGCTTATCCGCGCCGCGCACCCGGCCGTTGGGCCCGCCCGGGGAGGCGCAGCGGCGAAGCTCAGTCGCTCGGCGAGGCGCCGTTCTGGCGCTCGGAGAGATCGGCGCCGGTGGTGGTCGTCATCACGGCCGCCGCGCCACCGCCGAGAACGCGGCGCACGAGTCCGGGTGCCAGCACCCGCAGGGCCGCGGCGAGTCCGTATGGGCGCGGCACATAGCGCTCGGCGTGCCGGCCGAGACCCGCTTCGAAGATGGCCTCGGCGGCGCGCTCGGGCGTCGAGACGATCCAGCGCGTCCACGGCTTGTCGGTCAGCTCCGCCTGCGGGAAGCCCTCGGTTGAGATGAAGCCGGGAAGCACCAACCCGACGTGAACGCCGTGGGGGCGCTCCTCGGCCCACAGCGCATCCGACCAGCCGGCGAGCGCGAACTTCGACGCGCTGTATGCGCCCGATCCTGCGCGTGCGACGCGGCCGGCGGTCGATGAGACGTTGACGATCGCGCTCGGCGCGGAGTCGCGCAGCAGCGGCAGCAGCGCCTCGGTCAAACGCACCTGGGCGTCGAAGTTGATCTCCATCGTGCGCCGCACGTTCTCGTAGCCGCCGTCGGCGAACCGCGCTCGCCACGCGGCGCCCGCGTTGTTGACGAGCAGGTCCAGCCGGCCGTGGTGCTCCTGCAGGTGTGTACGGATGCGCTCTGGCGCCTGCGCGTCGACGAGGTCGACGGCGAGTGGGCTGGCGCGATCCTCGCCGAGCGACGCGGCAAGCTCGCGCAGGCGTTGCTCGCGGCGCCCAACGAGCACGAGCGAGAGCCCGGGCTCTCGCACGAGCCGGCGGGCGGTGGCCTCGCCGATGCCGCTGGAGGCGCCCGTCACGAGCGCGACGCGCGGGCGGAGTTGGGTTGCTGACGGCTGCATGGCCTTGCTCTCGTTTGTGAATGTCGCCGGGCTACGGTGGCAGGGGGCTGGCGGCTAGCCTTTCAGATCGGCGAGAACATGACCTCCCACCCCACCAGCGAGACGCCCGGCCTCGCCACGACCGAGGAGGGCTCGGCGCGCAAGCTCGAGGCGCTCGAGCTCTTTCGCGGGCTGCCGCGTCGTTACGACCTGCTGTCCTCGGCGCTCAGCTTCGGTCAGGACCCGCGCTGGCGACGGGCGCTCGTGGACGCCCTCGCGCCGGTGGCAGGTGCACGCGTGCTCGACGTGGCGACGGGCACGGGGATGGTCGCGGCGGAGCTGCTCGGGCGCGGCGACTTCACGATCCTCGGCCTCGACCAGAGCGCGGAGATGCTGGCGGGCGCGCGAGCGCGCTTCGCCGGCGACGGGCGCGTCGAGCTGATCGAAGGCCAGGCCGAGCGGCTGCCGTTCGCGGACGCCGACTTCGACGCGCTCACGTTCACCTACCTGCTGCGCTACGTCGACGATCCGGCGGCGTCTATGCGTGAGCTGGCGCGTGTCGTGCGCCCGGGCGGGCGCATCGCCTCGCTCGAGTTCGGCGTGCCGCCGCTGCGCGTGGCGCGCGCGGCGTGGAGGCTGTACACGGCCGTCGGCCTGCCCACGCTAGGCCGTCTCGCCTCGCGTGAATGGGCCGAGGTCGGGCGCTTCCTCGGTCCGAGCATCCGCGGCTTCTACGAGCGCCACCCGCTCGAGCGGATCGTCGGATATTGGCGCGATGCAGGCATCATCGACGTGACCGTCCGGCGCATGAGCCTAGGCGGCGGCGTCGTGATGGCGGGTACGCGAGCCGCCGCCGAGCGCGCCGAGCCGACTGAGACGGCCGATGCGCGCGGCGCCTGAGCGGCCGGCGTTCTACGCGCTCGGAGGCGGGCGCCTGGGAGACCTGCTGACGCTGCTGCATCCGCCGTACACGGCCTGGCACTTGAGCTACTTCGCGCTCGGCGCTGCCGTCGCGCCGCATCTGTACGGCAATCGCCTGCTGTGGGGGTTGGTGGCGTTCGGCCTGGCCGTGGGGGTCGCCGCACACGCCCTGGACGAGCTGCATGATCGCCCGCTCGGCTCGAGCCTCAGCAACCGCGTCCTGATCGGCCTGGCGCTCGTCAGCCTCGCGGGGGCGCTTGCGATCGGCGTGGCCGGTGCGATCTCCGTCACGGCGCTGCTGATCCCGCTGGTCGTCCTCGGCGGCCTGTTCCTGCCGGCGTACAACCTCGAGTGGGCGGGCGGTCGCTTTCACAGCGACCTTTGGTTCGCGGTCGGATGGGGGGCGTTCCCGGCCTTCACCGGCTACTTCGTCAACGCCGAGCGGATCGCGCTGCCGGGGGTGCTGGTCGCCCTCGGGTGCCTTGCGATGAGCGTTGCGCAGCGTCGCCTCAGCTCGCCCGCGCGCGAGCTTCGCCGCCGCACGAGCTCGGTCAGCGGCGTGCGCGTGCGCGCCGACGGCAGCTCGCAGGAGCTGTCGCTGCATGGTCTGCTCGCGCCGCTCGACGGGGCCCTGGCGGCGCTGTCGCTGGCGACGGTGCTGACGGCATGCGCGCTCGTCGCCGCGCGCCTGTGAAGAGCTGGCGGCCGAGGCTAGCTGACCTGCCCACATACGTTGTGAACAACTGAGAAGGCATCCGGGCCTCATCCCAGGCTGTGGGTCTGCGAAGGCTCACGACCTAGGAGGACCCGGATGCAGATCCACGGTAGAGCGAAG
>JBBSDZ010000057.1:0-14456 GCA_038240205.1 Solirubrobacterales bacterium | reverse complement strand
TCCAGCCCGCGTGCCTTGCCCGGGTCGTCGAGGCTGATGAAGGTGGAGATGGTCGCGTCCGCGACGCCACTGCCCTGGTCGGCGGGTGCCTCGGCGACCCGTCCGAACCCGACGACCTTGCCCGGGACCGTCGTGGTGCCGGGCAAGGTGATCTGCGCGCGATCCCCGCGCTTGACCTGACCTTGCTCTGATGGATCGAGGTTCACCTGCACGTGGAGCGTTTCGGACGTGGCTTCCAACGCGGGGGAGCCCGGCTGGGCGGGTCCGCCGAGCTGGCAGGTGACCTTGGCGATCCGCACCGCCTCGGGCAGGAACACCGCGTCACCGAACGCCAGCGCGCCGGTCATGCGAAGAGCCTTTCGGTGCTGGAGCGCTTTGAGTGCGGTCTCGGTCTTCGACGTGAAGGCGTCGCCGGCGCCGCGCAGGTGCAGGGTGCGGTTGAGCTGATGGACGTCTGAGCCCGTGTCGCCTACGTGCAGTGCCCGGTAGGCCGGGACCGTGCCACAGAGCAACAGCACCGGCTTGCCGTCCACTCGGTACAGCACGCCACCACAGCCGATCTTGTCTCCCGACTCGGGAAGTTCGGTGTACGTGCCGCGCGCGTGGTTGATCGCGATGAACGGTGAGCCGTCCGGTCGCGCGCGGTAGGTCAGGGTCCCGCCCTGGGAGACCGCGGCCGACAGATTGCCCTTCTGCACCCTCTCGGTGCTCGCCGACACCGTCTGAGCGGCGGCGGAACCCTGATCCCCACCGGACCGCACGACCAACCTGCCGGTGGCGGCGACGGCCACCAGGGCGGCCGCGCCGGTCAGCACCCGCCCCTTCCGCCTCATCCGCCCTGGCCCCCCGCCGCCAGTCCCGAGACGGATCGGCACTTCTGGATCGCGGCGTTGAGGATGGTCATGCCACCGGGCTTGTCGGTCGATGGGATCTTCGTCGTGTCGATGGCGGGCTCACCATTGACGGGGTCCGGGAAGTCCTTCACGCCGTTCGAGCGAACGCACGCCGCGAACGTGAGGGCCTCCGACTCCTGCTTCGGGGTCCGCTTCGAGCTCAAGGCGCCCGGGGGTTCTAGGTCCTTGCACGCTTTGGCGGCCTTCGTGAACACCGCGGGACTCACACTGACCCCGTAGGCGAACTCGCCCTTCGGGTCCGGATCCGGGAAGTCGGGGACCCCGTTGCCACGCATGCACTCCGAGAACTTCACCGCCTTGTCCAGATCGGTGACGTTCTTGTTAGCGCCAGCGCCGGCGCTGCTGCCGCCGTGGCTGGCAGTGCTGCTCGCAGAAGGTGCGTTCGAACAGCCCGCGACGAGTACGGCGAGCATGGCAAGGGCGGCGAGCGGCCGTAGTCTTCTACTCACGTTTCTCCTTGCGTGTGTTGATTGCGTTGACGCTGGTTCCGTGACGAGCGTGCGGCCGTCATCGATGACTTCTGGGCGGAGTTCGTGGTTCCAGGGTTGGTTGCCCTAGATCTGGCATAGCCCGTAATTCGCGCCATGAATGACCGGCGATGCGGTCGACCATGGCGTCGGCGGCCACGAGACCCGCTGCGACCCGGTCGTGGCCGGGCTGGCCCAACACGACCCCGGTGATCGTCGTCGGCTTGCCGTCGATCCAGCGGATGGCGCGGAAGGCGAAGCAGCCGCCGGCCTCGTTGTCCGAGCCGGTCTTGACACCGACGAACCCGTGGTAACCGAGCAAGATGTTGGTGTTGTGCACGGTGCCGGCGACCGGCACGGCCGCGCTCGGTGAGGCGACGATGCTCGCGAATACCGGCAGGCGCATGGCCCGATCGACAATCCGCACCTGGTCAGCGGCGGTCGAGACGGTTGTGTCGTCGTAGCCGCTCGGCTCGGTGTAGCGGGTGTGGGTCATACCGAGCGACCGTGCGGTGGCATTCATCCGGGCAACGAACCGGTCCGCAGAGCCGGCGGCCCATCGCGCCAGAACCGCGGCGATGTTGTTCGCCGACGGCACCAGCAGTGCCTGCAGCGCCTGTAGTTCGGTCAACTGCTCTCCCTGGGCGATGGACACGACCGACTCCTGCTGTCGGCGTCGCCGGTCGGTGTCGGCGACATCGGCCTCGGTGAGCGTGATCATCGGACCGTCCTGGCCCGGTCGTAGCGGGTGGTCGGAGGACGAGATAGGCCGTCATCACCTTCGTGACGCTGGCGATTGCAGCCGCGTGCTGGTTCGGGCCGGCTTGGACGTGCGACTGTCCTATCTGAACGGCGGCTTGGCCATCTGCCGGCCACACCGTGCCGGGAAGCGCTTCGCCCAGCGCACCACGGTGGTCAGCGCGAAGGACGTCGATCGGTGCTGCGGCCGTCGAGAACGAGGACGCCAGGAGCTGGTAGCCGGGGACCGCCGCGATCGCCGCGATGACGCCGAGCAGGCCGGCGACACGGATCCGGCGAATCCGAGGGGTGGTTGCACGTGCTCGTCTGCTGTAGGCCATGCCGCCATTCAAGGCAGCGTGGCGTTGCCAGCATGTACGGGGTTTTCAATATGCCGACGACACCCGCCAGCTCGTAGCATCGGAGCATGCGTGTGTTGATCGTCGAGGACGAGCCCTATATGGCAGAAGCCATCCGCGACGGTCTACGCCTGGAGGCGATCGCGGCGGACATCGCAGGTGACGGCGACACCGCTCTACAGCTGCTCAGGCTCAACGCCTACGACATCGCCGTCCTCGACCGAGACATTCCCGGACCCAGCGGCGACGAGATCACCGAACGCATCGTCGCCTCCGGCAGCGGCATGCCGATCCTGATGCTCACCGCTGCCGACCGTCTCGACGACAAGGCCAGCGGGTTCGAGCTCGGCGCCGACGACTACCTCACGAAGCCGTTCGAGCTCCGAGAGCTCGTGCTCCGTCTCAGAGCGCTCGACCGCAGGCGGGCCCACAACAGGCCGCCTGTGCGAGAGATTGCAGGTCTGAGGCTGGATCCGTTCCGCCGAGAGGTCTACCGCGACGGAAGGTACGTCGCGCTGACCAGGAAGCAGTTCGCGGTGCTCGAAGTCCTCGTCGCTGCCGAAGGCGGTGTCGTCAGCGCCGAAGATTTACTTGCACGGGCGTGGGATGTGAACGCAGACCCGTTCACCAACGCCGTGCGGATCACGGTCTCCGGACTGCGCAAACGCCTCGGCGAGCCCTGGATCATCGCCACTGCGGCAGGCGTCGGGTACCGCATCGATACCGAAACCGACTCCGGGCGCGACGGAGGAGACCGTGGATAGAACCCCTGGTTTGAGCGTTCGCCTCAAGCTCACCCTCAGCTACGCCGGCTTCCTCATGCTGGCCGGCGTGTCGCTGCTCGCCGCCGTGTGGGTGTTCCTCCTGCGTTACGTCCCCGATCGTGCCATCCTCGTCAACGCCGACAGCGACACGCGTGGTGTTTTTCCCGTTCGGTCCAGCCTCCTGCACGTTTTCGCTCCAAGGGCGGCCATCGTGCTGGCGTTCCTGCTCGTCTTCGGTCTCGTGGGAGGGTGGCTTCTCGCCGGCCGGATGCTCGCCCCCCTGGCTCGCATCACGGAGACCACACGGATGGCCACGAAGGGATCGCTCTCGCACCGAATCCGGCTACCTGGCCGCAGCGATGAGTTCCGCGTACTCGCCGACGCCTTCGACGCCATGCTCGTGCGGCTCGAAGCGCACGTCGCCGAACAGCAGAGGTTCGCGGCCAACGCCTCGCACGAACTGCGCACCCCGCTGGCCATCAGCCAGACACTGCTCGACGTGGCCCGCAATGATCCGAACCGCGACACAGAGGAGCTCGTCGAACGGCTACGCGTCGTCAACACACGAGCGATCGACCTCACTGAAGCATTGCTTCTCCTCAGCCAGGCCGATCAGCGGTCCTTCACCCGAGAACGCATCGACCTGTCCCTCATCGCAGAGGAAGTGACTGAAACGCTCCTCCCATTCGCGGATAGGCATGGGGTCACCATCGAGACCTCCGGCGACACGACCGTCACCATCGGCTCACACCCGCTCCTTCTGCAGTTGACGACGAATCTCGTGCACAACGCGATCGTCCACAACCTGCCTGCACAGGGCGCCGTGTGGATCACGACAAGCGTTCACCCCCCGAGTGTGGTGCTCACTGTCGAGAACACCGGTGAGGAGTTCACCCCACAGTTCGTTTCCACGCTGGTCGAGCCGTTTCTTCGCGGCGCCGAACGCATACGCGCCTACCACGCAGGCGTCGGCCTCGGCCTGGCAATTGTCACAAGCATCACCCAAGCACACGACGGCACCATTACCCTCACCCCCCGGGCTCGAGGCGGGCTCCGCGTGACGGTGCAACTACCCGCCGCGCCCCCCACTGGCAGATGACGATGGATCTGTCCGAAACCTCTGTGAACTGGTGTGGCTTGATCGCCGGTCGCCGCGAACCAGAGGACGCTTATCGACGTGTTGGCGCTTCTGGGCGAACGCACTGCATGGCGCATGGGCTAGTGCAGGTCTGCTCAGCCGATCGCGGCCGGTTTGAGGAGGTCACGTAGACACGTCCTTGAGCTCGTCGGTTCGGGCCGCGCCGAGGGCTCGAGCGCGGACGCTGATCGCCCGGACGCTGATCGCCCTGTGCTGGGACTACCATTGAGACATGAGACCACGAGCCGCGTGGCGGCTTGAAAGCCTCGGCTTCCAGCAGGTGTACGACTACGTCGCCGGCAAAGCCGGCTGGGGCGCGGCGGGCCTGCCGCGGGAAGGAACCGCTGGGCACACGTCAGTGAGTTCCTGCGAGCGGACGTTCCGACCCGTGCAGCTCGATGAGCGGATCGCGGAGATTCGCGCGCGTGTGCGCACGTGCGCACACGTGCGCGTGTGCGCACGTGTGGCTTCGAGAGCTCAATCGTCGTGAACGCGGAGCGGATTGTGTTTGGCCGGATCGGCCGGCGGGCGTTACAGGCCGACGGCGACCTCACGGCTGAGCAGGCGATGAGCGGCGGGCCGAGCACGACTCGCCCGAACACGCTCGCGCGCGAGCTCGGCGAACGGCTACGTAAGAAGGAGCTGCAGACCGCGCTCGTGACCACGTCGGAGGGGCGGCTGCTCGGGATCGTGACCGCCGGCGACCGCGCAGGGCTCGCGGGCGAACCCGTCGAAGGCGGCGGCTGAGATGGCCGGCTCGACGGTTCCGATCTCGATCGCGCTCGCGTCAGGGGCGCTGACGGTCGTGAATCCGTGCGGGTTCCCGCTGCTGCCGGCGTTTCTCTCCTTCTATCTTGGTGCCGACGAGGAGCAGCTGCCGCGTGCAACGACCCGCGTTGCGCAGGGGCTGCTTGTCGGCGCCCTTGTCTCCGCTGGTTTCCTTGGCGTCTTCGCGCTGATCGCGATTCCCGCGAGCTACGGCGTCTCGGCCGTCGCGAACTCCGTCCCCTGGGCGGGTCTTGCGACCGGGGGATTGCTCGCGGTTGCGGGGGTCGTGGTGCTCAGCGGTCGGCGTCTGCAGTTCGCGCCCCGTCTTCGTCTGCCGGTGCGGCGCGAACGGCGGCTGGGTGCGATGCTGCTCTTCGGTGTCGGCTACGGGGCCGCCTCGCTTGGCTGCGCGCTGCCGATTTTGCTCAGCCTGATCGGCGCGTCGCTTGGTGCGCACAAACTCAGCGTGCTGATCGCCTACGCGGCCGGCATGACGCTTGTGCTGACGGCGGTCAGCGTTTCGATCGCGCTCGCGCGTGCGGGTGTCGCCCGCGCTGTGCGGCGGCTGCTGCCGTACATGAGCAGAGCCGCCGGGCTGCTGCTCGTGCTCTCGGGCGGATATCTCTCTTATTACTGGTGGCGGATGCGGTTCGGCGACAGCGCGACGCTTGCCGACGACCCGTTGGTCGGACGGATCGGGCTCTGGTCGGCGCAGCTGCAAGTGTTCGCGAGTGCGCACGACGGCGCCGTTCTCGCGGTCGCGGGCTTCGTTGTCGCGGCAGCACTGCTCAGCCTCGCTTGGCAGCTTGCCCGCCGCCGGCGTACCCTTCCTGCACGCCCTCCGGTACACGAATGAACCGTCTCGTATCTCTCGTCGTATGTTTCGCCGTCGCCGTCGCCGTCGTCGTGTTTGCGGGTTGCGGTGGCGGCCAGAGCGCGACCGCTGGTGCTCGATCGGTGGCTACCTCCGCGCAGATCGCGTCGTCCGCGCAGAGTGCGTCGGCGGCGCCGCGCGAGTTGCGCAGCATCGCCGACCTCCGCGTCGCCTTCAACGCCCACCCGGCAGAGCCGCGCCTGATCCTGCTGATCTCACCTACCTGAAGCGTCTGCCGTCTGGGGGCCAGTTGGGTCCGCACGCACATCCTCAACAGCCATCCGCACGCCAAGCTCACCGTCTTCGCGATCTGGTTGCCGATTCTCGCCGGCGACAGCGCGGGCGCGATCGACCACCACGTTCTCGACGACCCGCGAGTCGTCACGTTCTGGGATCCCAACCGGATCGCCGGCAACTGGTTCGGAAGCCACCCGATCGGCGGACTCGGCGGAGGCGGCTACACCGTCTGGGACGCCTTCTACGGATTCACCAGCACCGCGCGCTGGACACGTACTCCCACGCGCGTGGTGGCGACCGGCAGCGACATCATCGGACACACCGGCGCCCTCGAACACGCCTTCATCCCGCTCCTGCGCTAGTGCCGCCGGCGACCCCAGAAGGGGTGATCTGCTGGTCACGCTCGCGCTCTGCATGTGCTGCGCTTCCTACGTGACCCAGGCGCAGCCGTTCCAGTAGCTCTCGAGTCTGCGCGGGAAGCGTCGAACCTCGATGTGCGGCTCTTTCGGAAGCCGGTCGAGCCGGCTCGAGAGGTAGAGCTCGAAGCGATCTGCGCCAGCGACGCGCCGGAATTCCTTTCCCTCCGGAGGCACGCTCGCCGAGACGAGCCACGTGACGCCGCCGCAGCAACGGCCCTGCGCCAGCCAGACATAGAGGCGGCCGCCGCGCTCGTCGATCAGGTCGGCGGCTGGTTCGGAGACCAGGACGCGCATGTGCTGCGGATGATCGCGGACCGCCACGCGAATTGCGGCCTTGGTGCTGCATCCAAACAGGCGCGCGTGCCTGTATCTCCGGGTGGGGCGTCGCAGAGCTTCGGACGTCCGGACGTGTCTTCGAGCCGAGGAGGAAGCGAATGGGTAATCAGCGTCGGACGGTGTTTCGTCTGGTCGCGGCGGTGGTCGTGGCCTCGGCAGTGGCGGTGGTCGTCGGGTCAGCGCAGGCGGCCCCGGGCGCAGCGGCGCGGCTGAGCGTGCGCTCGTCGCACTATGGGAAGGTGCTCTTTGGCCCAAGCGGGAAGGTGGTGTACGTCTTCGGCGCGGATCGCGGCTCCACCAGCCGCTGCTACGGCGTCTGCGCAAAGGCGTGGCCGCCGCTGCTGACCTCTGCCGCGCCGCTGGGGGGTCCCGGTGTCGAGGCGAAGCTGCTGGGGACGACGAAGCGGAGCGACGGCAGGTTGCAGGTGACCTACAACGGCCATCCGCTCTACTACTACGAAGCCGACATGCCGGGCAAGATCATGTGCCAGCACGCCACCATGCATGGCGGGCTCTGGCTGGTCGTCAAGCCGAACGGGCAGCCGAACATGGCCAACGGCAAGATGCACATGTAGCCAAGCTCGCTTGGTCGGACGATGACACCCCAACCGCTCGGAACCCCGTCGATCGAATCGGCCCCGGTGTCGCCGCGGGCGAGCGACGCCGAGCTGCTTCGCGCGATCGCGGCCGGGAGTGAGGAGGCGTTCGAGGAGCTGCGCGGCCGCTACGGCCGCGCGGTCGCGCGTGTGTGTAGAACCGTCGCAGGTTCGGAGCGGGAGGACTGCGAGCAAGAAGTGTTCGCGCGCATCTGGGGCAAAGCGGCGCTCTTCGACCCGGGCCGCGGCAGCGCGCCCGCCTGGCTGCTGACGCTCGCGCGGCGGACGGCCCTGAATCTGCGCGCCGGCCGCCGGCCGCCGATTCCGGTCCTGGAGGAGCCGGCGGCGCGACGCCTGCGCACGAGCTGGATGCGTTCTGGCTCGACGCCGCGCTGGCGCGGCTGTCCGAGCGCGAGCGGAACGTGATCGAGCTCGCCTACTACGCCGACTTGAGCGAGAGCGCGATCGCCAAGCGGCTGCGGGTGCCGCTCGGCTCGGTCAAGAGCTGGAAACGACGCGGCCTCAACCGGCTCGCGACTCTGCTCGGCGAGGAGTCGCCGTGAGACACGAGGAAGCATGGCAGCGGCTGCCCGACCTACTCGACGACCGAGACGATCCCGAGCTGCTCGGCCATCTCGCTAGCTGCACGGACTGCCAGCGGCAGCTGTTCCTGCTGGGCCGAGTCGATCGCCTGCTCCGCGACCAAACACCGACGCGGCGGCGGCCTTGGCTGCCGCGCGCCGTCGTCGCGGCCGTCGCGGCCGCGGCGGCCGTCGCCGCGGTGCTCATCCTGCTCGTCCCTCACGGTCCGCGCGCGCATGACTTCATGTTGCGGACCGCTTCGGGACGGGCCGTCGCTCGAGCTTTGATGGGCCACTCCGACGCCCGCAACGTCTCGCTCGCCCTGGTCGCGCGCGGGCTGCCGCTCAACCGTCAGCACGTCTTCGTGCTCTGGGCCAGCGACGACAGCTCCACGATGCAGGTCGGCCGCTTCATGGTCGATCGCAGCGGCGGCTGCCGCGTCCGCTTTAACCTTCCGGCCACGCACAGCTGGCGCCGCTTCTGGGTTTCCCAACCGGGGAACGCGGCGGCTGTCGTCGCCGGCACATGAAGCGCGTGCGCCGCCGCGCCGCTGTGGGGGCTTGCAACTCTGGCGCGGCCTGCGCAGCGGCTACCGGCTCTGGCGGCCATCCGCAAGTTTCGCAGCCGGACGACGCCGCAGAAGATCGAGGTCGCGCTGGCCGGGCTGCGCGGCGACCGGAGCGTGAAGGATGTCTGCCGTGAGCGTGAGAGCTCGGACACGAGGCAGGCGTGCCGGTCTGTCCGCTTACCCCGATGCGCCCGGTTTCATCGTCGGGCTGGGCTGTGAGCTGGGTGACAGGGCGCGCCCGACGGGTACGAGTTGCGATTCGGCTTGTTGGAGTGCGAGGCTCATCGTCGGGTACGCGTGGATTGTTTGGGCGAGCCGGCCGGCGAAGCAACGCGTGCGGACTGCGAGCGCGCATTCGTTGATCAATTCGCCGGCGTGCGGGCCGACGATCTGGGCTCCGACGAGCACCCCGCCTCCGAGCCGTCCCAGAAGCGGCCGGCGGGCGGAGACGAGCTTCACGAAACCGGCCGGGCGTTCGAGGATTCGGGCGCGGTCGACCTGCGCCATCGGAAACATCAGCACCTCTACGCCGCGGTGCCGTTCGCGCGCCTGCGCTTCGGTGAGGCCGACGTGGGCGACCTCCGGGTCGAGAAAAGTCACCCAGGGGACGACGCGCTCGTTCTTCCGCGCACGCCCTCCGGCGGCGTTCTGGCCGGCAACGAGACCCTCGTGCGAGGCGACGTGCGTGAACTGGAGGCCACCGGTCACGTCACCCGCCGCGTACACATGAGGCACGCTCGTGCGGCAGCGATCGTCGACCTCGACGTACCCGGCGTCGAGCTTGAGCTCGATTCCGAGCCCGTCCGTCGAGCCGCTACGGCCGGTCGCGACGAGCAGCTCATCGCAGCGGATCGTCGCGCCACCGTGCAGCTTGACAAGTGTCTCGGCACCTCGCCGCTCGACACCCTCAATTCGTGTTCGGAGGCGCAGGTCGATCCCTGCGCCGCGGAGCATGGTTTCGACGAGCTCGCCGGCTTCCGGCTCGTCTTGTGGAAGCAGCCGCTGCTCGAGCTCGACCACCGTGACCTCGCTCCCGAGGCGCCGGAATGCTTGTGCGAGTTCGAGACCGACCGGGCCGCCGCCGAGGACGGTGAGGCGCGGCGGGAGCCGGGCGAGGTCGAAGACGGTCTCGTTGGTCAGGTAGGGGACGGTGTCTAGGCCGGAGATTCTCGGGATGCTCGGGCGGCTGCCTGTCGCGATCACGAAGCGTCTGCCGCGGAGTCTGCGGCCGGCCGCCTCGACCGTGTGGTCGTCGAGCAAGCGCGCGCGTCCGTGCACGACCTCGATGCCGGCGTTTGTGAAGCGCTGGTCGCGCTCGTCTGCCGCGATCTGCTCGACGATCCGCGTCTTTCGAGCCATCACGGCGGCGAAGTCGAACTCCGGCGCTTCGGCGACGATTCCGTCCTTGCCCGCTGACGCAAGGTCATGTGCGAGCCGGGCAGTCTCGATCAGCGCCTTCGATGGGACGCAGCCCCGGAACGTGCAGTCGCCGCCGATCCTCGCCTCGGCTTCGATCAGCGCCACGGAAGCCCCCTTGACGCGCGCTGCGAGCGCAGCCGTCAGGCCTGCGGTACCGCCTCCGATCACGATCACGTCGAGGTCCATCGCGTCGGAACAGATGCTCGCACAGGGCGGTCGATGAGCAGCAAGAGTCTCGTCGCAGCGGTTCGATCCGGCTCCGTCGGGAATCGGGCCTCGCAGTGATGGCTGGATTCCGAGGTCGTGACCGGGCTGCTCCCACGCGGAGCAGGCTGGCCGGGGCGGCTGGGGCGGGGTACCTGCTCGGGCTGTTGCCGTCGGCCGGGCTTGCGGCGCGCATCGTCAGCGGCGGCAGGGTCGACATGCGCTCGGCGGGTACGGGCAATCCGGGTGGCGCGAATGCCCTCCGGCTGCTCGGGCGCCGCGCAGGCGTCGCTGTCACTTGTGCGGATATCGCGAAGGGGGCGCTCGCGTGCCGCGTCGGTCGCAGGGTCGCCGGCGACGCGGGCGCCCATCTTGCAGGTGTGGCGGCGGTCGCCGGCCACTGCTTTCCGGCGCAGGCAGGCTTCCGCGGCGGGATGGGAGTGGCGACGAGCTTCGGCCAGTGCCTCGCAACCTTCCCGGTCTACGCGCCGCTCGACGTCGGCGTCGCCGCTGCCGTTGCGAAGCTCTCGCCCGCGCGGCACCGCGTCACGCTCGCGCTCGCTGTCTCTTCGGGCCTCTGGGTCGCCGCCGGGGCGATCTGGTGGCGGCGCGGGCTGGCGAATCTGTGGGGCCCGTCGCCGTCGCCGCTTCTGCCGCTCGCGAACGCCGCCACCAGCGGACTGATCGCCTCGCGCGGTCTGATCGAGGTTCGGAAGCGCCGACGCACGGAGCCGGACACCACTCGTTGAGGCAGACGGCTGTTCGGCTCTGCACCGACTCGAGCGCGCAACTGCCCGCTGGGCTGGCGGCCGCCGTCAACGCGATCGTCATTCCCGTGCCAGTGACCCTGGACGGGCGCTCGTTCGAAGAAGGCGTCGATCTCGATCCGGACTGGTTCTACGAGCGTCTCGTAGCCGGGGCGCACGCGACGACCTCGCAGCCGAACCCCGCTCGCTTCCTGCAGGCCTACGAGGCAGCGGCCGAGGCCGGTGCGGAGCACGTGCTCTCGGTGCATCTCAGCGCCTCCGCCTCGGGGACGGTCGAGTCTGCGCGCACCGCTGCCGCAGACGCACCGCTTCCGGTCACGGTCGTGGACAGCGGCACTACGAGCTTCGGCGTCGGCGTCTGCGTCCTGGAAGCCGCGCGCACGATTGCCGAGGGCGCCTCGACCGACGAAGCGGCCGCCCAGGTCGCCCGGCTCGCGCCGCGGATCAGGAACGTCTTTGTAGCGGCAGGAGCGCCCGGCGGACGCGTTCCCGCAGCGCCCGACCGCCCCGTCTTCTCGTTCGCCGACGGCACCGCCACGCAACTCGCGACCGCAACGTGCGACGGGGACGCCGTGGCCGTTATGGCCGAGCACATCGCCGGACACGAGGGCGCGCACGCCGTCGCGGTCGGCCACGCCGCCCCTGCGACGCAGGCAAGCGCCGACCTTCTCGCCGACGCGCTCCGGCGGGCCGGGATCGTCGACGTGCTGCGATACCGGGTCGGGCCGTCCGTCGGCACCCACACCGGCCCTTACAGCTTCGGAGCGTTCTGGTGGCCGGCCGCTTAAAGTGCGCTCACGGCTGGGCGAGCACGCACCACGACCGATAGCCGCGATCGACGTAGCGGACCGCCCGCACCGCGTACCCGGCCGCCTCCAGATCGGCACGAGGATCAAGCGAGCGGAAACCGGCAAGCGGACCCGCTGAGCGCGCCGCGCGCCACGCGAGCGGCGCGAACAAGGCACGCCCGAGCAACGATCGCGGACCCGCCGGCGTCACGACCACGACCCGGCCGCGGCGCCTCAGCACCCGAGCCGCCTCGGTCAAGAGCGTTCGCCGGTCCGTCGGCGGCGTCAGGTGCAACAGATACGCCATCGTCACGAGATCGAAGCTGCCGTCCTCGAACGGAAGGTCGCGCGCATCGGCGCGTAGAAGCTGCCAGTGCTGCGGAAGGCGAGCGGCGTGGGCGAGCATCTCCTGCGAGCTGTCGACCCCTACCGCGAGATCCGGAGGCTCGGCAGCCCGCGCCAGCCGCTCGAGCATGCCGGCCGTCCCCGTCCCCAGGTCGAGGACCCGGTCGAGCCGGCGGGGTGCCGCCAGGCCAACGGCCTCGACGAGTGCGGGTCGCTCGAGCAACATCTGCCAACGGTAAAACGGGGCGACCCGGTCCCAGCGCGTTTCATTCACGCCACCTATTCGATCAAGAAGCGCGTCTCCGCCGGCCGGCGACGGCCCGCCCCCGCGGAAAGCCGACCCAAAAAGAATTCCTGCTCGCGCAGCCAGCCCGCGGGACGAACTCGGCGACCTACCCGCTCAGCGGTGGCGACCGACGACCCGCGTCAAGGCGTGTGACCCCATTTTGTTCGTGATGCCGTGCACAAACTCAGTGCGATAGAGACAATTTCCAGGGCTTTTACAATGCCCTCGTGGGCCACGATTGGGCCAGAGGGTCGCGAAGCGGCGTCTAAGTTGACAACATAATCGCCAGGTTTGCAGGATAAATGTTTGAACGGGAGCGACGGGACTCGAACCCGCGACCTCCGGCGTGACAGGCCGGCGTTCTAACCAACTGAACTACGCCCCCAGTGGCGCGGGCAGTGTACCGGCGGCAGGGATCGGTCGCCTTCCGGCCAAGTGTCTCGTCGGATGACGCGCGTCGACTGGATCGCGCTCGCGATCGCCGCGCTCGCTGCCCTCGCTGGACTGAAGCGTGGGCTGGTCGCGACGGCGCTCTCACTCGCCGGCCTCGCGGCCGGGGCGTTTCTCGGCGCTCGGGTCGCGCCGCACCTGCTGCACGGCGGGTCGACCTCTCCGTACACCCCCCTCGTCGGTCTCGCCGGCGCGCTCGTCGGGGCAACGGTGCTGCAGTCGGTCGCGTCGATGGCCGGGTCGCTCGCGCGTGGAGGCCTCTCGGTGCTCCCGCCCCTGCGCGTCCTCGACTCGGTGGGCGGCCTGGTTGCGGGCGCGGCGTTCGGGCTCGTCGTCGTCTGGGTGGCCGGAGCCGTGCTGCTCCAGTTGCCCGGCCAGACGAAGCTGCGTCGGGAGGTGCAGGCCTCGCACGTGTTGCAGCGGTTGAACGACATCGCACCGCCGAGCACGGTGCTGCGTGCCTTCAACCGGGTCGACCCGTTCCCGTCGATCGCCGGGCCGGCGCCGCCCGCCCGGCCGCCGGACCGCCGAGCTCTCACATCGGCGGCGACGCGCCGCGTTCGCCCGAGCGTGGTGCGGATCACCGCGACCGCATGTGGGCTCGGGGTGGAAGGCTCGGGATGGGTCGTTCGTCCTCATCTCGTCGTCACCGCCGCCCATGTCGTCGCCGGGGCTGCCGGGATCCGCGCGCGCGGTCACATCGCGCGCGCGCTCGTGGTCGACCGCAGGCAGGACATCGCGATCCTGCGCGTTCCCGGCCTGCGGGCTGCGGCGCTGCCGCTCAGTGACCCGCATTCGGGCGACTCGGTCGCGTTGCTCGGCTTTCCGGAGAACGGCCCCTTCGACGCCCGGGCGGGCCGCGTCGGCTCGACGGCCGACGTGCTCGTCAACGGCTCCTTGCGCGAGGTGACCGCGCTCAGTGGCCTCGTGCGGCACGGCAACTCGGGTGGCCCTGCCGTGAACGAGGCAGGGGAGGTCGAGGCGACGGTGTTCGCCGCGCGCATCGGCGCGCGTGCGGGTTACGGCGTCCCGGCTGCGCCGGTGCGCGCTGATCTTCGCCGCGCGCGCGCGGTGGTGTCGACCGGCACGTGCTGAGGCCGCCTCAGGGCCTAGTGTCCTGAGTCGGAGATTCGTGCGCGATAAGCTGCGAGGTTGTCGAGGATCTCGTCGGCGGTCTTGTGCCAGACGAAGGGTCGTGGGTCGTTGTTCCGGTTTGTGATCCAGGTGCGGATCGAGGCGACGAGTTCTTTGACGGATCGGTGCGTGCCGCGCTTGATCCATTTGCTGGTGAGTTCAGCGAACCAGCGCTCGACAAGGTTGAGCCAGCTCGAGTAGGTGGGCGTGTAGTGGAAGGTGAAGCGGGGGTGGCGCAGGAGCCAGCGCTGGATCGCGGGCGTCTTGTGGGTCGAGGAGTTATCGACGACGACGTGCACGTCG
>JBBSDZ010000056.1:0-14693 GCA_038240205.1 Solirubrobacterales bacterium | reverse complement strand
GCGGGAAGCGCCGCCGCGAAGCGGTGATCCAGATGGCGAGCTCGCTGCGCAACCTTGGCCGCGCGCAGGAGAGCGTCGCGCTGCTTGAGGCTGAGCTCGAGTCCGAGCCGGATGAGCTGGACGACGCCGTGCGGGCGTTCCTGGCGCTCGCGCTGATCGACACTCACAGCGAGCGCGAGGCGGCGTCGCTGGCGCTGCTGGCGCTCGCCCGGCATCTTCCGCGCTATCAGCGCTCGGTGATGAACTACGCGCACGAGCTGACGGCCCCGCAGAACCCCTGAGCGCAGCGATTGATTAACGGTGAAACGCCGTTTGTCACGACTTGACAAAACGGCCCGTGCGCTTACACTCCGGACAGGAGACAACGATCGTCCAGTCACACACTTGGACGATGCAACGGGGAGTCAGGGATGACAATGGGGAAAGCACGCTCGGCGGCTCCACGCTGGCCGAGCAGGACCGGCGGCGGGGTGACTCATGCGCGACAGTTCGCGCTGGCCACGCTGCTCGCCGATGTCCTCTACAGGGTCGCGATTCGTTCGCACGTGCGCCGGGCGATCGGCATCTAGCCGAAACGACAGGCCGACAGGCATTCATCCTTGTATGCCTGTCGGCCGGTTCGCCTGATTGTCGGCTCCCGCGCCGCGCTCGCACCCGAGCCCTGCTCAGCCAGGTTGACGAGCTTGACACTCATGCGAACATACGTTCGTATGATGCCACCCCCGTACCGGCCGGTCCGTGAGCTCGAAGGCGCGATCGAGCGTCGCGAACTCGACATGGCGATCGGCATCGCCAAGGACATCGCGCGCGAGCGCCGCCCGATCGGGCTGGAGCTGGCGCTCGGGCTGGTCGGCCTGGTCGCCACCGCGGGGCCGGACTACGACCTGTGGGCGTGCCGCTGGCTGGCGCGCTGGCTCGGCGAGACACCAGGTGTGACGATCGGGCTGGCCGCAGAGGTGGCAGCGACGCTCGCCGACCTGCCGGCCGAGCCGCAAGCGATCGACGCGATCCGCCAGGTCATGCGCTGATGCGCGCGGCCGCTGCGCGCGGAGAGCTCCCCACCGTGCGGCGTGGCGGCGCTGGCGCTCGAGCAACACGGCGGTTGTGCCGGCGCTACTCGGGAGCGTCTGTCTGCGCGGCGCGATGGATCAGGCCGGGCACATCACTCTTGGAAGCGGCATAGTAGATCGCCACGAACGCGTCGATCGCAAAGGAGGCGATGGGGCTGACGAACGCGACAGCGATCGCGAGCACATAAACCAGGCAGCCGATCACAGCTCTACGTACGCCGGCAGGGAAGGCGCCGCGGGCCGGCTCGGCGACAAGTTGTGGATGCTCGAGCAGGTAACGCCAACCGAGCGTGAACGACGCGGCCATTCCGAGCATCGTCGTCGCGTAGAGGACGGCTGCGAGCCTCGCCTGGGAGGCGTGGTCGGCGTACTCGGCAGCGATCGACGTCGGCCACGGGATGATCGAGACGAACAGCAGGAACAGCAGCGTGCGCTCGAGGAAGCGCCGGTTGATCTGCCGGACGGCGCTCATCATGCCGTGGTGCTCGATCCACAGCACGCCGATCGTCACGAACGAGACGAGATAGGCGACGTACGTCGGCCACTCGTGCAGCAAGTCGTGACCGAGCCGCGCCGATCCGGCCGGCTTGGGTAGGTCGAGCACGAGCAGCGTGATCGCGATCGCGAACACGCCATCGATCAGCGCATGGAGACGGCCCGGGCCCATCTGCAGGGCTTCAACGGCGCCGAGCTCACTCCTGCCGGCTCGGGCACGATGCCGAGCCGGGCGCGCGCCTGGCTCGAAGGGCTCCCGGCCCAGGCGTGTACAGCGGCGCATGGCAGACCGCGCTCGCTCACCGGCCACAGCTCGCATCGTCGCCGCACTCCGCCTTCGGCCGATTCGCCATCTGCCGGGCTACCGGCCCGACGACAGCTCAGGCGGCGAAGCGTTCGGCCGAGCGCGCGCGGCGCTTTGCCGCCTCGACCTCGCGGTCTTTCGGCGGCGCTGAGCTCACGAGTCCGTCGAGCAGGTGCTGGGTGGCGTGCGCGATCTCCTGAACCGCCCGCTCGAAGACCTCTGCGTTGGCCTGCGAAGGCTTCGTCGAGCCGCTGATCTTGCGCACGTACTGCAGCGCCGCGTCGTGGATCTCAGAGCCCTCCGCGGGGGGCTCGAAGTTGTGGAGCGTTCTGATGTTTCTGCACATACGAGAAGCGTAGCGAGCGACGAGCCAGCAACAGTGCGCCGCGAGCGCTGACCTCGCCCGCGAGCCAAAGTGCACCAAGCCGGCCGCTGCGCGACCTTACGCATTGAAGCATGATCGACCGAATTCTCGGCCTGTGGGCATGCATCCTGCTCGTCGCGTGGACGATCCAGGGTCATTGGGGGCGAGTTGCCCTGATCATCGGGCTATCGCTCGCATTCGGCCTGTTCCGTGGCTTGCAGAGCCGAGCCCAGCAGCAGGCAGAACACCCTCCTCGCTAGCGTGTCCAGCATCGCCGTCATGCGTTCGCCTACCGCCGCTATCTGTGCCGGCCGAGCAGCCGCGCGGTCACACCTTCGATCGAGCGCTCGCCGTAGAGCATCGACGGATCGTGTGTGGTGAGGACGGCTAGCGAGAACGTGATCTTGCGGCCCTCCAGGCGAGCAGCCTGGTTGACGAGGCCTTCCACTTCGGGCAGCCACCCGCCCTTGAAGTAGACCCGGAACTCTGGGCGGGCGACCGCTGGTATCCCCCAGCTCTCGCGCGCTTCGATGCCTGCTAGCAGCCAACGCGCGTATGCGCGAAAGCGTCGCGGAATCAACCTGTCCTGCCGCGCAAAGAAGCGGGCGAGATCAGCCGCTGAGACCTCGGTGAAACCCCACGTACCGCCGCCGGGAACGTAGTCGCGCATGTACGCATCCCCGGCCACCCGATTCAGTGCCTGCTCGCCGACGATAGCGAGCACGCGCGAAGCGGCGCCGTTGTCGGAGGAGTGGATCATCGGATACAGCAGTCCCGTGCCGGCTGCGTCCAGGCCGCGCCGCTCCTGAGCGAGCATGCGCAGGTAGGCGACAAGCAGCATCGACTTGACGACGCTCGCCGAGTGGAAGCGACTGTGGACGTGCAGACCGTGAAGCGCGCCCGTGTCGTCGACCACGGCGAACGCGGTCTTGCCTGCACGTCCTGCGAGAAACTGGGCCGCCGCACGCACGCGCCGCGCGGACGGATATGTAGGCGGTCGCACGCTCACTTCGAGCGCTGCCCGGAGCACCCCCGGCTGTCCGACCGCGACGACTCTCACTCGCGCGTCCCGCTGAATTGGGACGGGCGGGAAGGCATAGCTCCCGTCTGCCGCCGTAAGCGTGTGCGCGACGTTGGCGAAGTGCCCGGGCGGGCGAGTCGCGAGCTGCAGCTCGAGTGGCCGTCCGCCGAGCGCTCCGGCTGCGCCCACAAGCCGCCCGGAGATGGTGGTGGCTCCCGCCCGATGCAGCGGCGGCGGATGGGCGTGCGCAGTGAGCCTGCCGGCTTCCGCCGCCTGCGCCCCGTCGAGCGGCAGACAAGCAATCGCGCAAACAACCGCTGCAGGCGCGATCGCTCCCGCACGGATACGCGAGCTCAAGCGCCGCCGCTCGTCATTGCTCGCGCCAGCGAGGCAGCGTCCTGCGGCCCGCGCAGCACCGAGCGAATACGTCCGGATGCGTCGAGCACGAACGTGCTCGGCAGCCCGGTGATGCGATAGTCGTTGCCGACCGTGCCTTCGCTGTCGCGCAGCACGGGGAACGTCCAGCGGTAGCGCTTCAGGAAAGAGCGCGCCCCGAACAGGGCGTCGCTCCAGTCGACTGCGATCAGCCGCCCGCGACCGGCGGCGCTGCGCGAGAAGCGCTCGAGCGCCGGCGCCTCGCGGGCGCACGGTCCACACCAGCTGGCCCAGAAGGTGACGAGCGTCGGGCGCCCGTGCGCGGTGGCAAGCACGCTGTCGAGGGTCGCCGGCGGCCCGGTGAGGTGTTCGCGCGGCAGCTCGGGCGCGCGCCGCCCGACCGGGCCGGACTTGTTGGAGCTGAGCCCGAACACGACGAGCGCGGCGACTGCGATCGCAAGCACCCCGGCGATGAGCGCTCGCTGGCGGCGACGGCCCATCAGCACCTGCGGTCAGTGGGCGGCGAGCAGAGGAACGTCGTGGGCGATGTCGGCCGGGCGGAAGTCTGCGGCATAGAGCGTCGTGCGCTTGCCCGACCCGGTGATCCCGTAGATCAGGCCGGAGTGCTCGACGAAGTCAGGGTGGTGCACATCGCGCTGGGAGCCGACGCCCCACGCCTTCCACACACGCGCGAGTTCACCGGCCGAGCCAACGAGGTACTGCATGCGCCCGGTCATCTCGTGATGAGCGAGAAACGCCTTCACGGCCTTTGGCGTGTCGCCGCGCGGGTCGACGGAGACGGCGATGATCTGTGCTTTGGCGGTCTTCGCCTTGCCCATCAGGTTCTGTGAGACACGCAGGTTGGAGGTGATCAACGGGCAGACGTCCGGGCATTTCGTGTAGATGAACGTCACGAGCACCGCCTTGCCGCGATATGAGTCGAGGTTGATGCGCTGGCCGAGGTAGTTGCGCAAGCTCAGCGGCGGCGCCGCCGCGGCAGGCTGCAGCTTGGCGGCAGCGTCATAGGCGATCGCTGACGTCGATGTCGAAGCGGCGCTCTTGGCGCTCGCTTTGGAGCTCGAGCCGCAGCCGCTGCTCAGCAGCGCGAAACCGGCGCCGAAGGCGAGCAGCGCGAGTAGCACGAGCGGGGTGCGGAAGTTGTGAGCGGCCCGGCGCATCGGCAAACGAAGTTATCAGCGCGCGCCGCGTGGCGCGCCTGACGAGCGGTTCTGCGCGCCCACATGCCCGTCGGCAAGAACCTGTGCAAACCTCCCCATGCGATGCATGTTGCAGAAAAACGTGCTACTTTGCAGCGCGTTCGTGCCGAATCCTTTGCCTCAAGGGGTGAAGGAGCGGGGGACCCATTGCAGCCGAGAGGCTGCGGGGGCGAATCGCCACAAAGGTGTGGCGTAGCGTAGAAGTTACGCGAGCCCGACAGCTAACCCCGTAGGCGCCAAGCAACGGAGAAAGGACGCCTTTCGCATGCCGGGATTCCCGCGTGATCTTGCAGTTGTCGACCCCTGGGACGCTTCGCTGGAGCGCTCACGTGCGCGCCGTGAGCGCGCCGGACGTAACCGCCGACGCAGCCTGTCGGCCTCCTCGCCGCGACTTGCTACGGGCGCCCCGGCCGGGGAGCTGTTCGGGCTCGGATCGCTGCTCGGGAGCGATCCGCGCGCCGACCGCCGCGACCTCGCGGCTGGTGAGGTGTGGGAGCTCTCGATCGGCCGCTCACGCGCCCGTCGCCGCGCGGCGGAGCTGCGCTTCGTGCCTGCGAGCTCGCGCGCCAAGCGCATCTCACTCGGAGCACTGGCAGCTTTGAGCGTCGGACCGACGGCCGGGTTGGCCGAGGGCTCGGCGGTGGCGGCGACCAGCGAACCGCCGACGACCACCGAACACAGCATCTCGCTGAGCTCCGAAAGCTCAGGCCGCCAGGTCGAAATGCTCCAGGAAGCGCTCGGCATCGGTGCCGATGGCATCTACGGTAAGGAAACGGAGACTGCGGTGCGCCACTTCCAGGCCAGCAGAGGCCTGACAGCCGACGGGATCGTCGGTCCGGCGACAATCGCCGCCCTGCGCTCGCACGCGGCGAAGGCATCGAGCGCCGGCGTGCGGCGCGACGCAGTCTCCATTACACCGAGCGGCGAAGGCGCGAGCGGCGACGCGGTCTCACGTCTGCAGAGTGCTCTGCACCTGCCGGCGGACGGGACGCTCGGCCCGGAAACCGAGGCGGCGATCCGCCGCCTGCAGGCACGCCACGGCCTGAGCGTCGATGGCGTCGTCGGCCCGGCGACCTGGAGCGTAGTCGGCATCAGCGGCGAGGAAACGCTGACGCCGCCCGCCTCGGCGATGTCCCACTCACACCACTCGGCCAAGACGGCTGACGTTGCCAACACCGAAGAATCCTCCGAAGGTGGCGAAGGATCTGGCGCAGGCGACGCTGTCTCGCGGCTGCAGAGCGCGCTTCACTTGGAAGCCGACGGCACGTTCGGCCAGGAAACAGAGGCGGCCGTCCGCCGTCTGCAGGCGCGCCACGGCTTGAACGTCGACGGCGTCGTCGGGCCGGCCACGTGGAGCGTGCTCGGCATCGACAGCCAGAGCACGCTCAAACCGCCCCACTCGGCGCTCTCGTCCGGCAGCTCCTCGAGCTCCTCGAGCAGCGCCGGCTCGAGCGTGGTTGCCCGTGTGATCGCAGCCGGCGACGAAATCGCCACGCGACCGTACGTGTACGGCGGCGGCCATGGGTCCTTCCAGTCGGCAGGTTATGACTGCTCGGGCTCGGTCTCCTACGCGCTGCACGGCGGCGGGCTGCTGAGCTCACCCGAGGATTCCTCGGCACTCGAGTCCTACGGCGAAGCCGGTCCCGGCCGCCACATCACGATCTACGCCAACGCCGGACACGCGTTCATGGTGATCGACGGCAAACGCTTCGACACGAGCGCCCAGGACGAAGCCGGCTCCAGGTGGTCGAGCTCAGCTGCGTCCACCGGCGGGTTTGTCGTGCGCCACCCCGCCGGGCTTTAGAGCGTCGCGGAGAGACTCCTGCCCTCCGAGCACCCGACTGGCCTGGCGCCGGTCGGGTGCCCTGTCGTTTCGGGCCCGCCCGAAAGCCGCCGCCCGAGAGTCGTGTCCCAACTGCTGCCTAGCTTCTCACCTCCGACAAAGAGCTACGGCGAGGAGCGGCGAAGGCGATGCTGGCACGGGCCCATACATTCACGATCGAAGGACTGCATGCGCGGCACGTCACCGTCGAGGTCGACGTGCGCCGCGGGCTGCCTGCGTTCACGATCGTCGGCCTTGCGGACGCTGCCGTGCGCGAGGCGCGCGAGCGCGTGCGCTCGGCGATTCTCAACTGCGGCTATGAGTTTCCCGCGCAGCGCATCACGGCGAACCTCGCGCCGGGCGACGTTCCCAAGGCCGGCGCGGCGCTCGATCTGGCGCTCGCCTGCGCGGTGCTGGCTGCCAGCGCGCAGCTGACCCCTGAGCGCCTGGGCAGCCACGTGCTGTTCGGCGAGCTGTCGCTGGACGGGCAGGTGCGCGCGGGACGCGGGACGCTCGCCGTGGCGCAGGCGGCGCGACGAGCGGGCTTTGACGCGCTGGTGCTCGCTGGAGCACGAGCGCGCGAGGCGAAGCTGGTCGATGGCCTGCAGGTGAGCGTGGTCGAGGGGTTGACGAGCGCGGTGCGCGTGCTTGCAGGCGGCCGCGCAGACTCGCTCCCGGCCCAGCTGCCATGTGCGGCATCCGCCCACGCGGCGCCGGGACCGGACCTGAGCGAGGTGAGGGGCCAGCACCACGCTGTGAGAGCCCTGGTAATCGCTGCCGCGGGCGGGCACAACTGCCTGCTGAGCGGCCCGCCTGGCACCGGCAAGACGATGCTGGCCCAGCGCCTCGGCTCGATCCTGCCCCCGCTCAGCCGCACCGAGGCGATCGAGGTGGCGCGCATCCACGGCATCGCCGGCGCCACGGCGGGCAGCCTCGCCGCGAAGCGACCGCTACGGGCTCCTCATCACTCGATCACGGCAGCGGGCCTGATCGGCGGCGCCGGACGCGGCTGGGTCGGGGAGGCGGTGCTCGCCCACAACGGCGTGCTGTTCCTTGACGAGCTCTCTGAGTTCTCGCGCCCGACCCTCGAGGCGCTGCGCCAGCCGCTGGAGGAGGGACGCGTCTCGATCGTGCGCGCTCAACATTCGGCGATCTACCCGGCCCGCTTCATGCTCGTCGCGGCGACCAACCCGTGTCCATGTGGCTACGCGGGCGCGGGGGAGCGCTGCAACTGCAGCGAGGCCGACCTGGCGCGCCATCGCCGTCGCCTCAGCGGTCCGCTGCTGGACCGCATCGACCTGCTCGCCCATCTCGACCACCACGAGGCGCACGACCTGCGCGCGCCCGCGCTGACGAGCTCGGGAAAGGCGCGGGAGCAGGTGGCGAGCGCACGCCGGCGTCAAGCGCGCCGGCTGCGCTGCGACGGCGTGGCGCTCAACGCACAGATGGATGCACGCGCGATCGCGCGGCACATCCACCTCGGCGAGGACTCCGAAGTGATGTTGCAGCGTGCGCGCGAGCGCGGGCTCCTGAGCGCGCGCGGCCAACATCGTGTGCTGCGCGTCGCCCGCACGATCGCCGATCTCGACGGCAGCGCGAACGTGCGAACCGAAGATCTCGGCGCGGCGCTCGCCCTGCGCGGCGATGCGGCGCTTGCCGGCGCGCGAGCGGCATGAGCGCGTTCGCGCTGGAGGATGCGGACCGTGCCGCGTGCGTCCCCTGCCTGCGTCGCAGCTGGCTGCTCGGCGAGCTGAGCGCGCTGCTGGACTGCAACTGCCGCGAAGACGGACGCCTATACGAGCTGCTGGCGCTACCCGACGGAAACCTGCTGAAGGCGCTGGGCGGCAGACGACGCGCTGAGCTCGAGACCCGGCACCGCGGATTCGTGGGCACGGAGCTCGAGCGCTCGCCGGGCGTCGCCGAGCTGTGCCGGCACGATGCCCGCTTTCCTTGCGCGCTGCGCCGGCCGGGCGTCCCGCCGATGCTGCACGTGGCCGGTGGGCTCGAGCGACTGCGCGACTTGGTCGAGCCGCCGGTCGTGGCGATCCTCGGCAGCGCTCGCTCAACCGACTACGGAATCGAGATGGGTGCGAGCCTCGCGCGCGGGTTGGCGGCGAGCGGCGTCACCGTCGCGAGCGGCCTCGGCGACGCGGTGGCGGCCGCCTCTCTGCGTGGCGCACTGGAGGCGAGTGGCAAAGGGCTTGCGGTGATCTCGGGCGGCCTCGACGTCGCGGCGCCGGTAAAGCGGCGGGGACTACTGGAGCGCTTGCGCGGCGTTGGCTGCGCGGTCGGCGAGCTTCCGTGCGGCGTTCGGGCGCGGCGATGGGGAGTAGCGGCGAGCCTGCGCCTGCTCGCGGCGATCGCTGACGTGACGGTCGTTGTGGAGGCCACCGACTCCCCACGCGAGCTCGCGGGCGCGCGGCTGGCGCAGAGCTTCGGTAAGGCTGTCGCGGCGGTTCCTGGCCGCCTCACCTCGTCCGCTTCGCGCGGGAGTCACAGTCTGCTGCTGGAAGGAGCGCGGCTGATCAGAGGGGCGGGCGACGTGCTCGAGTTGTTGTGCGAGCTGGATCGATCAGCGCCAGGCGCGGTCACGCCGAGGCCGCTGGAGCTGGCGCCGAGATTGCGCGGCGTGCTCGAACGCGTCGGCGACGGGGCGGACACGGCCGGGAAGCTCATCGGCGGGACCGGAGGCGCGGATGAGGTGCTCTCGGCCCTCAGCGAGCTCGAGCTGATGGGCCTGCTGAGACGTGGTGACGGCGGGCGCTATGTGCCGGCGCAGCCGCTCCCGGCGCCCGGCGTGCGCTACCGTTCGAGCAGTCAGATGGAGCCCTGACGCGAGCTCGCCGGATCGACGGCGCCCTCCGAACCGCCCACCCAGACAAGGGCTGATGATTCCTTTCGCGAATACCTAGCCCCCGCGCGAGAGGAGCAACAGAGCACCGTGGCGCAGTTCGATAGACGTGAGATCGTTGCGGTCTTCCTCGGCGGCGCGCTTGGGTCGCTGCTGCGTGTGTGGCTCGGGCGTCGGTTCTCGGTGGGCGCAGCCGACTGGCCGTGGGTGACGTTTGCGATCAATGCGAGTGGCTCGTTCGTGCTCGGGTACATGGCCGCGCGCGTGCAGGCCGGTGTGCCGGAGACGGTGCATCGCCGCCTGTTCCTCGGGACAGGGTTCTGCGGCGCGTACACGACCTTCTCGACGATGCAGATCGAGATCTTGGGGATGATCGACGACGAGCGCCTCGGCCTGGCCTTCGCGTATGCCGTCTCGAGCGTCGTCACCGGCTACGCGGCAATCGCGCTCGCGACGACGCTCGGCCGACGCATGCGGAGGACCGCATGAGCGCGGCTGGGTGGCTCGGCGTTGCCCTGCTCGGTGGCGTGGGCGCGAGCGCTCGCTTCGCGATCTACTCGCTGATCTCGGCGCGCAGGCGTGGGGAGCTTCGGCTCGGCACGCTCTTGATCAACGTGAGCGGATCGCTGCTGCTGGGGCTGCTCGCTGGGCTGTCGGCGAGCGGCAACCTGCTCGTGCTCGCTGGCGGCGCGACGCTCGGCTCCTACACGACCTTCTCGACATGGATGCTGCAGACGAGCGATCTCGTGGACGAACGACGAGTCCGTGCGGCGGTGCTCAACGTGCTCGTCAACCTCACGCTCGGCCTCGCCGCGATCGCGCTCGGGCGTGCAATCGGCGCGTGGGGTTGAGCGACGGCGCTGGATCATCGCCTGGCGGGTAGCGGCCAGTCTCCGGTAGCGGACGCCCGGCTCAGCGACCGCTGCTGCCGCGCTGAGGCGCTTTCTTCAGGCTGAGACGCACGCGTGCGGTGCTTCCGAGCAGCGGCGCAGGGCTGACCCTGACGATCGTCAGGGTCGCGTTCAGGCGCCCTTTGCGAGCGCGCAGAAGCTTGCGCCCGTATGAGTTGAGGTTGATCTTCACGACCTGGCTGGTTGCGAGCGAGATCGAGAATGCCGCCGTGCCGATCGCCTTCAACCTGAAGCGCTTGCCCTTTCGCTTGACCTTGAAGCTGAGCGTCAGCCGACCCCCGCACGCGCCGGTGCCTGTGCGCAGAAGCCTGATAGCTGCGCTGCGCGAGGATCGACGCGACAGCACGGCGATGCGCTTGCTGGCGGGCGCCAGCTGACAGCGGGCGCTGGCGGCGGCGCTGGCGCCCAGCAGACCGAACCGTGCTGAGATGTTCGTCGCGGCGGCGTCGGCGCCTGACGCTCCGCCTCCGCCGGGGCTCGGCCCGGTGAACGTGAAGCGATCACCGGGCGGCGCGAGCGCACTGGTGCCGCCCGGAGTGCTCACTGTCACCTCGACCGTTCCGGGAGGCGCCGGCGGCGCCAGCGCTTCGATGAGCGTTGCCGAGCGCACGATCAGGCTCGCGGCGGCAAGCGCCCCGAAGTGCACGGCCGTGGCGGCAGTGAAGTTGGTGCCGCTGATGCGGACGCTCGTGCCTCCGGATGTCGGCCCTTCGGCGGGCGCCAGGCTGCTCACGGTCGGCGGCTGCGTTGAGAACGGGCGATCGGTGAACGTCCACGCTGCGCCCACTCGGCCGGCGTCGTGCGCTCCACCGACGAGCGCGGCCGCACCGTCGCCGGAGAGCGCCACGCTCGCACCGAACCACGGATTGCCGGTGCCGCCGGCGCCGGCGAGCTGTTCGCTCTGCTCGGCCCAGCTGTCCCCGCTGCGCACGAACTGGCGGACCGCTCCATTGAAGGAGTCATCGCGCGGGGCGCCGATCAATGCCGTGCTGCCGTCATCGGTGAGCGCCACGCTGAAGCCGAATTCTCCGTGTGCGTCCTCCCCTTGCGCGGTCAGCTTCGGCCCCTGCTGAGCCCATTTGCCACCCGACAGCTTGAACGCCCAGGCAGCTCCGAGATTGTTCGCGTCGCGGCGGCCGCCGATCAGCGCCATGTCGCCCGCGGCCGAGAGCGCGGTGCTCGCGCCAAGGTGTCCCGCACCCGCCTCGTCGGAGCCCGTCAACTTGGCGGCCTGCAACCAGCTCGTGCCCGAACGGGTGAAGACCCACGAGGCGCCCACATTGGCGTTGTCTCCGGGACCGCCGACGAGCGCCGTCGCGCCGCTCGTGGACAGCGAGACGCTGCCGCCGAAGTGCGTCTGTCCGACTGCGTCGGCGGCGATCAGCTTGGCGCCCTGCTGAGACCATGCCGCCCCGGAGCGCACGAACGTCCAGATCGAGCCGCGATGACTGCGGTCCCCGGGGGCGCCGACGAGCGCCGTCTTGCCGTCGGCAGAAAGCGCCACCCCACGGCCGAAATGCCCTTCTTTGGTCTCTTCGACGCCGCCGATGAGCTTCTCGCCGCGGGTCCACGTACTGCCGCTGCGGTTGAAGATCCACGCCGCACCTTGGCCTTCGCCCACCCTCGGCGCCCCGATCAGCGCCGTGCTGCCATCCGCAGAGATGGCGATCGCGCGACCGAAGCCGCAGTCGTCCGCTTCTCCCGGTTCTTCATCGCAGCTGACTTCTTCGCCGACCGGTTCGACTTCACCGCTCGTCAGCTTTCCCCCTTGCGACGTCCAGGTGTCGCCGGAGCGCGTGTAAGCCCACGCGGCGCCTGCGAATTCCTGATCACGCGGAGCACCGACGAGAGCTGTGCTGCCGTCCTCTGAGAGCGCCGCCGCAAGACCGAACTGTCCGGCGCCCTGCTCGTCGCTGCCCGTCAGCCGCCCGCCCTGTTCGATCAGCGGATCGATCTGCAGCGGGTAGCGCCCGCCGCGGGTGTCGACTCGCACGCGCACCTCCGAGCCGACGAGCGAGAGACTGCTCGGGAGCACTCGCCCGCGCGCGTCCCTCACCGACAGACCGCCGTAGCGCAGCGAGGCGCTCCCGCGTGTGAAGGAGATGCTGCGCGCGTCAGGTGAGATCGTCGCGCGTGCGCGCCCAGAGATGCCGATCGCCAGGGTCAGCATGCCGGGGCGCACTCCTGCCGCGGTGCGTTCAACCGTGAAGCCCTGCTCGAGACCGCGCGGCCCGTTGACGTACCACTCGCTCACGCCGGCGCGCGCGTAGAGGATGCGGCCAGAAGCACTGCCCGGCGCAAGCACCGGTGCGGGGGCCGCGCTCACCGCATGCCCACCGAGCGTCCGCAGACGCATGGCGAGGCTCAGATCGCCCGACCGAACGTAAA
This sequence comes from Solirubrobacterales bacterium, assembly GCA_038240205.1. Classification (GTDB taxonomy): domain Bacteria; phylum Actinomycetota; class Thermoleophilia; order Solirubrobacterales; family Solirubrobacteraceae; genus Palsa-744. Next base: position 1,875 of record JBBSDZ010000056.1, on the reverse strand, counting down.
CGCCAGAGCGTGCGAAGCGGGAGCTGAGCCCCTGCGCCGGGTTCTGCGCGACCAGCGCACCGGCCGTGTCGGTGATCCGGTAGGCCGGATCACCGTTGAGGGCCGCCTCCGATCCGCTGCCGGCGAGCTCGCGAGCGGCAGATCGACCGGCGAGCAGGCCGTGCTGAGTCACCGCAACGCACAGCAGCAACGCCAGTAGGAACGCCGCCGCGCTCGCGCCGATCATCGCCCGGTCCCCGGCCGGGGTACGCAACTGAGCCACCGCGCGATCCGTCGCCGCCAGTGGCGTGCCCGTCGATCCGAGCATCCACAACCCTCCTAGTCGTGTCCTGCTAAATCGTCTGATCCGTCATACGCCGCGGTCTCCGCCTCTGCACGGAACAACTACGTCTGGCGCGAACAGTAAACCGAAAGTTACGCGAAGTCAAAGGGCGGGCAGCGATGTCCTCTGCGCCGCGCTACGTGGCCCCTTGCGCGATCGCGTCGGCGCACGGGCGCACGAGCTGCGCCGCTCGTGGCCTTGTCACCTACCGGCACCCGACCGCCGAGAGGGTCGGGATATGAGGGCTAAGCCCGACCCTCGTTCTGCTGTTGGCGCTGCTCGATGAGCGACTGCAGCTGTCCGCTGACCTCCGTGGAGATGCGCTTGAGGTCCCATTTGCTGAGGGTGATCAGGCGCATCGGGGAGGTCGCGACGACATCCGCCGTGCGCTTGGCGCCGGCGAGCACTCCCATCTCCCCGAAGACGTCCCCCACGCCGAGGGCGCCGATGACCTCGCCGCCCTTGATCACGTCGGCGGTGCCGTCATCGATGACGATCAGGTCGTATGAGTAGTCGCCCTCGTGTACGAGCCGCTTGCCAGCGGAGACCGACGTCTCACTGGCGAACACGGCCACAGTTCTGAGCGCCTTGTCGGACAGCGACGAGAACAGCGGAAGAGTCTTCAGATGATCCGGGTCCATGACCTCTCAACTTTCCGATGGCAGTGGAAAAGGACCGACGCAAGCGGCCCTCGGACTCGCCGCACCGATGCCCACACCCTACTGGCCGTGGCGATGCTCTGATGGGCCGACTCTCGTGCAGCGAATGAAGGTACTCGGACTCACTGCATAGGGAGGATTGACGTATTCGAGGTCCGGGTCGATCAAATGACTCGCCGAGTGGGCTGAGCGTCCTGATGCACGACGCCTACCGCCGTTCCTCGGCGAGGAGCTCGGCAGCGATGCGGGCCTCGTCGGTGTCGGTATAGGTCGTGTTGCGCACGATCAACCGGTCGGTCCATTCCATCACCGATCCGTACCTCAGTTGAACGTCGCCGCTGCTCCCGCCGACACGCCCAGTCTGGACGATCACCGCGAGTGTGACTCCGCTACCGAGGTCGCGAACTGTCTCGATTCGCCGCGTGATCTCGTCGTAGGCGCTGCGCCAGTCCCTGAAGAAGCCTCGCACGGCCTCCTGACCCTCAAACACGCCCATCCCCCAAAACGACGCGTCCCAGACGCCCTCCGGCGCGTAGTAGCTCATACCCGCCTCAATGCTGTCTTCCAGTGCCTCGATGCTTTGGCGCGTCAGCTCGACCAGGTCGGGGTTCGTGGACTCCGCGGGCATCGTGCGTGGAGTATCCCGTAGGGCCGTTCCGAGACGTTGGAGCGCTCGGTTAGCGTGCCACCGGCGAGGGTTCTCTCGGCCAGGGCGGTCGACTGACGCTCTCCGTGATACTCAGGGCCTCGCTTCGTGTCAAGGCCGCTCCAAAATTGACCCCGTAGCGCCGCTTGAGAATTGACCCCCCCTTGGGTGGGTGATCAATCCTGGGATGCGTGCTCAGCGGGGCGTGCGCCGAGGTCGTGGTTCTTCAGCCGGTAGCTGTCGCCCTT
>JBBSDZ010000055.1:0-14981 GCA_038240205.1 Solirubrobacterales bacterium | reverse complement strand
GGACATGAAGAGCAGGTTGCTCTCACCGTCGAGCTTCATCCGGCTGCCGCTGATCGCATGGAACGCGCCGCCGGCGATCATCTCCGACATGAGTGGCCCGACGCTGCTCGGGCTGTTCGGTGCGCTGGCGATCTCCGGCACCCCGCCGACGCGCGTGCTGCGCCCGGAAGGCCCGGTGACGCTGCCTGACGGCGGTATCGGGCTGCACGTCTCAGAATCCGCGCGCCGCGCGGCGGTCGCGCGGTTCATGCACGGCTGAGCAGTAGGCCGTCAGTCCTTCTTGCTCGCGGCGGGCTTAGCGTCCTTGGCCTTGGGAGAGTCCTTCGGCGCCTTCTCGCTCTTGCTCTTGCTATCCGAAGTTGAGCCGCTGGAGGAATCCGCCGAGGAGGACTTCGAGCTCTCCGAGGAGGAGTCGCTGGAGGAGCTCTTCTCGGCGGCCGCCGCCGCCGTCTCGCGGTTGCGGTTGCGCGTGCCGTAGTCGGTGTTGTAGAAGCCTTTGCCCTTGAAGTGGACAGCCGGAGCGTGCAGCACGCGCTCGACGGGCACGCCGGTGTCGGGATCGACCTTCAGCGCCTCTTCGGCGAATGACTGCTGGATCTCGAACGTGGTCCCGTCGGGGCGTCGGTACTCGTATATCGGCATCGGAGGAACCTAGTCGGTCAACAGCGCACGCGCGGCCGTGATCCCGGCTTGCACCGTCGCGGTGAAGTCGCGCTCGGGCTCGGCGAGCATGCGCAGCGCGAAGCCGTCGCCGAGTGAGAACAGGATCTCGGCGATCGCCTCCGGCTCGGCGTGCAGGTGCAGGATGCCCTCGCGCTGGGCGGCGTCGAGCATCCCGGCGACCTGCACGCGGGTGCGACGCATCAGGCCTTCGTACTCGACGGCGATCTGCTCGTTGCGCCGGGAGAGCGTGAACAGCTCGAACACGAGCGTCACGAACTCGGGGTCCTCGTGGAGCGTCTCCTGCAGGTTCTGCGCCATCAGGTCGATGAAGTCATCGGCAGTCTGCGCCGTAGCCAGCCGGCGCTCGAGGACCTCCATGCGCAGCTCGCAGTCGCGCCGCACCGCCTCGACGAGCAGCTGCTCCTTGGTGCCGAAGTAGTAGTGCAGAAGCCCCCGCGAGACCCCGGCTTCACGCGAGACGTGGTCGAAGGTCGAGGCGGCGGTGCCGCGGCGGGCGACGCTGCGGCGCATCGCCTCGACGATCCGCTGCGCCTTCTCGCCCGAGAGCGAGCGAGCGCCGGCGGGCCGTTGCTCGGCGGCCTCGGCCTCCACAGCAACGGCGTCCACGGAGGTCATCTCGACGGCGGGCGCTGAATCAGGCGGAGGCGCTCGCGGGCGCCGGCTCCGCTGGGGCCGTGGTCGAGCTGTAGTCGAACTGCTCCTCGGCGCCGAACAGCAGGTCGAGCACCTTCGAGCGCAGGCCCTCGTTGAGCGCGATCGCGAGCACGCCCGCGACGCCGATCAACAGAAGCGAGCGGCCGATGCCACCTTTGCGACGGCGTTTGGGCGACTCGCGCAACGAGCTCGAGGCGTCGCGCAGTGCGTTTGCGGCCTCCTTCAGCTCCTTCTGCAGCTTGCGGTCCTCGAACAGCGCCTCCGTCGCCGGCTTGCCATTCGTCATGCGCCCGTAGGCGCTGCGAGCTGCGCCGTAAGCGGTCACCAGGGTGCCGCGCAGTTCCTCGTCCTCGAGCAGGCGCTGCAGGTAGCGGTTGCGCTGGGCCGCTCGTGCGGCTTCGCCCGCCTTGTTGATCCTGTCCTTAGCTGCCATCACCGAACCTCGTCTCTCCGAAGCTTTGCTGGTCTGCCGCCCAATATACCCCCCTCGCGACGTCAGATAACCACCGGCGCGCGCGGAGCCGCGCCCCAGGGCGCCGCCCCGGCGGGCAGCGCCGCCCAGGCGGGAGCACGGCCCGGGCGGGGAGCACGGCGCCGGCGGGGAACCAGGCCGGCGGGGAGCACGGGGGGCAGACATGCGAGGCTTGGCGCCGTGCCCACGTTCCAGGCGACCGTGACCGTGCTTGGTCTGCTGTTGATGCTCGGCGCGCTCGTCTCCGGCCTCGCGCGCCGCTCGATGCTCTCGCTGGCAGCTCTGTTCGTGCTCACGGGCTTCGCGCTGGGCAACGGCGGGCTCGATTGGCTCGACTTCCGCGCGCGCTCGGGGTTCGTCGAGGATCTGGCGTTCGCCGCGCTGATCGTGATCCTGTTCAGGGACGGACTGGAGGCCGAGGGCGAGATGCTCCAGCGCGCCTGGCACCTGCCGCTGCGCAAGCTGGTGCTGGCAATGCCGCTGACGACGATCATCGTCGCGGCGGCGACGCGCCTGCTGATCGGTCTGTCGTGGACGGAGTCGTTCCTGCTCGGAGCGCTGCTCGCGCCAACCGACCCGGTGCTCACGTCGAGCATCGTCACGAACCCACGTGTGCCTCGCGTGATCCGCCACTCGCTCAACCTCGAGTCGGGACTGAACGACGGCCTGGCGCTGCCCGCTGTGCTGGCGTTCCTCGCTGCGCTCAGTGCCGACTCAGGGCACTTCGTGTGGTGGCGCTTCGTCCTACAGGACGTAGGCCTTGGCTTCCTGTTCGGCATCGCGTGCGGCCTGATCGCCTCGCTGCTGATGCCGCGCGAGAACGAGGGACCGGTCGCCGAGGAGATCCCCTCTCACCAGCGCTCGCTGTTCGCGCTGGGCGTGGCGTTCGCCACCTATGGGGTCACGGTGCTCTCGCCGAAAGGCAACGGCTTCATCGCGGTGTTCGTCGCGGCGATCGTCCTGGGCGTGCGGCGCCCGGACGTTCAGGCGCACTTCGAGCGTCACTCGGAGGGGATCGTCGAAGTCGTCAAGCTCGGGATCTTCGTCGTGTTCGGCTCGCTGCTGACCGTGCACGCGTTCACGCGCGAGGGCTGGGTGGCGGTCGCGCTCGTGGCGGTCGTGTTCCTGCTCGCGCGCCCGCTGGCCGTGTGGATCTCGCTGGCGGGCACGAGCACGGACAGAGCCACGCGGCTGTTCATGGGCTGGTTCGGCCCCAAGGGGGTCGCCACGATGACGTTCGCGCTGATCGTCCTCCACCGCCAGATCCCCAACGGCGTGCGCATCTTCGACCTCGCTGCGCTTGTCGTCTTCTGCTCGATCATCCTGCACGGACTCAGCGACACGCCCGGGGCCAACTGGATCGCTCGGCGTGCGGGGCGCACTTCGGGCTAGCGGCGCTGGCGCAGCGCGCATGCGCCGGTGCGCTCAAGCGTGCAGCGCAGCCTGCTCCTGAGCCGAGGGGAACGCCCACGCGGCGCGCGAGCGGCGCTCCTGGCGAAAGACGAAGCGCAGCTGCTGCGGCGGGCGCAGCTGCGCCTCGTTGGGGCGAAAGGTCGCGCACGGCTCCGGGAGATCGAGCGCGCAGAGCAGGTTGCAGCGGAAGTAGCATTCGTCGCAGCTCACCTTCCTCGGCGCGCGCTTTCCCTGCGTTGCTGATGCCACGAACCTGCCCCCCCGCGAAGTTGGAGTTGGACGACGGCAGGCATCAAAGCACTGCGCGGCCGAGCCGACTGCCCGCCTCTTCGCAAAACGCAGACAAAAAAAGTTTCTATCCGGAAACACGCGCAAACGAGTTACATCGATGTGACAAGCCCTGCGATCGGCGCGCACTTTGCGGGCATTTCGCAGGGGCGGCGGCGGGCCTCGTCATCATGTGCGCCGATGCGCATCCTCGTCACCGGCGCCAGCGGGTTCGTCGGCTCGCTGCTGCTTCCGCGACTGCTCGCCGCCGGGCACGAGGTCACGGGCCTCTCGCGCGATCCGGCGGCGCTGAGCGCCACGCTCGGCCCGGGTGCACCGATCGTGCGCGGCGACGCCCTCACCGGCGAGGGGCTCGCGGCGGCGCTCGACGGGGTCGAGGTCGTCTACTACCTGATCCACTCGATGGAGCGCACAGTCGCCGGCGCGGCGCCGTTTCAGGAACGCGAGCGGATCGCAGCGGAGACGCTCGCCGCCGGCGCTCGTAGCGCCGGCGTGCGCAGGATCGTCTACCTCGGCGGCCTGATGGGCGGCGAGGTCTCCTCGCGTCACCTCAGCAGCCGCGAGGGCGTCGAGCAGGTTCTGCTGGCACATGTGCCGGACTCGGTGGCGCTGCGCGCCTCGATCGTGATCGGCGCGCGCTCGCGCTCGTTCCGGCTGCTCGTTCATCTGGTCGAGCGCATGCGCGTGCTCGCGCTGCCGCCGTGGCGCAATTTCCGCACGCGCCCGATCGATGAGCGCGACGTGGCCGAGATGCTCGTCTCGTGCGCGACGGCAGACCTCGGCGGGCGCACGCTCGATGTGGGCGGCCCGGATACGCTCAGCTACGGCGAAATGGTCGAGCGGATCGCCGACCTGATGCTGCTCAACCGCCCGTCGCTGGGCATCCGCTTCAACGCCACCGCCGTGACCGCCCGCGTGGCGGCGGCGGTCGCCGGTGAGGACCCCGATCTGGTGGTGCCGCTGATGGAGAGCCTGCAGGGCGATCTGATCCCCGCGGACGACCGCGCCGCGGAGCTGCTCGGCATCGAGTTGCACACATTCGACGCAGCGGTAGAACATGCGTTGAGCGAATGGGAACGCTCCGAGCCACTTGCGGCGCGCTGATGGGATCTCGCACATGAGCGTAGTCACCGTTTCCACTCAGATCGCCGCGCCGCGCGAGCAGATCTGGAAGCTGATCATGGACCCACGACGCTTGGAGGATTGGGTCACGATTCACCGCAAGCTCGTTCACGCCGACGGCGGCTCGCCACGCAGCGGCTACGAGATGGATCAGCAGATCTGCCTGCGCGGTGTGACGATTGAAGTTCACTGGAAGCTGGTCGAGTGCGAGCCGGACCGGCACGCCGTGTGGGAGGGCCGCGGCCCGGCGCGCTCGCGCGCACGCACCGAGTACGTGCTTCGCAGCGAGAACGGCGGTACGCACTTTGAGTATCGCAACGAGTTCAAGCCACCGTTCGGGCCGGTGGGGGCGCTCGCCAGCCGCGCGCTCGTCGGCGGCGTTCCCGAACGTGAGGCAAAGCTCTCTCTACTGCGGCTGCGCGCCCAGCTGGAGAAGCAGAGCGCGACGAAGGACTAGTGTAAGGTCGGTCATACGAAACTGAGTGCACTCATGCCACGTTTAACCAAGTGAAGAGGATCCAAATCGTGACCGATTTCCTGGACGAGAAGCGCCGAGAGATTTCCGATCGGCTGAAGGAACTGAAGCCGGCAGTCGACGAGTACAGCCGCCTCGAGGCAGCCGCTTCGGCGCTGCAAGGTGTCGGCGGCACTGCCACCGCCTCAACGGCCACCACCCCTCGTCGCCGCGGTCCGGGACGCCCGCGCGGCTCTGTCAACCGCAAAGCCAAAGCAGCCGCGACCGTCGCCCCGGCCAAACCTGGACGCAAAAAAGCGGGTCGCCCGGCGGGCGGCCGCAAACGCGCGGGACGGCGCAAAGGCAGCGGGACGCGTGCCGCTGAGGCGCTCTCGTTCGTGCAGGGCCAGCCGGGCATCACGATTCCCGAGCTCGCCGCCAAGATGGGAATCAAGCAGAACTACCTGTACCGCGTGCTCCCCGGGCTCGAGCAGGAAAACAAGGTAAACAAGCAAGGTCGAGGCTGGCACCCCAAGTCCTAGCCTCGGAGTCCCTGGCGGCGTCCTCGCGCGCTCGTGTAGGCACACTTCGCTTCTCGCGTCCTTGCCAGGAACTCCGATTCGTCGGACTTCGCGTCGTTGACTGCGGAGGATTTCGGTGACTCAAAGAGGGCGCGGTCTTTGGGCCGCGCCCTTTTTTGTGGTCTGAGACGGAGCCTTCGCCTGAGTCCGGGCGGCTTGGAGTCGGTCGGCAGACCACGCAGCCCGCTCAGAGCTCGGACCGCGCCGCGGCCGACCACGACCGCGACGCGCGTCAGCCGATGCGCTGGCGCCCTGGGGTGGGTTGCGGGCGGGGAGGGCGTTCGTGTGGGTGTAGGGCTCGGAGGATGAGGAAGGCCATCGCGATGAGCAGCGCTGGTGCGAGCGTGAGGCTGGGGATCACGTCGCCGTGCCCGACACCGGAGGCGCCGATGGCGACGAGCATGGTCACTGCGAGCAGCGATGCTGTGGGGAGGACGAAGCGGCGTGCGAGCAGCAGCGCGCCGCCGCCGGTCTCGATCACGCCGGCGAGGATCTCCATGCCGTAAGGCCAGGGCAGGCCGAACGCGCGGAACGCGTGCAGCTCCCAGCTGTGAAACACGAACTTGACGAGCCCAGCGGCGATGAAGATGGCCCCGCTCGTCACGGCCACGCGCGCGGCGGCTGGGTCGCGCTGCACGCGCGCATCCCAACCGCCGATCTCATAGCGCGTCGCCGATCGGCGCTGCCGCAAGGTCACTACAGGGCTACGCAGCCGCCGTGCAGCCAGATCAGACCTCGTGACTAGATCAGGCCCTGCTCTTTGACCATGTCGCGCTCGTCGGTCAGCTCCTTGACGGATGCGTCGATCTTCCCGCGCGAGAACTCGTCCAGCTCGATACCGTCGACGACCTGCCACTCGCCACCGCTGCACACGCACGGAAAGCCACAGATGAGCCCCTCGGGGATGCCGTAGGAACCGTCGGAAGGCACGCCCATCGAGACCCAGTCTGTGGTGCCACTGACCCAGTCGCTGACGTGGTCGATCGCGGCGCTCGCGGCGGAGGCAGCCGAGGATGAGCCGCGCGCCTCGATGATCGCGGCGCCGCGTTTGCCGACGTTCGGCAGGAAGTCGTTCTCGATCCAGGCCTGGTCGTCGACGACACCGGCCGCCAGCCGCCCGCCGACCTCGGCGTGAAACAGGTCCGGGTACATGGTCGGGGAGTGGTTGCCCCACACGCCCATCTGCGTGATGTCGGTGACGGGGGCGGCGACCTTTGCGGCGAGCTGTGCGATCGCGCGGTTGTGGTCGAGGCGCATCATCGATGTGAAGCGCTCGCGCGGAATGTCGGGCGCGTTGTTCATCGCGATCAGGCAGTTCGTGTTCGCCGGGTTGCCCACGACGAGCACCTTCACGTCGTCGCCGGCATGGTCGTTGAGAGCCTTGCCCTGCACGGTGAAGATCTTGCCGTTCTCTGACAGCAGCTCGGCGCGCTCCATGCCCTTGGTGCGCGGGCGCGAGCCGACGAGCAGAGCCACGCCGGCGCCGTCGAAGCCTTCGCTGGGGTCGTCGTAGAGGTCGAGGCCGGCGAGCAGCGGGAAGGCGCCGTCGATCAGCTCCATCGCGACACCCTCGAGCGCGCCCATCGCCGGCGGGATCTCCAGCAGCCGCAGCTCGACCGGCTGCTCGGGCCCGAGCAGCTGCCCGCTCGCGATGCGGAAGACGATGCTGTAGCCGATCTGACCGGCGGCGCCGGTGACTGTGACTCGTACGGGTTTGCTCACAAGTTCATCTCCTGGTGCGGTGCTTGGGGTTACGGATTTTTCTATCGATTGATGGCGTGCGTCTTGGGATGCGACGCCTGATGCGACGGCCGGGGCGTGGCTCAGGCCATCGCTGCTTTGAGGTTCTCGTCGATCGAGCCGAGGAACTCCTCTGTGCTCTGCCACGGCTGATCGGGGCCGACGAGCAGCGCGAGGTCCTTTGTCATCTTGCCGCTCTCGACCGTCTCGATGCAGACGCGCTCGAGCGTCTGCGCGAACTCGGTCACCTCGGGAGTCTCGTCCATGCGCCCGCGCGCGGCCAGGCCGCGCGTCCACGCGAAGATCGAGGCGATCGGGTTGGTCGACGTCGGCTTGCCCTGCTGGTGCATGCGGTAGTGGCGGGTGACGGTGCCGTGCGCCGCCTCCGCCTCGACCGTCTTGCCGTCAGCGGTCATCAGCACGCTCGTCATCAGCCCGAGCGAACCGAAGCCCTGGGCGACGGTGTCCGACTGCACGTCGCCGTCGTAGTTCTTGCACGCCCACACATAGCCGCCTTCCCACTTCAGCGCGGCGGCAACCATGTCGTCGATGAGACGATGTTCGTAAGTGATCCCGGCCTCTTCGAAGTCGGACTTGAACTCCGCTGCATAGACCTCCTGGAAGATGTCCTTGAAGCGCCCGTCATAGCGCTTGAGGATCGTGTTCTTGGTCGACAGGTACACCGGGTAGCCACGGTCGAGGCCGTAGCGCAGCGAGGCGCGCGCGAAGTCGCGGATCGAGTCGTCGAGGTTGTACATCGCCAGCGCAATGCCGCTGCTCGGGAAGTCGTACACGTCGAGCTCCACCGGCTCGCCGCCGTCCTTCGGCGTGAACGTGAGCGTCAGCGAGCCCTCGCCCGGGACAACCATGTCGGTCGCGCGGTACTGATCGCCGAAGGCGTGGCGGCCGATCACGATCGGCTTCGTCCAGCCTGGCACGAGCCGCGGCACGTTGGAGATGACGATCGGCTCGCGGAAGATGACGCCGCCGAGGATGTTGCGGATCGTCCCGTTGGGCGAGCGGTACATGTCCTTCAGCCCGAACTCCTCCACGCGCGCCTCATCGGGCGTGATCGTCGCGCACTTCACCCCCACGCCGTACTGCTTGACCGCCTCGGCAGCTTCGACGGTGATGCGGTCTTCGCTTGCGTCGCGGCTCTCGATCCCGAGGTCGTAGTACTTCATGTCGATCTCCAGGTAAGGGACGATCAACCGCTCCTTGATGAACGACCAGATGATCCGCGTCATCTCGTCGCCGTCCAAGTCAACGACGGGGTTCATCACCTTGATCTTCGCCATGTATCGGTCCTCGGGTGTTCGCGGGCGGGGGCGCCGATGCTATCGCCCGCGTGCAGCCCGGCTTTGCGCGCTCGCAGGGCGTGGCGGTGGTTCCTGTTTTTCGGCCAGCGTGCGCGATCGTATTTACGCCGGCCTCGAAGCGGGCGCTGTGTAGATACCAATGCGCACGCTGCTCGAAAACGAGCACCCACACCTCCGCTGCTCACACCGAGCGAGCCCGATCCTCCACACCGGGCGACCCCCCGCTCCTCGCACCGCACCGCGCCGCTCCTCGCATCGCGCGACTCGGCCGTTCGCACCGCGCCGCCCGGATGCTCGCGCCGCGCGATCACCGGGCTAGCGACATACGCCACATGCGCACACCCATCTGCTTGACTTACGGCATGGCCACCGTCTCGCAGACACCGCGCGAGAGCACTGCTGCGTGGAGGACGCACGAGGTCTTCAACCAGGTGCCGCCGCTGCAAGGCGTCGACGTCTTCTCGAGCAACGCGCCACTCGTCGAGGCCACCCAGCGCGAGGGGGCCGGATGGGTGCTCGAGCGCGCTTCCGCGCTCGGCCGCGTGGTCGGCGGCGAGCCCCAGCAGCAGTGGGGTCGCCTGGCGAACGAGAACAAGCCGGTCCTGCACACGTTCGACCGCTACGGCAACCGCATCGACGAGGTCGAGTTCCATCCCGCGTGGCACCAGCTGATGCAGATGGGCGTCGAGCACGAGCTGCATTCGCTGCCGTGGAAGAGCGAGGAGCCGTTCGCCCACACCGCCCGCGCGGCGCTGTACATGACGGCCATGCAAGCCGAGGCAGGCTTCGCCTGCCCCATAACAATGACTTTCGCTGTCGTTCCGGCACTCCGCGCCCAGCCTGAGCTGGCGGGCGAGTGGGAGCCACTGCTCACCGCCACCTCCTATGACCCACGGATGGTGCCGGCAAGCGAGAAGGGCAGCGCGATCTCAGGCATGGCCATGACCGAGAAGCAGGGCGGCTCGGACGTGCGCGCCAACACGACCGTCGCGCGACCGCTGAACGGCGGCGGCGCGGGCGCCGAGTACGAGTTGCACGGTCACAAGTGGTTCTGCTCGGCCCCGATGTCAGACGTGTTCCTCGTGCTCGCGCAGACCGACGAGGGCATCTCCTGCTTCCTGCTGCCACGCATCCTGCCCGACGGCACGCGCAACCAGTTTCACATCCAGCGCCTGAAGGACAAGCTCGGCAATCACTCCAACGCCTCCAGCGAGATCGAGCTGCACGGGGCGTGGGCGCGGATGGTCGGCGAGCCCGGCCGCGGCGTGCCGACGATCATCGAGATGGTCGGGCACACGCGCCTGGACTGCGTGATCGGATCGGCCGCCGGCATGCGCGCGGGCGTCGTCGGCGCCACGCACCACGCCGCCTACCGCCAGGCGTTCGGCAAGACGCTGATCGACCAGCCGCTGATGCGCAACGTGCTCGCCGACCTGTGCCTGGAGTCAGAGGCGACGACAGCGCTCGCGATGCGCTTGGCGCGCGCCTACGACGAGGCGCACGCGGACGCGGAAAGCGGCGAGAACGACACCGATGCGCAGCTGTTCAAGCGCCTGGCCACGGCCGTCGGCAAGTACTGGACGTGCAAGCGCGCCCCCAACCACGCGTTCGAGTCGCTCGAGTGCCTCGGCGGCAACGGCTACGTCGAGGAGTCCGGGATGCCGCGGCTGTACCGCGAGGCGCCGCTCGCCTCGATCTGGGAGGGCTCGGGCAACGTCATGAGCCTCGACGTGCTGCGCGCGCTGACGCGCGCGCCGCGCGCCCTGGAGGTGTTCCTCGGCGAGGTGCGCGAGGCCGGCGGCGCCGACGCGCGCCTGGACGCCCGCGTGCGCGAGCTCGAGGGCCAGTTCGCCGACCCGGCGACGCTCGAGACGCGCGCCCGCCGCGTGGTCGAAAGCATGGCACTGTGCCTGCAAGGGTCGCTGCTCGTCCGCCACGCGCCGGCGGCCGTCGCCGATGCCTTCTGCGCCTCGCGCCTGGGCGGCGACGGGGGCCTCGAGTACGGCACGCTGCCCGCAGGCAGCGACTTCGAGGGCATCATCTCGCGCAGCCTCGTGCCCGCCGACCGCTGAGCGCGCCACAGGACGGGGTGGGGCGAGCGGTTCGGAGCCGCAAGCGTCGGGGCCCGCTGCGGTGTTGCAAGCGCCAGGGCCGGGTGCGCGTGCGCGTGCGCCTACCATTGAAGCCACGATGGCACCGCGGACGAACTTCCAGCTGGCGCGCATATTCGGCGTCAGGATCGGCGTCGGCTTCAGCTGGTTCGTCGTCCTGTTCTTCTTCATCTTCGTCGTCACGCCGTACTTCCACGAAGTGCTCGGCGGCTCGCGCACGACCGCTTACCTGATCGCCGTCGCCTCCGTGCTGTCGTTCTTCGCGTCGGTGATCATGCACGAGCTCGGCCACGCGCTCGTCGCCCGGCGCGCTGGGCTGAAGGTGGCCGGGATCGACCTGTGGGCGCTCGGCGGCCTCACGCGCGTCAGCGAACCGGACAAGCCTGGCACGGAGTTCCGCGTGGCGATCGCCGGTCCGCTCGTGACCGCCGCAGTGATCGCCGCGTGCGTGATCGCCGGCAGCCTCGCCTCCGACAGCAAGAGCTTCTTCGACGTGGCCGTCGCCAACAGCGACGTGCGCGCGACGCCGCCCCTCGTTTGGCTGAGCTGGGTGGCGACGATCAACGTGCTCGTGCTCGTGTTCAACCTCGTGCCGGCGTTCCCGCTCGACGGCGGGCGCATCGCCCACGCCGCGATCTGGTGGCGCACGGGCGATCGCAATCGCGCCACGCACGCGACCGGCCGCGCCGGCCAGGGCTTCGCCGTGCTCGTCGGCATCTACGGGTTGTGGCAGCTGAGCGAAGGCGCCGGCTCGTTCGGCCTGCTGTCGCTGCTGCTCGCGTACTTCCTCTACCAGGCCGCCGGCGCGGCGGTGGTGCAGGGCTCGCTCGGGCGGCGCATCCAGAACATCACGGTCGCCGACATCATGGACCGCGAGCCGGTGACGATTCCGGCCGGCTTCTCGCTGCTCGACGCCCAGGAGCAGTTCTTCATGCGCTACCGCTGGCCGTGGTTCGCGGTCGTCGATCCGGCTCGCCACTTCCTCGGCGTCGTGCGCTCCGCGCGCGTGGAGGAGGAGATCTCCGCCGGGCGCCCGGCACTCGGCGTGGTCGACGTGCTCGAGCAGGATCTGCAGGTGCGCATCGACGAGGCCGAGCCGCTGGAATCGCTGCTCGGATCGGAGGGCCTTGGCCGTCTCGGGGCGATGGTCGCGGTCGATCAGGACGGGGTCCTACAGGGCGTCGTGACGCTGGCAGAGGTCCGCCGGGCGCTGCGCGTGGCGACCTGAGCGTGGCGCTGCCCGGACGCGCAAGCGTTGTAGAGTCTCCCCCGCAGCGCACCCCTTCTTCCCTGCCAGCCGACCCCAGAGAGCCATGCCAGCACACGACGTACTGATCATCGGTGCCGGTCTCGCCGGCCAGCGCGCAGCTCTCGCCGCGGCGCGCGAGGGTGCGAGCGTGGCGATCATGAGCAAGGTCCACCCCGTGCGCTCGCACTCGGTTGCCGCCGCCGGCGGCATCAACGCGGCGATCAGCGTCGACGACGACTGGCACTCCCACGCCTACGACACGGTCAAGGGCTCGGACTTCCTCGGTGACCAGGACGCGATCGAAGTGATGTGCTCGGAGGCGCCCGGCGAGGTCATGCACCTGGAGCACATGGGCGTCACCTTCCACCGCAACGACAAAGGTGAGATGGACCTGCGCGCGTTCGGCGGCGCCTCGATGAAGCGCACCGCCTACGTCGCGGACATCACCGGCCAGGCACTGCTGCACGTGCTCTACGAGCAGCTGATGAAGCACCACGAGACGGTCGAGCGCTTCGAGGAGTGGTTCACGACGTCGCTGCTGCAGGACGAGGCGGGCAACTGCTGCGGCGTGATCGCGCGCGACGTGCGCAGCGGGCGCATGGAGGCGTTCACGGCCAAGAACGTGATCCTCGCGTGCGGCGGCGCCGGGCAGGTCTACAAGCCGACCACCAATGGCCTGATCGTGACTGGCGACGGCATCGCGATGGCCTACCGCATCGGCGCGCCGCTGATGGACATGGAGATGGTCCAGTACCACCCCACGTGCCTGGTCGAGACTGGCATCCTCATCACGGAGGGCGCGCGTGGCGAGGGCGCGCACCTGCTCAACTCCGAGGGCGAGCGCTTCATGGAGAAGATGGCGCCGAACAAGATGGAGCTCGCCTCGCGCGACGTCGTCTCGCGCGCCGAGCAGATCGAGATCAACGAGGGCCGCGGCGTCGGGCCGGGTGGGACCGGCATCCATCTCGACGTGACCGTCGTGCCGCGCAAGCGCACGCTCGAGGCGCTGCGAGAGATCGTCAACCTCGGCAAGGACTTCGCCGGCGTCGACATCACGCGCGAGCCGATCACGATCCGCCCCGGCCAGCACTACATCATGGGCGGCGTCAAGACCGACATCGACGGGCAGACGCCGATCGAAGGCCTGTACGCGGCGGGCGAGGTCGCATGCGTCTCGGTCCACGGCGGCAACCGCCTCGGCGCCAACTCGCTGCTCGACACGCTCATCTTCGGCCGCCGCTCCGGCGAGCACGCGGCTGCACGCGCGGCGAGCATGGCGATGCCCGTCCTCGACTCGGGCGCACAGCTTCGCCGCGACTCCGAGGCGATCGACGCGATCATCGCCCGCCCGCGCGACGGCCGGCGCGTCTCGGAGATCAAGAACGAGCTCGGCGAGATGATGAACAAGACGGCCGCCGTGTTCCGGGACGAGCAGGGACTGCAGGGCGCGCGCGAGACGATCGCGCGGCTGAAGGAGGAGGCGCAGAACGCGTGGATCGACGACCACGGCACCGTCTTCAACCAGGACGTGCTCGGCGCGATCGAGCTTCAGTACATGGTCGACTGCGCCGAGGCGACCGTCGTCGCCGCGCTCGAGCGCAAGGAGTCGCGCGGCGCGCAGTTCCGCACCGACTTCCCCGAGCGCAACGACGAGGAGTGGCTCAAGCACATCGACATCACCTTGAACGGCGACGGCCCCGAGGTCAGCTACTCGCCGGTGACCATCACCCAGTGGCAGCCGGAGGAGAGGAAGTACTGATGTCCCCCACGAGCAAGGAGCGCATCGATGGCTGAGACGCACAAGCCGGCCGAGCAGTTCAGCTTCAGGATGCGTCGCTATGACCCGGAGTCCGGCGAGGCCCCGTACTGGGACGAGCACACGGTCGAGCTCGAGCCGCACCGCTCCGTGCTCGAGGCGATCCTGCAGGCACGCGACCGCTTCGACGGCTCGATCGGCATCCGCTGCTCCTGCCGGCAGGCGATCTGCGGCTCCTGCGGCGTGCGCGTCAACGGCGAGCCGGCGCTCGCCTGCCACACCCACCTCGACGCAGCCCTCGCCGGCGCCAAGAACGGCGTGATCGAGATCGAGCCGATGGGCAACATGCCTGTGCTCAAGGACCTGATCGTGGACATGGACGCGGTGCACTGGAAGAAGGTCCAGCGCGTGACGCCGTGGCTGATACCCAAGCAGCCCGTGCCCGAGCGCGAGTACATCGTGCCGCACGAGAACATGGTCGACGTCACGCAGTCGATGGCGTGCATCCAGTGCGGCGCATGTGTGTCGGACTGCCTGGCGATGGAGGTCGATCCGGGCTTCATCGGGCCGGCTGCGCTTGCCAAGGCCTATCGCTTCGTCGGCGACCCGCGTGACGACCAGCAGTTCGAGCGGCTCAACGACCTCGCCCAGGACCCCGAGGGCATCTTCGACTGCACGCACTGCTTCAAGTGCGTCGAGGCATGTCCCAAGGGCGTCAACCCGATGGGCCAGATCATGCGCCTGCGGCGCATCGCCACCAACGACCACCACATCGTCGACCAGAACAACGGCGAGCGTCACGAGGCGGCGTTCACGACGCTCATCAGGGACAAGGGTCTACTGTGGGAGGCCGAGATCCTGCCTCGTTCCTACGGCGGCAACTCGTGGTTTGGGAAGTTCTCACCGGCAGCCGGCAAAGAGCTGCTCTCCTCGCTGCCGGTCCTGATCAGAGGCCTGATCACGGGAAAGTTCAACCCGAGGATTGCCCTCTTCGGGCACAAGCTCGCCAAGGAGGACCTGAAGGGAGTGCAGGCGATCTTCGACAAGATCGAGGGACAGGACAGCCGCTTCGAGCTCAACCTCTATGTGACCGGCGAAGACGAAAACGACGCCGACAGCGGCGGCTCGCCGGAGGATC
>JBBSDZ010000054.1:0-15413 GCA_038240205.1 Solirubrobacterales bacterium | reverse complement strand
TTGGCGCTCGCCACGACGACCGTGTTCGGGTCGACGATCTGCACGCGCGTCAGTTCCTGCGCGGTCCCGGTGGCGAGGCCCGCCCACGTGGCGCCGCCATCGGCGGTCCTCAGCGCCGTGCCGTTGTCGCCGACCGCATAGCCGAGCGCGCCCGAGAAGGCGATCGCTTGCAGCGTGTTGCCCTGCGGCGAAGGATTGCCCCACGCCCACCCCGACTGGCTGACCGTGACCGACGCAGACGCCGCCGAGGCCGCTGACGCGAGCGTGACTGCCGCCGCCGCGATCGCGATCGCGGCCCTGACCCTGCCGAGCATGGCTGTGCGCATGGCGAAGCCCCCAATATCGAGAAATAGGATCTGACCGCCCGCATGAATCTCACACGAGCTTGGAGACTCCAACCCGCGCGGAGAATGTAAGTCGCGGTCGCGCCGCGAGGGACGCTCAGCCGCCGGCGAAGCGGGAGGACTCCTGCGAGCCGCCGGTCGCGTCCCCGGCGCTGTAGGAGTGCGCGCCGGCGCCGGCGAGCGCGCCACTGTCGACGATCAGGTACTCCTCGCGGATCGGGCGCCCGTCGAAGAAGCACTCGAGGATCTCGCGCGTGCCTGCTGCGTAGCGCGCTTGCGCGGAGAGGCTCGTGCCGGAGGTGTGCGGGGTCATGCCGTGATGGGGCATCGAGCGCCACGGGTGATCGCGTGGCGGCGGCTGCGGGAACCAGACGTCGCCGGCGTATCCCCCGAGCTGGCCGCTCTCACATGCGCGCGCGACGGCGTCGCGGTCACAGATCTTGCCGCGCGCGGTGTTGATCAGGTATGCGCCGCGCTTCATCTTCGACAGCAGCTCCTCGTCGAACAGATTCTCCGTTTCCGGGTGCAGCGGCGCGTTGATCGTGACCACGTCGCACACCTGCACGAGCGACTCGGCGCTGTCGTGGAAAGTGAGGTTCAGCTCCTGCTCGACCTCCTGCGGCAGGCGGTGGCGGTCGGTGTAGTGCAGCCCGACCTCGAACGGTTGCAGCCGCCGCAGCACGGCCGAGCCGATGCGCCCGGCGGCGACCGTGCCGACCTGCATCCCCTCGAGGTCGTACGAGCGCGAGACGCAGTCGGCGATGTTCCAGCCTCCGTCGATCACCGACTGGTAGGAGGGGATGTAGTTGCGCACGAGCGCAAGGATCATCATGACCACGTGCTCGGCCACGCTGATGCTGTTCGAGTAGGTCACCTCGGCGACCGTCAGTCCGCGCTCGATCGCCGCCTGCAGGTCGACGTGGTCGGAGCCGATTCCCGCCGTCAACGCGAGCTTCAGCTCGGGCGCCTTGGCGATCCGCTCGGCCGTCAGGTACGCCGGCCAGAACGGCTGTGAGATCACGACCTCCGCGTCTGGAAGCTCGCGCTCGAAGACCGAGTCCGGGCCGTCCTTGTCGGAGGTCACCACCAGCGTGTGGCCGCGCTCCTCCAAGAAGCTGCGCAGGCCGAGCTCGCCCGAGACGCTGCCGAGCAGCTCGCCGGGAGTGAAGTCGATCGCCTGCGGGCTGGGCGTGGTCTGTCCGTCGTTGTAACGCTCGATCTTCGGTACGCCGTCACGCGCATAGGACGGCGGGTAGCCGTCGACCGGGTCCTCGTAGAGCACGCAAAGCACCTTCCCCATCGCTGCACCCCTCTTCGCTGTTTCGGACATACTGCCACGATGCGAGCGATCCAGATCGTCGAGGAAACCGGCCCGGACACGGCTCTGCGCGAGGTCGAGCTGGACGAGCCGCAGGCCTCACACATGCTCACCCCCGGCGAGGGTGTGCTGATCGACGTCCACGCCGCCGGCGTCTCCTTCCCGGAGGTGCTGCAGACGCGCGGGCAGTACCAAATGAAACCGCCGCTGCCGTTCGTTCCGGGCAGCGAGGTGGCAGGCATCGTCCGCAGCGCCCCCGCCGGAGCGTCCGTCGCCGCCGGCGACCGCGTCGCCGCGTTCTGCGCGCTCGGCGGCTTCGCCGAGGTCGCCGCTGCGCCGGAGTTCTTCACCTTCGCGCTTCCAGACGCGCTCGACTTCGCTCAGGGCGCGAGCCTCATCCTCAACTACCACACCGCCTACTTCGCGCTGAAGCTGCGCGGACGCCTGCAGGCGGGTGAGACGGTGCTCGTGCACGGAGCGGCCGGCGGCGTCGGGACCGCCGCGCTACAGGTCGCCAAAGGCCTCGGCGCGCGCACGATCGCGCTCGTCTCCACCGAGGCCAAGCGGGCTGTCGCCGAGGAGGCCGGCGCGGACGAGGTCGTGCTGCTGGGCGACACTTGGAAGGACGAAGTCAAGGCGCTCAGCGACGGCGGCGTCGACATGGTGCTCGACCCGGTCGGCGGAGACCGCTTCACCGACAGCCTGCGCTCGCTGCGCGAGGACGGCCGGCTGGTCGTCGTCGGCTTCACCGGCGGCTCGATCCCGGAGGTCAAGGTCAACCGGCTGCTGCTCGGCAACACTGACGTCGTCGGCGCCGGCTGGGGCGCCTACGTGATGGGCAAGCCCAAGCTCAACCGCGAGATCGGGGCGATCGTGACCGGGATGATCGACGAGGGCTTCATCCGACCAGTCGTCGGCGAGCGCTTCCCGCTCGACCAGGCCGCGGAGGCGCTCAAGGCAATCGACGAGCGCCGCGCGACCGGCAAGGTCGTGCTCGAAGTGCGCAGCTGAGATCGCCCGGCGCCCCGCGACGCGGCCGAGGCCGGCTGCGTTAGGTCTGCTCGAGCAGCTCGCGCCAGCCGGCGGCGTCGAGCGAGGACGGCTCGGTCGACTCGATGAAGTCGACGACCACGTCGATGAAGCGCTGCGGCTCGTCGAGCTGCGGGAAGTGGCCAGACTCCGAGAAGACCTCCAGGCGGCTGCTCGGGAGCTGCTCGTGCGTCGCGTGCCCGTGGGCGACCGGGATGATCGAGTCGCGCTCGCCCCAGATCAGCAGGAACGGCACGTGCGCCGCGAGGTACAAGCGGTTGGCAGCGTTCACGCGCTGCCCACCCGGCTCGACGACCGCGCGCAGCGTGTGCACGAACGCCGCCCGCGCGGCTGCGTCGGATAGCGTCGCGTGCCCGCGCGCCATCTCCTCGAGATCCGTGCGCACGCGCAGGCCGACTGCGCCGAGCAGGCGACCGGCGAGCGCGCCGGCGTCGAGCAGCCGCGTCGCCGCCAGCAGCGGCAGCACGAATTCCGAGCCGGGCAGCGTGGCGGCGCGCAGCAACAGGCTGACGTCGCGCCCGAGACCGCCCGAGTCGACGAGAACCAGCCGCTCGCAACGCTCGGGGAACTGGTAGGAGAACTGCATCGCAATGCCCCCGCCGAGCGAGTGCCCGACAATGCTCGCGCGCTCGATACCGAGCGCCAGCATCAGGTCGCGCACGCCGCTCGCATGCGCGCCGAGCGAGTAGTCCCCGCGCGGCTTGTCCGACTCGCCGTGTCCGGCCAGGTCCGGCGCGATCACCGTGTAGTGGCGCGCGAGGTAGGGCATCACGCGCTCCCACGTGGCCGAGCTGGAGGTGATCCCGTGGATCAGCACCAGCGGCGGCCCGCTGCCGGCCTGGCGGAAGGCCACGCGGTGACCGTGCAGCGTCAGACGGCGCAGGCGCGAGCGCTTGAGTGCGTCGCGCCCGCGGCTTCCCGGTGCGGAGCTCTCGTCGTTCTCGGCGGTGGTGGCGGCTCTGCTCATGCGGTGTCTCCGTGGGTTGCGGAAGTTCCTGTGTACTACCCGGGCGGGAGCGCTCCGTTACTGGACCTGCGCCTGCTGGGACCCGGCCATACCCGGCCGTGCCGGTGACAGACGGGCGCGTAAGAGCATCGTAGGAGTGGACTCGGCGGCGCCCCTGGCACGTGGGGGCGTGCGTAACAATCGACACCATGAGGGTTCTCGTCGTGGACGACGATCGAGCGGTGCGCGACGCGCTACGGCGGGTGCTGACGCTGGCCGGCTACGAGGTTCAGAGTGCGGAGGGCGGCGCGGAGGCGATAGAGACGGTCGTGCATGCGCTCCCCGACGCGGTCGTGCTCGACGTTGGCATGCCCGACGTGGATGGCCTGGAAGTTTGCGAGCGATTGCGCCTGCTCGGCAACCGCGTGCCGATCCTGATGCTGACCGCCCGCGTGGATGTCAGCTTCGGCCCGCCCGTGCCGCCGGCTCGCGAGCAGGGCGCGCTCGTGCAGGGCCGCGCGCAGTAGCCGCGGGCGGCGTGCGACGGAGCTCCCGCGCGTCGGCAGCGCGTCGGCCGCACGTCGGCGCGGGACGGCGCGTTCCTGCCGCCGACGGCCACCTAAGAAATGCCGAAGAGCCCAGCAAAACCGGCCATTCGCGCGTAGGCGTGGGGTACAGTCGCGGTGTGAATCAGAAGAGCGCCGTGAGCGCATTGGCCGCAACCAGGGTGGCAATTGGCGTGGCCTCCTGGACGGCTCCGCGCTACGCGGGCCGGTTGTTCGGCCTTGATGCAAAGGCCAACCCGCAGACGCCGTATCTCGCCCGGCTGTTTGGCGCGCGCGACGTTGCGCTCGCCTGGGGAGTGCTGAGCACCGAGGGCGATGCCCGGCGCCAGTGGCTCGCGGCGGGCCTGGTCTGTGATGTGGCGGACACGCTCGCGGGAATCGCGGGTGGCCGTGCCGGCTACCTGCCGGAGCTCACGAGCGTGCTCGTGAGCGGTACGGCGCTCTCCGCGATCGCGCTTGGCGCGATCGCGCTGGGCGACGAAGTCAACTGAACCCAAACGAGGGGACGAACATGAAGGTGATCGGAGCCGGACTTCCGCGTACCGCAACAACGACGCAGATGTTCGCATTGGAACAGCTCGACTTCGGGCCTTGCTACCACATGCGCGACCTGCTGGCAGACCTCGAGGGCGGCTTGCCGCAGTGGGAGGCCGTCGCCGATGGCAACCCCGACTGGAACGCGATCCTCGGCGAGGCCCGCTCGACGGTCGATTGGCCCTCGGCGCGCTACTACCGCGAGCTGATGGACTTCTACCCCGACGCGAAGGTGCTGCTGAGCGTGCGCCCGGCCGACGCATGGGTACGCAGCATGCGCAAGACCGTCTGGGGCCTGTTCCACAGCGAGTCGGTGATGCGCTACGCCTCCGACGCCCGCACGGTCATCGACCCCCTCTGGAAGCGCTACATCACGCTGATGACGCGGATGAACTGGGACCCGGACAGCGGCGCGCTGGCCGGCGATCACCACAGCGACGAGGGTCTCGCTGCGCTGATGCAGCAGTGGAACGACGGCGTCATCGCGACCGTCCCGGCCGAGCGGCTGCTCGTGTGGGACCCGGCCGAAGGCTGGGAGCCGCTTTGCGAGTTCCTCGAGGTCGACGTCCCGGCCGATCCGTTGCCGCGCTTGAACGACACGCAGTCCTTCCGCGAGGGAATCACCGGTGGGGCGCTGGACGCCGTCAACGAGTGGTGGGCAGCGCGCGAGCGCCCAACCAGCGGTCTGCACGGAGCGGCGCTCAGCTGAGCGCCGCGTCGCGCCCGGCCTGTGGCAGCGCGAGCTGTCTCAGGCTGCCGAGCGCCGGGCGGCCTCCGCGGCGGCCTCGGTGCCGATGAACGGGTTGAGCGCCAGGTAGACGATCTGCGGCGCGGCGCCGAGCAGTTCGTGCATGCGCTGGTGCTCGATGTAGTGATGCAGGACCTGCCAGATGCCGCCAGCGACGGCCTCGGCGGCGATCTCGGGGACCTCGCCGTCGGGGTTCCCGGCCTCGAAGCCGGGGCGCAGGTACTCGGTGAACGCCGCCAGCGCGACCTCGCGGATCTCGATCGCCTCGGGGCTGGCACCGAGCGTGTCGACGAGCGTCAGGTGGGCGTGCGAGGGCTCTGACTCGACGTATCCGACGAGCGCGCTCAGCCCCGCAGCGACACCGTCGGCCCAGCTGTCCTTGTGTGTCTCGTAGGCCTGCGACGTGATGCTCAGCGCTTGGTGCAGGCCGACCTTCTGCGCGCCGAGGAAGGCGTCGTGCTTGGTCGGGTACATCTCGTAGAAGGTCTCGTGCGATACGTTCGCGCGGGAGGCGATCTCGGGGATCGTAAGACCGGCAAAACCCTTCTTGGCGACGATCGCGGCGGTCGCGTCGACGATCCGTTCGCGCTGGCTTTTGACGACCTGGGCGCGTGGGAGGTCGTGGCGCCCGCTCGGCAGCCGGCCCTCGGCTTGCCGGCCCCGCTCGGAGGTCGGCCCGGCGGCGGCGCCGCCGCCGGATCGCACGATGCGCCGCGGGCCCTCGAGGCCAAGCGGCAACGTGGTCGGGTAGCTCGCCGCCCAGCAGCCGAGGTCGTGGGCGAGGCCGGGCAGCTCGTGCGCGCGGCCCTGGCGCAATCGCTTGGCCGAGACGTCGCGGATGCCGCCGATCAGGAACTTCACGGTGAGGTCGAGCGGGCGCTCGTCCCAGGGCTGGCCGCGACCGGCGCCGACCGTCTGCTCGAGCGCGTGAAGCGTGCGGTTGCGCCGCTCGAGCGCCCGCGGGCCGCCGCCGAAGGTGCCGAGCAGCGCGAGCGTCATCGCCTCGGGCTCGGTCGCCCCCAGCTCGGTGAACGCGTCGAGCGCGAACAGCAGGCTGCCCTCGAGCGAGTCGCCCTTGGCGTACGCCTCGGCGACCTTCTTCGTGGTGCGCCCGGCGATGTCCTCATAGGTGCTGAGGAGCAGCTCTTCCTTGTCCGCGTAGAGGTTGTAGAAGGTTGGTCGCGAGACGTGCGCGAGCTGGGTCAGATCGAGGATGCGCACGGCTGGATATCCGCGCTCGGCGATCAGCTCGATCATCGCCGCACGCAGTCGCTCGCGCTGGTTGCGCTCGACCTCCTCGCGGCTCATGCCGTGGGCGCCGGTCGGCAGCCGGCGGTAGCGGGAGGCCTCAGCGGTTGGCGGGGGGTCCGTCTTACGGGCTTTGGTCTTGACCTTGCGCTCCGTCATGCTGGCATGGACACCGGTTGAAAACCTCTTTTTGACGCCAAACGATCGAAGCGTACCAGCCTTCTCTGAGCGTCTACTGTGAGGCTCAGCCGCGAATCGTACGCGAGCTCGCGAGCAGCGCGCCGGAGGCGTCGAGCGCCTGCACGGCAACGTACCGTGCGGCCGCGGGCGTGGTCATCGTGGTCTCGAATCCGCTGCGCGGGACGTTCCCGACGGGCGTGAGCGTCTGCGGCGAGGCGCCCGCGAGCAGCCGCCAGGTGGCGGTGCGCGTGTCTCCGTTCCAGCTCGCGTAGACCTTCGCTCGCCCGTGCGAGGCGGCGGTGGCGACGATCGCCGGGTTGTCGGTGGGGGCCCCGGTCCAGGGGAAGCGGTAGGCGCGGTAGGACTGGTAGGAGCCGTGCATGTGCGCGTCGAAAAGCAGCTGGCCGCTGGGGCTGTACTCCGAGAAGTATGGCTCCGATCCCCATCCCACGAACAAGTCCTGGTTTCCTAACTGTTGGATGTTCCCTTGACTGCCGGACGACAGCGCGGGCTGGTGCTCGAACTGGGCGAGCACGCTCGCGGAGCTCGTCTGCGCGTTGAGCGCCAGCACGAGCCCGCGCGACTGCGGGTGGACTTTGGGCACGGCGCCGTTGTCGAACACGCTGATGGTGCCGTTGGCGAGCGTGGTCGCGTCGTGCTGGTAGGCAGTCCTCGCGCCGGCGCTGAGCTGCAGGCTGGAGTGCCGCCCGCCGATCGACTTGAGCAGCTGCCCGCCGGCTGTGCTCATTTCGTACAGCGCCCACGTGTTGCGGGCGGAGAGGAGCGTCGTCCCGTCGGGGCGCTGGTCGATCGAGTTGATGTGGAAGTAGTCGAACGGGTAGTTGGCGCTGCTGCCGGTGGCGGAGCTGTAGGAGTCGCTGAGTGCGACGTGGTCGAGGCTGTGCCACTCGCGCCGCACGAGCGCAGTCTGCAGGTCGATTTCCTGGAAGACGCTGTCGGTCACGGCGCCGCCGCTGGGGCCACCGACGGAGGAGAGGTTGCAGTCGACCGGGTTGAAGACGGTCAGCAGCGCCGTCCCCTGCGGCGTGAGGTGAAAGTCGTGCAGGTCGGCTTTGTAGCCATTGCCGGCGTGCACGCGCCCGACCTGGTGGTAGGAGGAGTCGAGGATGATCTCTTCGCCGATCCCGAAGCCCTGCGGCGGGATGTAGCCCTGCCAGAAGGTGAGCACGGGCTTGCCGCCGAGCTGCTGCACCTGCAGGTCGGTCGCCGCGGCGACCTTGCCGTCGAGCGGCAATCGCTGGAACCAGATCAGGTTGCCCGCTTCGTCGAAGATCATCGGGCCGGGCGGGCCGGGGCCGGAGTACGGCGCCACGAAGATGTCGCCCTGGGCGTTCTGGGGGGTGCGGGTGGTGACTGCGAGCGAGGGCGGTTCGACGTCGGGGCGGGAGCGGAAGTGCTGCTTCTCGTTGGGATCCAGGCCGGAAGGCGGGGTCGGCTTGGAGTAGGGCAGCACGTCCTGGCGGGCGACGGTGAAGTGGAAGGCGAAGCGCTGCGCGCGCCCGCTCGCGGCGACCCTGCCGCTGACTGCGACGCTCTCGCCGGCAGAGAACGGCTTGGACGGCACGAAGCTGGCGCCGTCGCCTTGTGAGTAGGGGCGCAGACTGCCGGAGTGCGAGCCGCTCTGCGAGCCCTTCACGCGCAGGGCGCTCAATGCCCGCGCGGAGGCCCCGAGCAGGCTGATCTGCGTGCGCGCCGAGGCGTCGTAGGAATCGGGCAGCGGCGAGACGGCGAGGCTCGTGCCGGGGAGCTGTGCGGAGCGGTTGAGCTGGCTCGGGTAGCAGCGCGCGGCGGTCGGGGCGCGGTAGGCGGCCTGCTCGGCAGCGATCCGGTGCGAGGCGACGGCGAGTGTGGCGGCGCTGGCGGCGGCGACCGTCACCCCGCCGGCCACGAGCCCTCTGCGCAGGCGACCGACGCTCACCTGGTTGTACGTTGCTTCATCGGCGCCTCCAGGGCGTTTTGGCGTGCTCGGGAGCGATGCTAGAAGACGGGCGTCTCGGTGTAGTCGCCGAACACCTGCTGCAGGGACTCGATGATCTCACCCTCGCTGGCGTGGGCGCGCGCGCATGTGAGCAGCGGCTCCATCAGGTTGCGCCCCTCGTGCGCGGCGTCGGCGCGCAGCGCCGCGAGCGTCGCCTCGACGGCGGCGCCGTCGCGCTTGGCGCGCGCAGCCTGCAGGCGTGAGAGCTGCTTGCCCTCGAGCGCCGGGTCGATGCGCAACGTCGGGATCGGCTGCTCGTCCTCGGCTACGTAGCGGTTGACGCCGACGACGACGCGTTCACCGGCGTCGATCTCCTGCTGGAGCGTGAACGCGGCGTCGGCGATCTCGCGCTGGGGATAGTTGCGCTTGACCGCCTCGACCATGCCGCCGAGCTCGTCGATCTTGGCGAAGTACTCATATGCGCGCCGCTCCATCTCGTCGGTGAGCGCCTCGACGAAGTAGGAGCCGCCGAGCGGGTCGACGGTGTTGGTCACGCCGGTCTCGTGCGCGATCACCTGCTGCGTGCGAAGCGCGATCGTCACGGCCTCCTCGGTCGGCAGCGCGAGTGCCTCGTCGTAGGAGTTGGTGTGCAGCGACTGCGTGCCGCCGAGCACGCCGGCGAGCGCCTCGATCGTGGTGCGAACGATGTTGTTGAGCGGCTGCTGGGCGGTCAGGCTGACGCCGGCGGTCTGGGTGTGAAAGCGCATCTGCCAGGAGCGCGGGGTCTTGGCACCGAAGGTCTCGCGCAGCTCGCGCGCCCAGATGCGCCGGGCGGCGCGATACTTGGCGATCTCCTCGAAGAAGTCGACCTGGGCGTTGAAGAAGAACGACAGCCGCGGCGCGAAGTCGTCGACGTCGAGGCCGCGCGCGACGGCCTGCTCTATGTAGGTGAGGCCGTCCTTGAGCGTGAACGCGAGCTCCTGCTGGGCGGTCGAGCCGGCCTCGCGGATGTGATAGCCGGAGATCGAGATCGGGTGCCAGCGGGGCATTCGCTGCGTGCACCACTCGATCATGTCCCCACACAGGCGCATGGCGGGGTCGATCGGGAAGCACCACTCCTTCTGCGCGATGTACTCCTTGAGGATGTCCGCTTGGATCGTGCCGGAGAGCTGCTCGGGCGGAACGCCGCCGCTGGCGTCGGTGCCGCTCTCGGCGGCGGCGACGTAGAAGGCGAGCATGATCGCGGCAGGCGCGTTGATGGTCATCGACACGGACACCTCGCCGAGGTCGATCCCGGAGAAGAGCGTCTGCATGTCGTCGAGCGTGTCGACGGCGACCCCCTCGCGCCCGACCTCGCCGAGCGAGCGCGCGTGATCTGAGTCGTGGCCCATCAGCGAGGGCATGTCGAAGGCGGTGGAGAGGCCGGTCTGACCGTGCGCGAGCAGGTAGCGGAAGCGCTCGTTGGTCTCCTCGCTGGTGCCGAACCCGGCGAACTGGCGCATCGTCCACAGGCGCCCGCGATACATCGACTCGTGGATGCCGCGCGTGAACGGGTAGGCGCCGGGGCGCCCGATCGGATCCTCGCTGCCGGCGCCCGTGGCGGGCACGTCGGCGGCGGTGTAGAGCTCGCGCACGGGCTCTCCGGACAGCGTCCGGAAAGCGGGCTGCGTCTCCTGCGAGGACGGCTTTGCGCTCACGGCCATGCCCTGTGAATGCTACTCGGGCTCGCCGGGCCCGTTCGCGCGAGGCGCCGGGCCGGGCGAGCCGAGGCGGCTAGAAGGCTTTGACGCCGGCCCAGGGCGCGCGCAGCGTCAGTGTGGAGGTGCGCTCGCTGACGATCCGCCCGCCGGCGCGAACGAAGCTCTCGATCGTGACGTGCAGGTGCCCGCGACGCTTGAGCAGCGCGATCGCGCGCTTGGACAGCGACACGCGCAGCGGTACGGACTGGCCGCGGTCGAGCTGAAGCACGGTGGAGCCGAGCAGCACTGTGTGGCGGCTCGGATCCGAGGCAGCGTGCGCGTAGTGATGGCCGGACAATCGCAGGCTGGCGGTGAGCGCGCTCACGACCTGGCAGCGTGCGAGCGCGGGCGGGCACTGCGCGATCAGGCCGGTGTCGACGGAGGCGCGGCCGGGCAGCGTGTACAGGCGCGGAGCGCGATGCACGGAGAGCAGTTGCGAGGTGCGCCGGGCGCGCTCGGAGGGCAGCGGGAGGGAGCTGTGCGTGCCGTGAACGGTTACTGCGGGCGTGGGCGCGGGCGGAACCGGAGTGCTCGTGCCGCCGGACGCGCTGACGCCGACGCCGTCGACACCGAGGACGTTGAAGGCGGCGGCGTTGGTGATCAGCAGGATCGCCGCGTCCTTCTCGCCGAGCGTGGTCGGTTCGAAGCCGACGACGAACGTGCACGATTCGCTTGGGTAAAGGATCTGCCCGCTGCAGGTGTCAGAGCGCAGCGGGAACATCAGCGGCGTCCCGGTGAGCACCAGTGCACGCTGGATCAACAGCGGGTAGTCGCCGCTGTTCGACACGACAAAGCTCTGCTCGGCGGAGGAGCCGAGGGCCACGTCGCCGAGCAGCGCCTGCGTCGTATTGACGCTGAGCTGCGGGCCGCGCAGGCCTTCGCCTTGCAGCTGGACTACGAGCGGGGTCCCGGCGGAGTCGCTGTCGAGCACGAGCGAGGCGGTCTTGGGGCCGGGCGAGTCCGGTCGGAAGCGGACTCCGACGTCGCAGACGTTGTTGGGGCCCATGAGATTGTTCTGGCAGTTGCCGTAATCGATCGAGAAGGAGGAGGCGTCCGGGCCGGTGATGCTGACCGATTCGATCTGCGTGCCCGCGTCGGAGCTGTTCTGCACGTTGACCTGCTGGCTCTCGCTGTATTCGCCTTCGTTGTGAGATTCCGGCGGGGTGTAGGGAATCGGGGAGAAGGTGAGCGGGTTGGGGCTGGCGGAGAGCGTGCCGGTGACGGCGCTGCCGGACAGCGGCACTTCGACGACGCCGTTGCTCGTGAGCAGTTCGAGCGTGGCGCTGTGCGAGCCGGTCACGCCGCCGGACTGGAAGGCGACTTCGACGGCGCAGTTCTGGCCGAGTTCGAGTTCGCCGATACAGCCGTTGGAGACGACCTGGAAGTTGGCCGTGTCTGGCCCTGCGAGGTTCACCGATTCGAGTTGGATCGGCCCCGTTTCGTCGCTGAGCTTGACGGTCTGGGTGGGGCTACCGCCGAAGTGCAGGTCGACCTGGCCGAATTCGACCTGTTCGGGGGCGGGCGAGAGCGGTGGCGCTGCGAGCGCGGAGGCGCTCGCCAGCAGCGCGGCGAGCAGCATGACCATGGACAACAGCGCGACTCTCTTGAACATCTTGACCCCCGGCTTGGTTTGCCGTCCCGGAACGCGACGACTCGGCTTTGAGGAGGTGACTCGGCGAGATGGCCCGGGGGGTTGAGCTTTGCAAGAGAAGTTGGCCTTTGTTCGCGAATGAGCGAGATCGCGACGAGGGCCTGTGCTAGTCATGGTCGATGGGCCGAGGTGACCGTATGAGGCTGGGACGATGCGCGCCGAGCTGAGCCGGCTGGTTGGCGCCGAGCACGTCTTGGACGTGCCGCACGGCTCGCCGTACAACAGCGACTGCTCGCGGCGCCGGGGCCTTACGGGCCGCGCGCAGGCGGTAGTGCTCCCGGGCGACGCGGCGGAGGTGGCGGCGGTCGTGCGCTGGTGCTACGAGCGCGACGTGGCGATCGTGGCACGCGGCGGCGGCACGGGGCTGACGGGGGGTGCGGTGCCGACGGAGGGCGGGGTGTTGCTCTCGCTCGAGCGCTTGCGCCGCGTGCGCGAGCTGAAGCCATCGCTGTGGCGCATGTTCCCGGAGGCGGGCGTGCACACGCGCGACGTGCAGCGCCTGGCGCGCGAGAACGGGCTGTTCTTCGGGCCGGACCCGGGTGCATCGGAGCAGTCGCAGATCGGCGGCAACGTGGCAACGAACGCGGGCGGCCCGCACGCGCTGAAGTACGGCGTCACGGGGGCGTGGGTGACGGGGTTGGAGGCGGTGCTCGCCCCGGGTGAGCTGGTGCAGGTCGGCGGCTGGGCGCGCAAGGACGTGGCGGGGTATGACCTGAAGAGCTTGTTGATCGGCTCGGAGGGGACACTCGGGGTGATCACAGCGGTGCGGCTGCGTTTGCTGCCGGCGCCGGAGGCGGCGATCGCGCTGGTCGTGTTCATGCGCACGCGCGCGGAGGGCTGCACGGCGATGCTGGAGGTGCTCGCGGCGGGCATCTCACCGGCGGCGCTCGAGTTCCTCGACGCTGCGACGCTGGAGCTGGTCACAAGCGGCTATCCGGGCGAGGTGCCGGCCGGCACAGGCTTTGCGCTGATAGCCGAGCTGGACGGGACGGACGCGGAGGCCCAGGCGGGGGCGCAGGCGCTACGAGAGCTGCTCGGCGGCGCGGCGGTGGCGATCGAGCAGCCGGCGGACGTGGCGGCGCTGTGGCGCTGGCGTGACGGCTTCAACGGCGTGGTCTCGGGTGTGCGTGGAGGCAAGGTGAGCGAGGACGTGGCGTTTCCGGTGGAGCGATTGCTGGAGGGTCTCGAGAGATTCGAGGAGATCTCCTCCCGCCACGAGCTGCGCTCGTGTGCATGGGGTCACGGGGGCGACGGCAACGTGCACGCCACCGTGCTCGTCGATCCGGCATCGGAGGTGCAGCTGGATGCGGCGGAGGCTGCGGGCGGAGAGCTGTTCGCGCTGGTCGGCGAGCTGGGCGGCTCGATCGCGGCGGAGCACGGGGTCGGCTGGCTCAAGCGCGGGCTGCTGGAGTCGCAGTGGGATGCGCGCGCGGTCGAGCTGCACGAGCAGATAAAGCTGGCATTCGACCCGAAGGGCCTGCTCAACCCGGGCAAGAAGCTCGCGCGTGTGCCGGGCGTCACCGGGGCGCCCGCGGACGGTCCGGGTGAGAGGATGCCTCGGGGATGACGCACGTGGCGGAGCTCGAGCTCCCGACATTCGACTTCACCGATCCGCAGATGCGCGGCGGGCGCTTCCACGAGGCGATGGCCGAGGTTCGCTCGCACGGGTGGCTGGCGAACGCGCCGTTCGGTTACATGACGCTCGACCGCGATGCGGGCGAGTTCTTCCTGCGCACCCGCTCGGCGATCTTCCCGGGCATGAAGATCGCGGAGATCTTCGGCGTCACCGAGGGTCCGCTGTTCGAGCAGATGCGCCGCAACATCCTGCACGTCAACGGCGCCGACCACACGCGCCTGCGCTCGCTGGTCAACCCGGCGCTGTCGCCGCGCGCAGTCGAGCGCTACCGGCCAGTCATGCGCGAGTTCCTCGGCGAGCTGCTGGCAAAGGCGATCGCCGCCGCGCCTGCGACGGGCGAGGAGGACTCCGGCTCCGGCGGCGAGCAGGTTCGCTGTGAGTTCGTGGAGGCCTTCGCCAAGCCATACCCGTCGCTTGCGATCGCGACTGTGATGGGCGCGCCGCTGCAGGACGCGCCGCGGCTTCACCACTGGTCGAACTGGATTCAGCGCCAGTTCGACGCGGTCAGCATGGCGAGCGAGCTCGGGCAGATCGGCGAGGCGGTGGAGGAGTTCTACGAGTACGCGGAGGCGCTGGTGCGGGCGCGGCGCGAGGACCCGAGCGACGACCTGATCTCGAAGCTGATCGAGGTCGAAGAGGACGGCGAGAAGCTGAGCGACGTGGAGTGCATCAACCTCGTGTTCAACGTGCTCGTCGGCGGCGTCGACACGAGCCAGAGCCAGTTCGCGCACGCGATCAGGCTGCTCGCTGAAAACCCCGACCAGTGGGAGTTGCTCGCGGAGGACCCGACGCTTGCGGGGGCGGCCGTAGAGGAGGCGCTGCGCTTCGAGCCGATTACGCCGTTCACGGCGCGCATCCTGATCGAGGATGTCGTCTATCGCGATGTCACATTCCCCGAGGGCACGGTGATCCTCGTGTGCGCGTTCACCGGCAATCGCGATCTCGGCGAGGAGGGCGCAGGCAAGGGCGGCGCCGATCGCTTCGACATCTCCGCCGACCGTGGGCGCGCACGACCGCTGACGTTCGGAGCAGGCGTGCACTACTGCCTTGGCGCGAACCTCGCGCGCGTGGAGCTGCAAGAGGGACTGGCGTTCCTCGCAGAGCACCTGCACGGGCTGCGCCTCGATGGCGACCCGGTGTTCGAGGGCGTCTCCGGCATCTACGGCATGTCCGAGCTGCCGATCGCCTTCTCCGTCTGAGCCTGCATCCCCCACGGCCACCGGTCGCGAGCGCGCCTACGGGGCGCGGGACGACGGCACTGTGGAATGATTCCGAGGGGGGGCATGAGGCCCTCCACAACGACATACCGTTGAGATGCTCCTACGGATCTTCAAGGCAGCAGCCGCAACAGCCGTCCTCGCGCTCTCGTGCTGGGCAGGTGTTGCCGATGCCGGTACCTATCACGTGTACTCGTGCCGGATGCCCTCCGGAGCAAGCGCGCCGACCGATGGCTGGAGCGGGAGCATCGCCCCCGGCGGAGCCTTCGACGACTACGCGATCGATACTTGTGGGGC
>JBBSDZ010000053.1:0-15672 GCA_038240205.1 Solirubrobacterales bacterium | reverse complement strand
TACAGCCGCTCCGGCTCGAGCTGGAGCCAGCAGGGCGGGAAGCTCACGGGCAGCTCGATCGCGGACTCCAGCGAAGTCGGCACTAGCGTCGCCCTCTCCGCGGACGGCAACATCGCGCTCGCCGGAGCTCCCGGCGACGGCGCGGCCGGCACCGCGATCCCGTTCGCGCGCAACAGTGTCAGCTGGAGCCAGCAGGGCCCGCCGCTGACCGCGAGCGACGCGACCAGCGGCGCGGCGTTCGGGAGCGCTGTCGCGCTATCCGGCGATGGCGCGACAGCCGTGATCGGCGGCGTCATGGACAAAGACGCCGCCGTGCCCACCGGCGCGGCGTGGGAATTCACGCGCTTGGGCACCACCTGGACCCAGCCGTTGCCAAAGCTCCTGGGCGCAGGTGAGATCCCGGAATCCGAATTCGGCGCGGCCGTGGCGCTGTCGTCTGACGGACACACGGCGCTGATCGGCGGACCTGTGGACAACGGCGACGTCGGAGCCCTATGGGCGTTTCAGAGCCCGCCGCTGCCGGAACCGCTACCGCTGATCGTCCCTGGCGCCCCGGAAACGAAAACCCCGAGCATCGCGGTCGTCCCAGTCAAACCGGCCCTCTCCGGCGTCGTCCAATCGCACAGCCGCTGGCGCACGGGCAGCGCGCTGGCGCGCTCGAGCGCGAAGCAGAAGGCCAAGCCCCCGATCGGAACGACGTTCTCGTTCGCGCTGAACACCCCGGCGAGCGTGAGCCTAAAGTTCTCGCGGCTGGCGAGAGGGCGCCGGGTCAAGGGCAGGTGCGTAGCACCGAGCGCCAAGAATCGTGGCAAGCCGTCGTGCAAACGGCCGCTGGCCGGCGGCGGCATCACGCTGAGCGGACACAAAGGCGCCAACAAAGTCTCCTTCCAGGGCGTCCTTGCCAACGGGAAGAAGCTCGCGCCGGGTAACTACAGGGTTACGCTCTCGGCGACGAGCGGCTCGCTGCGCTCGGCGGCGACGTCGCTGAGCTTCACGATCGTCAAGTAGCAGCAGGGCCCTGCGCGGCGCCATCGCCGCCGCCCAAGCCAAAGTGGCCGAGCACGAGCGGTGCGATATCGCGGATCGCCCACTGCTGCGGCTCGTGCGCGGGCAGCTCGACGCCGCACATCACCAGCGCTCCGAGCGAGTCGGAGGCATGCAGCGAGCCGTGGCTGCCACCGCCGACGTGGGCCTGGCGGCCCCAGTCGAGGAACTCGTAGCCGGGAGCGGCCGACAGCAGCACCTCGCCGGAGCTGGGACAGGTGAGCGCGGCCCACACGCGCGCGAGCACGTCCGGGTAGGAGGGCGTCAGCAGGCGTCCGTCCTCGACGGTGGCGTCGATCGCCGCGAGTGGGCCTTCGACGCTCCAGCGCGCGCCGCGCGGGTCAGCGAGCGGCCCGCCGGGGGCGAAGCGCAGCTCGCCGTGGGCGGGGCTCGAGATGACGCCCTCGTGCGGGGCTTCGTTCGCATCGCGGGCGAGCCACATCACATGCTCGACCCCCTCGATCTCCAGCGCGAGCGCGACGACGGAGGCACGCATGGCGTCGCGCTCGGGCTCGTGCAGCGCATAGACCATGGCTGCACGCTGGGAGGGACAGACGGCGATGCGCGCGTCGTCATCGCCAGCGGAGGAGCGCGAGGGGCCGAGCACGCCCAGATCGGCGAGCTCGTCCTGCAGCGCGATCGTGTCGGTCACGGGCGCCTGGGAATGATCGGCCATCGCGATCACGGCGTGCTCGCGCAAGAACTCGTCGATCCCGCCAGAGGCCTCGCACACGCGTGCGAGCTGCAGGTCGGCCTGCGCGAGCGAGCGCAGCTGCGCGTCGGGGCCGTGCTTGTGCGAGTACCAGTCGTTGTCGGGGAGCGACAGCAGCAGGAAGTCGAACAGGTCGTGCTCGACCATGTAGCTGGAGACACAGCCGGAGTGGCGGTCGCGCACGCCGGGCATCCCCAGCCCGGAGCGGCAGCCGGTCCGCTGCGAGGCGAAGATGTCGGCGTAGAAGAGCTCGCGCGGGCCCATCACGGAGTGGCGCATCAGCGCGGAGGCGACACGCGTGAGCGCGGTGTCGCGCTGTGGCTCGTGCCGGTGGCGGCCGCGGTACATCAGGTAGGTGGTCCCGGCGGTGCGGACGTCGGCGTCGTCGAGCGATTCGAACACGGTCGGCGTCTGCTCGGAGAGGTGCGCTCGGTTCATGTTGTAGACGGTGTCGGTGAGCTGGCGGGCGATGCCGAAGCGCTGCGCCGAGCGAAAGCTCGAGCCGTATTCGACATAGCGCTGCTCCTCGCGGTGGAACCAGTTCATGGCCGGGACGTGATGAGCGTCCTGAGCGACGCCGGTGACGATCGAAGCGGCGCATACGGGCGTGACCGACGGAAACGCGGCGACGCAGTCGGACACGTAGCGCCCGCGCTCGATCAGCGTTGCGAGGACCGGGGCGGCGCCAGAGGCGACGGCCGCCTCGAGCATTGCCGGGGCCATCGCATCGATCACGCAGAGGACGAGCTTGGGCGGCTTGACGGCAGCACCGGCGCTCATCAGCGGCGCAAGATGCGCAGTCCGGCGTACTTTTCGTCCGCGCGGGCGCGCCCGCGCAGGATCAGCCAGGCGAGCAGCGCGACGGCGACGTAGCCGAGCGGATGCAGCAACGCGACTAGCGCCGCGAGCGCCAGTGAGGCAGCGTCGAGATAGACCGTGAGCGCCTGTTTGGCGGCACCGTCGGTGAGTCGCGCACGAGCGCGCGCGAACACCGGACCGACAGATCGCTGCGTCAGCCACACGAGCGCGAGTCCGCCGAGCAGGCCCGGCCACCAGGCGTCGCCGTGCGCCGCGAGCGTCCCGGCGAACAGCAGCGCGCCGCTGCCGTAGGCGAGACCGGCGAGGGCCGCGGCGAGCGGCTCAGGGCGTGAGCGCTCGGCGGCGGGGTCGGGGATCGCGGCGAGTCCGAGCAGCAGCTGCAATGCGTAGGCGATCGCGAGCGCCACGACGACGACGAGCAGCCACCAGTCGGACTGCGCGAAGCGGAACGGATCGTGGGCGAAGCTGACGCCGAGCGCGGGAGCGGCGGCGAGCGCGCCGGCGAGCAGCACCGGCAGAAACGGACGCAGCCCGCAGGCGACCGCCAAGCCGGCGCCGAGGCCTATGTAGAAGAAGATGCCGTTCATGCGATTTGCCCGCAACCGTGCGCTACCGTGCCCTCCTGGCCGCGCTGCGATCGGTCAGGACGATAGACGACGCGCACAGCGCCGAGCGCTCGCTCGCGCGAGGTGCGCCGGGCACGGCGGCGAACAGAGACGACAGATACATGAGCCGATCGATCAGTGGAGCCGGTGGCGGGCACAGCGCCCGGCCTACAGCGCACGAGCTGGCGCGCTACGAGTCGCTGTTCGCGGCGCGCCCGCGCGGGATGAAAAGCTCGGCGATGCGCGAGATGATGGCTCTGACCGAGCAGCCGGACGTGATCTCGCTGGCCGGCGGGCTGCCGGACACGAGCACGTTCGCGCCGGAGCTGTACGCGAAGCTGATGTCACAGGTGGCGGCGGAGTCGACGGCGCGGGCGCTGCAGTACGGGCCGACCGAAGGGATGGCGGCGACGGTGCGCTGCATCGTCGAGGTGATGGCCGCCGAGGGCACGCTCGTCGACGCCGAGGAGGTGCTGGTGACGACCGGTGGCCAGCAGGTGATCGACCTCGTGTGCAAGACGCTGATCGACCCGGGCGACGTGATCGTCGCCGAGGCGCCCACCTACCCGGGCGCCGTGCCGACGTTCAGCGCCTACCAGGCGCAGGTCGAACAGATCGAGATGGATGCGGACGGCATGCCGATCGACGAGCTGGAGTCGATGCTCGACCGTCTGCAGTCCGAAGGGCGCCGCCCGAAGTTCATCTACACGATCCCCAACTTCCAGAATCCGGGCGGCGTGACGATGTCGATCGCCCGCCGCCGGCGCCTGATCGAGGTCGCGCACGAGCGCGAGCTGCTGATCCTCGAGGACAACCCCTATGGGCTACTGCGCTACGAGGGCGAGCCGCTGCCGACCCTCTACTCGCTCGACGCCCAGGCGGGTGGCATGGGCGCGGGCGCGGATCTCGTCATCTACCTCGGCACGTTCTCGAAGATCCTCTCGCCGGGCCTCCGCCTCGGCTGGGCGGTGGCGCCGCGGCCGGTGCTCGAGAAGCTGAACCTGGGCAAGCAGGGCGCGGACCTGTGCTCCTCGCCGGTTACGCAGCTGTTCGTGGATGCGTACTTCAAGGAGTGCGCGAGCGATGGGCGGCCGCGTTGGCTGGCGTATCTCGATCAGCTCAAGGAGCTCTACCGGCGCCGCCGCGACGTGATGCTGGAGGCGCTCGAGGAGCACTTCGGCGAGCAGGCGAGCTGGACGAAGCCACAGGGCGGACTGTTCATCTGGGCGACGCTGGACGAGCGCATCGACACGACCGACCTGCTCGCGCAGGCGCGCGAGAGCGAGGGAGTCGCGTTCGTGCCCGGGCGCGCGGCGTATGTGGATGGCCGGCGCGGCTCCTCCTCGATGCGCCTGAACTTCGCGGGCGTCCCGGACGCTGATGTCCGCGAGGGCATCCGGCGCATCGGCAAGGTCGTCGGCGAGCAGGTTGGGCTGTATGGCTCGCTGACTGCAGGCGCCCCGGCAGTGGCGGCACGCGGCGAGAGCAAGGCTGAGAACGACGAGCCGCCTGAGCAGAAGGCTCCGCTGGCGGACGTCGTGGCGCTGCCGCGTCGCGACCAGGACGCATCGGCACGCCGACGCCAGGATCGATGAGCACTGCCCGCAAGGTGGCGGTGCTCAAGGGCGGGCGCTCGCTCGAGCGCAACGTCTCGCTGCGCTCGGGGGCGCACGCGCAGGAGGCGCTCGCGCGCCTCGGGCACGAGGTGCTCGGCATCGACGTCGGCCCGGAGCTGATTGCGAAGCTGCGCGCGGAGAGGCCGGATGCCGCGTTCATCGCGCTGCACGGACCGGACGGCGAGGACGGCACGGTGCAGTCGTTGTTGGAAGCGAGCGGCGTGCCGTACACCGGCTCAGGCCCGGCTGCGTGCATGTCGTGCACGGACAAGGTGCTGGCCAAGCACCTGATGCGCAACGCCCACATCCCCACCCCGGACTTCCGCTCGCTGCGCGAGACGTCGATCAAGGAGCTGGGCGCCGGCGAGGCGCTGGGTGAGATCGAAGCGGCGCTCGGCTTCCCGCTCGTGGTCAAGCCGGCGAGCCAGGGCTCAGCGCTTGGCGTGAAGTTCGCGCGCAGCGGCGAGGGGCTGCCGGGGGCGCTCGTCGGCGCCTTCTCCTACGGCCGCAAGATCCTGCTCGAGCGCTACATCAAGGGCCGGGACCTCGCGGTCTCCGTGATCGATGGGCCGGCGGGTGCCGTTCCCCTGCCGGTCGTCGAGGCGGTCCCCCGAGAGGAGGACTTCTACGACTACGAATCTCGATATGAGATCGGGATGACGACGTTCGTGTGCCCGGCTGAGCTCGAGGCCGACACGACCGCTCGTGCGCAGGAGCTGGCGCTCGAGGTCTACCAGCTGCTCGGGTGCCACGGAGTGGCACGCATCGATCTGATGCTCGACGAGCAGAGCGGAGAGCTGTGGGTGCTCGAGACGAACGTCGTGCCCGGCATGACCGAGACGAGCCTGCTGCCCCAGGCGGCCGACGCGGCGGGCATCGGCTTCGACGAGCTGGTCTCGCGGGTGCTGGCGAGCGCCTGGACGCGTTAAGAGTCGCCCGCCGCGAAGTCCTCCGGAGAAACCTCGTCGAGGAACTCCTTGAACTTCTCGACGACGTCCTCTGACTCCTCCACGTCGTGCTCGAACTCGATCGCCGACTCGGCGATGACCTCCTCGGCGGCGTATATGGGCGCTCCAGAGCGCACCGCGAGGGCGATGGCGTCGCTCGGGCGGGAGTCGATCTCCAGCTCGCGCCCGCCGACGTTGAGCGTGATCGAGGCGAAGAACGTGTTCTCACGCAGCTCGGTGACGGAGACCTGCGTGCATTTGACCTCGAGCTCGCCGAGGATGTCGCAGAGCAGGTCGTGCGTCATCGGCCGCGGCGTCCCGGCGCCCTGAAGCTTCATCAGGATCGATGCGGCCTCGGGATGCCCGATCCATATCGGCAGGAACTTGTTGCCCTCGACCGTCTTCAGGAGCACGATCGGCTGCTTGCCAACCATGTCGAAGCTGACGCCGTAGATGACCATTTCCTGCACGCAAGTCCTCCGGGAGGGGGAAAGGCCAGAGTATAGGTACCCGTCAGGCCCGGCCAACGGGCTCGAGCGGCCCGCTCAGAGTGCCGGCTCGGCAGCCTGATCGGTGCCTGCGGTGAAGGTCCAGAGCTTGTTGCCGAGGAAGTTGAAGGGCATCGAGCCTGCCACGGCGAGCGCCTGCGCGGGCACCTTGGCGAGCCCGGCGGTCTCCACGAACAGCGTCAGCAGCAGCAGGTTGACGCCGAACGCTGCGACGCTCACGACCATGAAGCGGATCGCCTGGGCATGCGTGCGCCCGCCGCGCGCGTCGAAGGTCCAGTGGCGGTTGAGGACGAAGTTGTTGAGCACCGCGACCAGCCACGCGGCGACGGCGGCGACGTGGTAGTCCACGCCAAGCGGGTGGACGAACAGGGAGTACACGGCGAGGTTGACGATGAAGCCGAGCCCGCCGACGATGCCGAAGCGCACGAGTTGGAGCCAGTTGGACGGTCGGCGCAACCCATGCCACAGGCGCATGTGCGGCTGCGGGGGCGGCTGTGCTGGCGGTGGCGGGCTGACGTTCGGGGCGTGGACATCCACGGCGGTGGCCTCGTCAGGCATCGGTGCAGGTTAGCTCAGTGACCTTCTGTCACCGCCCGGGGATGGACTGGTGATCACGTTTCGGCTCGACCTCGCCGCGGACCCACCTGGCACCGGCCGAGGGGACGACCGCTAGCCTTGCACGGTGATGGACACACCTGAAGTCCACGCGCCTGGACCGCTCGGCGGCAGGTTCTCGCGGCGCTCGATCCTGCTCGCGTTGCTCGCGGCGGCGCTGATCGCGTTGGCGATCGTCCTGCTCCTGAGGAACGGCGACTCCTCGGGCGGCTCGACTGCGAAGACGAGTGCGCTCGCCGCGCGCAAGTCCCCGCCCAGCACGAGATCGAGCTCGGTGGCGGGCGGCCAAGGGCAAGCCGCCGGCGCGGGCGCGGGCGCGGGCGCGGGCGCCGGGGGTAAGCGCGTGAACGTGTCCGAGGTCGCCGATCCGGAGGAAGCGCGCAGCTTCCCCGCGTCGAGCACGGTCCATCACAAAGCCGCGACGACACCGTCGAAGGCGAGCGATCAGATCGTCGCCGCGGGCGCGCCTTCGGACGCGCAAGTCAAGAAGGAGCTTGCGCAGATGCAGTCTGTCGAACGCACGGCCAAGCAGGCGCAGAGCAAGCGCCTGACTCCGGTCGCGGGTGGCAACTCGGTCGGCGGCAACGGCACGATCCCGATCCCGACGAACGTGCCGGAAGTCGTGCAGCGGGTGATCGCCGGCGCCAACGCGATCACGAACTTCCCATACGTCTTCGGCGGCGGCCACGCCTCGTTCGTCGACAACGCGTATGACTGCTCAGGCTCGGTCAGCTACGCGCTTGCCGCAGGGGGACTGCTGAGCGCGCCCCAGACCTCGGGCGAACTGGAGAGCTGGGGCGCCGCCGGCCCCGGCCGCTACATCACCGTCTACGCGGCGGCCGGCCACACGTACATGTATGTCGACGGCGTCCTGTTCGACACTGCCGGGCGCAGCGGCGTGTATGCCTCGCGATGGCAGGTCAGCCCGACGGACAACAGCGGTTACGTCGTGCGGCACTGGCCCGGCCTGTGATGCGCGCCGCGGGCGAAGCCATCGTCACGGCGGAGGCACGAGCCGAGCGATGATCGCCGCGGCGAGCGTTCTCGCGGCAAGCATGCTGCAGCTGGCGCTCGACGGTGAAGCGCTCACCGAAAGCGGCGGCGACGGCACGGCGATCGCCGTGGTCTCGGTGATCTCGCTCGTCACCGGCTACCTGTTGCTGTTCGCGCTGTGGCGCTTCGTCTTCAGTGCCAAGGCGAAAGCCAAGCGCGGTGAACCACCCGAACATTGATCGAGGCGGATCACGCCGCGTGACTCGCGCGGCGGGGCGCGAGGCCCTCGTCAGCGTGCCAAGTCGACGGTGTTGAGAACCGTCGTGGCGACCGGGCTCGAAGCGTTGTGCACTACCAGCCGGATCATCAGCGAGACCTTCTTCAGTTTGCGCAGGCGCGCCGCGGTGGCTTTGCTGAACTTGATCTTGTAGGTGCTGTGGCCGCCTTTGGTGGTCACGAGCACGGCTTTCGCAATCACCATCTGCGCAGCCGTTCCTTTCGCAAGGCCGGTGGCCGCGGGGCCGTGGAGGCCGATGCGACGGGCGATCGAGCTCGCGAGCAGCACCTCGAAGCGTCCGGCGACCTGTTCGTTGACCGAGTATTTGATGACGAGGCCACCGCGCAAGACTGAGGCGAGGCTGTGCGAGGTGACGGCCTGGGTTGCCACTGGCCTGGTGGTCGTCGTGCTGCCCACCGAGCCGCCGCCGGTTTTGCCGCCGGTGGTGACCCCGGGCGCAGGAGGCGGTGCAGGCGCAGGAGCCGGAGCCGGCGCGGGTTCGGGCGGAGTGGGGCGAGCAGGGCCGCTTACCGTGATCGATTTGGTGACAGAGGCTGTGTGCCCGCCGACGTCGTGGATCGTCAGCGTCGCTTCATACGTGCCACCGTACTGGTAGGAGTGAAAGACGCTGCCGGCACACGGTGCGATCCACGGCGCTTCGCACTGGGTCAGTTCGGGGGCGTTCTGTGAGGGCGATCCGGGGGCGAAGCCGGAGACGACCGGCGTCCCGTCGCCGAAGTTCCAGGTGTAGGTGGCGTAAGTGACTTTGCCTTCCCCGCTGACTGGGTAGCCGATCGTCGAGTTGAGATCGACCAGGGACTCCATCCCGTTGAGGCCCACGAGCTCGCCGGAATTGACCGGGTTGGGCGCGGTGAAGCGGGGGATCAGGTTCACTCCGTGTTTGCACGGGAGGCCGGGGAAGGCCAGCCTGTTCCCGGCCGCGTTGAACGCGTCATTGAGATAGTACGTGCCGCCGTTGATCGACTGGTTGTAGAGGGTGCCGGCGCGGGACAGAGGTTCAGCCGTGAGGCTGCCGCCTACCGTCAAGGCGAAGAAATTGCGGCACTCGTCGGTCGCCTCGTTGCGTGCAGAGTCCTGCCAAGCGTTGAGCAGAGGATTGGTGACCGCGTTCTGCTGCTCGACTGCGACTTGGTTGATGATCAGGTCGGCGAGCCCGTGATCGCAGAAGCCGTCTTCGCTCGGGCACCCACCCTGGTTGGGCTCCTGCTGGTGGGGGCCTTCGAGAGCTTCCGCTTCTTCCTGTACTTTCTTTTCTTCGGGGTTCTTTTCTTCGAGGGTTTCTTCTTCTTTTTTCGATTTGATTTTCTGTTTCTCCCGCGGCTCGACTTCTTTCGTGTTGCTCGCGTCAAAGCCGCCGTCTTGGCAGTCGAACGCAGGACTCTGGCCGGACAGTTTCCCGTCGCCGAGACCGCCGGCCGTCCATGGGATCGCCGCGTACAGGACAGTGTTCGCGTCACCCGTCGCGAGTTTTCCGGGGTTCACGGCCGAGTGGTAGCTGCAGAAGCTCTGTTTGTAGCTCGATCCGCCGACGCTGCCGGTGTAGTCCGAGCAATGCCCGGTCGACCCGCCCGCGTCGAGGCAGACGGCGATGCTGGGAGGAGTGAGCAGGTAGTACACCGTGCCCATGCCGGTCGGCAGCGCGTGCTGGGAGATCATGCGTTTGACCTCTTCCTGAACTTGTTTGTCAGTGAGGCAGACGATCGTGTGAGCTTTGTTGATGACCACGCGATCTTCCAGCGCCGGCGGATTGGGGTCGGTGCATCCCGAGCTCGGATACGCGTTGGTGTCGTGGTAAGAGCCCTCGAAGGTCGAGGCATACGACGCCGGCTGATTGGTCCGGTCCGTGTACTGAGTGTCGACCGAGAACACCGTGCTGAGATTCCCGGCGCCGCTTTCACTGCCGAAGTCGTGGAAGAACGTGTTAATCAGGTTCATCCAATCCGAGTGGTAGTTGTTCGTCGGGTCCCAGTAGATCGAGTACGTCCTCGTCGCGTGGAGCACCGGGTTGCCGGTCGGGTTGTTGAAGCTTTCAGCGAGGGCGCCCTGACCGAATGACACTTTTTCGGCTTCGCGCGGTTGCGCCCCGACCGTGCTGGCGCCCACTTCGGTCACAACCGCCCCAGCCGGCGCGACGAGAACCGCCAGCAGCAGCGCGATGCCCGCGAGCAGGAGCGCGGAGAGCGGACCCCTGTGTACGCGGCGCGATACGGCGTTTCGTGCTGTGCGGACCGGGCTTGAGGAGAGGCGCGATTGAGTGCTCACGACTCCCTCATCGGCAGCCTGCGAGCGATCCCTTAGCCCGCTGGACAGGGATAAACCGCCCGCTCGCCTCAAGTCCACGGCGCGGGCGCCCGACAAGTAGCTCATGGACCACGATGACCGCGGGATCATCGACTCGTCGGCGCTGCGCATGCGCGAAGCGACGATGGTCGCGGGCGTGTGGCTGACCTACGTCCTTTGCGGCACGGGTGCGCTGTACGTGGCGATCACCTGGTACCGCCCGCACCGGCTCGCGCTCGCGGCGCTGTTCGCGGCTGGAATGCTCGCCGGCATCGGCATCTCGCTGCTCTCGCGCGAGCGCGTCGTGCGTAGCCGCTTCCGCGAGCCCTTCTTTCTGACGTGGAGCGTGCTCGACCTGGTCCTCGTCTCGCTGCTGACGCTGGCCGACGGCGGCACGGCGAGCCCGCTCGTGCTGATCTTCTTCGTGCCGGTGACGTTCGCCGCGGCGACCTACCCGTTGCGTTCGGTCGCCGTGGTGGGAACGCTCACGGTCACCGCCTATCTCGCCCTCGCCGTCACGATCGGCGGCTCGCGGTGGAGCTATCAGGCGCTGTTCGCGGTCGTGCTCGTGTGCACGGGCGCGATGAGCGCCTTCCAGGCCCGTAACCACGACCGCCAGCGATCCGCGCTCACTGAGGTCTCGCGGGCGGACCCGCTGACGGGCTGCTTGAACCGCCGCGGCTTCGAGGAGCGCGCTGTCGCGGAGATCGCGACCGTCGCGAGGCGCTGCCGCCAGGGGGCCGTGCTGCTGCTCGACATCGACCACTTCAAGCCGGTCAACGACCGCTACGGCCACGCCGTCGGCGACGAACTACTGTGCTGGACGGTGCAGACGCTGCGCTCGGTGATCCGGCCGGCCGACTCGATTGGGCGGCTCGGAGGCGACGAGTTTGCGGTGCTGTTCGCCGACATCGAGCCGACGGCCGCGCTGCAGGCGTCCGAGCGGATCAAGCTGGCGCTCAGCGAGCGCGCTCCGGCATCGATCGGTATCGCGACGTTCCCACTTGACGGCAGCAGCCTCGAGGAGCTGACGCGCCAGGCCGACCAGCGCCTGTACGCCTCGCGCGAGGGCCGCGCCGAGTCGAGCGCCTCGCAGCCGACCGAGCGCCTCAGCTGGGCGGCGACGCTCGCGCATGCGATCGACCTGCGCATGGACGCAGAGCACGAGCACTCGCGCGCGGTCGGCGACTGGGCCGTCGAGATCGCGGCGGAGCTCGGATGGGATGCGGACATGCTCGGGAAGCTGCGCATCGCGGCGATGCTGCACGACGTGGGCATGATCAGGGTGCCGGAGAAGGTTCTCACCAAGCCTGGCCCGCTGGCGAACGAGGAGGTCGTGACGATCCGCCAGCACACGGACATCGGGGCCGAGATCGTCGCGCAGATCGAGGGCCTGGAGACGATCGTGCCGTGGGTGCGCCACTCGCACGAGCGCTTCGACGGCGCCGGCTATCCGGACGGGCTCAGCGGCGAGGCAATCCCACAGGCGTCGCGCATCCTGCTTGTCGCCGACGCCTTCGACGCGATCACGAGCAGGCGTCCTTACCGCACGGCGCTCGGCATCGAGCAGGCCTGCGCGGAGCTGCGCACGAACGCCGGCACGCAGTTCGACCCGGTCTGCGTCGATGCACTGCTGGCGAAGCTCGACGGCCGCTCGGTCGCCGGTGCAGCCGCGGCCGGCGATCGCCGTGACGCGCTGTGGATGTAGCGCCTGCGCGCGCAGCTAGTGTCCCGGCCGATGCTGGACATCCACATCCAGATCTCGCAGCATTTCCTCGACGATCGCGGGCAGCGCTCGGGCTTCATCTTGCTCGGCTCCTTCCTCGGCGCCTTTCTCTTCATACGCACGAGCGCGCGCCTGATCCGCAGCCCGAAGGTGACGTGGTGGCCGGGCAGCGTGAAGACCAAGAGCGGTCTGCATCTGCACCACCTCGTCTGGGGAATCGTGCTGATCATGAGCAGCGGCTTCCTCAACTTCGTGCTGAAGCCGGGCAGCCCGTTCTCGGAGGTGCTCGCGGCCGCGTTCGGGATCGGCGCCGGACTGACGCTCGACGAGTTCGCGCTGTGGGTGCGCCTGGAAGACGTCTACTGGTCGCAGGAGGGGCGCA
Organism: Solirubrobacterales bacterium; assembly: GCA_038240205.1. Taxonomy (GTDB): domain Bacteria; phylum Actinomycetota; class Thermoleophilia; order Solirubrobacterales; family Solirubrobacteraceae; genus Palsa-744. The sequence continues at coordinate 3,126 of JBBSDZ010000053.1, read as the reverse complement.
GCTCACTCGACGCGGTCGTCGTCGCGGCGCTGCTCGGCGGCATGACGGTGCTCGGCCTCGCGCCGTTCGACCTGTCCAACCAGAGCGGGTCCGTCAGCTCGCTCGTCGTGGCCGTGCTGATCGACCTGCTGCTGTCGGCGCTGGCGATCCTCAAGGGTAAGCCCCTGCTCGGCCTGGTCGGGGTCTTCCTGTTCCCGGCGTCGCTGATCGGCGCGATCCGACTGGCCTCGCCGACATCGCCGTGGGCGCGGCGGCGCTATGTCCCGGACGGGCGCAAGATGGCACGGTCAAAAGCACGCTTCGCGCGCGTGGAGCAGCGCAGACGCAAGCTCGGCGACGCCGTCGGTGGGGCGCCCTCGGCGCGGTAGATTGCGGCCATGGGCACGGCCGCTGCACTAGACCTGACACTGCTCGGTGGAGCGCGGACGCTTCTGCGCGAGCACGCGCGCGAGCTGCCCCAGCGCGATGACCTGTGCGGCGCCTTCTGCGGCGCGCTCGCGCTGCACGCAGCCGGCATCGAGCGGGTCGCCGGAGAGCGGCTGGATCAGGACGCGGTGGGACTCGCAGCGGGCAGCGTCGTCTCGCGCGTTCCCGACACGAGCGCGCTGCCGCACGGCGAAGGCGGGCGGCGCGATTACCGCATCGTGCCTCCGTTCATCGAGGAGGCATCTGTGTCAGGCACGAACTGCGCAGGCGTGGTGCGCGCGATCTCAGCGCTGTCCGGCGAGCGTCTCGCGGCGCTCCCCTATCCGGGTCCGTGGACTCCCGGCGCACTCGACGGGCTGTTCGCGCTGCTGGCGGCGATCGAGCACCCGGTGGCGCTGATCGCCAACGTCGCCACCCGACACCTTTGGGGATCTGCGCCGTCCGCAGATCAGCTGCTCGGCTACCTGCTCGACGGCTCGCTCGACGGACCGTTGCCGGACTGGGACGTCGGGCACTTCGTGTGCGTGTTCGGCCGCGTCAGCGGCCCGGGCGGGCGGCTGTACGGAATCGCCGACACCTACCCTGCGCTCGGCCGCGGCGGCGTGCACCTGCAGCCCGAGGCGTGCCTCACAGCGGCGCTGCAGCGGCCTGGAATGGCGCCTGGCGGCATGATCGTGGTCGCATCGCTTGAGGACGCTGCCGGCATCCGCGCCGGCGCCGAGCGCCTCGGGCTGCGTGAGGACGTCTGGGACAACGGCACGCTCACGGTCGAGGCGCTCGCATGAGCGCCGGCGAGCTGGTTGCGCTCGTCTGCTGCGATCTCGGCGCGATCGTGCGCGGGCGCTCGCTGCCGGTACAACAACTCGCGCCGCACGTCGACGCCGGCGTCGGCTGGGTGCCGGCCAACCACTCGCTGACACCGCTCGGCCCGCTCGCCGAGGAGACCCCGTTCGGATCGACTGGCGATCTACGGCTGCTGCCCGATCTCGACACGCACGTGCGCGTAGAGGCGCCCGGCGGCATCAGCCCGCTCGAGCTCGTGCTCTGCGACATCGCCGAGATCGACGGCAGCGTTTGGGAGTGCTGTCCGCGGGGGTTCCTGCGCCGAGCGCTCGAGCAGCTCGAGGCCGAGCTCGGGCTGCGCGTGCAGGCGAGCTTCGAGCACGAGTTCCAGCTTCTCGACGAGGCGCCGGCCGCGCTGCCGTTCTCGCTGGAGGCACAACGGCGGGCCGAGCCGTTCCCTTCGTTGGCAATGGACGCGCTGGAGCAGGCCGGCCTCGTGCCGGAGCGGTTCATGCCCGAGTACGCCTCGCATCAGTTCGAGATCCCGGTGGCGCCCGCCGCGGGCCTGGCAGCGGCCGACCGTGCCGTCGCTCTGCGTGAGATCGTGCGCGAGGCGGCGCGGTGGTCGGGCGTGCGGGCCAGCTTCTCGCCACTGCTCGACCCCTCGCAGGCGGGCAACGGCGTGCACGTCCACCTCAGCCTGCTCGACGAGGGCGGCGACTCGGCGCTGCACGACAGCGCCCGTCCGTCCGGGCTGAGCGAGCTTGGCGGGCGCTTCGCGGCGGGCATCTTGCGGCACGCTGAGGCGCTCAGCGCGCTCACCGCTCCGAGCCCGCTGTCGGCGGTGCGCCTGCAACCCCACCGCTGGAGCGCTGGGGCGGTCTGTCTCGGCGCACAGAACCGCGAAGCGCTGCTGCGGATCCCGCCGCTGGTGTCCGCGGAAGCCTCAGGCGCGAGCGCTGCCGAGCAACTGCGCTTGGAGTACCGCGGCGCGGACGCAGCCGCAAACCCTCACTTGGCGCTCGGGGCGATCGTGCTCGCGGGGCTGGCCGGCGTGCGCGGCGAGCTCGAGCCGGCGCCAATCCTCGACCGCGACCCGGCGCTGCTGAACGAGGCTGAGGCGGCGCTATATCGCGTCGGCGCTCTGCCGCGCTCGATCGAGGCGGCGCTCGAGGCGCTCGCGCACGACGAGACCGCGCGCGGCTGGCTCTCGCCGTTGCTCTACGACGCCTACGTCGGCGTCAAGCGGGCCGAGATCTCGGCCGCCGCGGAGCTCGACCTGGACGAGTTGTGCAGGCTCTATGCCCGGATCTACTGACCCGCTGCTCGAGCGCCTGCTGGGGCAACTCGAGCGTGAGCTGCCGTGGGCGGTGGAGCTGCGCCACTCACTGCACGAGCAGCCCGAGCTTGCACGCTGCGAGCAGCAGACGGGGGCGCTCGTCGCCGCTGCGCTGCCGGTCGCCTGCACGACCGTGGCCGGGACCGGGCGACTGGCACGCGTCGGTCGCGGCGGGGCGCCTCCGCTGGCGATACGCGCGGAGCTCGACGGCCTGCCGATCCGCGAGCGTACGAACGCTCCATACAGCGCGCGCGGCGAGACGATGCACGCCTGCGGACACGACGTGCACATGGCGGCGCTGGTCGCGCTGATGCGCGCCGCCGACGCGCTCGGCGAGGAGCTGCCGGCGCCGTTGCTGGCGATCTTCCAGCCGAGCGAGGAGGCGCTGCCCTCCGGCGCGCAGGAGCTGCTGCGCGAAGGTCTGGGCGAGCCCGCTCCAGCGGCCGTGCTCGCTGCGCACGTGCACCCGGAGCTGCCGTGGGGCAGCGTCGGGGTCGTCGCGGGCACGGGCCACCCGTCGAGCGACTCGGTCGAGTTCACCGTCGAGGGCGAGCCCGCGCACGGCGCCGACCCTCCCC
>JBBSDZ010000052.1:0-15801 GCA_038240205.1 Solirubrobacterales bacterium | reverse complement strand
TGCCGCGGTCGGCGTATCGGGCGGGCTGCTGCGCGACGTGGCTCCGGAACTCGAAGACATCTGGCACTTTTCGCCCTGGTTCGACCTCAGCGTCTACCGCCTTTTCCGGAACAAGAAATACGATCTGCGCAAGACCGCATTCGGACTCGCCTGCGCCCTTACCATTCTGGTAGCAGAGGCCGTCCGTATCTCGATTGCGGCGGTAGCCCCCAAGGGCGCAATTTTCTCCCTCTACCAGGAATTGGATCATCCAACAACCTTGGAGACCGTCGCTCTGTTCGCTGCAACACTGTTCGCCGTGACGCTGCCCATCAAAATTTGGAACAACAGCCGGAACGAACGCAAACTCGAATCGCAGCAATTGCTGTTGTACGAAGCGCGCTTGGCGGCGCTGGAGGAGCAGCGCCTGTTCTCCGGTCGATACGACGCGGGCGATGCGCTCGTGACGGTCAACGCCGGCGCGGGCGGCACCGACGCGCAGGACTGGGCCGAGATGGTGCTGCGGATGGAGATGCGCTGGGGGGAGAGCCGCGGCTTCGCAGTCGAGATCCTAGAGGCGAGCGCCGGCGAGGAAGCTGGCATCAAGTCGGCGACGTTCCGGGCGTCCGGGGAGAACGCGTATGGACTGTTTGGAGCCGAGCGTGGGGTGCACCGGTTGGTGCGCTTGTCGCCATTCGACTCCGCGCACAGGCGCCAGACGAGCTTCGCCGGCGTCGAGGTGGCGCCGGTGGTCAAGGACACGGGCGAGATCGTCATCAACGAAGACGACCTGCAGGTGGACACCTACCGCGCCTCGGGCGCCGGCGGCCAGCACGTCAACAAGACCGACTCGGCCGTCCGCATCACGCACCGCCCAAGCGGCATAGTCGTGCAGTGCCAGAACGAGCGCTCGCAGTCCTCCAATCGTGCGACGGCGATGGCAATGCTGCGCGCCAAGCTGCTCCAGCGGCGAGAGCGCGAGCGCCAGGAGGAGATCGCGCGGGAGAAGGGCGAGGCGCAGGACGTCAACTTCGGCTCGCAGATCCGCTCCTATGTGCTGCACCCGTACACGATGGTCAAGGACCATCGCACGGGTTATGAGATGGGCGACGTGCAGCGCGTGCTCGAGGGGGATCTCGACGGGTTCGTGCGTGCGTACCTGCTCGCGGCCGCCTCGCCGGAGGAGTAGCGGTGGAGGGCATCGAGGAGCTCATCTCGCGGGCGCTGGCAGAGGACCTCGGCACCGGCGACGTGACTGGTGCGGCGACCGTCGAGGAGGACGCGCGTGCGCTCGCGAGGATCACACAGAAGGCGCCCGGAACGATCTTCGGGCTGGACGCGGCGACGGCTGTGTTCGTCGCGCTCGACCCGCACGCTGAGATCGAGCGCTTGACCGAGGAGGGCGTCTGGCGCGAGCACGGCGGGCCGGTGATGTCGATCGGCGCCAACGCGCGGGCGCTGCTCGGCGGCGAGCGCACGGCGCTCAACTTCCTTGCCCACCTCTCGGGCGTCGCGACGATGGCGGCGCGCGCGGTGAGCGCGGTGCAGGGAACCGGCGCACGCGTGCTGGACACGCGCAAGACCACCCCCGGCCTGCGTGCCCTGGAGAAGGCGGCCGTGGCGGCTGGCGGCGCGAGCAACCACCGCGCGGGGCTCTACGACGCGATCCTGATCAAGGAGAACCACATCGCCGCCGCCGGCGGCATCGCGGCGGCGGTGGCACGAGCGCGCGCGAGGGCACCTCAGCTCGCGGCCATGCTCGAGGTCGAGGTGCGCGACCGCCAGGAGATCGAGCAGGCGCTCGCGGCGGGCGCCCCGCGCATGCTGCTCGACAACATGAGCGTCGAGCAGCTGCGAGACGCGGTGGCTCTCGTCGCCGGTCGCGCCGAGCTGGAGGCCAGCGGTGGCGTGACCCTCGAGAGCCTGCGCGCGATCGCCGAGACGGGGGTGGGGTGGGTGTCGATGGGCGCGCTCACGCACTCCGCGCCGGCGCTCGACCTCTCGCTGATGCTCGAGCTCTAGCCCTGGACACGGGCTCTCGCAGTCACACCCCGCTCGCGCGAGCGCGCCCAGGGTGAGACCCGGGACCGCAGGCGAGCAGGGATAGAATCTGAGCATGAACCTGCCGATGGCCCCGGTGCTACCGATGGCTCCCTCGCAGTCCCCGCTGGGGATGCTGACGCCGCAGGAGATCGCGAGCATGCAGGAGGAGATCAGGGCGCTCGCGCAGGAGCGCCACGCGGTCATCCTGGCGCACAACTACCAGGTGCCGGAGGTGCAGGACGTCGCACACTACGTCGGCGACTCGCTCGGCCTCTCGCGCCAGGCAGCCGCCGCCGAGGGCGAGGCGATCGTCTTCTGCGGAGTTCACTTCATGGCCGAGACGGCATCGATCCTGTGTCCGGAGAAGACCGTGCTGATCCCCGATCTCGACGCCGGCTGCTCGCTGGCGGCATCGATCGACGCCGAGCAGCTGGCCGGCTGGCGCGAGCAGTATCCGCAGGGTGTCGTCGTCATGTACGTCAACACGACCGCGGAGGTCAAGGCGCTGACCGACTACTGCTGCACCTCGGCGAACGCCGTTGACGTCGTGCGCCACATTCATGAGACGCATGGCCCAGACACGGAGATCCTGTTCGGCCCGGACATGTGGCTGGGCGCGTACGTGGAGAAGGAGCTCGGCAAGCGCATGCACGTGTGGGACGGTGAGTGCCACGTGCACGCCGGTATCCGTCCGAGCGACATCGAGGCCACGCGCGCGGCGCATCCGGGCGCCGACTTCTTGATCCATCCCGAGTGCGGCTGCTCGACGAGCGTGATGGAGTACGTCGCCGCGGGCGATGTCTCCTCGGAGGGGGTGCACATGCTCTCGACTGGCGGCATGCTCGCCTATGCGCGCGATGCAGAGCAGCGCAGCAAGGCCAACGGCGCCGGCGCACAGGCGGTCGTGGCTACCGAGACCGGGATGCTGCACCCGCTGCGCATGGCCGCTCCGGACGTCGAGTTCATCCCGGCCAACGCCGAGGCCTCGTGCATGTACATGAAGATGATCACGCTGCCCAAGCTGCGCGACGCGCTGCGTGAGATGAAGTTCGAGGTGCGCGTGCCGGAGGAGATCGCGGTTCGCGCGAAAGTGCCGATCGACCGCATGGTGGCGATCGGTTGAGCGCTCCTCACCATAGCGAATAAGCTAAGTGTAAGGGACCAAATTAGCGGATACGCTAATATGAAGGTGTGCCACGGTCCGAGGAACGTATTGCCGGAGAGCTGATCGGTCAGATCAGGCGTGAGAGTGGGCTGAGTCAGGCGGAGATCGCGCGCCGGACGGGCATCCACAGCTCAGTGCTGAGTGCGTATGAGCACGGGCGCCGCCAGCCTTCGGTGGCGGCACTCGCCCGGATTGCCGCCGCGGCAGGACAGGAGGTGCGGGTGGATTCGCCGTCTGCCGAGTCGTCGTCTGAGCGCGCCGGCAGGATCCTCGCCCAAGTGCTCGACCTCGCCGAGCAGTTGCCATATCGGCCGCGGCGCGAGTTGGCCTACCCGCCGCTCTACCGCGCCGTTGCATGAGCCTCCTGGCCGAGCGACTGCTGGCGGTGCACGACGCTCTCGCCGAAGCGGGCCTGCCGCACGCGATTGGGGGCGCGATCGCGCTCGGCTACTGCACAGCGGAGCCGCGCGGAACGCGCGATCTCGATGTGAACGTGTTCGTCGCGCAGGAGCGCTTCCGTGAGGTTGCCGAGGCATTGCCGCCGGAGGTGAGCGTGACGCCGAGTGACATCGCCGTCGCCGAGCGGGATGGGCAGGTGCGATTGCTATGGGACGACGTGCCCATCGACGTGTTCCTCAACAACGTTCCTTTCCACGACGAGGTACAGAAGAGCGTGCGAGAGGTTGAGTTCATGGGACGCACGATCCCGGTCATCGGCTGTATCTCGCTCGCCGTCTTCAAGGCGATGTTCGATCGAACCCAGGACTGGGCGGACATCGAGTCGATGGTGGCGAAGGGCTCAATCGACCTGGAGGTGGTGACGCGGTGGATCGGCGAGATGACCGGGCCGCACTCGCCTCGTGTGCGGCGCCTGGAGCAGTTGGGAGTGTCCTGACCGGGCGGCTTGCGGGACGCTCTCGTGATCCTCAGAACTCCGCGGCCGTGTGCGGCCCCACGCATGCGATCGCGAGGTTGTCGGCCACGCCGGCGGCGACCTCTTGGACCTCCTCGAAGGTGACCGCGTCGAGCGCGGCGATCGCCGCGTCGGGGTCGATCTGCTCGCCGTGGACGATCTTTTGATTGGCCGCGTAGCGGGCGACGGCATTGGTGTTCTCGAACGCGAGCACCAAGCGCCCGGCGGCATAGGCGCGCGCTCGCTGGACCTCCTCCTCGGTCGGTCCATCCGCGCGCAGCTCATCGACGATCTCGCGCATGCGCGTGTAGGCCTCGATGCACTTGGCCGACTCGAGGCCCGACCCGAGCTGCAGGATCGGCACGTCGGCGAACGCATGCGTGATCGCGTAGACCGAGTAGCAGAGCCCGCGCTTCTCGCGGATCTCGTCGAACAGCCGCGACCCCATCGAGCCGCCGAGCAACGTCGAGTAGATCGACAGCGCCGCACGTTCGCGCACGTCTGAGACAGCGACGTCGGGGCGGTAGATCATGCGCAGGTGCGACTGGTTGGTCTCGCGCTCCTCCACGAGCGTCTGCGGCGCGAACTCGGGCGCGGGCTCGTAGGGATCGGGAGCCGAGAGGGCCGGAAAGCGCGCGAAGCACTCCTGCAGCTCAGCCTCCTGCGGCAGGTGGTCGAGGTTGCCGACGAGGAACGCGCCGCCCCTCGCTCCGGCCCAGCGGCGCTCGCGGAAGGCGACGATCCCCTCGCGTGTGAAGCTGCGCAGGTTCTCCTCAGGACCGAGCACGGTACGACCGAGCGGATGCTCGCCAAACGCCGCCTTGTCGATCAGGTACTCGGCGATCATCGAGGGCTGGTCGAAGGCGCGGTTGATCTCCTGGATGACGACGCCGCGCTCGCGGTCGAGCTCCTCGGCGTTCAGCCGCGGGCGCCCGACGAAGTCCGAGAGCAGGTCGATCGCCGCGCCGGCGCTCTCGGCGCGGACGGTGATGTGGAAGGCGACGAGGTCGTGGCTCGTGTAGGCGTTGAGCACGCCGCCCAGGCGCTCGGCCGTCTCGTTGACGTCGCGGTAGGTCTCGTACTTCTCACCGCCCTTGAACACGAGGTGCTCGAGGAAGTGCGCCATGCCGTTCTCCTCCGGGCGCTCGTTGCGCGCGCCTGCGTCGAAGGCGACGAGCACCGTCAGCGCGCGCGTGCCCGGGAGCGGGATGCGGTGGATCGGCAGTTCGTTGGAGGCAACCGTCGTGGAGTGGATGTCGGTCATCGCGACGCCCACGATATCCGCCGTCGAGCGCCGCGCTGGCGGGGATTTCTGCCCTTCCTGCAAAAGCCGTTGCATGCAGGGCTTTTGCCGGGAGCGCGAGCGAGGCCACGGTACTCTCCCGGGCCATGCCATCGACCGAGACACTGCTGCCTGCGGGTGGCGATCGCCGCAGCCGCGACGCGCCCCCGCCCGGGCGCGAGCGCCGCCGCGATCCGCATCCAGCCACGCGCCGCGCTGTGCCGCCGCCGCGGGAGGAGCGCCCGAGCGTCGTCGAGTTCCGGGGCGTCTCCAAGCTCTACGGGCCGGGCGGCATCGGCCTGGAACGGGCGACTTTCGCTGTGCGCCGGCAGGAGATGGTCTTCCTCGTCGGCCCGACCGGGTCGGGCAAGTCGACGATCATGCGACTCCTGATCAAGGAGCTCGAGCCGACCGACGGGCGCATCCGCGTGGCTGGCCGCGACCTCGCCAACATCGAGCGCAAGAAGGTTCCGTACTACCGGCGCAACGTCGGCGTCGTCTTCCAGGACTTCAAGCTGCTGCCGACGCGGACCGTCTACGACAACATCGCCTACGCGCTGCAGGTCACGGGAGCATCGCGCAAGCAGATCCGCTCGACGCTGCCGGACATCCTGCGCCTGACCGGCCTCTCGACGAAGCTGCACAACTACCCCCACCAGCTCTCCGGCGGCGAGCAGCAGCGCGTGGCGGTCGCGCGCGCGTTCGCCGGGCACCCGCCGCTGCTGCTCGCGGACGAGCCCACCGGCAACCTCGACCCTGAGACGTCGATCGGCATCATGCAGCTGCTCTACCGCATCAACCGCGCCGGCACGACGGTGATCGTCGCCTCGCACGACAACGAGATGGTCGACCGCATGCGCCGCCGCGTGATCGAGCTGAAGCGCGGGCGGATCGTGCGCGACGAGGCCTCCGGCTTCTACGGCGCGCGTGAGGAGAACACCGACGAGCTCGGCGAGCGCCTCAAACGGGAAAGCACGTGAGGCCCGGCTTCTTCCTCAAAGAGGCGTTCCGCTCGATGCAGCGCAACGCCGTGCCGAGCTTCGCGGCGCTGGCCTCGGTGCTAGTGACGACGCTCGTGCTCGGAGTCTTCATCCCGGTCGTCGAGGCGACCAACGGGGCGGCCAACGACGTCCGTGGGCGCGTGCTCGTAGACGTGGACATGAGCACGAGCGCCACGGCGGCCGAAGTCGCGCGCGTGCGCGGCGAGCTCCAGCGTGCTCCACACGTCAAGAGCATCGAACTGGTCTCCAAGCAGAAGGGCTACGAACAGGAGAAGAAGCGCAACCCGCAGGCGTTCGCGCTGATCGGCTACAACCCGCTGCCGGACATCTTCCGCATCACGCCGGACCGCCCGGAGAGCTCCGGAGCGCTGCGGGCCGAGCTCGACCAGTCGAGCCCACTCGGCACGCGCCTGGTGACGGACACCGCGATCGCCGACGTGCAGAACCGCCAGGCGCAGACCGACCGCATCCTCTCGGCCACGCGCGTGATCAAGATCACGATGGCGCTGCTGGCGGCGCTGCTCGTGTTCGCCTCGGTGCTGCTGATCTCCAACACGATCAAGCTCTCGCTGTTCTCGCGCCGTCGCGAGGTCGAGGTGATGAAGCTCGTGGGGGCGACCGACTGGTTCATCCGCTGGCCGTTCGTGCTCGAGGGCCTGTTCCTGGGGGCGCTCGGCGGCGCCGCCGCGATCGGGCTGCTGGCGCTCGCAAAGCTCACGCTCGTCGATCCCCTGGCCAACACGGTCAAGCTGATCTCCCAGCCGGACATGACGGCGTTCCCGCTGCTCATTGCGATCCTGATGGGCTGCGCGATCGCGGTCTCAGCGGCCGGATCGGGCATCTCGCTGCGGCGCTTCCTCAGGGTCTGATCCGTAGTCTGCGGAGGCGATGCCCTCCAGAGGAAGACAGCCGCTGCTGGCGGTGTTCGCGATCGCCATGCCGCTGCTGCTCGTGCTCGGCGTCTACCTGGGAGGGCACCCGGAAGACCTGCCCAAGTTCGCCCGCGGCACGTTCGTCGCCGACCACGAGACGCGCGTGGTCAACGAAGCGATCAACCGCATCTCGAGCGACTACTACCGCCCGGTGTCCAAGGGCCACCTGACCAACTCCTCGATCGCGGGCGCCGTGGCGAGCCTGAGCGATCGGTTCTCGCACTACCTCTCACCGCGCGAATTTCGTGAATTCAACCAGCCGCCGAGCTTCACGGGCATCGGCGTCTCGGTCGGCCCGGACCGCCGTGGGCTGCTCGTCGCGCGCGTGTTCGACCACTCGCCGGCGTCCCGCGCCGGGCTGCGCGCCGGCGATCTGATCGTCTCTGCGAATGGGCGCAAGCTGGCGGGGCTGTCCGCGGATGCCGCGATCGCGTTCGTCAAGGGGCCGCCGGGAACGGATGTGAAGGTAGGCGTCGAGCAGAAGCGCGATGGCCGCACGGCGCTCCACGAGCTGACGCTGACGCGCGCGACCATCTCTGAGCCGGTGGTCGAGTCGCTGTCGCGGACGGTCAGGGCCAAGAAGCTCGGCATCGTGGCGCTGTCGACGTTCAGCCCGGGCGCCCACGGTGAAGTGCGCGAAGGCGTCGATCGCGAGCTGCGCGCGGGCGCGCGCGGACTCGTGCTCGATCTGCGCTCCAACGGCGGCGGGCTGGTCGAGGAGGCGCGGCTGATCGCAAGCAACTTCATCGAGAAGGGCACGATCGTCTCCACGCGCGGGCGCGCCCAGCCGAGCCAGACGCTCACGGCCACGGGCGGCGCGATCTCGCGCTCGATCCCGATGGTCGTGCTGGTCGACTCGAACACCGCCTCGGCGGCTGAGATCGTCACGGCGGCGCTGCAGGACCACAAGCGCGCGACGGTCGTCGGCACGCACACCTTCGGCAAGGGCGTCTTCCAGCAGGAGGAGGAACTGTCAAACGGCGGCGCCCTGGACATCACCGTCGGCGAGTACTTCACGCCGAACGGGCGCAACCTCGGAGGCGGCGGAGTCAAGCAGGGGGCCGGCATCGTCCCGGAAGTGCTCGTCGCGCACGGCGTGGACAGCAATCACGGCCTCGATGTCGCGCTGAGCACGCTCGCGGCGAAGGCCAAGTGAGCAGGGCTCGGCCGGGACCTCAGGGGCGAGGGGGAGGCGCGGGGCGCAGCGACGCACGCGTGGTGTGGCCGCCCAAGGCGCGCCAGAGCGCACGTGCGGGAATCGAGGCGCTGATGCGCGAACGCGGGCTTGCACGCGGGTTCAAGCGCGACGTCCTGCGCGCGGCCAAGCGTGCCCGTGACCAGGGCCTGGAGGTTCGTGGCGACTTGGCCTCGCGACGCGATCTGACAGACCTGGCGACGTTCACGATCGATCCGGCGAGCGCGCGGGACTTCGACGACGCGATCTCCGCCGAGTTCCTTGGCGGCGGCGTCACGCGCGTGTGGGTGCACATCGCCGACGTCAGCGCGTACGTCGAGGCGGGCTCGCCGGTCGACTTGGAGGCGCGCATGCGCGCGACGAGCGTCTACGCGCCCGGCGCGGTCGAGCCGATGCTGCCCCAATCACTCTCGAACGACGCCTGCTCGCTAGTGCCCGCGCGTGAGCGGCTGGCGGTGACGGTGGAGCTCGAGCTGCGCGAGGAGCAGGTGCTGAGCGCCGAGTTTTACCGCTCGGTGATCCGCTCCGACGAGCGCCTGGACTACGAGCGCGTGGACCGTATCTTCGCGGGCGCCGAGCAGGCGCAGGAGCCGTGGGCACAGCCGCTCGCCGCGGCGCGCGCCGCGGCGGCGGCGCTCCGGCGCGCGCGCGAGCAGAGCGGTGCGCTGGCGGTCGACTCGCAGGAGCCGGAGTTCGTCTTCGACGAGGAAGGCAACATCGCCGAGATCCACGCCCGCACGCAGACCGAGTCCCACGAGCTGATCGAGCAGCTGATGATCGCGGCCAACGAAGCCGTCGCCGCACTGCTCCAGCGCCAGAAGGTGCCGTGCCTGTACCGCGTTCATGAGCGCCCGGAGGCAGAACGCATCGAGCGCCTCGTCGCGCAGCTCGCCTCGCTCGGCGTGCCGACGCCGCCGCTGCCCGAGCGCATGTCCGCATCACAGGCGGCCGCGCTGCTCGGCGAGATCTCACAGCGCGTGGAGCAGCACGTGCGCCGCACCTCGCAAGGCCAGCGGGCAATAGGCTCGCTCGTGCTGCGCTCGCTCAAGCAGGCCTACTACTCGCCGAAGAACCTCGGACACGCGGGCCTGCGCTCGCCGGCGTACTGCCATTTCACCTCGCCCATTCGCCGCTATCCGGACCTCGTCTGCCACCGCGCGCTGCTCTCGGCGGTCGGCGGCGGCGAACGCGAGCCAGGCCGCGGAGAGCTGGCCGAGCTCGGTGTCTGGACCTCCGAGCGCGAGCGCGAGGCGATGAAGATCGAGCGTGACGCCGACGACGTCGCCGCCTGCTTCGACCTCGAGCGCCGGCTCTACGAGAACGGTTGGGAGCAGACGTTCAACGGCGAAGTCGTTGGGCTGATCGCGGCGGGCGCGTTCATCGCGTTCGGTGTGGCGGGCCCTGAGGATGCCAAGGCGACGGGGACGGCGACGGCGGCGGCTCTGGACGGCGCGGTCTACGAGGGGATGCTGCCGGTGCGGCACATGCACGTCGCCTCGGGCGAGCGCGACTGGTGGGAGATCAACCAGCAGGGCACCATCCTGCGCGGCGAGCGCACGGGTACGACCGTGCGCCTGGGCGATGCGATCGAGGTGCGCGTTGCGCGCGTGGACACACCGCGCGGGCGCGTCGACCTGCTGCCGGTGCCCGAGGCGAGCACAGACGGCTAGGCTCGGACGGCTATGGCAAAGAAAGGCAAGCGCAAGATCGGGGCAGGCGACGTGGCGTCAAACCGCTACGCCTCCCATCGCTACGAGCTGCTCGAGCGACTGGAGTGCGGGATCGCGCTGGAGGGCACCGAGGTGAAGGCGCTGCGCGAATCGGGGGCGCAGCTGAAGGACGGCTACGCGGCGATCCGCGACGGCGAGCTGTGGCTGCACTCGGTGCACATCCCGCCGTATGCGCCCGCCTCGCGCGAGAACCACGACCCGGAGCGCCCGCGCAAGCTGCTGCTCCACCGTCGCGAGCTCGATCGCGTCGCGGCCCGCGCGGCCGAGCGGGGGCTTACGCTCGTGCCGACGCGCATCTACTTCTCCGGAGCGCACGCCAAGGCGGAGATCGCGCTGGCCCGCGGCAAGGACGTATATGACAAACGCCAGTCGCTGCGCGAGCGCGAGAGCAAGCGCGACATGGAACGCGGGATCCGCGAAGCGCAGCGGTAGTGAGGCAGCGGTCGCCGCGCCCGCGTCACCGCGCCGCTACAACGAGCGGAAGCTGTGCCCGGCGGAGCTGAGGATGTGCGCCTCCTGCATACCGAACACGAGCAGCGCGATCAGGGTCAGGTAGACGCCGCCGACGATCAGCCGGTTGCGGAGCGACACGCGATAGTAGGCGGCCTGCTCAGCCGGCTGCTTCTTACGCTGTTCCCAGCGCCTGTACGTTTCCATGCCAGCGAGCAGCGCGAAGAGCAGCAGGAACGGGTTGAACGCGATGAACACGAGCGCGACCATCGCGCCGAAGCCGACGAACCACATCCACGGCGCCATCGCGGCCATTGCGCGGCCGCCGTCGAACGGTACGACCGGGATCAGGTTGATCAGGTTCAGGAAGAAGCCGACGTACGCGAGCGCGCGCAGCAGGTCGCTGTCGGTCGCCTCGCCAATCGCGAGACACGCACCGGCACCGGCAGTTCCGAGGATGGGGCCGGCGAGGCCGACCCGCGCCTCCGCGAGCGCGTCATCGGGCATCGACTTCATCATCACGGCGGCGCCCAGGAAGGGGATGAACATCGGCGCGCTTGCCGCGATGCCTTCCCGGCGCAACTGGATCACGTGCCCCATCTCGTGCACGAACAGCAGCACGACGAATCCGACGGCGAACGTCCAGCCGAACCAGAGCGAGTAAGCGGCGACCGAAATGAGCGCCGTGCCGGCGGTGGTCAGCAGCTTGATCTTGGGCAGCAGCAGCAGGAACCCCTTGATCGCCGAGAAGAACTTGACGACGATCGCGACGATGCCGGCGACGATGCTGCCGATGCGCTTGCGCAGACCGTGCAGCGGCGCGCCCTTGGGCTTCTGATCGCCGAACGGGTTCTCGGGCTGGCGCGTGGCGGGGGCTGGGAGCGATCCGCCGGGGAGCCCGCCGGGCAACGGAGGGGGGGCAGGTCGCAGGGAGACGTCGCCGCTGTCCATGTGCCCATTGTGGCAGCAGCGATAAGCGCTTCCTAATGGTGTCGGCGGGCCGGTCGGATCGAGCCGTAGGCCCGCTGGGAGGTACCAGCCCGCACGGGCACGCGGCGGCGGTATCGATTTTTCTGGAAAGTGCGGGATGAAGCTCAGAGAGGGGTTGCCAAGCCCCAGACGCCGAGCTACTTTGATTCCAGACGCGGAACCGAGCCGCAAAGAGCGAGGCCACTGAGGTGTGAGGCCGCGCCACCCACGAAGGAAGGCTTTCGGGCCGGACGGACTGGGTTCCTCGAGCGGCCCGGGACCGCGTCGTTTTTGTCTCCGCTCGACCACGCAAGCGCGACGCAGCTTCCTCGCGGCTAGACTGGGAGGGCAACTGCAGCAACATCCTCGGGGACGACAGGCTTCGACGTGGTTGGCTCGTGAGGATGGTGGCGAGTCGAGGTCCCGGGCGGCCTCGTAAAACACCCGGGAAAACCATAAGTGCGGACTCTCACGAGTACGCCCTCGCTGCCTAGCTAACACTAGGTGAGTGAGGTCTCGGGCCCCGCTTGCCTGCGGCGGGGAAGGCCGGGATCAGAAAGCAGGCTCACCCGGTGCGGTCCGCCTTCGCCAATCCGGGAAAACTCAAGGAGGCTGGTCCCCCGCAACCCCGCCGGCGAGGCGAGCGAGGGATGAGATCAGAGCGCCGGATACGCTCGTAGAAGCCATCATCACGCGATCGCGGACGTGGGTTCGATTCCCACCGTCTCCACTGAAGCGAAAAGGGGCGAAGTGACGCGAACTTCGCCCCTTTGCAGGGATTTTGCGGCCCTCAGCGGCGCGAAGGGGTGCGAAGAAAAACCGCCGGTTTGCGGGCCGGATCCTGCCCAGCGTACGCACAACGTGCGCAAGCGTGCGTACGTTGCGTACGTTGATTGCGCTTGACACCCTCACTGCGCGCCCATTCCGAACTTTAGGTCGCGGGTACGAACGCCGTTCGCCGCCTGAAGGCCAGAGCTTGATTTAGCTCTGCTAAGCCCTATCCGGCTCCATGGTCTCGGAAAATCGGGAGGTCAAATGCAGGCAACAGGGGGCCAGCCGCATAGAGATCTGCGTAACCGGTGCGGTAACGGCAACAGACACGCTCACGCCGCAGCCGCTCGCGCCCCCGAGAAGGACGATCGCGAAAAGCACACCGTACGTGCGTGGACGATGAGCAGCGATGAGTCTTCATCGGCGTTTCGCGGTGGTGCTTTAGTTTAGGCGTTGTCAGCGGCAAAGACCAGCTCCGAGGCGGTGCTTTGGCCTGTAACGGGGGTCTAGAAGACTTTAGGTCGACGCAACGAAGCGGTTTGGGGCGCCCGCTCATTGTCGGCTGCGGGCAGCTCGTGACGCGAGCTCGTTGCCGGGCCTCGACTGTGGTGCGTGCGGGGCGCTACGTGCTGCATGTGGGAGCCGCTCCGCGGTAGAGCCCTGCCGTGAGGCCAAACGCTGGGCCGGGCGTCTTGAATGGGGCTATCGGGCGGGCCGTCAAGAGCAGCGTGTCTCCAGGTGGGATCGCCCTCGGGTTGATGGTGAGGCCAACGCCGTCCCGGTTTTTCTCGACGGTGATGATCGCCAGCAGCACGCGGGCCTCCGGCGCGACGTGGATCAACCCGGCCGCAGGCGTGCAGCCGGGTTGAATGCTCGCGACTCTCGCTCTTACCCCGAGCCGTGCGAGTTGCGCGTTGGCGCCCGTGACGCCGACGAGTTCTCTGATCGTGACTGTCACGGTCCCGCTGGGGTTCTCGGTAACGGCGAACGCCGGCGTGCTCGTGCTGGTGCCGAGGACTAGCGCCGCGGCCGTCGTCGCGATGGCGAGCGCGACTGTGCCCGCGATGAGTCCGTGCCGTGGGGTCCCGCGGGCAGTTCGCCGCGGAGTGCCCGGTGGGTGTTCCAGGCGCGTGCGCAGGCGAGCCTTGAACGCCTCGTCGGGTGCGCGGCGAAGTCCTTCGAGGGCTCGCTCGATCGTGAGCAGGTCGGTGTCGTCATCTCGTGTCATCGGGCAGCCTCCGTCTTAGGTCGGTAAGGGTGCGGTGTGCTCTCATGCGGGCGGCGCCGGGCTGGATCCGCAGGATCGTTGCGACCTCCTGGAAGCCCAGCTCGGCGCCGTATCTCAGCGCCAGCAAGTGTTGCTCGTCCTGGGGCAGCTCAGCGACCGCCGCTCGCAGCCGGCTCCCCAGCTCCCGGGCTAGGACGAGCTGCTCGGTGCTCGCCTGCGGCGCAACGATCCCCTCGAGAGCCTCCTGGCTGAGGTTCGCGGGACGCCATCGGCGCTGCTCGTCACGAACGGCGTTGCTGGCGATGCGGAACAGCCACGCCGCGAACGGGCCACGTCCTCGGAAGCTCGAGATCTTCGCCAGCGCTGTCATGAACACGTGGCTCGTGACGTCTTCGCAGGCCGCGCGGTCCGCGATGCGCAATGCGACGTATCCCGATATGCGGCCGAAGTAGCGCTCATATAGGCAAAGAAACGCATCCGGGTCCGACTGTGCGGCCACGGCGAGCTCAAAATCGGCCGGGATCTCGTCGGTAGCCCTTGCCGCTGCCAAACGCCCAGCCGAAGCCGCGGCGGAGTTCATGTTCATGATCGACCCATATGGCTCGCCATCCTCTTCCGGCGTCTTCCCAGTCAAGGGATTGACGACCGAGGACGGGAATTGTCACAACACCAGAGCAATCATCGACGCGTTCCTTTCAGCTTTCCGACCCATCGAAGCAGAGGAGGCCCAGTCGGGTGGGCCCTCGCGCCGAGCGAACCAGGCGGTGGCCTCCCCGGGGCACCGCCGTCCGCTGCGGCTCCGGGGGCGCGGGAGATCCTGTTCAGGGATTGCACACTCGGCGAGGCGGGGCCGGGCACCGACCTGGACTTCCTGATCGTCGAGCTTTCCGTGGATGACCCGGCGAAGGAGTCGCTTCGGCTTCGCAGGCTCGGGAGTTATGTCGCGGTGGGCTCTGTAGAGCCATTTTCGGTTCCCTCGGTTGCGCTCAGTTCTGCCGGAATCGCGGCGTTTCGGTACTTCCGCGGTACCCAGAGTAGTCTGCGCGCGTGCGCCGCAGAGGTTCTCCGTTTCGCATACTGATCCCGCTCGCTGTGCTTGTGGCCGCGCTCATCCTCGCTAGCCTGGGCGTTCCGGCGCGGCGGTGATCGCTGTCATCGCGCTCGCGGCCATGTGCCTCACGGCCATGGTGTCTCGGTGGTCATTGTGATGATCGCGGCGTCCACCGGGACCATCGTCATCGGCGTAGCGGTCCTCGTCGCACTGCTGGTGCTGCGCTTCCTGGCTTTTCGGCGCGGCCGCTGACTCGCCCGTCTCTGATGCCGCCGCTTTGGCCAGCAACGCGGCCGACAGCGTGGCCGCGTCCTCCACCGCCCGAGCGTGGTGGACGTATCGCATCGTGGTCGAGATGTGGCTGTGCCCGCAGACTCACCTCAGCGAACCTGAGAAGGGTTGTCCTCCCTGCGTCCAGTACACGATGTTCCCAGCGAGCGCCAGAGAGTCGCTGTTGATGTTGCTCGCGTGAGCGAGTAGGCGAACGCCGCTGCTGTCATCGGCGTAGACCCATTCTTGGTGAAAGCCAGTGGCGGTGTCCACCCAGCTCGCTGCGATCCACGCGATGGCCCCATCGGGCTCCAGGACGAGCGTGGGGATGGTGACCCCTTCTGTCGTACTCCAGCTATGGAGGCTCCGCCCATTTCGAAGGTTGATCACCCCGACGCCTGCACTGTGTTCGGGTCCGAAGCCGACCGTGCCGTAGGAGCTGTTTCGAGTCGCAAGCAACGTCCCAACGAGCGTCCCCGGCTCGTCGCTAACTCCGCCGGAACCGGAGCCGGCAGATACCGAGCCAAAGCTGTACCCGTGTCGTTCGCCGTACGCGCAGCCGGCGAGCACCCATCCGCTTTCAGGGGCTCCTTCGATTTCGTTCGTCTCGTAGACCTCTGCGTGCGCATCAGCCATGACCAGCCGCACGCGAGCTTTGACATGCCGTTCGAGCATTGTCAAGAGCAATTGTCAAGAGTTGTGGATGAGGGGGTGAAGGATCATCAGGCGGCGACCTTCTCGTCTGTCGTTGTTTTGTCGTCCGTGACCTTGATGCCATCCTTGAACTTCGCGCCGTCGAGTAGCTCCTTAACCAGCTCGGCG
>JBBSDZ010000051.1:0-16386 GCA_038240205.1 Solirubrobacterales bacterium | reverse complement strand
GCCGAGCGCCACCGAGCCGGTCGAGCTGGCGCAAGCGTTCGGGCGAGTGCTCGCGAGCGAGGTCGTCTCACCGGCGCCCGTACCTCCGTTCACCGGCTCGGCGATGGACGGCTACGCGGTACGCGCGGAGGACCTGCGCGTGGCCGCGCCCCGCTCGCCGGTATCGCTGCAGCTCGTTGGCGAGTCGCGTGCCGGTCATCCCTGCAGCGCTGTCGTCGGCGGCGGCGAGGCGGTCGCGATCTCGACCGGAGCAGTGCTTCCGCGGGGCGCCGATACGGTCGTCCCGGTCGAGTCGACGCGCGCGGGGCAGGGGACCGCGATGGGCGAGACAGTGGAGGTGGCGGAGAGGCTCGTGCGGGGCACGTTCGTGCGCGCCGCAGGCGGCGACATCGACGCGGGCGCGAGCGTCCTGTCCGGCGGTACGAAGCTCGGCGCGGCCGAGCTGGGTGTGCTCGCGTCGGTCGGATGCGGGCTGCCCGTCTGCACGCGGCGGCCTCGCGTTCGGATCCTGACGACCGGCGATGAGCTGCTCGCGGCTGATGAGCCGGCGCGGGTCGGCGGTGTGCGCGACTCCAACAGGCACACGCTCCCGCATCTCGCGCGCAGTTCGGGGGCGCAGGTGACGGGGGTGGACAGCGTCGGCGATGACCCGGCCAGCCTGAAGGCGGCAGTCGCAGGCGCGCTTCAGGCGGACCTGACGGTCATCTGCGGCGGAGTCTCGGTCGGCGAGCACGACCACGTCAAGGACGCGCTGCGCACGGCCGGGGTGAGCGAGCGCTTCTCTGGGATCGCGTTGAAGCCCGGCAAGCCAACCTGGTTCGGGACCCGCGACGGGAAGCTCGTGTTCGGGCTGCCGGGCAATCCGGTCTCCGCCATGGTCACGTTCATCCTGCTCGTCGCGCCCGCGCTCCGGAACATGTGCGGAGTCGCCGCCGAAGAGGAGCCGCTCTCGGCCGTTCTGGCCGAGGACTACGAGAAGCGCCCCGGCCGCGCTCACGCCGTCCGCTGCCGGATGCAGCGCCGCAACGGGCAGTGGTGGGCCACACCGACCGGGGCGCAGGACTCGCATCTGCTGAGCTCGATGATCGGCGCGGACGGCTTGGCGATGGTTCCGCGTTCGAGCGGCTCGGTCCGCGCCGGCGACCCAGTCGAGGTGCTGCCGATCCGGGATCTCATGAGCTCGCTCGGATGAAGGTCGAGATCAGGCTCTTCGGCTTGCTTCGCGAACGGGCGGGCAGCTCGAGCGTCGAGCTGGAGCTGGCGGAGGGGGCGGTCGTCGCCGACGCGCTGCGTGCGCTCGCGCGCAGCGGTCCACTGGCGGACGCGATCGCCCGTGTCTCTGTCGCGATGGCGGTCAATCGCGAGTACGCGGGGCCGGACACCGTGCTCCAAGCGGAGGATGAGCTGGCCCTGATTCCGCCGCTCAGCGGAGGGGCGCGCTGATGGGCGCCGCCTCGGCGCGTGCGCGCACCCATGTCCGCGTGACGCGCGAGCCGTTGTCGACCGAGGTGCTCGCGAAGCTCGTGAGCCGGCCGGGCGCCGGCGCGATCGTGATCTTCCAAGGCGTCACTCGCGAGGTGGCGCACCTGGACTACGAGGCATACCTGCCGATGGCCGAGGAGCGCATCGCCTCGATCGCACGGGCGTGCCTCGCGTCCCACTCGTTGCAGGCCGTGGCGGTCGAGCACAGGGTCGGACGGGTCGCGTTGGGCGAAGCGAGCGTGGTCGTCGCGGTCTCGGCCGCCCATCGCCGGCAAGCGTTCGCGGGCGCGAGCGAAGCGATCGACGAGATCAAGGCGCAGGCGCCGATCTGGAAGCGTGAAGCGCTCGACGGCGGCGCCCATCGCTGGGTCGACGGCATCGCTGCCCCGCAGGCGGGAGGTGGCCGGGTGAGCGATCGGCGTTTGACGCATCTCGACTCCAGCGGCCAGGCGCACATGGTCGACGTCAGTCGCAAGGAGGTGACCGAACGCCGCGCACGGGCGATGGCGACCGTGAGGATGTCGCCTGCGAGCGCTGCGGCGATCGCCGCAGGCGACGCGCCGAAGGGCGAGGTGCTCGGGACGGCCCGTCTCGCCGGCATCAGCGCGGCCAAGCAAGCCGGCCAGCTGATCCCGCTGGCGCATCCGATCGGACTGACGTCGGTCGACGTCTCGGCCAACGTGGACGCCGCGGCAGGCACCGTCGAGATCATCAGCGAGGTACACGCGGTCGCCCGGACGGGCGTCGAGATGGAGGCGATGACAGCGTGCGCGGTCGCGGCGCTGACCGTCTATGACATGGTCAAGGGCTTGGAGCGGGGGGTGGAGATCGAGCGCGTAGTGCTGCTCGAGAAGACCGGAGGTCGCAGCGATTGGCGCCGCGGTGAGGAGCCATGAGCGCGCCCGGCGTGCGCGCAGCGATCCTGACCATCAGCACGTCCCGTGCGCAGGGGGCCGCAGGCGATGAGAGCGGGGACCGGCTGGCCGAGTTCGCGCGCTCGCTCGGAGCTGCAGTGGCCGAGCGGGAGCTGATTGCCGACGATCGTGCCGCGATCGAAGCCTGCCTGTGCCGGTGGGCTGATGCCGACCGCTACGAGCTCATCCTCACGACCGGCGGCACGGGGTTTGCCCCGAGCGACGTGACGCCGGAGGCGACGCTGGCGGTGATCGAGCGCAATGCGCCGGGCATACCGCAGGCGATGCTCAGCGCCTCGGCTGCGCACACTCCGAACTGGATGCTCTCGCGTGCTGTCGCCGGGATCAGAGGCGGCTCGTTGATCATCAACTTCCCTGGCAGTCCGAGGAGCATCGCGCAGGCGGGGGGTGCGATCTCCGCAGCACTGCCGCACGCGCTCGCGCTGCTCGCCGACGCGCGCTGAGGCGCCAGCGAGACGGCTCACGCACTCAGCCGGCCAAGTGGGTGGCCGGGCGCTCCTGTGCGACTCCGTCGATGAAGACGTCGACCTTCTCGTCGTAGAAGGCGATCAGGCCCGCGATCGGCAACAGCTCGCGCGTCGGGAAGCGATAGGACCATGCGAGATCGCGATGGAGCATCGAGCCGGTCTGCACCGACCAGTAGTCGCTCGTCGTGCCCTTGTACGGGCAGGAAGTGACAGTCTCGCTCGGGAGCAGGCGGGAGGAGTCGACCGTGCTGCGATCCAGGTAGTAGCGCGTGGGCAGCCCCGTCTCGAACACCATCACCGGGGCGCTTGACTCGGCGAGCACGAGTCCGTCGAGCTCTATCCGCACTTGTCGCGTGGAGCGCAGCGCATCGACCCTGACGTAAGGGTTGCGGGGATGCACGAACACCTCCTCGTCCTCCTCGAACCACGCATCGAGTGCGTCCCACTCGAATCGCACGGTCCCCACCAGTGCCGCGATCGTGGACTCGAGGTACTGGCGCCCGGCGCCGCGCCGCTCGACGTCGCCGGCGTGCAGTCCCACGCGAGCGACGCGGCCACGACTGACGCGATGAGGGTCCCCTTCATGCTCGAGGGCGTCGGCGTCTATGTCCTCGACAGGAATCTGGAATTGTGGGTAGAACGGCCACTCCCACAGATACAGCGCGCGCGTCGTGTCGAGCACGATCCTCCCGCCGAGCGCGGCGCGGATCCGCCGGGGCACGGGCTCGACGTGGTCGACGGCTGCGATCGCCCGCGGGTAGGGCACGGTGCTCGCGATGGGGGTCGATGGCGTCTCAGCAGGCATACGTCTTCCTATCGAAGGGGGCGGGCACTGAGACCGCCACCGCCGAAAAACGGTTCAGATCCGCGGGCGAGAAGCCCCGGGGCTCCCAGGGGTGACGTCAGAGGCGCGGTCGCTCAGACGAGCTCGGCGTCGGTCATTACCTCGACGAGCGCAGGTCCGTCGTGCGCGATCGCGTCCATTAGTGCGTCATCCAATGCGGACGCCTCGGTCACGCGCACGCCGAATGCGCCACAGACCTCCGCGTAACGAGAGAAGTCGGGATTGTGCAGGGAGGTCTGCCACACGTCCCAGTCGCCTGCGCGCTGCTCCTTCGAGATCTTGCCGAGCTGACCGTTGTTGAGCAGGACGTGCGTGATGTTCATGCCGTGCTTGACCGCCGTCAGGAGCTCGGCCATGTACTGCGCGAAGCCGCCGTCGCCGGTGACGGCGAAGATCGGTCGCTCCGGAGCTGCCGCCCAGGCGCCGACGGCCGCCGGATAGCCGAACCCGATCGAGCCGAGATAGCCGGACATGAGCACGGTCTGCCCGGGCCGGCACTCGAAGTAGCGCCCGAACGAGTAGGCGTGATTGCCGACGTCCACGGCGATCACAGCCTTCTCCGGAACGTGCCGGTTCAGCGACGCGAACACGGCGGCAGAGTTGATTCCGCGGCCACGGTCATCGCCCTCGCGGCTCTGCTTCTCGGCACGCCAGATCGCCCACCGATCGGCGAGCTCGGGACGCTGGTCGACGCGATCCTGCGGCGCTTGACCGAGGCGCTCGGCGAGGAGTCCTACTGTCACGCCGACCTCGCCCCACACGGGCACGGCGACCGGGTGGAACTTCCCCAGCTGCAGTACGTCGAAGTCGACCTGGACGATCGGCTTGCCGGCGTAGATGCCGGTGTGGTTGGAAAATGATGCTCCGAGCACGAGCATCGCGTCGCACTCGTTCATGAACCAGCTCGCGATCGGCGTGCCGCTGCGCCCGAGCACGCCGCATGCCAGCGGATGGCGATCGGGAATCTGCCCCTTGGCCTTGAACGTCGTGATCACGGGCGCGCCGAGCTGCTCGGCGAGCGCGACGATCGCGTCCATCTCAAAACGTGCGCCGTGCCCGACGATGATGACCGGCCGCTTGGCGGCTTGGAGCAGCTCTGCAGCCTGATCGAGCGCCTGCTCGGGCGGGGTGATCAGCAGCGATGGGAGCCTGCCGTCCGGCCCCGAGGCCTGCTCGTCCACCGCTGGAAGCGTTTGCACCTCATCCGGGAAGATCAGGTGTGCGACATCGCGGCGGAGAATCGCGTGCTTGCAAGCGAGCGTCATCAGCTCGGCGTGCTTGCTCGTCTCGAGCACTGTCTGACTCCACGCGGCGACCGACCCGAATGCGCTGGCGAGGTCAACCTCCTGGAAGGCGCCTGGACCGAGCACCTGTGTGTCGACCTGGCCGGTCAAGGCGATCACGGGCGAGCGATCGACCTTCGCATCCCACAGGCCGGTCAGCAGGTTCGTCGCACCCGGCCCGGCGATCGTCAGGCACGCGGCGGGCTTGCCCGTGAGCTTGCCGTACGCGGACGCCGCGAACGCCGCGGCGCCCTCGTGCCGGATGCCGATGTAGGTGAGCTCGCCGGCCTCCTCGCGGCGCCGGATCGCGTCGGCGAGGCCGAGGTTGGAGTGTCCGACCATGCCAAAGACGTGTCGCACGCCCCAGTTGACGAGCGTCTGCGCCATCACGTCGCTCACCGTCGCCTCGTGCGGGCGGTCGGCTTCGATCCCGACATAGACCCCGTCGTCGCGGATCTCGACAGGGAACGTCGGGACGGCATCTCCAAAAGGCGACTCTCCGGTCAACGGGCAGTAGTCGTAGCCGTGCCATGGGCAGCGCAGCATGCCCTTCTCGATCGACCCCTCGCCGAGTGGGCCGCCCTGATGGGGGCAGCGGTTGCTCAGGGCCGCATACTGCCCTTCGAAGTGGGTCATCGCAAAGCTGTGGCGACCTGCGGCGACGGTCTTCACTCGCCCCTCCGGCAGCTCGTCGGGCGAGAGCACCTTGTGCCAGCTCGGCGGTTGCGCTGCGGACGTCGACATTGAAATCCCCCTGTGCTCGAAAGCGTCGCGTGCAGCGTTGCAGACGGGCGCCGCCGATAGCCTGCTCATGCTCGTTGCACCACTACCAGGGAGAGGCGATGGGGGAGATCCAGTTCACAAACCTGCTCCTCGTCGTCGGCGTGGCGTTCGTGGCGCCGCTCACGCTCGGGTTCTTTCCGCGCCTGCGGCTGCCCGCCGTCGTGCTCGAGATCCTCCTCGGTATCGTGATCGGGCCATCGGGCCTGGGGTGGATGAGCGTCGACGTGCCGGTGGAGATCCTCGCACTCGTGGGTCTCGCCTTTCTGCTGTTCCTGGCGGGGCTGGAGATCGATATCGACGGCCTGCGCGGGCGTACGCTGCGGGTGACGGGCCTGGGCTTTCTACTCTCGCTCGCCTTCGGGCTGATCGCCGGTGTCGCGCTTCACGCCGGCGGCTACGTGAAGTCGCCGTTGTTCATCGCGATCGTGCTCGTATCGACGTCGCTCGGCGTGATCGTCCCGGTCCTCAAGGACTCGGACAACATCAGCTCGTCCTTCGGCCAGCTCGTGATCGCGGCGGCTTCGATCGCCGACTTCGGCGCGATCATCCTGCTGTCGCTTTTCTTCTCCGGGAGCGGCAAGACCGACACTGCGGGCAAGTTGATCCTGCTCGGCGTGTTCGCCGCCCTCGTCGTGGCGATAGGTCTCGCGGTCGCAGGGGCCGAGCGCTGGATGAACCTGTCGGGTGTGCTCGTGCGTTTGCAGGACACGACCGCGCAGATCCGCGTGCGCGGAGCGTTCGTGTTGCTGATCGGCTTCGTCGCGCTCGCAGATCAGGTCGGGCTGGAGACGATCCTCGGTGCCTTTGCCGCCGGCGCGCTGCTGTCGCTCATCGACCGCGATCAGGAGATGACGCACCCGCAGTTCCGGCTGAAGCTCGAGGCAGCCGGCTTCGGCCTGTTCATCCCCGTCTTCTTCGTCACGAGCGGGCTTCGCTTCGACCTCAACGCACTCTTCTCAAGCGCCTCGACACTCGCGCGGGTCCCGCTGTTCCTGCTTGCGCTGCTGCTCGTCCGCGGACTGCCTGCGCTGCTCTACTCCAAGGACCTAGGACGCCCGAAGGCGAGGATCGCGGGCCTGCTGCAGGCGACCTCGCTGCCGTTCATCGTGACCGCGAGCATGATCGGCCAGCAGATCGGGGTCATCACGAAGCCGACGGCCGCCGGGTTGATCGCCGCGGGCCTGCTCTCGGTCGTGTTCTTCCCGGCGGCCGGCCTCGCGCTGCTGCGGCGCCAGCAGGGCGCGGCAGGCGGCTCGCCGGCGACGAGCGCAGCAAATCCGGTCCTCAGCAGTGAGGACCGCCGGCTATGTCGCGTGGGCTCCGCTGGGACGGGTCCGGGGCCGCAGTCGTCGTGACCGGCGCTCGGACGTCGTTGCTCCTTGACCAGCGAGATTCGCAGTTGCGGATTGTTGGTGGATGGTGCGTGCCGGTGTTGGGATTGGATGTGACGTCCCCGTTCGCGGCCGGGCCTCGGCATCATGGTCCTCATGCCTGACCTAACTCCACGAGCGGTTCGCGCAGGCCGACTCTGTGGTCAAGTGCAGCCGTGCCTGACAGTCGACGAGCTCGTCCTGCGGCCCTGGCAGTCAACGGACGCAGTGGGCGTCGTTCAGGCCTACAGCGACCCGGCCATCCAGAAGTGGCACGGGCGATCGATGACCGAGGATGAGGCGCATAGCTGGGTGGGGTCCTGGTCAGGGCGATGGGCGGCCGAGACAGGAGCGAGCTGGGCGATTGTCGAGAACGACACCCTGCTCGGACGCACGGGCTTCAGCGCACTGGATTTGACCGCAGGTCTAGGCGATGCCGCGTACTGGGTTCTGCCTGCGGCTCGAGGACGTCAGGTCGCGCCACGCGCCCTGCGCGCCGCCACGGCCTGGATGTTCGCCGAGGTCGGCCTTCACCGCGTCGAGCTGCTGCATTCGAGCGCCAACGAGGCCTCCTGCTGTGTCGCACAAAAGGCCGGCTATCTGCTCGAGGGCACCAAGCGCGAGCATTGGCTCTTCGCTGACGGCTGGCATGACGTGCACCTGCACGCCCGGGTGCGAGACGGACCTATCCGGGAGCAGCCGGAGCGGTCCGGGCGATCAGCAGCCGGTGATAGGGGCGTGCGAGGTGGCGCTTGAGACAGCGCATGGCCTCCATGCGGGTCTTGCCCTCGGCTTCCTGCGCTGGAGGTATACGCGGGTCTGAGGGTCCAGGCGCCCGCGTGTGATGGCGATGATGTGCAGAGCGCGGTTGATCTGTCGGTTGCCGCCTTGATCCAAGCGATGGCGATCATGGCGACCCGCGGAGACTGGGATCGGTGCGACACCTGCAAGCCTCGCGAAATGGGAGTCCCTCGTGAAGCGCTCGGCTCCCGCCGTCTGCCCGATCAGTATCGCGGCGGTCAGCGGACAACACCCGGCCTCGGCGAGCAGCTCTGGCGCGTCTCAGCCCGTCGCGCTACCCACTTTCGGAGCGCGGACGGCTGCCTGCGCGGCGGCGGTCCTGGCGATCGGCACGCGGTAGGGCGAGCAGGAGACGTAGTCGATCCCGGAGTGGTGTAGGAAGTCGATCGAGTCGGGGTCGCCGCCGTGCTCGCCGCACACGCCGAGCTTGAGCTGCGGCTTGGTCTTGCGCCCGAGCCAAGCGCCCATGCGCACCATCTGCCCGACACCGGGCGTGTCGAGCGTCTCGAACGGCGAGCGGTCGAGGATCTTCACGTCGATGTAGCGCGCGAGCACGCGGCCCTCGATGTCGTCGCGGCTGAAGCCGAGCGCGGTCTGCGTGAGGTCGTTGGTGCCGAACGAGAAGAAGTCGGCGTCGCGCGCGATCTCATCCGCCTGAAAGCAGGCGCGCGGAATCTCGATCATCGTGCCGATCTCATAATCGCCGTGGCTGTGCTCGGCCGCGACCCGCTCGATCAGCCCGCGCACCAGCTCCAGCTCGCGCTCGTAGGCGACGAGCGGCACCATCACCTCGATCTGGGCGCCTGGCGTCTGGGCTGAGGCGGCGAACAGCGCGCGGACCTGCATCTCGTACAGCTCGGGGAAGAGGATGCCGAGCCGCACGCCGCGCGTGCCGAGCATCGGGTTGGCCTCCTGCAACTGCTCGACGCGCTTGCGCTCGGGCGAGCCCGGGGGCAGGTCGCCGGGATGCGGGAGAAACTCGTGCAGCGGCGGGTCGAGCAGGCGAACGGTGACCGGGCGTCCGTCGGCCGCACGCAGGATCTGCTCGAAGTCGGCTTCCTGCAGCGGGCGCAGCTGCTCGATCGCCTCAGCGCGGGCGGGCGCATCGTCGGCCATGATCACAGCCGCCATCAGCGGCTGGCGCTCGCCGAGGAACATGTGCTCCGTGCGGCACAGCCCGACGCCTTCGGCGCCGAGCTCGATCGCCTTGACGACGTCGGCCGGCGTGTCGGCGTTTGCGCGCACGCCGAGCGAGCGCAGCTCGTCGCACCAGCCGAGCACGGTCTGGAAGTGCTCTGAGACCTCTGGCTCGACGAGCGGAACGTCGTCCAGCGTGATCCTCCCGAGGCTGCCGTCGATCGCGATCTGATCGCCGGCGCGAAGCGTACGACCCGCGACGTTCACCTGGCCGGCGTCGAGATCGACCTGCACCTGCGCCGCGCCTGTGACCGCCGGGCGACCCATGCCACGGGCGACGAGCGCCGCGTGGCTGGCCTTGCCGCCCTCGCTCGTGAGGATGCCGCGCGCGGCGTGGAAGCCGGCGACATCGTCCGCTTCGGTGAACGAGCGCACGAGGATCGTCTCGCGCCCGTCGGCCGCCGCCTGCACCGCCTCGGCGGCGCTCAGCACGATCTCGCCCTTGGCGGCGCCCGGAGAAGCGGCGACGCCGGTCGCGATCACCTCGTAGTCGGCGCTCGGGTCAAACGTCGGATGTAGCAGCGCATCGAGCGAGGAGGGGTCGATCGTCAGCAGCGCCGCCTCGCGATCGAGTAGACCTTCGCTGACGGCATCGACGGCGAAGCGCACGGCCGCCTGTGCCGGGCGCTTGGCGTTGCGCGTCTGCAGCATGTACAGACGTCCCTCCTGCACCGTGAACTCGGTGTCCTGCATGTCGCCGTAGTGATGCTCGAGCGTGCGCAGGATCTCCATCAGCTGCTCGTGCACCTCGGGCAGCCACCCGTACAGCTCGGCGATGTCGCGCGGGGTGCGCACGCCCGAGACGACGTCCTCGCCCTGGGCGTCGGCCAGGAAGTCGCCCGAGGGCTGCGGCGCTCCGGTGACCTCGTCGCGCGAGAACGCAACGCCGCTGCCGCTGCTCTCGCCGAGGTTGCCGAACACCATCTGCTGCACGTTGACCGCCGTGCCCCACTCGTCCGGGATGCGGTTCAGTCGCCGGTAGGTGATCGCGCGCTCGCCCTGCCAGGAGTCGAACACCGCACGGATCGCACGCGCGAGCTGCTCGCGCGGGTTCGTAGGGAACTTGTAGAAGCTCTGGAACTCGCGTGTCAGCTCGCGCAGAGCGGCTGCGTCGAGGTCGGTGTCTGCCGACGCCCCGCGCGCGGACTTCGCCGCGGCGATCGCCTGCTCGAAGCGCTCGCCGCTGACGCCGACGACGACGTTGCCGAACATTTGCGCGAAGCGCCGGTAGGAGTCCCACGCGAAGCGCTCGCTGCCCGAGCGCGCCGCCAGCCCGCCGACGGTCTCGTCGTTGAGCCCGAGGTTGAGCACCGTGTCGAGCATCCCAGGCATCGACTCGCGTGCGCCTGAGCGCACCGAGACCAGGAGCGGATCGCTCGCGTCACCGAGGCGCTTGCCCGCCAGCGCCTCCAGGCGCGCGAGCGCCCGTGCCACCTGATCCTCCAGGTCATCAGGGAACGCGCCGTCAGCGTCCATGTACGCGACGCATGCCTCGGTCGTGATCGTGAAGCCGCCCGGAACTCGCTCGGCGCCGAGCACACGCGTCATCTCCGCCACGTTCGCGCCCTTGCCGCCGAGCAGGTCACGCATCTCGCGCGAGCCGTCGGCGAAGTCGATCACCCAGCGGCCGGCCGGGCTGAGGCTGCTCTCGGTCACCGCGACCACGATATGCCCATCGCTGCTGATGGCGGGTCGTGACCCAAATCACAACTCGCCGCTTGCGCTCGTCTCCCGGCCACCGGCAGTGCCTGAGCTCAAACCGGCCGTCCGCGCCGTTGCAGCGCAACGGTAGGATCGGTCCATGTCGCGTCGTCTCGACTTCGTCTCGGTGCCCTCGCAGGACCCAGAGCGATCACGCACGTTCTACGTCGACACCCTCGGGCTGAAGCCGGATGAGAAAGGTCGGTTCGAGTTCTGGATCGGCGAGACCTGCTTCGCCATCTGGCAGCCCGAGCGGATCGGCTGGGAGTTTCACCCGCAGAAGAACGCCCATCTTGCGATCCATGTCGAGGACGTTCCCGCCGCACGAGCCGAGCTCGAGGCCAAAGGTGTCGAGTTCAGCGGCGAGCTCGACACGGGCGTCTGTCGGATGGCGTTCTTCACCGATCCCGACGGCAACGATCTGATGCTCCACCACCGCTACGCGCCGCGATAACGAGCCAACCGCGCAACGGGCCCCGGGAGCGTTAGGGTCGCATGTGCCTTGGGGTCGGCTCCCGCGAAGTAGATCACCTGCCCGTTCATGGCCGGAGCCGGCGGTGACTCTGCGACGCGCTTCGTCCGCGTCCTGAAGCTGGCCACTAACCGGGAAGGAGGCCGAGCTGGCCAAGAAAGTCGATCTGGTCGAAGAACAGGTGCTCGGACTTCAGCGTGTCAGCGTCGGTGCTGTAGACCGCCGCCCACCGAAGCTCCACGGCTCGTCCTGTCGGCGCGACATCGCCGTCGGGGGTGTGGAGCACACCATCGTGGGTACCCACAAGGGTCCCCTCGGCCGCCGCGGCTGGCCCGTCGGTGAGGAGCTGCTTGATCTCGAGGCGGAGGTCCGGGAACGCTTCCTGGAATACGCCAAGGAAGCCAATGACGTCGTCGCGCCCGCTGGCCTGGCCGCCTGGCGCGACCAGCTCGGCATCGGCGGCCCACGGGTCGGCGCTGCTATCACGGTCGTTGACCGCGGCGATGTGCTTCAGGATCACGTCTTTGGCGTCAGGCATCGTCTCTCCGTTCTTGGTTGGCGGCGCGAGTCTTGCAGACTGAGGCTGGATCCTCAGATCCGCGACGGCAAGATGCGTCGCCGGCGCAGGCGACCAGCCCTTAGGCGCCTGCCGAGCGCGCAAAGCGCTGCAGGCCATCATCTGGGATCGGCTCCCAGGGCGCAGCGGAATCCACGAACTGCCTGTACGAGGGTCGTATGCCTGGGTCGCGGTCAAGGGTTCCCAGGCGCAGCACCACCTGTTCGTCTGAGAACGGGTCGGCGCTGAAGAGCGCCGATCCACAGGCCGAGCAGAAGTGCTTGGGCACACCTGTCTCGGGCTTAAAGGAGCGCAGCTGCTCGCGGCCCTGGAGCAGACGAAAGCCCTCGCGGGGGACCAGCCCATTGGCCGAGGATGCCGTCCCGGTCCGACGCTGGCAATGCGTGCAGTGGCAGTAGCGCGCTCCCGAGAGCGGCGCGGTCAGCTCATAGCGAATCGCACCGCAAAGACAACCTCCGCCGAGCGGTGACCGTGGGGACGGCGGGGAGGTGGCCTCTGGCATCAGTTCCATCTTAGGCAGCGCCGGCGCCGCTTCTGTGGAGGGCGACAGAGACCTACCGGGGTCCGGCGGCCAGATCTCCGCTGCTGACGCGCATCCGCATCGACAAGCTTCCTAGACTCCACCACGATGCGACCCGATCCGTCTTCCGTGCAGGATGCCGCCGAGGCAATACTCGGGCTGCTTGCACTTCGCCAGCAGGGCAAGACGATCTGTCCGTCCGAGGCGGCTCGGGTGATCGCGCGTGATGAGGACTTCCGCGCTCACATGGGAGTCGTGCGCGATGCCGCGCGGATGCTCGTCGCCCGAGATCGTGTCGAGGTGCTCCAGGGCGGGAAGGTCGTCGATCTCGACCATGCACACGGACCCGTGCGACTCCGTGCTCCGAGTGGCGACCGGCTGCCCTCGCGCCCGCCCCGGTGATCCAAGGCGACAGTGCTTTGCGCGCGTCCTCCGCGGGTAGCCGCTGCTCCATGCCGGAGTTCACACCCGACGGGCGCTTCGTAATCATCGACGGGCGTCGGTGGCGAGCCAGCGACCCGTCGCTCGGCCAGGCACGCCGCGCGCAGCTCGTCTCTGAGCTGATGTCCGCCCGCCGCGCGGTAGGCGTCGCAAAACGTCACGGCGACGAGCAGGCCATGGCAGAGGCTCGCAAGCAGGTCCACGAAGCGAAGGTCGCGCTCGGTGAGCGGGGCACCCCGTGATGGAGGCGCGACAACGCCGATTAGCGCATCACACCCGAGCAAGGCGGTGGCGGCGCGGCGGCTGAGTCAGCGCGACTGAGGTGTCGCCACGGCGTCGCAAGAGGTCCAACAAATGGACTATTGCGCAGCCGAGCCCCTTCGTGCAGATCCACCGCTGGTGCGGCGATGCCGACCGAGAGCATGATGAGGACGTGCTTGCCTGACAACCATTCATGCGAGTCGACCAGAACCGGGGAAGACCATTGTCGCCGCCGCGGGAGGTCGGCGGGCCCCTGGGCAACGCCGGACACCAGCCACCGCTCCGCCTCGGTTACTCGGTATGGACCTGGACTGCGCTGCTCTCTCCGGAGAGCTCGGTCGTTGGTCTGAGGATTACCCCCCGGTCCTCCGCTTCCGCGGGCGTGAGCAGCGCTTGCGTGCGTTCGAGGTCGGTGTTGGCCGAGGCTCCTGAAGTCCAGTCGATACTTGCCGCCCACTCCTGCGCGCGTGCGAGCACCTTGATCAAGGGCGCCGGCGCCTCCAGGCGGGACAGTGCGCGAAGCGCCTGGAGGTAGTCATCGCGGAACACGATCGGGACAATCAGCCGCTGCTGGCGCGCGGCGGTCAGCTCCGCGTTGGCGAGCGCGCGCGCGACGCGGCCATTCCCGTCGGCAAAGGGATGGACCTCAGCGACCAGAAACATTGCGAACGTCGCGCGAGCAAACCCGCTCGGAAGAGCCCGGTAGCGCTCATAGCCTCGCCTCAGGGTTCCCTGGACTCGGGTGGGAACAAC
Organism: Solirubrobacterales bacterium; assembly: GCA_038240205.1. GTDB lineage: Bacteria > Actinomycetota > Thermoleophilia > Solirubrobacterales > Solirubrobacteraceae > Palsa-744. Next base: position 2,499 of record JBBSDZ010000051.1, on the reverse strand, counting down.
GAACTCCGTATTGCCAGCCCGGTTGCGCTTGGTCTTGAACTTCCCAGGTCGCTCCTCGGGCCGTCCGCTCATGATCCGCGCGTGAAAGGTGCTCAGCAGGTAGAGAAGGTCATCGGCGTCTTTCGGCGCGCGGCCGCGAAGGGCCGGGTCGCTTACGAGGTCGAACGTGCCGAGGATGTCGTGGGCGTCCTTGGGGCGATCCTCTGGGATCGCGCCCTCGAAGACGATCGCCTGAGCCTCCTCGACGGTGAACTCGGTTCCCTCTATGAAGTTCGACAAGTATGCCTCGTAGAACGAGAAGGTGGGGGGGATACGTTCGGACGCGCGACGATCGGTCGGAAAGTACGTATGCAACGCGGCGAAGAGGGCGTCGAAGAGTGCCAGGCGATCTTCATCCCAGCTCTCGCCTGCACGGGCAGCCCTCCCGATGCTGCTCGCCAAGGTTGTGTCCCGAGTGCCGAGCAGGGTACCGATCAACGTCGAGAGCGTCTTCGCCTCGTCATCACGGTCGATCAGTGGGGCAACTTCGGTTGCCTCGTCCCGGAGCTTGCTGAGCTCGACCTCGCCGCGACTTGCGAGGACGCGCTCGAGCTGTACTTCAAGCTCCGCTCGACTAAGGGTTCTTCGCACGCCCGACCGCGAACGGGAATGAGCCACGTTGTCCAGAAAGCGACGCGACCAGGAGCTCATATAGAGGGCCTCGTCCATGAACGCCATGTCCCCTGGGGCGGGACCTGTGCCGGCGCGGCAGTTCAGGACGAGACCCGGCAGCCTCGTGGTGCGGTGGGTCTCCGAGCAAAGGAAGATCGAACCCTCCTGACCCGAGGGTTTCGCCTCGAAGGCGGTCCTGTCGACGATCACGGCTCCTGGGAAGAAGCCAGCCGCGATGTCCCAGACGCGGCGACGCGTGATCTCCTCAAGCGGATCGTCGAGGTTCTTGGTGTAGAGGCGCCCGGCGATCTGCCGGATGCGGCCTTCGCGCAGGAGCGCTCGGACTGCCCGCGACGTAGCCGTCGAGCTGAAGAAGACCTCGCCCCGATCGACAAGCGAAAAACCCCTCGTAGCAGCCATCACAGCCCGAGTTTAGTCGATAATACAGCCGTAAGGGACAATAATTGACAAGAAAACATACATAAGAAAGAAAGCGTGCCGAGCCGAGTGCTACCACAACTTTTTAGCGTTCAGGTGGCGCCTATTCACGAAAAATCGCCTTGCGGCCAAGTTTTCTCGTTCCTACGGACGGAAAGTCTAGTAGGACGGGAAATCCACCCGACCGAAGACCCGTGACCCGAACGCGGGGGTGGACGTTCTCGCTTCGCGTTCGGAGCGCCCAACGCTGGTGCCGTCATGAGGGCCGTTCGGGTCCGTCGGTCAAGTCGTCTCGATCGCGGCCGGCAGGTGGGCTGTCGGTAGCCGCAGTAGCTTTGCCAGGGGGTTTGGCATCCACCAGTTCCAGCGGCCCATGAGCGCGACGAGTGCGGGCACGAGGAGGGTGCGGACGACGAGCACGTCGACCAGGATCCCGGCTGCGAGACCGGTGGCAATCAACCGCACGATGATGTCGGGGTTCACGCTGAGTGACAGCAGCGTCACGGCGATGATGAGCGCGGCGCAGGTCACGAGCCGCCCGGTTCGCGCGAGCGCGCGGACGATCGCCTCATTGGTGGAGTGGGTACGGTCGTACTCTTCGCGGATGCGGACGAGCACGAACACCTCGTAGTCCATCGAGAGGCCGAAGAGGAACGCGAATACGACGATCGGCACCCATTCGCGGATCGCGCCAGTCGCCGGCACGCCGTAGATCAGGTTGGACCCGCGTCCTTGCTGCCAGAAGAGGACCATGAACCCGTAGCTCACGCCCAGCGAGATGATGTTCAGGACCACGGCCTTCAGCGCCAGCACGACCGACCGGAAGGCGCGTGCCAGCAGCACGAACACCAGCAGCGCGAGTACGGCGAGCATCAGCGGGAAGTTGCCGTAGACGGCGTTGTTGAAGTCCGTCACCTCGGCTGTGTTGCCGCCGACCTCAACGCCTCCCGGCACGTTCGCCAGGCGTGTGCGCAGGGTCCGGTTAGCGCGTGTCCTGCCGACGTGTTGCCTTCGGTCGCAGGGACAGCGGTCAGGAGCGTGTCCTGGCCTTGTCGGAAGGAGGATGTGGACGGAGCAAGGACCGTGTAGACGGCGGGTGTTTCGCGCGTGATCCGGGCAGCTTCGGATGCCGCGGCGCTGCCGCCGTGAATGAGCAGCTGAACCGGGAAGACCACGGCGCTGGGGGTGCCTTCTCGCTCGATCGCCTTGAATGCCGCCGCCGCGGGTCCGCCGCCTGCGGCGAGCGAGTTGACGCTCACCTGCCCGCTCTTAGCCTCGATTCGTCATCAAGGTGGGGTGTAGGTCCTCGTCGGGTGAGACGGGGAGTAAGCGGTGACGTTTTCGGCAGGGCTAGCCGGTCGGCGGTTTCGGCCGGCGGGTGTGCCGTTGCTTCTGGCGGCCGGAGGGGTG
>JBBSDZ010000050.1:0-16513 GCA_038240205.1 Solirubrobacterales bacterium | reverse complement strand
CGATCCCCGCGAACGCGCCGCTCGTGTTCGTGATCGACCTGCTCGGCACCTAGGTTCGAGCCGATCCTCGGGCAGGCGCGCCTGAGACCGCAGCGCCGCTCTGGCGAGCTGCGCGCGCTCGCGGCCGCCGCGACGCTCGCCGTTGCGTTCACGCTCGTGCTCGTGCTCGCCGGATGCGGCTCGGCGAGCAAGCAGGCGACACCGGCCGCGCAGAAGCTCCAGCGCGAAGACCTGCTCGCCGTCGCGCGCGCGCTGAGAAGCGTGCAGCAGCCGGTCGCGCAGGAGGTGAGCGCCACCAAGGCGGCGTGGCCGCTGATCGTGAACGGGCTCCCCGGCGACGTCGCGGCGCTCTCGCGCACCACGCAGGCGATGCAGGCAGCGCGCATCGCAGCTCAGCTGAAAGTGCCGCCGCTGTTCAGCGAAGCGCAGGTCAGCCGCCTGGGCGGCCCGGCCTCCCAGCTCGCCGGGATCTTCCGCAGCTATGTGCTGCTGAGCTCACGCGGGTGGAAGCTGCTCGACGCGTCATTCGCGCAAATCGTCTCGGGCACACCAGCCGGCTCGCGGTTTGCCAGAGAGAACGCACCCCTCTATATAGAGAGCATCTACGACGCTCATCTCGCGCTCGCGCAGATAGGTACGAAGCTGCTCGCCGGATACGAGAAGCTCGGCGGAGCGGGCAGCTTCGGGAGCGCACTCTCCCAGGCCGAAGTCGACGCGCTCGCACGCGCGTACTCCGAAGCCGGCGACCGGCTGCATCCGCACGTGGGCGTGCGGCTGGGCTCCTAGCTCAGCCCCCGGCTTCTTATCGCTTACTAAGATGGCCGCGGCGCCGTCTGACGCCGAGAGCTACTGCGAGGGGAGAGCAACATGGCCGATCGAAACCGCCGCTTGGTGCTGGCCGAGCGTCCAAGCGGTATGGTCGACGAGAAGACAGTTCGCGTCGAGGAGGGCGAGGTGCCGCAGCCCGGGGCCGGTGAGGCGCTCGCGCGCGTGCGCTACCTGTCGATCGACCCGACCATCCGCACGTGGATGGACGACGCGCCCGGCTACCTGCCTCCGATCGCCATCGACGAAGTCGTGCGCAGCGGCGGTATCGCCGAGGTCGTGCAGAGCGACTCCGAGAAGCACAAGGTCGGGGACCTGCTGTTCGGGCTGACCGGCTGGCAGGACTACGTGATCCTCGACGACGGCTACCAGGCTCTCCCGGCCGGCATCTCGCCGACCGTCGCGCTCGGGCTGTTCGGCATCACCGGCATGACCGCCTACTTCGGGCTGACCGACGTCGGTCGGATCAAGGACGGCGACGTCGTCGTGGTCAGCGGCGCCGCCGGCGCCACCGGCTCGACTGTCGGGCAGATCGCCAAGATCAAGGGCGCCGGCAAGGTCATCGGCATTGCCGGCGGCCCGGAGAAGTGCAAGTGGATCGTCGATGAGCTCGGCTTCGACGCGGCGATCGACTACAAGTCCGACGACGTCGGCGAGCGGCTGCGCGAGACCGCGCCGGACGGCATCGACCTGTACTTCGACAACGTCGGCGGCGTGATCCTCGATGCCTGCCTCGCGCAACTCGCGCTGCGCGGCCGCGTCGTGCTGTGCGGCGCGATCGCCTCCTACAACGACGACCGCGGCGCGGCCGTCGGACTCGTCAACAGCTCCGCGCTCATCATCAGGCGTGCTCGCATGGAGGGCTTCATCATCCTCGACTACGTCGGGCGCTTCCCCGAGGCACAGGCCGAGATGGCCGGCTGGCTCGGCTCCGGGCAGATCAAGTCTGCCGAGCACATCGTCGAGGGCCTCGAGCACGCGCCCGACGCGCTCAACCTGCTGTTCACCGGCGGCAACACCGGCAAGGTGATCGTTCAGGTCTGAGTCCGGCCGGCGGGCGGCGCGCGCGCGGGAGGCGCCGGCCGCTCAAACGCCTCGTAGCTCGCCCGGCAGCTCCGGCGAGCTGTCGCCGGCGGACTCCTCGCGCACGAGCCACTCGGCGACCGTGCTGATGAGGAGGCCGCCGGCGGCGTTCGGCAGCTTGCCGAGCGTCTCGCCGAGCTCGCTCGAGACGAACGTGACGTCGCCGGGCGCGAGCAGCTGCGCCCACTCGGCATGGTCGTCCTCGAGCCGCTGAGCGGTGGCGCCGCCGGCCACGCGCCGGGCCATCTCCGCGGCGATCGACGGCGCGCCGGGCTCCTCGTCCTCGAGGCGCATTCGCACAGCTCCGAGCCGCTCGGCGCTGCCGCGCACGACCGCTACCGGCAGCATCGGCGCGTGCTCGCCCTCGCCGTCCCTTGATGTGCCGGCGGCAGGGGCAGGGCCGGCGCCATCCTCGCCGGACGGTTCGGCAACGAGCACGAGCGTCGCTTCCTCCGAGCGCCCGACGCGCAGCGCTCCGTGCAGCACCGAGCGATCGACGATCGTCATCAGGCGGCCGTCGATGCCCGCCTCCGCGACCAGCTCTGTTAGGCGCGCAAGTGCCGGCTTCGGGGCGAACGACTCCGATTCGGGCACGACCAGCAGCGGGTAGACGACGCCGCCGTCAGTCCGCGCAATGCGCCGGGCGACCGTCAGCGCGCCGAGCGCGTGATCCGGCTCGCTGACGCCGACCACCACACGCGTGCCCAGGGGACGCGGGCCATCCGGGAGCGAGACGCGCGCGCTCGCGCGCGTGCCGCTCAGCGTCGAGACGAGCACGCTCGCGAAGATCAGCACGAGCACCGCGTTGACGACTGCGCTGCTGAACAGCCCGAGCTGGAACCCGATCACAGTCGCCGCGAGCGTCGCCGCCGCCTGCGCCGAGCTGAGCGAGAACAGCAGTCCGGCCTGCGCGCGGGAAAAGCCGAACAGACGCGCCGTCAGTTGCGCCGCGAGTGCCTTGCCGCCGAGGCAAGCCACGATGAACAGGCCAGCGAGGCCGAGCGTTTCGCCTTTGACCATCACCGACGGGTTGAGGATCAGCCCCACCGAGACGAGGAACACCGGGATGAACACGGCGCCGCCGAAGAACTCGATGCGGTCCATCAGCTGCCCCTCGTTCGGAACCAGCCGGTTCATACCGAGGCCCGCGAAGAAGGCGCCGACGATGCCCTCGATGCCGAACAGGTCAGCGACCGTCGCCGCCGCGAGAAACGAGGTGATCGCGACGATGTAGCGGACAGCGCGCTCAGTGCCGAGCCAGCGAAACGCCCAGCCGGCCAGCAGCGGTAGCGCGAACAGGTTGAAGCCGATCAGGACGATCAGCCCGACCGCCACCTGCGCGGCGATTTCCGGGCTGGAGCGCCCGCCTGCGACCGAGCCCGCCACGGCCGCGAGCACGACCAGCGCAAGCGTGTCCGTCAGCACGGTCGACCCGACCGCCGTGGCGACCGCCGGGTCCGAGGCGAGCCCCGCCTCTTTGACCGCCGGGTAGGTGATCAGCGTGTGCGAGGCCAGCAGCGAGCCGAGCAGGATCGACGCGAGCGAGCTCCAGCCGAGCGCAAAGCCAACGAGCGCGCCGAGCGCGAACGGGAACACGAACGTGAGCAGCCCGAACGACACTGCCGAGCGCCGGTAGCGGCTGAGCAGGTTGAGGTCAAGCTCCACGCCGGCGACGAACATCAGGTACAGCAGGCCGAACTGCCCAAGGTCAGGCAGCGTGCTGTTGCCCGCGCCGATCAGCGACAGTCCATGCGGGCCGATCGCATAACCGCCGACGAGCAGACCGATGATGCCCGGGATGCGCGCGCGGTTGAACAGCACCGGGCCGAGCAGCAGCACGGCGAACACGACCAGGAACTCCCATGGCGGCCCTTTCGGCGAGGAGATCTCGATCAGCGCGAGCATCGTTGCGTGCCCCCTCTGCCGCTCATTCCTCGGCCCTCAGCACGGGCACACCTTCGGCCTTGCCTTCATGCAGATCCACGTGCAACCACTCCTGCCCGAGTCGTTCGATCTCGTCTTCCGAGTCCAGGCCGCGGATCGCCGAGTCGACCGCTTCGACGTTGTCCGAGTGCTGCGGCAGTGCCACGCCAAGCACCGCTTCGCTCGGGAGCTGAGCTGCGACCGCGTACGTCCCCGGCGATTCCCGGGCGTATGCGAGCGCCACCGGCAGGTCAAGCAGCACGGCGTCCGCGCGATGGGTGAGCAGCGAGTCGACCACGTCGAGCTGATGCTCGAACACGAGCGTCCGCGTCATCGGTTCGATCTCCGCCTCGAGCGCAGCCTTCAGCGTCGTGTCGTGCTGCACCGACCAGTGCAGCCCGCGCGCCGCGTTGACGTCAGCGACTTCCGTGCCAGGGCGCACGAGGATCGCCGGTGGCGCCTTGAGGTAGGAGGTCGAGAAGTCCAAGTGCTCCGAGCGTTCGTCTGTGATCGTGATGTCCGACAGCGCCAAGTCCGCGCCGCCGAGGTCGCCTTTGACCAGCTGCGCGAACGGCACGTGCACCAGCTTGATCTTCGCCAGGCCGAAGCGCTTGGCCAAAGCCTGCGCCAGGCCGTACTCGAAGCCTCCAGACGGGTGCGCGAACGTCCCCGCCCACAGGCCTGGGTCTGGGACCTGCGCCGTCGCGACCGTAAGCGTGTCCGCCGTCCGCGGCGTGAACGAGCCCGCCGCGCCGTTGCCCGCGTTCGCGCAGCCCAGCGCAGCGAGCGCCACGGCGGTGGCGATCGACGCGAGCAGCAGCAGTCTCAGGGCGGGCACAGGCATGCCGGGACTCTAGGTATCGGACGCGCGCGGGGGTTTCGCGGGCGGCGCACGCTGGCTCCGGCGCGTTTGCGGTCACGCGCGCACGTGCGGGTGGCGGGCGCGCCGGCCGTCTGCGACCAGCCGTCTGCCGTAGGCGCAGCGCCGCGCGCAATAGACTTCCGCGTCCAGGGCGCGTAGCTCAGTGGGAGAGCGCTCGCTTCACACGCGAGAGGTCGCAGGTTCGAAACCCGCCGCGCCCATGCCTGGATTTCCCTGCATGCAAGCCAAATCTTGGCTGGTCGCCGCGCAGGCTTCGTGTAGGCCCAACTCATGCGGTGGGCTAAATAGTGGGCCAAAATCACGTATTTGGGTGCTGCCCGCGTCGATCCTGGCCCTAGCGACGAGCCCGGTTGCCGTTGCGAGACTCGCTGAATGGCCTGATCTGGCTTATCTATAAGGCTTCTGCGGTTGGGCGACTTTGTTCGCGAGCGCTTGACAAACCGTCACGGCAACGACAGGTCACCCACTCGACACCTGTACCGGATATTCGAATCTGGAGCCCACGAGAGACGTCTCGCACGCTATCGCTAGCCGCATAGCCACGTCGGCACCAACTCCCACCACTTGCACTCGGCCACGAAGACATTTCGATCGCCATCGCGGACCAGGATGTCGGTCTTCCCACTCTTGTTGAAGGTCTCACCGGTCGCTTGCCCGCGATAGTGCGTGTTGACCATCATTAGTAGGGAGTCGCAGAGCTGCCTCAGTCCATGTCGGGTAGCCGCGAGGAGTGCGCTCCATCGTGAGCAGATGGCGCGTGACCTTCAGGGGATCGTGCCATTTCACGGCGCTAGCATCTACTCCATGACTGCGAAGGAGAAGCTACGTGCGCAAGTCGAGGGCCTGAGCGAGCAGGAAGCCGAGGCTACCCTCGACTTCATCGCCTCGCGTGGGCAGAACTTCGCCGACTGGCTCGACGCTCGCCCCGAGGACGATGAGCAGCTGAGCGCCGAGGACGAAGCGGCGCTCGCTGAGAGCGACGCCGACATCACCGCCGGACAAACGGTCTCCTACGAGCAGGTCAAGCAAGACCTCGGATCTCAAGCCGGGCGAGCGGCGGCCTGCGCTTCACGCGCAGTGCCAAGAAGGATCTGCGCCGCCTTGATCCGCCAATCCGCAAGCGTGTTCTCACCGGCCTCGATCGACTCCTCGCGGAGGATCGCTCGCTCGACGTAAGACGGCTCACGGGAAGCGAGCACTTCCGCCTGCGCGTTGGTGACTGGCGCGTGATCTTCGACTACGACCGCGGGACAGAGGCCGTGCTCGTCCGGCGCGTGCTCCCGCGTGGCCGAGCATACGAGCGGTAGGTGGTCGCGCGCTCAATTTGACCCACCGGAGCCGTTTGGTGGGCTAAATCCACCGGTAGCCGCCCGCATCCACCTGGATCGAAGCACGAGCAACGCGAACCTCTTTGGCTTGCTAGAGCGGTTTCTTTCGCTTGCTCGGGCCTTTTCCGGGCCGCTTCACACGCGAGAGGGCGCAGGTTCGAAACCCGCCGCGCCCATCATCATCCTGGGGCTCCAGCAAGCCAGATTCGGAGTCCTCAGCATGGCCGTCGCGGACCGCCTCCAACCCCTCAGCATCGCCGCCAGTGCCAATTGGTGCCAATGCGGTGCCCTCAACCCTGAGCGGCGTCCGCGTCACCGACGGCACGGCCTGCCCGGGTCCTCCGGCCGGGAGCGCCCCGACAGCCCGACCGGCTCCGCCCGCGCGCGCCTCGCTCACGCCCCGGCCGCGACCTTGACGAGCATCGCGCTCGCCGCCGGCAGGCTCACGGTGATCGTGCCACGGCGACTGACCGCACCCGGCAGCCGGCTTGGAGCCCAGGTGCCGTCGGGCGCCACTTCGCTGCCGCCGAGCGAGACGCCGGAGAGCGCCGACAGCGAGGGTCCGCTCAGCGCCATCGTGCTTGCCGTAGTCATGCCACCCCCCACGCGCAGGCGCACGGTCGCGGTGCGCTTGCCGAGCGGTTCCTCGTTGACGAGCACAAAGTCGAGACCGCCGGCGGCGTCGAGCAGCCCGGTCGCTTGGATCTTCGTGTGGGCGGGCGAGCGGATCACGGTCGTCGCAAGCGGCCGATCGCCGATCAGCTCCCTGGCGAGCAGCATCGCGTACCACACCGGCTGCGCCACGAGCGCGCCGGTCGAGAGCGCTTCAATGCTCGGCGCGCACACCGGTGAGTAGCCCTTGCAGTTGCCCGGCGCGCCGTGCAGGTTGACCCCGACCACACCTGCGGAGATCGCGCGTGTGAGGTAGTCGGTCGCCCACAGCGCGGCGGCGAACGTGTTGCTGATCCCGGCCACGCCACCGCAGGAGACCGAGTTGATCTCATCGAGGCGGAACGGGATCCCGCCCGCCCGCGCGATCGAGGTGTAGCGGTTGAGCGAGCCGCCCTCCTTGAGACGGATACGCGGGCTCAGCAGCCGGCCGATGCTCGGCGCCGGGATTTCTGCGCAGCCGAGTGGATAGTGGTGCCCGGTCAGCAGCGCCGGTCGCAGGTCGATCGCCTCGCCGACGCCCCAGCTTTCGAACGCGCTCGACCCGGACACGTCGGGGCCGACGAGCGGGATTCCCGGCGCGAGCGCTTCGATCGCGCTTCGATACGCGTTTGCTTCGGCCTCGTATTGGATGAAGCCCCACGGTTCCGAGCGCATCGCGTGCATCGCATACGAGTTCGGCTCGTTGCCGATCTCGATCGCCTGCAACGAAGGTCCGAGCAGCGCCTTCGCGGCGGCCACCTCGCGCGCGGCGGCCACCGGGTCGAAGTGCACGATCCCCACCGTCAGGATCACGCGCCAGCCGCTCTGCGCCGCGAGCGTTGCCAGCTCGCGCAGGTCGTCCGCGTCGACCACACCGGTCGCCCATGCAGGCCGGGGCGTGCGCGGGTCGGTCCACGCGATGCGCGTGTCCGCGGAGACGCCACCGAGCCGCAACACCCCCGGCCCGAGCGAGCGCAGCAGCGCCACGAGGTTCCCCCGTTCGCCATACCTGGCCAGCTGCGGCAGCACGGTCGCCTCGAACGACAGCCCGAGGAAGTCCGCCGGCACGGTCGCACCCGGGCGGCCGCGATCGACCGACACGCTCACCTGGTCTCCGCTTGGGCGCGGATGGCGCACGAGCGGCGCTCGCGCCGCTTTCGCCGCCGGCGAGGCAACCGCGGCGACCCCCGCGCCGGAGCTGGAAAGCCCCACGATTCCCACTGCGCCGACGCACAGCGCACACACGCGCAGCATCCACACGCGCGTGCGAACACGCGCGCGGCGATCCGACGTGTTCGTGAAAGAGCTGCGGCGCCTCATCGACTGAGCTCAGTAAACAGCTACGCGCGCTGCCATGCGCCTGGTGGTGGCGAGCCCGCCAGCCACTCGACGGCGAGCATGAGCCGTAACGTCCGGTGAGACCCGGCGCTCAGCCGCCCTCGACGCGGCGCTTGAGCTCGCCGGGCCGGCCGTTGACGAAGATCGCCCGCGTCGCCGCCTCGACGGGCCCGCGGATGACGAGCCCGAGCATGCGGCCAGGATCGGCGTCGAGCGTGTACGTCGCGCGCGTACGACCTTTACCCAGATCCTCGAGCTCCCACGAGCCCTCGACTGACTTCATGTCGCCTTTCTCCTGCTTCCACGACAGGCGCTTGGGCCCGTCGTAGCTGAAGCGGACGTGCGACTTGATCCGCCGCACCTTGATGTCGTTCTCGGCCTCGACGAGCGTCGGGCGATCCTCGCCGTCGTGCTCGAGGGCGGTCAGCCCGTCCAGCCCGCCCTGCCACTCGGGCGCACTGAGCACGTCCTCGACGACCGCCCACACGCGCTCGAGCGGCGCCTCGATCTCGACGTTCGCGCTGCCGCCCAGGTTTGCCATCTCAGACCTCCGCAATCGCGATGAGCAACAGTGAGCGCCAGACCCTAGCTCGCCGCCGGCCACCGCGCACACCGCGGCTGCGAGCGCGCCGGGCTAACGTGAGGGGATATGCCTCGCGCCCTCGCACTGATCGAGTTCCCCGCCGACGATCCCGAGCGCGCGCGCAGCTTCTGGAGCGGCCTACTCGATCTCGCGCTCCAGCCGCGCACGGCCACGCAGGGCGAGGGCTGGCAGAGCGACGGCGAGGAGGGGGCCGCCGAGCACCGAAGCGGGGCGCCTGCCGTCGGCGTGCACCCACGCGGGCGCGGACCCGGCGACTCCTCCTCCCTGCCTTACTTCGAGGTCGGCGAGATGCAGAGCGCGCTCGCACAGGTCTCCTCGCTCGGCGGCAGCGTCGTGCATCCGGGCGAGCGCTGGGCGATCTGCAAGGACTCCGAGGGAAACCCGTTCGGCCTCGCGCTGCTCAGCTGCGATCGCCTGCCAGGCGCGCCTCCAGCTGCGTGATGCGCAGAGCGATGTCGTGCAGCTCCTCGGCGATATCCGTCCCAACGTGAGATAGCTCGCTCTCGAGCTGCTCCTCCTCTTCCTCCAGTTCGACCACCTGCGGCGCGAGAAACCGCTGCGCCGCGGCCGCTGTCAGCAGCGCGACGAAGCCGATGCCGGACCATCACGAAGATCGCGACGGCCCACCCGGCGTCCGTGTGCGGGTAGATTTCGCCGTAGCCGACGGTCGTGATCGTGGTGATCGCCCACGACCAGCGCTGATGCGACGAGCATGGGCACGGCGAAGCGTTCTTCGGTGCGGCGGGCGCGCTCGTCCACGCCCCGTAGTTCGAGGCGTGCGCGCCTCACCCTCCACCACGGCGGCAACTCGGCTGGGCGAGAATGTCGCCGTGCGTGCTCGATACGTCCCGGCAGATGACCACCGCGGCCAGACCACGACCGGGCGCCGCCGCCCGCCGCTCAGCACGCGCGTGCTGATCGCGCTCGCGAGCGCGCTCGTGCTGTTGGCGATCCTGGCGACGTGGATCCGCGCGCAGATCATCGACACGAGCGGCTGGACACAGACGAGCGTGCGCATGCTGCGCGACGAGCGCGTGCGCGGCGAGCTCTCGAGCGTGCTCGCGGAACGCCTGCTCGGCGTCGTTGACGTGCGCCAGCTCGCCGCCGGCAACCTGCCGCCGGCGCTCGCGCCGCTCGCCGGCGCGCTGTCGGGCACGGCCTCAGAAGCGCTGCCGCAGGCGATCGACCGCGCGCTGCAGACACCGCTCGCCGAACGCGCATGGGCGCGCGCCAACCGCGTCGCGCACGCGCAGATGATCGCGCTGCTCGACGGCGGCAGCGCGGCGCTCTCGACGCACGGAGGGGTCGTCGCGATCGACGTGCGCGTGCTGCTCGACGAGCTCGGCCGGCGCCTCGGGCTGGGCGGCGGGATCGGCGGGAAGCTGGCGCTCACAGAGCGCCGGATCGTGCTGGTGCATTCCACGCAGTTGCGCCTGGCGCAGGGCGCCGTCAAGAGCCTGCGCGGCCTCAGCGTGGCGCTGCCGGTGCTCGCGCTGCTCGGTTTCCTCGGCGCGCTGCTGCTCGCGGCGGGCGCGCGCCGGCGGGCGCTGGCGGAGATCGGCGTCGGCATCGCCCTGGCAGCGCTCGCCTCACTCGCGCTGCGCGCGTACGCGGAGTCCTACGCCACCGACAACCTCGTGCCCGGCGAAGCCCACCGCCCAGCGGTTCATCAGGTGTTCGCGATCCTCACCGACGGCTGGCAGAGCCGGGCACTATGGGTAACGGGCCTCGGTGCGCTGCTCGTGCTCCTGGGCCTGCTCGCTCGCCTGCTCGCGCCCCGCGTCAGGGCGTCAGGCGCACGGGCAGCGTCTTCAGCTGGTTGAGGAACAGCGATTCGACGACGCTCGGCTTGTCCGCGAGCGCGATCTCCGGGAAGCGCTTGATCGTCTCCTCGATCAGGATCCGTAGCTCCAGGCGCGCGAGCGCCGTGCCGAGACAGAAGTGCCGTCCGCCGGCGCCGAACGCCTGGTGCTCCTCCTTGCGGCGCAGCTCGAAGCGGTCGGGATTCTCAAAGCGCGTCTCGTCGCGATTGGAGGAGGCGTACCACATGACCACCTTGTCGCCCGCTTTGATCTTCTGCCCGTTCAGCTCGGTGTCGCACGTGGCCGTGCGGCGGAAGTGCGCGAACGCGGGGAACATGCGCAGCGACTCCTCGACGGCAGCGGGGACGAGGGAGGGATCGTCGAGCAGCAGTTGCATCTGCTCGCGGTCTTCCATCAGTGCGCGCATGCCGCTGCAGTAGGTCGCCTTGGTGCTGTCGTTGCCGGCGGCCATGAGCAGGAAGAAGCCCATCACGATCTCGTGTTCCTCCAGGCCCTGTCCGTCGATCTCGGCGTGTACGAGCACGCTCGTGAGATCGTCCGTCGGGTGCTCCTGGCGCTCTGCGATCAACTTGCGGCAGCGCTCGAACACCTCCGGGATGTCTTTGTTGACCGCACCGTCGAAACCGGCCGGGTTGAGATCCGGGTCGCCGGCGCCGAGCGTCGCGTTCATCAGCCGCGCCCAGACGAGGTCGTCCTCCTCGGAGATGCCCATGAAGCTGCCGATCACTCGCGAGACGACAGGCTGCGCGACGTCTGCAACGAGATCGCACGTCTGCTGCCCCTCCAAGCGATCGAGCACCTTGACGGCGATCGCCCTGATCGCCTCCTCGTGGTCGGCGATGCGCTTGGGCGTGAAGCCCTTCTGGAACAGCGCCTTCAGCCGATCGTGCTTGGGCGGGTCCATGCCGATGAACATCGCGCGCGCCAGCTCGATCGGAAAGCCGGCAGCCGCGATGACGACGCCGCCGAGCTCTGAGGAGTAGGTCTGCCAGTCGCGGCTGACCGTATGCACGTCCTCAGCGGTCGTCACCGACCAGAAGCCGGCCTCCTCGGGGAGTTCTTCGAAGCTCTCAGTCCAGTGCACCGGACACTTGCTGCGCATCTGCTTGAACGCCTCCTGTGGCGGCCCGTCCAGCCACAGCTCGCGCTCGGTGAGTTCGACGCTCTCGATGTCGCGTCCGACTGTTGCCACGGGGACCTCCAGGATCGCGGATGCGGGGGTGCGCAGCGATCATACTGGCCACGCGGCCAGTTTTTTGTGATTGTTCCGCTGCGCTCCACGATGGGGCGCGCTGTGGGCGGGCGAGCGCCAGTCTCCATCTGACGCGCGCCTGATCTCAGGACAGCGCGCGCTCGCGCAGGCGTCGCTGCGAGAAGCGCCGGCCGAGCATCGACACGCCGGCGATGAGCGCCAGCGGCATGAGCACTGCGAGGGCGATGAGCAGCGCGGCGAGCGCCGTCCGCAGCACCTGCCCGGCGTCGTGCAGGCCGCGGCCGAGCGTGAGCCCGCCGCTGCTCGTGTGAGCGTCGCCGAGCACCGACACTTCCACTGTCGAGGAGCTTCCACGCTTCGAGATCGACTGCAGCTTGTTGCGCGCCTGCGAGATCGTCCCGCCGACGAGCGACAGCCGCGCGCGCAGGCTTTCGATCTCTCCCTGCGTGCTCGCGCGCGAGAGCGCACGCAGCAGCGCCTGGCGCTCGGCGACGATGTCAGCGAGCTCGCGCCGGGCGCCGTCGTATTCGTCGGTGATGTCCTGCAGGCCCTGGCTCTCCCCGCGCATCGGCGCCAACCGCGCCAACTCGGCGAGCGCCTGCGACAGCCGTGCGCTCGGCAGGCTCAGGCTCAAGCTCGCTTCGCCCGTCTCGCCGCTCTGCAGGCGCACCTGCGAGCTCTGCACGACGCCGCCGTCGCGCACAGCCAGCGCCGCCACTCGGTCGGCGAGCGACTGCACACCATCCGGGGTCGCCGCGAGCGTGATCGTCGCGCTGCGCTGCTGCACGCGGGCCTGGGGCTGAGATGTTGCCCCCGCCGCGGATGGCGCAGCGGAGTCCAGCACCGCGCCCGCGCCCGAACCCTTGCTCACCGTGGGCGCCGCGGACCGCGCGCTTGGCACGACGGTCGACTCCGGCGTGTCGCGAAACTCGCGGCCCGCAAACGAAGCGGAGCTTCCCATTTCCGAGGAACTGCGCCACGGCCCGACGATGACGAGTGCGGCGATCGCGGCACACAGGCAGATTCCCGAGCCTGCGAGCAGACGCGGGCGTAGCCCTGAGCCGAGCCACGCGCGAGCTAGGGCGAGCCTGCGGCGGGTACCGAGGCGCACGCGTTGGGATCGGGGCACAGGCGTCTGCGCCTGCTCGATACGCGCGCGCAACGCGCGCTCGAACCCGGGCGACATCGGCGTCGCGAGCGCGCGCACGTCCTCGCGCAGCTCACGCCAGGAGTCGGCCTCGGCGCCTGCGACGCCACCGTGCAGCGCCGCCTCGAGCTGTGCCTCCAGCGAGTACTCGCCCGGCCGCTCGCTGAAGCGCGGGAACGGAACGATCTTCATGCGACCTCCTTGCGCGCGAGCTCGGCGCACGTCTCGCGCAGTCGCTCCAGCGCTCGGTGCACTCGCGTGCCGGCGTTCGACTCGCTGATGCCAAGCGCGCGCGCCATCTCGCCGTTGGTGAGCTGGCCGTGAAACTTGAGCAGCACGACCTCGCGCTCGCGCAGCGGCAGCGCCATCAGCGCCGCGCGCAGCGAAGCGCGGCTGTCGGCGTGCTCGATCTCCTGGCCGCTTGCCACATCGGCGCCGGGGTCGGCATCGGCGAACGGTTGGCGACGGCGGCGTCGCAGCTCGTCGAGCGCGGCGTTGCGCGCGATCGAGAACAACCACGCCCGAGGCGTCCCGCGCGATCGATCCATGCGCGCGCGGGAGCGGTACAGGCGCTCGAATGCAAGCGCCGTCACGTCCTCGGCGCCGGCGCGATCGCCGAGCAGCGAAATCGCGTAGCCGTGCACGTCGGCGGCGCACTCCCGGAACAGCTCCTCGAAGTCCGGCGGGGCGAGCGACTCGTGCGCAGCCGGCGCGGCTTGCTCCTCGGCGGATGTCAGACGCAGGTCCACTACCCCATCTACGTCGCGCACGCGCGAATCGTCACACGGTGGGCCCGCATGCGCGCCGCGTCCGGGGTGTGCGGCGTCTAGAACCGCTCGAGCACCCGCTCGATCGCGCTCGTGCCGAACTCCACGGCAGCCGCCGGCAGCCGCTCATCGGGGGCATGGATGAGCTGCATGAAGCCGAGGTCCTCGGGCAGCTGCATCGGCAGGAAGCCGTAGGTCTGGATGCCGAGCCGCGAGAAGAAGCGCCCGTCGGTCACCCCGGGTAGCAGCATCGGGATCGGTTTGGCCGCGGGGTCGAGCTCGCGCAGGGCGCCGGCGAGCGTCTCGAACATCGCCAGGTCGGGCTCGGCGGCGACCGGGTCGTGGCGCGCGATCTCGAAGTCCAGCTCGACCCCGCTCAGCGCACGCAGCTCAGCGAAGATCTGCTCCGGGCCGAAGCCCGGGAGCAAACGGCAGTCGAGCTCCAGCGAGACGGAATCAGGGACGACGTTGATCTTCTCGCCACCGCTGACGATCGTGGCGCTGACGGTGTTGTGCAGCAGCGGGTCGAACACCCGGCCGCGCTCGCCGAAAGCGTCGAGCAGGCGGTCGGTGAGCGTCGGCACGAGCAGCCCCCTCAGCGGCAGCGCGAGGGTCGCCGGCACATCGACTGCGATCGCCTCGACCATTGCGCGCGCGGGCGGCGTCACGTGCACCGGCAGGCGGCGTCGGTCGATCCGGTACAGCAGCCGGCCGAGCTTGCCCATAGCCCCTCCGCGAATAGGCATCGACCCGTGGCCGGCGGGGCCACGCAGCGTCGCGCGCGTCCAGCAGATCTGCTTCTCGGCGACCATGATCGGGTAGAAGCGCCGCCTGGCGATGTCCATCGTGAAGCCGCCGAACTCGCCGAGCGAGTAGCGCACGCCCTCGAACAGCTCCGCATGCTCGCGCACGAGGAAGTCCGCGCCGAGATCGCTGCCCGCCTCCTCGTCGGCGAGCAGGCACAGGATCACATCGCCTGGCGGCGGTGAGCCGGCGGCCACGGCGCGCATGAACGCCGCGAGCAGCATCGCGACGCCGCCCTTCATGTCGAGCGCCCCGCGCCCCCACACGTAGCCGTCCGCCACATCGCCGGCGAACGGGCCGTGCTGCCACTCCCCGCGCGCAGCGACGACGTCGACGTGCCCTTGAAGCAGCAGCGGCGGGCTCGCGCCGCGGCCGCGCAGGCGCGCGATCAGGTTGGGACGATCGGGCTCGCGCGCGACGATCCGCACCTCGCAGCCGAGCTGCTCGAGCAGGCCGCGAATCCACTCGATGCACTCGCGCTCGTTCCCTGGCGGGTTGCTCGTGTCGAAGCGCAGCAGCTGTTGCAGCAACTCGACCGGGCGATCCTGGGGCGCGTCCGCGGGCACGGCGACAGTCTGGCCGATCCAGCGCGTGCGAGCAACGAGGCTCAGCCGGCGCGGCGGGCGTGCCGTACGCTCTGTGCAGGGTGAACTCGAGGCCTGCACACTTCGCGCTCAAGCGCGCATGTATGGCCGGGGCAACGGCCTTCTTGGCGATCAACCTTTGGACGGGGGCGCCGCTGTTCGCCTTGTGGGTCGGCTCAAAGACGGTCGGTCACACGACGCTGAGCATGCAGGCGGTCTTTGTTGTCGTGATCGTGCTCGCCGTGCTGCTGTTCCTGATGGTGATCGCGCTCGCGCGCCTGAACTCCGCTTACAACGAGCTGACCGAGCGCCCGAGCGGCGAACGACGGCTGAGCTGGCTGCGCAGCATGAACACCCAGCGCGAGGGCCCGGGCGAAGGCGCGGGAATCAGCGCGCTCGAGCGGATCGTGATGACGAGCGTCTACCTCGCGGTGCTCTCACTGCTCGTTTGGTTCTTCGTGTTTGCGAAATCGCCCTTGCCCGGCTGAGGG
This sequence comes from Solirubrobacterales bacterium, assembly GCA_038240205.1. Classification (GTDB taxonomy): domain Bacteria; phylum Actinomycetota; class Thermoleophilia; order Solirubrobacterales; family Solirubrobacteraceae; genus Palsa-744. The sequence continues at coordinate 1,049 of JBBSDZ010000050.1, read as the reverse complement.
AGGGTCGCCTACCATCGAGGCATGGAGCAGGTGGCCACCGCCAACGAGGAGGCGATCCGCGCGTGGGACGGGCCGCTGTTCGATCGCTTTGTCCGCTTTCGCCACCTCCTGACGACGGGCCTCGGCGCCCACGGGGACGAGGCGTTGAAGCTGCTCGCGCCGATGCCCGGCGAGCGCGCGCTCGACATCGGCTGCGGCTTCGGCGACACGGCGCAGCAGATCGCCCGCCTCGTCGGCCCGAGCGGGAGCGTGCTCGGGGTCGACGCGGCGCCACGGTTCATCGAGGCCTCGCGCAAGGACGCACGGCAAGCAGGAGTCGAGAACGTCCGCTTCGAGACGCTCGACGTCGAGACGGCGAAGTTCGAGGAGCGCTTCGACATTGCCTTCTCGAGGATGGGCACGATGTTCTTCGCCAACCCGGTCGCCGCACTGCGCAACGTCCGCGAGGCGCTGGTCCCTGGCGGCCGGCTGGCGATTGCCGTGTGGCGCTCGAAGGTCGAGAACGACTGGGTCTACCGTCCGCAGACGGTGGCCGAGCGCTTCGTCTCCAAGCCCGAGGAATATGACGAGCCGACGTGCGGCCCAGGGCCGTTTTCGATGGGCAACGCGGACACGACGAGCGGCATCGTCCTGAGCGCTGGCTTCGAGAACGTCTCACTGCGCCGCTGCGACCGCCCGATCACGATCGGCGGCGACCTCGACGAGGCTGTGGAGCTGGTCATGGCGCTCGGGCCGGCCGGCGAGATCCTGCGCTTGGCAGGCGACTCGGCGGCGCACCTGCACGAGCCGATCGCCGCCGCGCTGCGCGAGGAGATGGCCGAGTGGGTGGTGGCCGACGGAGCGCTCGCGGGCGACGTGCTCGCGCCCGCCTCGACGTGGATCGTCACCGCACAGGTGCCCGCTCAGCGCTAGATGGTTGATTCCACGGCCGGGCGCGTGGATATCGAGGATTTGTAGGCAGCAGGGTCGAAGTCGGCGGTGCTCACAAACACCGCTGACCGAAGGGGGCCTCGATGGACGCCGACCTCGACCTGCTGCTCACTGCCGTT
>JBBSDZ010000049.1:0-17062 GCA_038240205.1 Solirubrobacterales bacterium | reverse complement strand
GGTCGGCCCGAGCTGGTGCCCGGCGCCTTGCGGCATGCGCACGACGAGCGGCACGTTGGCCTGCCCGGCGAACATGTAGTGGATGTGCGCGGCGTGGTTGACGATCTGGTCGAACGCGAGCAGCGCGAAGTTGATGGTCATCAGCTCCACGACGGGACGCAGCCCGGCCATGGCGGCACCAACGCCGATGCCGACGATCGTGTTCTCGGAGATGGGCGTGTCGCGCACGCGCTTCTCGCCGAACTCGGCGAGCAGGCCGTCGGTGACCTTGAAGGCGCCGCCGAAGACGCCGATGTCCTCGCCCATGAGCATCACGCGCTCGTCGCGCTCGAGCTCCTCACGCAGGGCCGCGCCGAGCGCCTCGCGGTAGCGCATCTGGGCCATCAGGCGGCGCCGTCCTCGCCGTGCGCGAGCGCGTCGCTTATCTGTTGGGGGATCGGCTCGCCGCCGTCGGTCTGGGAGAACGCATCGGACTGCGGCGCGGCGTCGGGCGTGGGCGTGGTGCGCACGGAGTAGGAGCCGCTGGAGCCGGCGTCGAGCACGTACACGTCGTCGTAGAGCGACGCGGGCGAGGGAAACGGAGAGGCTTCGGCGAACTCGACGGCGGCGTCGACGCGCGCGATCGCGCGGGTGTCGATCTCGCCGCGCTGTTCCTCATTGAGCACGCCTTCGCGCACGAGCAGATCGCCGAAGGCGGGGATTGGGTCGCGCTCGCGCCAGTGCGCGACCTCCTCCTTGGAGCGGTACTGCTCGGGGTCGGCCATCGAGTGCCCGCGGAAGCGGTAGGTGACGGCCTCGACGAGCAGCGGCCGGCGCTCCTCGCGCACGCGCCGCACGGCCTCGCTCAGGACCTGGTGCGTGTCGAACACGTCCATGCCGTCGCAGCGCATGCCGGGGACGCCGAGGCTCTCGCCCTTGCGCTGCAGGTCGGTGACGGCGGAGTGGCGCTTGAGCGAAGTGCCCATGCCGAACTGGTTGTTGGTGACCATGAACACGACGGGCAGCTTCCACAGCGCGGCGAGGTTGAGCGTCTCGCCGAAGGTGCCCTGGTTGGAGGCGCCGTCGCCGAACACGCACAGGGTCACGTCTTCGGTTTCGTGGTAGTCGGAGGCGAGCGCGAGCCCGGCAGCGATCGGCAGGTTGCCGCCGACGATGCCGTAGCCACCCATGAAGCGGCGGGCGATGTCGAACATGTGCATCGAGCCGCCGCGGCCGCCGGAGCAGCCGTCGACACGGCCAAACAGCTCGGCCATGACGTTCTCGGGCGGGGTTCCGCGCACGAGCGCGTGCCCGTGCGAGCGGTAGGTGGAGATCAGGTAGTCGCTGTCGCGCAGCGCGCGGGCGCTGCCGACGATCGTCGCCTCCTCGCCGATCGAGAGGTGCAGGAAGCCGCCGACTTTGGCGCGCGCGTACATCTCGCCTGCGCGCTCCTCGAAGCGGCGGATGAGCGTCATCGTGCTCAGCCACTCGCGCGCGAGGTCGGGCTCGGGCAGGCTCGCCATCAGTGCTCCACGGTAGCCCAGCGGGCGATAAACTCCTCGGCCTCGAGCAGCGCGAGCTCTTCGCGCAGGGTGCGGGCGCGCTGGGAAGCGGCGTGCGGGGGCAGATCCCACAGCAGCACGACTTCGCCGCTGTCGATCTCGACGAGCTCGATGTGGTCTACGCGCTCGACGTCGGCGAGCAGCGCGGGCGCGCGCCCACCACGGCTGACGATCAGCCGGTAAGCGCGGTTGGCCTTCATCACGCGGCCGTCCCGGCGGACATCTCGGCGGCGGCCTCCTCGACGGCGCGCGCCCCCTGAAACACACGCTCCCCGACGACGATCGCCGGGATTTCATTTATTCCGGATCGGGCAGCGTGCTTCGTAGCTTCGGCGAGCTGCGAAGTCACCGAGTGGAGCGCGGCGCCGCGCGTGAGCGCGGCGGGGTGCATCTCGCAGGCGGCGGCGGCGATCAGGACGTTGTCGAGCTGCTGCAGGTCACGCCCGCCGGCGTAGGTCTGGCGAAAGGCGGCCTGCGCAAAGGGAACGACGCGGCCGATCGACTTGGCATACGTGGCGGCGCGCATGGCGATGGCGCTGTCGAACGGGAACGGCGCCGGCCACCGCAGCGGCTGCAGTCCGAGCTCGCGAGCTCGCCTGGCGAGCTCCTCGCGAAAGACCTCGCGCTCGTGCTCGCAGCGGAACACCTCCGCGCCCGCTCCCTCGCCCGCTCCCTCGCCGGCCTTGTCGTTGCTGAGCTGGCTCGCGAGCACGGGCTGCCACTCGGCTGGGCCGGGAAGCTCGTGCAGGACGCGCTCGGCGGCGAGGTAGGCGAGCGGGCTTGCGAGGTCGAAGTAGAAGCTGGCCGGCGCGCTCACGGTCCCGCCCCGGGGATCACCCGTGGATCAGCCAGCCGTCGGCCGCGCGGCCGGCTTCCATCACGGCCTCTGAGAGCGTCGGGTGGCCGTGGATGATGCGGGCGACCTCGGCGAAGCCGCCCTCGAGCAGTCGCACGTTGACGAGCTCCTGGATCAGCTCGGTGGCGCGCGTTCCGACGATGTGGCCGCCGAGCAGCTCGCCATACTTGGACTCGCCGACGAGCTTGACCATGCCGGTGCGGTCGCCGTAGACGATGCCGCCGCCGACGGCGCCGTAGGGGACCTTGCCGACGACGACGTCGTAGCCCTGCTCGCGCGCCTGCTCCTCGGTCAGGCCGAAGGAGCCGACGTTGGGCGTGCAGAAGGTCGCGCGCGGGATGTCGATGTAGGAGATCGAGTGGGTCTGCAGGCTGGCGGAGTCCTCGGCGGCGATGATGCCCTCGTCAGAGGCCTTGTGCGCGAGCGCCGGGCCGGGGACGAGGTCGCCGATTGCGTAGACGCCGGCGCGGCTTGTGCGCAGCGCGCCGTCCACCTTGACGAGGCCGCGCTCGTCGAGCTCGATGCCGGCGTCGTCGAGGCCGAGTCCTTCGACGTCGGCGCCACGGCCTGCTGCGATCACGAGGTAGTCGACCTCGAGGCCGGTGTCCTCGCCATGCGTGAACGTCACGCTCGACTCGCCTGCTTTGACGTCGGCGATCGGATCGCCGGTGTGAACGCTCACGCCCTGGCGCTTAAAGCCGCGCTCGACCAGGCGCGAGACGTCGGCGTCCTCGGTCGGGAGCACGCGCGCGAGCGCCTCCATCAGGCGCACCTCGCTACCGAGGCGGGCGTAGCCGGAGGCGATCTCGGCGCCGGAGGCGCCGGCGCCGACGACGGCGAGACGCGCGGGCAGCTCGGCCAGCGCCCAGGCCTGCTCGGTGCCGATTATGCGCCCGCCGAACTCGACGCCGGGAAGGGCGCGCGGCATTGATCCGCTCGCGAGGATGACGGTCGCTGCGGTGTAGGTCTCCTCGCCGACGCTGACGGCGCCGTCGGCGGTCAGCCTGGCGTCGCCCTCGATCACGTCGATCTTGTTTTTCTTGAACAACCCGCCGACGCCGGAGGTGAGCGTGTTGACGACCTTCTCGCGGCGGCTCTGCACGCCGGCGAAGTCGACGGTCACGTCGGCGACGTCGAGCCCATACTCGCCGGCGCCACGGATCTCGTCGAGCATGTCGGCGGAGCGGAGCACGGCCTTGGCGGGGATGCACGCGTAGTTCAGGCAGCGCCCGCCGAGCTTGTCGCGCTCGATGACGGCGGTCTTTTTCCCGAGCTGAGCCGCCCGGATCGCGGCGACGTAGCCGCCCGGCCCGGAGCCGATGACGATGCAGTCGTAGGAGCTCTCGGCCATCGCGCTGAGCCTATCGAAGCGCTCGTTGCGCCCGGGCTGCGCCGCTCAGGCGGCGCCGGCGCTCGCCTGCTGCATGCGCTCGCCGGCGAGCGCGGCGGCCTGCGCGCGGTCGCGCGCGCCGAGCTTGGCGTAGGTGCGCTGCAGGTGCTTCTGGACGGTGCGGTGGCTGATCTGGAGCGTTTGCGCGATCTCGCGATCGGAGCTGCCCAGCGAAGCGGCGCTCAGCACCTCGGCCTCGCGTGCGGTCAGCCCGAGCGAGCGCAGCTGCTCGAGCTGCGGGCCGGCGAGCCCCGCCCCGGCTCCTTGGCGCTCGAGCAGGCGCGAGTGACGCAGCGCGTTGTTGTAGGCCTGGATCAGGTGCGGCCGCGCGATTTCGAGCAGCTCGCGCTCGGCGTCGGTGTAGTCGCGATCGCGGCGGCTGAGCGCGACGCCGATGATCAGCCCGGAGCGCGCGGGCAGTGTGAACGCGATCTGGTGCTCGAGCCCGATCTGCCCGTAGAAGTTGCGGTACAGCGCAAGCGCGTGCAGCTCCCCGCTGGAGATCACATCGGAGAACCGCTTCGGGCGCCCGTCGCGCGTGCGCCCGAAGCGCTCGACGAGCGGGTTTTCGAGCGCGTGGAGACGCCACACCTCCAGCCATCGATCCTCGAGCTCGGGCTCGACGATCGCGACGATCCTGTCCGGGTCGGCGCCGACTTCGTTGAGCGAGACCCAGTCTGAGGGCAGCGCGTGGCGGAGCGCGCCGAGCATGCCGACGCGGAACTCCTCGATCTCGAGCATCGCGTAGACGTCGCCGACGAGGCTGAGGGCGGCTCGCTCTGTGCTCACGTTCCAAACATATGCCGCGGCGCGGCTGCCGCTAGCTCCTACTCGGCGGGGGCCGGTTGCTCGCCGGCCTGGATGCGTCCCATCACGCGCACGAGCTTCCAGAACAGCCAGCCGCCGAGGGCGACGCTGAGCAGGCAGATGCCGGCGGCGAGCAGCGTCGAGGCGACGACGAGCGCGAGTGAGGTAACGATCACTTGAAAGGCGAGCAGCGCCTCGAAGCCGAGCACGGCCCAGTAGCGCCGCCGGTACATCCCTTGCGCGAGCAGCGCGAGCGTGAGGGCGAGCACGAGCGCGCCGGGCAGCGAGCCGCCGTGGCGGCTGAGGTCGTGGATGCTGGCCGCGCCTGCGAGCACGCCGATCGCAAGCAGCACGCACACGCCGATGGCGACGAACAGCGCCGGCGGGCGCTCGTCCTCGCCGAGCGGCGACAGCGCCGCACGGGCAAGCTCCTCGCGCTCGCCGCGCGGCACCCCCTCGCTGCCGCCGCGCGAGGGCACGCTAACCGGCCGCTGCATCCGCGCCGAGCAGCTCGCGCAGGGCGCGTGCCGCCGCCTCGGGGTCCTCGGCGTCGGCGATCGCGCGCAGCACGACCGCACGCGTGGCGCCCGCAGCGACAGCGTCGGCGAGGTTGCCGGAATCGAGCCCGCCGATCGCAAAGAACGGCACGGAGGCATGGCCGGCGGCGTAGCGGACGAGCTCGAGCCCGACGGCCGGGCGCCCAGGCTTGGTGGGCGTCTCGTGCACCGGGCCGACGCCGATGTAGTCGACGAGCGGCGTGCCGTCGGCGGCGCGCGAGCGGGCCGCGTCGATCTCGCTCTCGGCGTGCGTGGAGAGGCCGATCAGCATGTCCGGGCCGAGCAGCTCACGCACGTCGGCGACGGCCATGTCGGCCTGGCCGACGTGGGCGCCGTCGGCGCCGGCCTCGCGCGCGACGTGCGGGCGATCGTTGACGATCAGCAGCGCGCCGAGGCGCTCGCAGAGCGCGTGGGCGGCATTGGCGACGGCGGTTAGCTCGTCGTCTGCGAGCTGCTTGTCGCGCAGCTGCACTACGTCGACGCCGCCGGCGATCGCGGGGTGCAGCAGGTCGGGCAGCGAGCGCCCGCCGGGGGAGGCGTCGCAGACGAGGTACAGCCGCGCAGCGGCGAGGCGCGCGCGGCGGTCGGAGCCGAGATCGACGGGGTCCATCTCCTCGCAGTCTCGCACGCGCGGGATGCGCCTGGCCGCGACGCTGACGCCGGCTGGAGCGGACGCGGCGCCGGCCCTGCGGGAGCCCCCGCGGGGCTAGCATCAACTGAATGCGCAACTCCGCCTGCTCACCGGATCTGCTCGTGATCGGCGGCGGGGCGATCGGCCTGTCGATCGCCTGGCGAGCGCGCGCGCGAGGCATGCAGGTAACGGTGCTCGAGCGCGGGCGCACCGGGCAGGGCACCTCGCGCGTGGCGGCAGGGATGCTCGCGCCGGTCGCCGAGGCGGAGTTCGGCGAGGCGGGTCGGCGCGTGCTCGAGCTGGGCCTGCGCTCGGCTGAGATGTGGCCGGCGTTCGCCCAGGAGCTGGAGCAGGCGTCGGGGATGGACGTGGGCTTCCTGCGCACAGGCACGCTGCTGCTCGCGCGCGACGAGGACGAGGCACGCGAGCTCGAGCGCCAGATCGCCTTTCGCGACTCGCTCGGCCTTGCGACCAAGCGCCTGCGCCCGAGCGAGGCGCGCGCGCTCGAGCCGGCGCTCGCGCCGACGCTTCGCCTGGCGCTGCAGGCGCCGGAGGATCACTCGGTGGACCCGCGCCTGATGCTGAGCGCGCTGCGAGCTGCGTGCGAGTCGGCGGGAGTGCAGCTGCGCGAGCACGCGCCGGTCGTGAGCATCGAGTCTGAGCACGGGCGCGTGAGCGGCGCGAGGCTCGCGCGCGACGCCGGCGCCGACGCCGAGGGCGCAGGCGGCGCGCAGGCCGCGGGGGAGCTGCTTGCGGCGGAGCGGATCGTGCTCGCGGCGGGGGCGTGGACAGGCGAGATCGCGGGCGTGCCCGAGGGAGCGGGCGTGCCGGTGCGCCCGGTACGAGGCCAGCTGCTGCGCCTGCGCGATCCGGCCGGGCCGGGGCTGCTGAGCAGCGTCGTGCGCTTCGAGGGCGGCTACGTGGTGCCGCGGGCGGACGGTCGCTACGTGCTCGGCGCGACGGTCGAGGAGCGTGGCTTCGACGTGCAACCGGACGCTGGCGGCGTGTACGAGCTGCTGCGCGACGCGCACGAGGCGATACCGGGCGTGCGCGAGCTGAAGATCGAAGAGCTGTGCGTGGGGCTGCGCCCAGGCACGCCGGACAACGCCCCGGCGATCGGACCGGGCGCGCTGGAGGGACTGTTGTGGGCGACAGGCCACCACCGCAACGGCATCCTGCTGGCGCCGCTCACAGCGGCGCTGCTCGTGGGGCACGTGTGCGGCGACGCGCCGGCCGATCCGCTGTTTGCGGCATGCGACCCGCAACGCTTCGCGGGCGACGAGTCTGCAGCGGCCGCAGCTGTGGCAGCGACGACCGCGACCGCGACCGCGCCTGCGCCTGTGCCCACGCCCGCAGGTGCGCTCGCTGAGCCTGTGCACGCGGCGAGCCCGACGCAGGCGGGTGTCGCGTGATCGTGCTCAACGGGGAGGAGTCGGACGTGCGCCCGGGCGAGCTGCTGTCGGCAGCGCTCGCGCGCCTGCAGCTCGACCTGCAGGCGCGGGGGGTGGCGGTGGCGGTGGACGGCGAGGTCGTGCCGCGCGCGCAGTGGTCGTCCTACGCGTTGGCGGCGCACGCGCGCGTGGAGGTCCTCACGGCGATGCAGGGAGGATGATGGCGGTCATGCGCGAGACGATCGACACGCACGCTGGCGGCCCGGACGCTGCACGCAACGGTGCCGCTGAGCCGGCCGCTGCCGAGCCCCTTGCCGCTGAGCCTGTAGCCGCTGGCCCGGCAACCGACGATCCAGCTGCCGATGAGCTGATTGTCGCCGGGCGCACGCTTCGCTCGCGGCTGCTGCTCGGTACGGGCGGCTTCCCGTCGCTTGCGATCCTTGCGGAGGCGATCGAGGCGTCGGGGACGGAGCTGGTGACGGTGGCGCTGCGGCGCGTCGATCCGAGCGCGCGCGGCTCGCTGGTGGACGTGCTCGCGCAGGCGGAGGTGCAGCTGCTCCCGAACACGGCGGGCTGCCACACGGCACGCGACGCTGTGCTGACGGCGCGGCTGGCGCGCGAGGCGTTTGAGACGGACTGGGTCAAGCTCGAGGTGATCGGCGACGAGGACACGCTGCTGCCGGACGCTCCGGAGCTGCTGCTCGCCGCCGAGGAGCTGGTCGACGAGGGCTTCGTGGTGCTTCCGTACACGAGCGACGATCCGGTGCTCGCGCGCCGCCTGGCGGACGTCGGTTGCGCGGCGGTGATGCCACTCGGCTCGCCGATCGGCAGCGGCATGGGGATCCGCAACCCGTACAACATCGCGTTGATCCGTGAGGCGGTGAAGGTTCCGGTCGTGCTCGACGCGGGGATCGGCACGGCCTCGGATGCGGCGATCGCGATGGAGCTTGGCTGCGACGCGGTGCTGGCTGCGTCGGCGATCTCGCGCGCGGCCGACCCGGTGCGAATGGCGGCTGCGATGCGTGCGGCTGTGCAGGCGGGTCGCCTGGCGCGCGGCGCCGGGCGCATCCCGCGCCGTCTGTATGCGACCGCCTCGAGTCCGGAGGCGGGCTTGCCCGAGCTCGGGCCTAGCTGACGACTTCGATCGTCCCGTTCATCGAAGCGGGGTGGATCGTGCACAGGTAGTGGATCACGCCGGGCTTGAGCGCCTTGATCTCATACGTCCCGTTCTGGCCGAAGTCCTTGGAGGCGAACTTCTGCGGGCCGTCCTTGCTGGTCACGTTGTGCGTGATCGCGTCGAAGTTGGTCCACTTGATCGTGCTGCCGACCTTGACCTTGAGCGTGTCCGGCGCGATCGCGACGTTGCGGTAGGCGATCTTCACGGTCCCGCTCTGGACGGGCGCGCCGGCTGCGGGCGAGGCGAAGTTCGGAGTGGTCGTCTTTTTGAGACCACCGGTGCTCGTGGCGGTGGGGGTGCTCGCGCTGCTGGCGGAGCTCGAGCTGGAGGAGCTGCTGGATGACCCGCAGCCGGCGGCGAGCGACAGCGCGGCGCAGACAGCCAGTGTGGAAAGTGCCCCCCTCATGCGTGTAGCGAACCCTAGCCTAGACTGGCTCGTCCATGCGACACCCATTTTTGACCGGTGCAGAGCTGTCCGCGGACGAACTGTCGGGGCTGCTCGACCGCGCGCTCGAGCTGAAGGCTGCCCCGGTGTCCTCGAAAGCGCTCGACGGGCAGAGCATCGCGCTGATCTTCGAGAAGCCCTCGACGCGCACGCGGCTGTCCTTCGAGGTGGGCGTGCACGAGCTCGGCGGGCATCCGGTCGTGCTGCGCGGCGATGAGCTTCAGCTCTCGCGTGGCGAGGCGCTGCGCGACACGGCGCTCGTGCTCTCCCGCCACGTCGCGGCGGTTGGCGTGCGCACGGGACCGCACGAGATGCTCCAGGAGCTGGCCGAGCACAGCACGGTTCCGGTGATCAACATGCTCACCGGGCTGCACCACCCGTGCCAGGCGCTCGCCGACCTGCTGACGCTGCGCGAGGCGCACGACTCGCTCCAGGGCGTGCGCTTGGCCTATGTCGGCGACGGCAACAACGTCGCGCGCTCGCTGGCGATCCTCGGCTCGCTGGCAGGGCTGGACGTCGCCGTGGCCTCACCGGGCGGCTATGCGCTCGAGGACGACCTGGAGCTGCCGGCGGGCGCGAGCGGCTCGCTGACGCTCTACAGCGACCCGCTGGAGGCGGTGGCGGGGGCGAATGCGGTGTACACGGACGTGTGGGTGAGCATGGGCGACGAGGAGACCGCCGCCGAGCGCCGCTCGGCGCTGGGCGCATACCGCGTCGACGACGCGCTGCTCGACGCCGCCGCACCGGGTGCGTTCGCGCTGCACGACCTGCCGGCGCACCCGGGCGAGGAGATCACGGCGGAGGTCCTGTACGGCTCGCGCCAGCGGATCTGGGATCAGGCGGAGAACCGCCGCCACGCCCAGAAGGCGCTGCTCGAGCTGCTCGTGGCGGCGCCTGCATGAGTGCCGAGACGCCGGCGCTCACGGCTGCGGAGTTCGCCGCTGAGCAACCTGAGCCTGGCTCGCCGCGCCCGCAGCGCGGCGATGAGCTGGAGCTGCGCATCGACTCGCTGGCGTTCGGCGGCGAGGGCGTCGCTCGCCTCGGCGACGGCGGCTACGTGGTGTTCGTCGCCGGCGCGATTCCGGGTGACCTGGTGCGCGCGGTCGTGCACAAGCGCAAGCGCAGCTACGCGCATGCGCGCACGCTCGAGGTGATCGAGCCCGGGCCGCAGCGAATCGACCCAGTCGCCGATCACCCGGGCGTTGCGTGGCAGGTGCTGCCGTACGAGCGCCAGCTGGAGATCAAGAGCGCGCAGGTGGACGAGGCGCTGCGGCGGATCGGCAAGCTCGACGGATTCGAGCTGCAGGAGATCGTCCCTGCGCTGCAGCCGTGGCGCTACCGCAACAAGCTCGAGTACTCGTTCGGCCTCGCCGACGGCGAGCTCGTGTGCGGCTTCCACGCGCCCGCGGGCGGCAACCAGGTGCTGCCGATGAACGACTGCCTGCTGGCCTCCGAGCGCGGAAACCTCGCACGCGAGATCGCGCAGAGCTGGTGCCGCGCGGAGGGTCTGGAACCGTGGGACCGCGGGAGACCGTCGCACACGCCCGCAGAGGCCGGCGAGGGCACCGGCGGCGAGCCCACCGGCGAGGCCGCGCAGGCTCAGCGAGCACGTGGCCGAGGCCGAGGCCGAGGCCGCGGCCGCGATCGCGACGAGCGCATCGGCCCCGCCGCGGACGGCCGGGCACGCCTGCGGAACCTGGTCGTGCGCGAAGGGCGCGACAGCGGCAAGTTGCAGATCCGGATCGTCACGACGCACGGCGAGCTCGAAGCGGGCGGGCTGGCGGCGGCGCTCAGCGAGGGGCTCGGCGAGAGCCTCTCGGGAGTGCTGTGGACGCGCTCGGCGCGCCTGGCTGAGACGACGGGCGGCGGTGAGACGGAGCTCGTGTGGGGGGAGGCGAAGCTGCCTGAGTGCCTCGGCGAGCTCGACCTGCAGATATCCGCGGAGGCGTTCTTCCAGACGAACACAGAGATGGCCGAGCGCCTATATGAGATCGTCGTCGAGTACGCGGCGCTGGAGGGTTGGGAGCGCGTCTATGACCTCTACTCGGGGATTGGCACGATCGCGCTGACGCTCGCGCCGCGCGCAGGCGAGCTGTGGGGCATCGAGCTGATCGAAGAGGCGGTGGCCGACGCGATCGCCGGAGCGCGCGCCAACGGCATCACGAAGGCCAACTTCTTCGCCGGTGACGTGCGCCTGGCGCTGTCTGAGCTGCTCGAGCGCGCCGGGCGCCCTGACGTGCTCGTCGTAGACCCTCCGCGCGCCGGCCTCTCCAAGAAGGTCGTGCACCGCATCATCGACTGTGCGCCCAAGCGGATCGTGTACGTCTCGTGCAACCCGACGACGCTCGCCCCGAACGCGGCCGAACTGGTCGAGGCCGGATGGAAGCTGAGCAAGGTGCGGCCGGTGGACATGTTTCCGCAGACCCACCACATCGAGTGCGTCGCTCTGCTCGAGCGAACCGATGGCGCTGCGCGAGGCGGCGTCCTCGGTCGCTCGCGTCCATGAAGCACGCCACGCTCCCTGCGTCCTTGCCTCGCTCGACCCTCGGTCCGCTCGCTGCTGAGTAGGGTTCGGCGATGCGCGCCGTGACGATTCGTGAGAAGGAGATCCTCGTCGAGGAGCATCCGGACCCGGTGCCGGGCGTCGGCGAGGTGCTCGTGCGCGTTCACGCGGCCGGACTCAACGGCGCGGACATGATGCAGCGCCGGGGCCTGTACCCGGCGCCTGCCGGCTCGCCGCAGGACATTCCCGGGATGGAGCTGGCCGGCGAGGTGGCCGGACTCGGACCCGGCGCCGAGCGCTTCGCGGTGGGTGATCGCGTGATGGCGATTGTCGGCGGCGGCGCACAGGCGGAGCTGTGCCTCGTGCACGAGCGCCAGTTGATGCCCGTTCCGGGCGAGCTGGACTGGCCTGCCGCCGGGGGGTTGCCGGAGGTGTTCGCGACCGCGCACGACGCGATCTTCATGCAGGCTGAGCTGCGCCCGGGCGAGCGCCTGCTCGTGCACGGCGGTGCAGGCGGCGTCGGCACTGCGGCGATCCAGATCGCACGCGCGGCAGGCGCGCGCGTCACGGCGACCGTTCGCAACGAGGAGCTGCGCGAGCAGGTCGCTGCGTTCGGCGCGAGCGTGATCGCGCCGGAGGGCTTCGCCGAGCACGGCCCATTCGACGCGATCCTCGAGCTCGTCGGTGGCCCGAACATGGCCGAGAACCTGCAGGCGCTCGGCACGGGTGGGCGGATCGCCGTGATCGGCGTCTCGGCGGGCGCCAAGTCGGAGCTGAACCTGCTGGCGCTGATGGGCAAGCGCGCGCGCATCCACGGCTCGACGCTGCGGGCACGGCCGCTGGAGGAGAAAGCGCTCGTCGCGCGCCTGGTCGAACACGAGCTGCTGCCGATGTTCGACAGCGGCGCGTTGAAGGTGCCGGTCGCTGAGACGTTCGCGCTCGATCGCGCTGCCGATGCCTACGACCGCTTCGCCGCCGGCGGCAAGCTCGGCAAGATCGTGATCGTGACCCCCGCCGCGAGCAGCGCTTGAGCTGCGCCCCGCGGTAGCGGGACACGAGGCGTCGGTGTCGGGCGGCTCTGAGACGTCAGTAGGGGGGCTGCGAGGCGTACCAGTCGCCGAGCGAGCGGAACGCCGCCCAGAAGCCGCGCTTGGAGTCCTGCTCGTCGAGCGACTCGTCGATGTTCGGCACGTACAGCGCGTCGATCATCGGCGTCAGCTGCTGGATCGCGCCGAAGCGCGGCTCGACTGGCCGCGCCATCGGGATGTCCATCTCCATCAACGCGGCGAGCGCCTCCGGACCCATCACGACGACGATCTTCGGCTGCACGATCGCGATCTCGGCGACCACGCGCGCGATGCACGCAGGCTCGGCCAGCGACGAGTCGCTCAGCGGGCACTTCACGCACAGGGTCCCGTAGACGGCGAGCGGGTCGATCTGCAGGCGCTTGAGCGACTTCATCAGCGCGCCGCCGGCACGGCCGTAGAAGGCAACGCCCTCCTCGATCTCCGACGGCAGCGGCGAGTGCTTGAGCAGCATGATGTCGGCCTGCGGATGGCCGGAGCCGAGCACGGGCATGAGGTTGCCGCGCGGGCAGTGCGGGCACGCCTGCAGCTCGCGTGTGAGCGTGTTCAGCTCACGGATCGCTCGCTCCAGGTACTTCTCGCGGATCTCGTCATCGGTCACGGGCATCGACTCCGAGGGATTAGACGGCACCCGTGGTTGTCCTTGACCGTGCATCAGTAGTTGCGCGCCGGCTAGGAGCGGCCACGTCCCGGGGCAGAGCGCCGGAGCCGCTTTACGCGCCGCGCGCGGCTGGCCCGCTGGGCGGCCGGCGGCGTCGCGCGCGTCTGCAGGAACTTGAGCGCCTGCACATACAGCAGCGAGGAGCGGCCGGTCACGATCTCAGCGTCGCGCAGCGAGGCCAGGAACTCCTGCGGGCCGTCGAAGTCGTGCATGCGGATACGCGCCGAGCCGAGGCCCTGCGCGACGTGCGAGTCCGATCCGGCGCCCGCGAGGATGCGGTACTTGGCCGCGAAGCGCGTCGCCTCGTCGTTGAACGCGCCGATTGCCACGCGCGGGTTGAACACCTCGATCGCGTCGACGTCGTCGAGGATCGTCAGCAGGTGCTCGTAGTCCGGTACCGAGTGCATGCGGTCGAACGGGTGCGGCACGTACACCAGCCCGCCCTGGCGCTTGATCTCGGCGACCGTCTCCGCGAGCGTCAGCCCGCGCGGGATCTTCTCCTCGATGAACAGCCCGATCACCTCGCCCTGCCCGGCCGTCTTGACCTCCTCGCCGACGATCACCTTGACGCCTGCCTCCTCGGCCTGCGCTCGCGCCGCCAGCGCACCTGAGATCTCGTTGTGGTCGGTCACGGCGATCGCGCCCAGGCCGGCAGCGCGCGCGCTCGCCAGCAGCACCTCCACGGGCGTCGCGCAGTCGTGTGAGTGGTCGGTGTGCATGTGCAGGTCGACATCGATCAGCGGCCGCTTGGAGAGCTCCTCCCGCAGCGGCTCGTCTCCGCCGGAGGCGTGCCGCCGTGCCGCCAGCTCCTCATAGATCTGCTCGAAATGCGCGGCAGCGCCATCGCCGTCGGCGATCTGGCGGTAGTCCCCCGGGAAGTGACGGTCCATCAGCTCGGCCGTCTCAGGCAGGCTCGCCGTGCGCGCGTCCAGGCGCCCGAAGAAGCTCTCGACGAAGCGGCGCGCGACGAGCGTCGAGAGCAGTCGCTCAGTCGAGGAGTGAAACGAGCCGACATTCAGCGCGCGCGAGTGGCGCAGCGCGGCGTTCGACGTGCTCGGCGCGAACGGCTCGTGAACGTGCACGAAGTCGAGCTCGACCGTGCCGAGAAGTTCCTCGATCGTGCGCGCGACGTCGATCGACAGCGCCGACGGCCGCCGCCGCGAGCCGCCCGCGACATCGAGCACCTCCCCGACCGCCACGACGCGCGGTGTGCCCGCATCGGTGCCCTCGAGCAGGCTCTCCGGCCGCGTGCGGGCAGCGCGCAGCGCCTTGCGCGACTCGCGGACGCGCTCCTGCGAGTGCGACGGCGCCAGCACGAGCACGCGATGGCCGCGCGCCGAGAGCTCAGCGCAGACGCGCCCGACGTGTGCGTTGACCTCGTTGTCCTGCTCCTCCCACGGATACGGGGTCACGTGGGCGATGGAGAAGGTCGAGGCCATCTACTCGACGATTATGCCCGTCGCCGGCGCGCAGCTGTCTATTTGCCGGCTGCCGCGCGCGCTTTGGCGCGCCCGGCTTTGGCCGCCGGCCGCCCTGCGCGTTTCACCGATGCCGCCGGCCGGCCGCTGTACTTGGCGATGAACTTCTCCGTGTCTGCCCGGGCCTGATCGTCGGGCCGCTGGTTGTGCGGCGACTTCATCAGGTAGGAGGAGGGCCCGTCGAGCTGGCCGCCGACGCCGTGGTTCAGCGCGAGCTTGCAGCAGCGCACGGCGTCGATGACGATGCCGGCCGAGTTCGGCGAGTCCCACACCTCGAGCTTCATCTCGACGTTCAGCGGCACGTCGCCGAAGGCCTGGCCCTCGACGCGGATGTGCGCCCACTTGCGGTCGGTCAGCCACGGCACGTAGTCCGACGGTCCGATGTAGACGTCGCCCGGCGGCAGCTTGTGGTCCATGATCGAGGTGACCGCGTTCGTCTTGGAGATCTTCTTCGACTCCAGGCGCTCGCGCTCGAGCATGTTGTAGAAGTCCATGTTGCCGCCGACGTTCAGCTGCGAGGTGCGCAGCATCTTCACGCCGCGGTCCGCGAACAGGCGGGCGAGCGTGCGGTGCACGATCGTCGCGCCGACCTGCGACTTGATGTCGTCGCCGACGATCGGCAGCCGCGCGTCCTTGAAGCGCTTGTCCCAGTAGTTCTCGCGCGCGATGAACACCGGGATGCAATTGACGAAGCCACAGCCCGCCTCCAGCACCTGCTCGACGTACCACTTGGTCGCCTGCTCGGAGCCGACCGGCAGGTAGGAGACCACGACGTCCGTGTGCGTGTCCTTGAGGATTTTCACGATGTCCGCCGTCTCGCCCGGAGCCTTCGTGATCTTCTCTTTGAGGTACTTGCCGAGGCCGTCGTGCGTCATGCCGCGATAGACCGGCACGCCGAGCTTCTTCGGCACTTTCGCGAACTTCATCGTGTTGTTCTCGCCCGCCCAGATCGCTTGGCCGAGGTCTTTGCCGACCTTCTTCGCGTCGATGTCGAAGGCGGCCGTGAATTCGATGTCGCGCACGTGGTAGCCGCCGAGGTCGACGTGCATCAGGCCGGGGACCTGCTCGTGCGGGTTGGCGTCGCGGTAGTAGTTGACGCCCTGCACGAACGCCGAGGCGCAGTTGCCGACGCCGACGATCGCGACGCGCACCTTGTCGGACTGGTAGCGGGCGCTGCCGTTCTTGGAGGCCGCGCCGTTGAGCGGGGCGACGCCGTTGCTGTCCTGCTTGATCACGAAAAATGTCCTTTGGTGAGGGCCCTGCGCTGGGGCAGAGGCACGGTCAAGGAAGCGTGAGCTTCGGGTGAGACTACTCCGCCGTCGCGGTTAGGTCACACCGACGAGCTCGCGCCGCACGTGGCGGATGCGCTGCGCGACCGTGAGCAGGCTGAGCGCCGCCAGCACGTACACCGCCGGCTCCAAGAGCTGGAAGTCGCCGAGCGAAGCGCCGCGCGCGAAGATCAGGCCGATCGAGAGGATCACCACGCGCACCGGGCGCGTGGCAAGTCCCACCTTGCACTCGACGCCGAGCGCCTCCGCGCGTGCGCGGGTGTAGCTGACCATCAGCGACGCGAGCACTGCGATCACCACAGCAGCCGCTCCCTCGCTGTTGCCGCTGCTGGCGAAGTAGCCGGCCACTGCTGTCAGCACGACGCCCTCCTCGACGCGGTCGAGCGTCGAGTCCAGGAACGCTCCGAACGGAGTGCCCTTTCCCGACATGCGCGAGTAGCGCCCGTCGAGCGTGTCCATCACCGAGCCGACGACGAATGCGACGCCGCCGAGAAAGAACAGCCGTTCCCAAACGAGCACCGCCGCCACGAGGTTCAGCACGAAGCCGGTCAGCGAGATCGCGTTCGGCGTCAGGCGCGACTCGATCAGCCGGTTGCGCACCAGCTCGCGACGTTCGCCCGAGCCGATCGGCGCGCGCACCGGCCGCTGGCCGGACTTCGCTCTGCCCGACCGCGAGCCGCCTCGCCTCGAGCGGCGAGGCGAGGCGTGTTGCCTGGGAGCCATCGCTGCCGGCGCGCCTAACCGCTCGCCCGCACGTGCGGCGAGGGCACGGCCGCCGAGAAGCGCCACACGCCTGGGCGTGCACGCGCGAGCCAGCGCGCGCCGTACGCCGACGCGCCTGCCGTCATCGCGCCGAGCAGCGCGTCGACGAGGAAGTGGTTGGCCGTCGCCACGATCACGAACGTCATCAGGAACGGGTACAGCAGCCACATCACGCGCACGACGCGGTGCTTGGCGAGCTTCGCCAGCGGCCAGCCGATCATCAGCGCGAACGCAACGTGCATCGACGGCACCGCTGCGTACGGGTTGAACAACGCGCTTGCCGTCGCGCTCGCGTGGTTTACGTGCACGCCCGTGAAGTCCGAGACGCTGTCGATGAAGCCCCACTCCGGCATGAAGCGCGGCGGCGCCGTCGGGAACACGACGTAGCCGACCAGCGCGATCGCCATCGCGATCATGAACATGTTGCGCACGAAGTAGAACGAGCGGTTGTGGCGCAGGTACAGGTACAGCAGCGCGCTCAACGTGATC
>JBBSDZ010000048.1:0-17092 GCA_038240205.1 Solirubrobacterales bacterium | reverse complement strand
GCTCTGGCGCAAGGTCAACGGGCTGTATGGCGGCTTCGACGACTACGACGCGAACACCTTGCGTGAGATCGCCGTGTTCGTGCTCGAGTCTCGCTGAGCGCCACTCTGAGCGCGCGAGCAACCGCCCGACGCCTGACCAAGCCGCACATCCCTGCGCTTCGCGCATGGCGACGGCGGCGACCGCGTGCATCGCCGACTACGATCGCACCATGCGCTGCCGGCACGAGCGGCCGCTATCGCGTAGACCGCCCACCACTCACCCGGGAGCGAGAGAATGACCCCCTCCAGCACCTCTACTGAGCAGCTCATCAGCGGCGTCGACTTCGTCGCGCTGCCCACCCACGATGTGCGCGCCTCAGCGGAGTTCTACGGTGAGACGCTCGGGCTGCGCAGGTCGGTCTATATGCCCGAGCGCCACTTCGCCGAGTTCGAGACCGGCAACCTGACGCTCAGCGTGATCGACGCCGAGCAGATGGGCCTCGAGCACCACACGACGCGCCACGAGGTCGCGCTTCACGTCGATGACGTCGACGCGGCGCGCAAAACGCTCGAAGCGCGCGGGGTGAGCTTCCGCGGCGAGACGCTCGACACTGGCGTGTGTCACATGGCCTTCTTCGCCGACCCTGAAGGCAACGCGCTGATGCTCCACCATCGTTACGCGCCGCGCAACACCGAGGGCTCTTGACAGAAGCCGCGAGCGGTCCGGACAAGGCCCGCGATCGTCTAGCCTGAACGCAATGCTGTTCTCACGCAAGCCCACCGCGATGGTCGACGCCGACTCGGCGCTCCCCGGGCGCGAGACCGAGATGACAGTGCCTGCCAAGCACGCCGTCCTCGGCACACCGCTGAAGGGCCCGTTCCCGAACGGCGTGGAGGCCGCGATCGTCGGGATGGGCTGCTTCTGGGGAGCCGAGCGGATCTTCTGGGAAGCGCCCGGCGTCTACACCACAGCCGTCGGATATGCCGGAGGGATCACGCCCAACCCGACGTACGAGGAGGTGTGCAGCGGGCGCACCGGCCACACCGAGGCGGTGCTCGTCGCCTTCACCGCCGAGCAGACGAGCTTCGAGGACATGCTCAAGCTGTTCTGGGAGGGACACGATCCCACCCAAGGAATGCGCCAAGGCAACGACGCCGGCACGCAGTACCGCTCGGCGCTGCTGTGGCAAGGCGAGTCGCAGCGCGAGACCGCCGAGTCCTCACGCTCGGCCTATCAGGAGATGCTCACGCAGGCCGGCCACGGCGAGATCACGACTGAGATCGCGCAGGCAGGTCCGTTTTACTACGCCGAGGACTACCACCAGCAGTACCTCGCCAAGAATCCGAACGGCTACTGCGGCATCGGCGGCACCGGCGTGAGCTGCCCGATCGGCCTCGCCCACTCCGGCTGACGCCTCGCCTCGCGGCGCAGACCCATAGGCAGCCGCGCTGAATCGCAGGCCACCCAGAGCCTCGCGGCCCTACCGCCGCCACGACTCCTCGGCCCGCATCCGCACCGGCCGTTGAACGGCGACGGCCCCGCCGAGGCGGGGCCGTCGTCCGTCCTGTCTGACCCGGAGCGCGTCCAATGGGGAATGGACGCGCTCCGGATACCGCCTCGTCGCTACGCGCCCGAAGGGGAGGGTGTGGGCTGCCACGCCGGCGGCGCGTGCGGGCCACCGAGCGTCGGGATGTCAGAGGGGTACACCTCGGCGCCGTGAATCGCGTGATCTCCGATCTCCAACTCCTCATCGGAGAGCCGCAGCGGGATGAAGATCCCCACGAGCTTCAGCAGGATGAACGTCATGATCGCGCTGAACACGATCACGAACGCACCAGCCTCAGCCTGCCAGCGCAACAGCGTCCAGCTGCCGTGGATGACCCCGTCCTTGCCGGGGATGTTCGAAGCGCCGCCGACACCGATGTACTCGATGACCTTGGCGTTGGCGAAGATCCCCACCAACAAGCCGCCCGTCAAGCCGGCTATCCCGTGTGTATAGATCACCCCCAGGGTGTCGTCCACATTGCGGAACACCGGAGCTCGGCTGAGGAACCTGATCGCCATCCACACGAGTGTCGAGGCGATGATGCCCACCGCGATCGCACTCCAGCCGGTGATGAAACCAGCGGATGGAGTGATCGCCACCAGCCCTGTGATCATTCCGTTGACCGAGCCGATCAGAGACGGCTTGTCGCGGAAGATGTAGTCCCAGCCGATCCACACCAGCATCGCCACGGCGGTGCAGACGTTCGTGTTGAGCACGGCCGCCGAGGCGTTGGCTCCCGCGTAGTAGGAGTCTCCACCGTTGAAGCCGTTCCAACCGAGCCACAGCAGACCGGCGCCGGCCGCGACCATCAGCAGGTTGTTGGGCGCGTCGACCTCTCGATCTCGTTGCAGTCGTGGACCGATGACCGCCGCCGCCACGAAGCCAGAGATGCCGGCCGCGAGGTGGATGACATAACCACCGGAGTAGTCCAGCGCACCGTGCGCTGAGAAGTAGCCGCCGCCCCAGATTAGGAAGGCGTTGATCGTGTATACGAATGTGATCCACAACAGCACGAACGGGATCCACGCCTTGAAGTTGACCCGCCCGAGAATCGACCCCAGCATCAGGATCGGCGTGATTCCAGCGAACACGAACTGGAAGTACACGAGCGAGGCTTGTGGGAAGTGGAACGGCGGACCTTCGGAGATCGACGGAATGATCGCCTGGCCCTCCTCGGCGCCCTGTGAGAGCACTGTCCCCGACTTACCCCAGAAGGTGTCGAAGAAGCCTTTCCCGCTCCCAATCGGAGTGCCGAAGCCCATCTTGAATGCCCACAGCACCCACGCGACCAACACGAGCGAGAACGCCACGAATGTGAGCATCATGCTGTTCACCGACCAGCGCTTCTGCATCACGCCGCCATACAGGACCGCTAGGCCCGGGAGGCTCATCAGCCCGACAAACGTCGCGGCAGTCATCTGCCACGCGTTGTCGCCGGCGTTCAGCCAGGTTGGGTATGCGTTCCAGGACATGTGCCTCCGTTTCCCTACTTGTTGTGGAGTTGTGCGGCTGGACCCCGAACAACCTGCAGGCGGGGCTCGCCAATTGCAGTGCCATGAAAGCGGCAGCGCGCGGAGGCGGGTAGGGACACTCTGCCCAACACTTGGAGGAGGCCTTTAGACACCTGTATAGACGGCCTCCGCAGGGCCCGGAATCAGGCTACTTCGGGGCTGTGTACGGGAAGCCCGCATGCTCGCACGCGACCTGCAGGTCGCGGCTGATGCCGCGGAAGGAGCCCGATGCGCACACCTGCCTGGCGCGGCTGCCGCAAGCGTGCAGATCCGCTCCCCCGAGCGTGCTCGCGAACGTGACCCTGATGCAGTCCGCCCGCGCCGCGCTGCCGCTCGTGAGCGCATATGCGCTCAACCCTGCGACGGCCAGGACGAGGGCTGCAAGCAAGCCGGCGACGGCCGTCTTCTCACGACGGCCCCAGTTCAGCGGCGTGTTCAGCCGCCGCGAGCGTGCCTCCATGATCATGCGAAGCGAGCCTAGCGGTTGTCGGTGTCCGGCGACGCATCGCCCGACGGTAAGCCCTCGGCGGGCTCCGCGGCCGAGCGGGACCCCTTGGGCTGGAACTGCAGCGCGGCCGAGTTGATGCAGTAGCGCTCGCCGCCCGCCCCCGGGCCGTCGTCGAAGACATGACCGAGGTGCCCGCCGCACGTGCGGCAGACAACCTCCGTGCGCTTCATGAACAGGCTGTTGTCCGGGCGCAGCTCGACCGCCTCGGCGACCGCCGGCTCGGTGAAGCTCGGCCAGCCGGTCCCCGACTCGAACTTGGTGTCGGCGTCGAACAACATTGCGCCACAGGCGGCGCAGCGGTAGCCCCCGGAGTCCTTGTTGTAGACGTACTCGCCTGTGAACGGAGGCTCGGTGCCGGCCTTGCGCAGCACGTCGTATTGCGCGGGGGTCAACTCCTGGCGCCACTGCTCATCAGACTTGACGACCGTCGGCTCAGTTTGGGCCATGGGAGAAGTTCTAGCAGCAGAGAGTCGACCCCATCCAGCTGTTATTCTGATCCTTACGTACACGTCAGCTTGATAAGGGACACTGCGAATGTCGGTAACTGGCGCACAGGGAAGTCCAGAAGACCGCTCCGTCTCGCGTTTCGGCGTCGAGGCCGGCCACGAGAGCTACAAGTGGTGGGCGCTGTCCTGCACGAGCCTCGGCATGCTCCTCGCCGCGACCAACTCCGGCACGCTGATCATTGCGCTGCCGGACCTCGAGCGCTCGCTGCACACGAGCCTGCTGGCGCTCGTATGGGTGATCCTCGCGTACCTGATCGCAGCCACTGTGCTCGTGCTGATGGCCGGGCGCCTCAGTGACCTGTTCGGGCGCAAGCGCGCCTACGTAGGCGGCTTTCTCGTGTTTGCCGTGGCATCGCTAGGCGCGGGCTTCTCCGGCGATGCGACCGTTTTGATCCTGTGGCGCATCCTGCAAGGAACCGGCTCGGCCTTCCTTTTCGCCAATGCGGCCGCGCTCGTGACCGACGCCTTCCCCAGGGAGGAACTGGGCCTGGCGATGGGCGCCAACACGATGGTCGCGGCGATCGGCCTCGTGCTCGGCCCGGTTCTAGGTGGCGCGCTCGTGGCGATCTCCTGGCATTGGGTGTTCTGGTTCAACGTCCCATTCGCGCTCGCCGGCGCGGCTTGGGGCGCGCTGATCCTGCGCGAGCTGGCCAAGCCGGACACCGTGCGCGGCTACGACGTGCTCGGGACGGGCACGTTCGTGCTCGGGCTGACCGGCCTCGTGCTCGGGGTCTCGCGCGGAGGGCTCAGCGGCTGGAACGACTCGATCGTGATCGTCGGGCTGCTCGCGGCGCTCGTGCTGCTGCCGGTATGGGTGCAGATCGAGCGCCGCTCGCGTGCCCCGATGCTCGACCTTGACATCTTCAAGAACCGCCTGTTCGCGGCCGCGAGCGCAGCCTCGTTCATCAACGGCCTCGCGCGCTTCGCGCTGATGTTCCTGTTCGTCTTCTACTACCAGGGCGCACAGGGCAACACGCCGATCCAGGCAGGCATCAAGCTGATCCCGCTGGCGCTGGGAATGCTCATCGCGTCCCCGATTGCAGGCATCTACGCCGACCGCCACGGCTCGCGCGCGCTCGCTGCGATCGGCATGCTCGTGAGCGCTGCCGGGCTCGCGGCGATGACGACGCTGCAAGTGCACAGCGCCTACTGGCAGAGCGCACTGTGGCTGCTGCTCGTGGGCGTCGGCTCGGGGATGTTCAACAGCCCCAACACGGCCGCGATGATGGGGGTCGTGCCGGCGCACCGCCGCGGCATCGCCGCCGGCGCAAGGACGCTGCTGCAGAACACTGGCGCCGTGCTCTCGATCGCGTTCGTGCTCGCGATCGTCACCTCTGCGGTTCCCAAAGCGACGCTGTTTGCGATCTTCTCAGGACTCGCACAGGGCCTCTCCGCAGAGAAGCTCGCCCCGTTCATCGCCAACATGCACGTCGCCCTGTGGGTGCTCGCCGCGACCTCGCTGATCGGTGCCGGCGTGTGCCTGCTGCGCCCAGCGCACGTGAGCGCAGAGGCGGAGCCCTCGGAGATCGAGCCGTGGGAGGAAGCGCTCGCCGACGAGGTGCTCGTGCCTGGTCGCGACGAGCGCGAAGAACCCGCTTCCCCCTCCCTACCGGCCGCCACGCGCTGAGGCCGCGATCGTGAGCGTCTCCCGCCACGTACAGCCCTCCGTCGAGACGCAGGCGCAGAGCCTGCGCATCGGCGACGTCGCCCGCCTCGTCGGCACGACGCCTCGAACGATCCGCTACTACGAGGAGATTGGGCTGCTGGCTGAAGCCCCAGCCCGGCCTGCCGGGCGCCACCGTCTCTACACCCAGGCCGAGGTCGAGCGCCTGCGCGAGGTGATGCGCCTCAAGGAGCTGCTCGGTGTCTCGCTGGAGGCGCTGAAGACGCTGTTGACGGCGGAGGAGGCACGCGCCGAGGTGCGAGCGCAACTGCGCCGCGAGGATGTGCAGGCCGACCGCCGCCGAGAGCTGCTCGAGGAGGCGCTCGGGCACATCGACCGACAGCTCGAGCTCGTGCGCCACCGTGCCGGCGAGCTACACAAGCTCGAGCACGAGCTCAGCGAGACGCGCAAGCGCGCGCGCCGCAAGATCCGCGAGCTCGACGCTCAGGCCGAGGGCGCCTACGCGCCGGAGCCCGAGCTACAGACGAGCCGGCCCAAGTGACGCGCCGCGTGCACGCCCAGACCCACGAGCAGGGGGTGCAGCGATGCCGGTTATCGAGGTGAAGGCGAGTCCGCAAGGAGTGCCCGGAGCGCTCAGCGATCCGACGCGCGTGAGCGGCGAGGAACTGACGTTCGCAGGCGCTGAAGGCGCCGCGATCAACTGCTACCTGGCTCGCCCGGCCGACGCCTCCAGCCATCCGGGCATGCTCGTGGTCCACGAGGCGGGGGGCCTCGGCGAGCACATCCGCGACGTCGCCAACCGCCTCGCCAACGTCGGTTACGTGGCGCTCGCGGTCGACCTCTACACGCGCGAAGGTGGCCCGCCACCGATGGACGACATGCAGGCGGTGATGAAGCGCCTGTTCTCGATGTCCGACGCGACCGTCCTCGGCGACCTCGAGGGTGCTGTCGACCACCTGCGCGGGCTGGACGGTGTCAGCGGGCGGATCGGATGCATCGGCTTCTGCATGGGCGGTCGCTACTCGCTGCTGCTCGCGTGCTCGAGCGACCGGCTCAACGCGGTCGTCGACTGCTGGGGCGGATTCATCGCCCGCGCGACGCCCGAGGAGCTAACGACGCCGGCGCGCCCGATTCCACCGCTGGAGCTCGTTGAGCAGCTGAGCTGCCCGCTGCTCGGCGCGGTCGGCGCGGAGGATGAGAACCCCTCCCCCGCGCTGGCCGAGCAGCTGCGCGCCGCCGCCGGGCGATCTCCGGTCGCCGCCTCCGGAGAAGAGATCAAAGTCGACGTTTACGAGAACGCCGGCCACGCATTCTTCGCCGACTATCGCCCCACCTACCGTCCGGAGGCCGCCGCGAAGCTGTGGGCCGAGGTGCTGCCGTTTCTGCAGCGCCACCTGCAAGCGAGCTAGCGAGCGCCCGGGAGGGCACACGGTCGTTCGTTCATATAGTGCGGTGCGGCAGGCGAGCGGAGGCCGACGGCAAGGGAGGGTCGTGGAGCGCAAGTGGTGGACGCTGATCGCGGTGTCGGTCGCGATCTTCATGCTGTTGCTGGACATCACTGTCGTGAACGTCGCGCTGCCGGATATCCAGCGCTCGCTGCACTCCTCCTTTCCCGACCTGCAATGGGTCGTCAATGCATACGCGCTGACGCTCGCCGCCTTCCTCTTGACCTCCGGCGCGGTCGCCGACCTGGTCGGGCGCAAGCGCGTGTTCGTCGCCGGGCTGCTCGTGTTCACGAGCGCCTCGGCGGTATGCGGCCTCTCGACCACGCCGCTCATGCTCAACCTCGCACGAGCCGTCCAAGGCACCGGCGGCGCGATGATGTTCGCGACCTCGCTCGCGTTGATCGCGCAGGCCTTCCACGGCCGCGAGCGCGGTACTGCGTTCGGTGTGTTCGGCGCCGTCACGGGCGGAGCGGTCGCGATCGGACCGGTGCTCGGAGGCCTGATCACCTCCGGAATCGGCTGGGAGTGGATCTTTTTCGTGAACATCCCGATCGGGGTGCTCGCCGTGTACATCGCCGTGACGCACGTCGCCGACTCCCACGACCCCGACGCTGCCGGCGTCGACTGGGCGGGGCTAGTGACATTCTCAGGCTCGCTGTTCCTGCTCGTCTATGCCCTCGTGCAAGGCAACGAAAAGGGCTGGGGCTCGACTGAGATAGTCGCGCTGCTAACCGCCGCGCTCGCGCTGCTCGTGGTGTTCGTGCTCGTGGAGCGCCACCAGCGACGGCCGATGCTCGACCTCTCGCTGTTCCGCCGCCCGGCCTTCGCCGGGGCGAGCATCGTCGCGTTCGCGCTGTCCGGCTCGTTCTTCTCGATGTTCCTCTACCTCACCCTCTATCTGCAGGACGTGCTCGGCTACAGCCCGATCCAGGCCGGCCTGCGCTTCCTGCCCTCGACGCTGCTCTCCTTCGCCGTGGCTCCGATCGCCGGGCGCCTGAGCGTGCGCGTGCCCGTGCGGCTGCTGCTCGGCTCCGGTCTGGTGCTGATCGGCGTCGGCCTGCTCGCAATGACGGTCGTCGACGCTGACTCCAGCTGGACGGTGCTGATCCCGGCGTTCGTGCTCGCCGGAGCGGGTGTCGGGCTCGTCAACCCGCCGCTCGCCTCGACGGCCATCGGCGTCGTCCCGAACGAGCGCAGCGGCATGGCCTCGGGGATCAACTCGACTTTCCGCCAGGTCGGCATCGCCACTGGGATCGCAGGCCTTGGTGCGGTCTTCCAGCACGGCGTCACACACGGCACGATGTCCAAGCTGCAAGCCGGCGGGCATGCGCGCGAGGTGCTCACCACCGCGCACGGACATCTCGGGGCGCTGCTCCAGTCCGGCGAAGTGATGCAGATCGCAAAGACCCTCTCCCCCGGCGCCCGCGCTTCGCTGCTGCACTCCTATCGCGTCGGCTTCACCGGCGCGTTCACCACGATCGCCGCGATCGCGGCGGTGCTGGCGCTGAGCGGCGCAGTATTGGCGTTCGTGCTCGTGCGCAGCCGTGACTTCGTCTCATCGGGCGGCGCTGAGGCCCCCGGCGAACCGAGCGCCGTCGGGGCGGCTGGTTGATTGCGCGGTGGCGTGCCTGGCGCCGGCGTTACTCGCTCGGCGCCACCGACAGTGCCGTGCGCGCAGCGAACGCGATCGTCACGTAGCCGACGATCAGGAGCGCCTCGATCAGGACGACGAAGCTGCGTATGAGGAAGGTGCGCATGCCCGAGCATCGGCGCCGTCAACGCTCGGCTGGAGCGCCCCGGACGAATGGCCGACCGGCAGGCGCTCGGCCTTGACTCGACTCGGGTGCCGACGCCGCCCGAGCATTGGCGCGGCTCAGTCCTCGCGGCGGTCGTATCCCGCGCACTGCGTCACCGGAACGCGCGGGTAGCGGGGATAAGCTGGTTCCTCTCGCGATCGCTTGCACAGCGAGAACACCGATCCGCGCGTGTTGCGCACCAGCTGCTGGTGTGAGCACGCGTCGCAGAGCCCAGCTCGGGCCCCGCGGCTCGGCGGCGGATTCGGACGGTCGGGCATGAGCGAAGCTTAGGTCCAGGTCACACCCGGCTCTCGCGCCCGGCAAGCGCCTGCGATAATCGTTGCCCATACAACTATGACCACCTTCTACAGACTGCTCGGCTTCCTCCGCCCGTACAAGCGCGGCTTGGCTGTCTCCTGGCTGCTCGCGAGCTTCGCGATGGTCGTCACGGTCTTGATCCCCCACTTCACCGGATCGGCAGTCGAAGCGATCAAGCGCGGCGACTCCCACGCGCGCCATCACGAACTGGCGCAGCGCGCGCACGATCGCCACACCCTGCTCGTGCTAGCGATCGTGATCGTCGCGATCGTGATCGCGCGCTGGCTGCTGACATACCTGCGCAGGATGATCGCCGGGCGTGTCTCGCTCGGCATCGAGCTCGATCTGCGCGAGCGTGTCTACGGCCACCTTCAACGCCTGGAGCTCGGCTTCTTCGATCGCCAGCAGACCGGCCAGCTGATGTCGCGGGCGACCGTCGATTTGCAGGCCGTGCGCTTCTTCCTCGGCTACGGACTCGTGTTCATCCTGCAATCCGTGCTGACGCTCTTGCTCGCGGGCATCGCGATGATCGCGATCAACCCCGAGCTCGGTCTGATCGCGATTGCGCCGGTGCCGTTCGTCGTGTTCATCTCCCAGCGCTACGGGCGCACCGCGCGCCCAGCCATCCAGGAGACCCAGCAGCGCATCGCCGAGCTCACGGCGGACGCTGAGGAGAACATCTCCGGCGTCCGGGTCGTGAAGTCATTCGCGCGCGAGCCGCACCAGGTCGAGCGCTTCCGCCACAGCGTTGCGCGCGTGTTCGACCAGTCGATGGTCGCGACTCGCCTGGAGGCGAAGTTCAACCCGGCGATCGGGTTCCTGCCGCAGCTCGGCCTGGCCGCGGTGCTCGTGATCGGCGGCAATCGCGTGATCCACTCACATCTGACGCTCGGTCAGTTCACACAGTTCTACCTCTACCTGAACATGCTGATCGGCCCGATGCGATCACTCGGCGTCACGCTCGGGCTCGCCCAGCGCGCGACCGCCTCCGGTGCGCGCATCTTCCAGGTCCTCGACCGCGAGCCGCGCATCGTCGCGCCGGCGGACGCGGCGCCCTTGCCGCCGGGCAACGGCCACGTCGAGTTTCGCGACGTCACCCTGCGCTACGACGAAGCCGATGAGTTCGGCGCCGTGCACTCCGTGCGCGAGCTCACGCTCGACGGCGACAGCGCCGGCGTACCGCTCCCCGCGCGGCGCGCGCGCAAGGTTCTTTGCGACGTCAGCCTCGAGGTTCCCGCCGGCACGACGGTCGCGCTCGTCGGCGCCACCGGGTCGGGCAAGACGAGCCTCGTCTCGCTGATCTCGCGGCTCTATGACACGAGCTCCGGGCACGTACTGCTCGACGGCGCCGACGTACGCAGCGTCGACCTCGTCTCGCTACGCCAGGCGGTCGCCGTCGTCTCGGACGATCCGTTCCTGTTCTCCGCGAGCGTCGCCGAGAACATCGCCTACGGCCGCCCTTCGGCGAGCCTCGTGGAAGTCGAAGCCGCCGCACGCCGAGCGCAGGCATACGACTTCGTCGCGCGCCTGCCGCAGGGCTTTGACACCCGCGTCGGCGAGCGCGGGCTCTCGCTTTCCGGCGGGCAGCGCCAGCGCCTGGCGATCGCGCGTGCGTTGCTGGCCGACCCGCGCGTGCTGATCCTCGACGACGCCACCTCCGCGGTCGATGCCTCGACTGAGCAGAGCATCAAGCTCGCGCTGGACGAGGCGATGGCCGGGCGCACGACGTTCGTCATCGCCCACCGCCTCTCGACGATCTCGCTCGCCGATGAGATCGTCGTGCTCGACCACGGCCGCGTCATCGCCCACGGCGACCATGAGCACTTGCTCGAGGCCTCCGAGCTCTACCGCGAGATCGTCGAGAAGGGGCTGCCCGACCAGGTCTTCCTGACGCGCAAGCCCCGCGAACCTGAGGTCAGCGGCCTGTGAGCCCGGCGGTCGGCAGGGGTCCGATGCAGTCGCAGTGGACCGGCGAGCGCGCCAGCAAGGGCACGCGCGGGCGCAACCTGCGCGGCCTGCTCGCATTGATCAAGCCCTACCGCGGCCGCGCGATGCTGACGGTGCTCGCGCTCGTGATCGGGACGGCCGCGGCGCTGGCGCCGCCGCTGCTCGTGCGTGCGGCGATCGATGACGGCATAAAACGACACGACTTCAAAACGCTCGCGCTCGTCGTGGTCGCCTTCCTCGCCTCTGCGCTGCTCGTCTGGGGAATGACCTACGCGCAGACCTACCTGGTCGGGTGGGTCGGCCAGCGCGCGCTCGCCGACTTGCGCATCCGCATCTTCACGCACCTGCAGACACTGCCGATCGGCTTCTACGAGAGCCGTCCCGCCGGCGTGCTGATCTCACGCATCACCAACGACGTCGAGGCACTCGACAGCCTCGTCACCGACTCCGTCGTGACGCTGTTTCAAGCCGGCCTGACACTGATCGGCACGATCGGAATCCTGCTCTACCTGGACGTCAAGCTCGCGTTGATCACGTTCCTCGTGCTGCCGCTGCTGCTCGCCGGCTCACTTTGGTTCCGGATCATCTCCGCCGGCGCCTTCCGCCGCACGCGGGAGACGATCGGAGCGATCACCGCCTATCTACAGGAGACGCTCTCAGGCATTCGCGTCGTGCGCACATTCGCGCAGGAGCCGGTGCACGAGGCGCAGTTCATGGCGCTCAACGAGGACAACCGCGACGCGAACATGACCACGGTGAAGCTCAACGCCGCCTACTTCCCGACGGTCGAAATGCTCTCAGGGGTCGCCGTCGCCGCGATCGTCCTCTACGGCGGGCTGCAGGCGATCGACGGGCACATCTCGATCGGCACGATCGTCGCCTTCGTCGCGGCGCTCTCGAACCTGTTCGAACCGATCCAGCAGCTCTCACAGCTGTATGCGACTTATCAGTCCGGCATGGCCGCGCTCGAGAAGATCTTCCAGCTACTCGACGAGCAGCCTGACCTCAGCGACCGCACGGGCGCGATCGAGCTCGGCCGCATCGCCGGCGAGGTCGACTTCGACGACGTCTCCTTCGCCTACAGGCCGCGCGCGCGCAACCGCGCGGCGCCCCCACCGAGCGGCGCAGTCAAGGGCAGCGGCGCCAACGGCGCGACCGACGGAACGCGCTCAGACGCTGCGGCGAATGGTCACGCTCCCGAAGAGGAGGTGCTCGCGCTCGACCACATCAGCCTGCAGATCCCGCCCGGTCAGACGGTCGCGCTCGTGGGCGCCACGGGCGCCGGCAAGTCGACGATGGCGAAGCTGATCGCGCGCTTCTACGACCCGACCTCGGGAGCCGTGCTGGTCGATGGCCACGACCTGCGCGAGGTCTCCAGCAGCTCGCTGCGCTCGCAGATGGGGATCGTGCCGCAGGAGGCGTTCCTGTTCTCCGGCACGGTCGCCGAGAACATCGCCTTCGGGCGACCTGACGCAACGGCCGATCAGATCCGCGCCGCCGCGGCCGCCGTTGGCGCCGAGGAGTTCATCTCCGAGCTGCCGAGTGGCTATGACACCGAAGTCGGGGAGCGCGGCACACAGCTCTCCGCCGGGCAGCGCCAGCTGCTCGCGTTCGCGCGCGCGCTGGTCGCCGACCCGCGCATCCTCGTGCTCGACGAGGCAACGTCGAACGTCGACCTGCACTCCGAGGCGCGCATCGAGCAAGGCTTGCGCCGGCTGCTCGCCGGGCGCACCTCGATCGTGATCGCGCACCGGCTCTCGACCATCCGCCAGGCTGGACGCATCGTCGTGCTCGAGCACGGGCGCATCGCCGAGCAGGGCACGCACGACGAGCTGATCGAGGCCGAGGGCCGCTACTACGAGCTGTATCGGGACTGGGCCGCGCAGGCGGCCGCTTAGCCGACTCGCGCGGTCATTCGCTGCAGCAGTTCGATGCCGTGGCGGGCGCTGTTGCGAGAGCCCCCGTCATCACGCGATCCTAGCCCCAGAGCCAGATATCAGCGGTCGCTTCTCGCGATACCTGCGTCTTGGACACCGTTCACGTGCGCGGCGATCCGCTCGGCGACGTCGCTCCAGCGATTGCCCTGGAGCAGGCTCGCGTAGGCGGTCCGGCCCATCTGCGCAGCGCGCTCGGGCTGTGAGAGCAGCTCGATCAGCGCCGTTGCGAGTGTCTGGGGGTCTCGCACCGGTACGACGAGCCCCGTCACGCCGTCCTCGATGATCTCCGGGATTGCACAGCAGGAGCTGCCGATGCAAGGTACGCCGTATCCCATCGCCTCGCGGAACACGTTCGGGCACGGATCGAAGATCGAAGGCAGCACGAACACAGACGCGTCCGCGTACAGGCGTGCGAGCGCGGCGCGATCGACCCAGCCGACCCAGCTGACGCCCGGCGGCAACTGAGGGGCGAGCTCAGGTGCCGGCCCAGCGATCGTGAGCTGGGCGTCCGGCACGTGCTCGCGCACACGCCGCCACGCCTCGAGCAGTTCCGGGCCGCCCTTGCGCTCGAAGTCGATCCCCACGAACAGGGCTCGCCGGGCGCTGTAGTCCTTCTCGCCCAGCTCGCCCAGCATCTGGTTCGCTCCCGCGCCGACCGAGGCGGCCCGTCGCGGCTCGACGCCGTAGTCATCGACGACCGAGGCTCGCGCGTACTCGCTGAACGTGAACACGGTCTCCGCGGAGCGGCAGATCTCAGCCTCATAGCGTTCCCATCGCGCCGCTGCGCGCTCGGACAGCGGCGCCCAGCGCGGATACTCCCGTCGCGTCAGCGCCATCGTGTTGTCCGTGTAGATGACATACGGCGCGCCGGCACGCTCGAAGCCGGGGGCGCAGACCGTCTGCACCTGCAAGATCAGATCGTAGGCGCCGCGGTGAGCGTCCAGCCCGGCCTGCGCCGTCGCCGTACGCCGCTTCGCCAGCCACGGGTTGAAGCCGGCGTGCGCCTTCCATTGCGCGCGATCGGGATGGAATGTGCGCGCGTAGTTGATGTAGCGCTCGGCCTGGGAGAGCTCCGGGTGGATCACGTCGACCAAATCGAACGGCGCAGTCAGGGCCCCGAAGAACTGAGACCACTGCCCCTGCGGCATCGGCTCACGCCAATCGCTGACGTTCGGCACGGAGACGCCCAATACGCGAAGGCCGGCACCAGGCGACATCGCGGCAAGGCTAACAGAGCGATGTTCTGAGTCAGTCCGCCTCGGCCGATGCGCCGTCGTGCTCGCTGACTTCGCCGGGAGGCCACGCGCCAAGGGGTCTGCCCACCTCCCATTCGTGCCCGAACGGGTCCTCGAAGCGCCCGAGCAGCCAGCCGTGCTCCTCGGCCACAGGACTGCGCTCGGTCGCACCAGCCGCCACGGCGCCCGCGAGCAGCGATGCGGGATCCTCCGCGAGCAGCAGCCTGCCTGGGGCATACTCCGTGCGCCTCGCTCGTTGGCGGTGACTGCCGGCTATGCGTATTGGACCGAAGACGGCGTCCCCCGCAGCTCCAGGAGTCCCTCGGACCGCGGTGCTGCCCTCAGGGTGTTCCAGAATTGCCGCCTGCGGCTATTCGGCGCTCCCGAGCCATCCAGCCAGCGCAACTAGCTCGGCCCCGAGTCGGCTTGACCTGAGGGATACTGGGCGAGCATGTCCGAGAACCTGGACCTTGTGCGCTCGATCATGGCGCGTGGGAACGCGTTGATTTCAGTTCGGCGGCTTGGGTCGACCCGGGGATCGAGTTCGTGAGGCCGGATCGCGTGATGCATCCCGCCGTCGTCTGGGATACCGCCGGGGATCTGCTCGACTACGGCACGCACCGTGGACACGAAGTGGTCGCGCGGCTCTTCTCCGAATGGGTTGAGGCGTTTGATGACTTTCGCGCCGATGTTGGGGAAGTGAATGACGCGGGAGAGAGCGTGGTCGTAGTCGTGCGGCTGCGCGGACGCCTCAGGGCGAGCAGCGAGGCAGTCGAGCTGCCGGAGACGTACGTCTGGAAGTTGGTCGACGGTATGGCTGTCGAGGTGCGCGAGTATCGAACCAAGGCCGATGCCCTGAAAGCCGTGGGGCTGGTGGGGTAGGCCATGTCACAAGAGAACGTAAATCTGGTCCGCTCGCTCTACGACGGATGGCGGCGTGGAGACATGGGCTTGGACAAGCTCGACCCGGAGGTGGAGATGATCGAGTCGAGCACGCTGCCGGGAGCGGTTTCGGCCGCCGGGATCGAGGCCGTCGAGCGGTACATCAGGAGCTTCGCCAAGTACTGGGACGAGATCAGCTTCGAGCCGCAGGAGTATCTGGATGTCGGAGATCGGGTGGTTGTCGTCGCGCGTCTAGTAGGGCGCGGAAAGATGAGCGGAGTCGCCGTGACTCGCACCTGGGCGTACGTCTGGACGCTGCACGGCGGACAAGTGTTGCGCATGGTTGGATATGCCACCCGAGCCGAGGCGCTCCAAGTCGTGGGCCTCGAGGCATAGACGATGTCGCAGGAGAACCTGGAGATCGTGCAGGCAGCTTCGGAGGCGGGGGAGCGCGTGGACGTGCAAGGCCAAGGCTTATCTGGCCGTACATGTCGAGATCAGCGCGTCCGAACATCGGCGGCCCATGGGGACTGATCGGACCGGCTGACCTGGACGCGGTGATGAGATGCGCCACTCCCGATGTCGTGTACGACACCTCGCCCGACGGGATGGGCCTGTACGGAGGTCCGGCAGCGGTCCGTGCCTTCCTAGGGGGGTGGTGGGACACCTTCGGGGAGCATACGTTGGAGCCAGAGGAAGTCCTCGACCTCGGCCACGACATCGTGTTCTCGCTCGTTCGCCAGAAAGCGCGTCCGGCCAACAGCACGGGTCGTTTGCAGAGGCGCGAAGTATTCCGGCGCCGAGGGTTTCAGGGCGTTCCAACTGGACTGGCTGGCTCCGTGGGCGAGTTATCGAGCCGAAGTCCAAGAAACCACCGATCTCGGGGACCGCGTCCTCGTCGTATTCCGCGTCTTCGGACGCCAACAAGGCAGCCCGCAGGAGGTCGAGAGCGCGGTCGCTTGGCTCTGGACCGTCCGCAATGGGAAAATCGCCCGGATTGAAGGCTACGCCGATGTTGCCGAAGCCCTCAAGGCCGTGGGGCTGGAGGAGTAAACGCAACTACGACACCGAGCCCGAACATCGGGGCTCATGGGGACTGACCGGACCGGCTAGCCTCGATTTGTCATCAAGGTGATGTGCGGGTTGTCGTTGGGTGACGTGGAGCGTGGGCCGTGACGTTTTCGGCGGGTTGGCGGGTGGCGATCTCGGCCAGCGGGTTTGCCCTCGCTCTTGGCGGCCGGGCGAGTGTGCAGGGGCCAGCGCAGGGCTGAGGCTCATGAGGGCTTCGTGCTCCCCCGAGGTCAGGCTACGGCGAAATAGCCGCCGACGTGGACCCCGAGCTGGCGATAGATCTGATCTACGGGCCGCTGTACTACCGGCTAAAGGCACAGCACCTGCCACTCCCCAAACGGCTCGCGTCCGACTTGGTCGGCCAGGTACTGCGGGGGATATCGCCGCGCGGAGTTGTTCGTAGCTCGTAGCGGTTTGTAGGTGGCGGCACTTCGCGTGGTCCGATGAACGCTGCTCTAGTGATTTGGGCGATGTAGGAGACCAGCTCGGGGGAACGCCGTCGGAAGGCAACTTGGAGCCTCGATCGCCGTCACCGTCTTCAACGAATCCCCTGGGTTGGCCTTGCGCACGGCGCCGTTGCTCAGGCCTTCGTCGCGTCGAACGCATCGATGACTGGGCGACGTCGATGCTGGTTCGCCCCCAACCTGTCAGCGCCGGTGCAAAACTGACCCCCCTTCGCCGACTGAGAACTGACCCCCCGGGGCGATGGCGAAGGCGTCCGGGGTCATGGTGAGCCTGGCTCGGTCGCTGTCACCGAGACCGGGAGAAGGGTCGTGCTTGACGTGG
>JBBSDZ010000047.1:0-17570 GCA_038240205.1 Solirubrobacterales bacterium | reverse complement strand
CGCACCGTGGTCTGCGCCATCCCCGTCACCCGCGAGACCGCAGCCAACCCACCACGCCCACACGAACGCGCCTCCGCCGCCGCCCACAACCGGCGCTGGCGCTCATCCAAACAGCCCCTCATCGAATCCCACCGCTCCGCACCCCCACGCTCATCAACCATAAACCGCCACTTCGACAGCCTACCCGCCCACACCTCCCATTAGAGCGATAATTTAGTCGTGACCCCTTAGCAGTTTGATTCCGCCTTCTCCGCTTACGCACGCAGAGAGCTTCCCGTTGCTCGTAAAGCCGCCAGTCGCGGCGTAGCCGGTGCCGCCCAAGGCCACGAACAGGGCCAAAGCCCCAAGTGCGTTCTGTCGTAGATACTTCAATCGTTTGCTCACAGCTGCCTCCTGAAGCTCGTTTGAATCACGAGACCGTATACTGCGAGCCGCTCATAGCGAGCCGTTCATTCGCGGGCTGACGTTCGACAACCTCTACCCTGGATGCGGTGTTGGGCGAACCAGCTGGAGTTGCCGCTCCAACGAACTCCTCTGGGCGGGACGTAGTCGGCGCCTGGCCGGCGATCACTCCCAGAAGTCCTCTACGCGCTCGCCGTCCCCTCGGCCCTCGGGCCTGCGGCCGCCGATGCAGATGACATCCAAGCCTTCGGTGCCCGCCTCGAACTGCCTAGTGACGCCCGGGCCGACGCGCAGTACGTCCCATTGGCCAAGCGCCACGATCTGATCGTCGAGCTTGATCCGTCCTGACCCGCCGACGACAACGTAGGCCTCCTCCTGCTCGCGATGCCGGTGAGCGTACGGGAACCGCGTCCCAGGCTGATAGGTGAACCGGCTAACGCCAAGCTCACCCGCGCCAAGCTGGGGTCGAGCGAAGCGCCACTCGATGGGGACCTCTGCCGGGCTCGAGTCCCCGACGGAATTGAAATTGGTCTTGGCCCAGTCCGCCACGCTCGACCGTACCCTACTCGCCGGTCTGCGAGCCGCAAGCCAAGGCCCCGGGGGACAAGTCGTGAGAGCCCATGGCTGCGGAATCCTGACGAGCGCGAAGGCGAGCGCGCCCGGTGGGTTCGAGTCCTGTCACACCTCCACAGACCGCTCAAGCTGCCCACCCGAGGGCGGTCAGCTTACGGCCGACATCATGAGCCGACGTTTTGCTTCGCTTCGGATGGTCTCACGAGCGCCAGGTGCCGCGACGGTCTGATTTCGGCCGAGCTCCTTTGCTTCGTAGAGCGCTTTGTCGGCAGAGCGAGTCAGGATGTCTGGCGCCAATCCGTCTGCATCGAATTCGGCAATCCCCAGGCTCATCGTAAGTGGCCCGCCTTCAAGTTGCTGGGACATGATCGCCTCCCGGACGCGTTCGGCGAACAAGAAGGCGCCCTCGGCATCGGTGTCGGGCAGGATCACCGCGAACTCGTCTCCGCCGATCCGCGCGACCGTATCGGTGCTGCGTGTGGTGCAACGGGCGGTGTCTCCTACGATGCGCAGGGCCGCGTCGCCCGCAGCATGCCCGAGACGGTCGTTGATCTCCTTGAAGCGATCGATATCGGCGAGGATCAGCGCAGTCGGTTGCCCGGTTCGCCGGCCCCTTGCGAGCTCAGGCTCCAACAGCTCATCAAATCCTTGGCGGTTGACCAGACCGGTTAGCGAATCCGTGCGAGCCGCTCGGGAGAGCCGTTTCAGCAACTCGTCGTTGTGCTGCCTCAGAACGTGCACAATGCCCGCCGTGGCAGTGATCATGCCGACAGTGATGAGCCAGCGCGTCAGCGCGACGGGGCCAAGGTGGATGGTCAGCAAGACCCCGGCGTAGAAGGCAGCGATCGCGCCGAGCTGAGCGGCCATCATGACTGTCGTGAAGAAATAGCCGCAGTACAACGCAATCCATACATAGAGCACCTGATTGCCCGCGGAAAGTCCCCCGTGGCGCTCGCCGTTGAAGTAGATCGAGAGCGTGACGGTGAGGCTGGCGAGGAGCATCAGCGCCTCATAGGTTCCTGCTGGTAGCCGGCGGGGATAGCGAAAGAGCAGCAGAGCGACGAGCGCCGTCGCTGCGGCCATCGCCCAGAATCCGCCTAGATCGATCTGCGGCGAATGTGGCAGCAGAATCCCCAGCACCGTCATTACGGCGCCGATCAGGAACAGCGTTGCAGCGACGCGGCCCATCGTGTCGCTCTGAGCCGTCGTCAGGCCCCGTGAGACTCGCATGTCTCCTTATCGGCTCAAGATGCGCACAATTGAATTGGGGCCGACCCCGTGCGGACGGCGGCAGTGGCGATCGCAGGGTGCTCGCTGTGACCCGCGGCCGCGCGTCGGGGGATTCGAGCCCCCCCTCCGGCATCCCTCGTTGGCTCTGGAATGCGGGTCTGCGGCATGGAGTCGCGACCCGGCAGACCGAACTTTGCCCCGAAGCTGGGACGAAGTCGTAGTAGAAGGCGATGAGTGAGGGGATACGCTTCTGAGCTGTTGATACAGGCCGCTGCGATGGCGGTTGCAAGAAGGAAGCGATCGAAGTGAACCCCAATCAAGAGTCAGACGGCGCGACGCGCGTGGCGTACATCCTTGGCGTACCCCTAGCCGAGGACGTCGAGCGACAGTGGCCGCAAATGGGCGAGATCGTCCGCACCAGCAAGCTCGTTGCTGATGTCGAGGGCAACTTCCCTGAGCTGACGCTGGAGGTCGGCAGGCGCCTGCAACTCGATGACGTCGTCGTGGTCGAGTGGACCTGCAACTACGGTGATGGGCGCCTCTACCGGAACGTCACCATTGGAGAGCTGGAGGACGGGCAGGCCGTGCGCGTCACCGACTATTGGGGAGAGCCTGTCGAAACCCCTGCTTGGCGACAGCCTCTAACGGATCGGCTCGATATGCCAGGCAAGCGGGGCATCTGGCCCAACAACGACCAGCTCGGCCATTACTAGGGCGCGCGAACCGAAGCCCAACGGGGCCTCCTCGCGGCTCATACAGGGGCGTGCCGGCGGCCGGCCGCCCCGTGCGTGCGCGACTCGCCGGAGCTCCCGCCGGCTGCGAGCCGCTCTGCGCGCTGCTTGACCCCCAGCAGCATCTTTCGCTCCATGATCAGCGATGCGGGCTCCATCGGAAGCATTGCCAGGCGAGCCAGCTTCGTCTGCAGCCGAAAGCGGTTGCGGCTGATCAGGCGTGTCTCCCTGACCGCTCCTCCAACACGAAGCTCCACACCCAGTTGCCGTCCGTCGAGCGCCAGACCAGCGCGTGCTGCGGCTCGACGCGCTCGAGCCTCATCGTGCTCTGCCCGAAACCGATCGTCTCGCCGACTAGCGGATTCTGGAACTCGGCGAGCACGCTGTCGCTGCTGTGCATGTTCAGCCCGAGCAGGTTCTCGATCCAGTCGTAGGTGTAGACACCTCCACGCGGCGCAGGACCGATCTGCGCAACACGGCCAAACCGACGCAGGCGGCGCGGCAACGCCGATCGCTCCCGTCGATACGCCGTCTGCGTCACCCAGCAGCTCATCCCCGGGCAGCATCGACACGGCCTCAGCCGCTGTGGCGCCCCAGTGAGGACCGGCTGCCTGAGCAGCTTGAAGTAGGCGCCGGTAGCGAGACCGGCGGCAAACGCCGAGGAGACGAGCCGGTTCATGCCGTGTGCTCTGCTCAGTTCGCAGCCATCGCGGCGACACGACTGGGATCGCTCGGCGCCGCAGCGGTGCCGACGCGCGGAAGCGTCAGCAGCGAGGAGCGGGCGTGGCGCTCCAAGTAGTTGCACGTGCTTCCGACGACCATGCGGCGCAGCGGGCCGTAGCTGCGCGAGCCGACGATCAAGAGATCGAGCTCATCGCCGAACGCAGCGAGCTCTTCGCCGGGCACGCCGCAGACGGCGCGACCCTCGACTCCGGGAAGTTCAGCCATCCGACGCTGCACTTCCTCGACGACTATTTCGACGCTCTCTCCGACCAGCGGGGGCACGATGCCCGTGAACATCACTGTTGGGACGGTCGCGACCTGAAGCGCCGTCACCGATGCCCCGAGCTCGCTCGCGATCTCGCTCGCCGTCTCAAGCGCAGCTTCGCTCTCGGGCGACTCGTCGTAGCCAACGCCGATCTTCGCGATCCGCGCTGGGCTCGTTGCGAAGCCGCCAGCGGCAACCGCGACGGCGCACGGTGCTGCGTTGAGCGCACTGCGCGTGTCGTCTCCGAGTATCGCTCGCCCGAGCAGACCACGGCTGCAGGAGCCAACGACGATCAGATCCGCTCCCTGCTCCTCAGCCTGTCCATGCAGCCCGCGACCGGGACTGGCGGCGATGACGCTCACGAGCCGAGCGTCCACGCCCGCCGCGTCGCGCTCGCGCTCGAGCAGCGACGCGGACGCCTTGCGCTCCTCGGCCAGCAGGCCGGGCGTCGCCGCATTGAGCGGAGGGTGCTCGTCGCTGTGGACGTGCGCCAGCGTCAGCTCGCCCTCGGCGCCGAGAAGGCGCGCAGCGAGTGCGATCGCGTCGCGACCGTTCGATCTTCCATCGATTCCTACGAGCACGTTCTTGAACATCGTGACCTCCACTGGCTCTCGCGCTTGCTTACGCTGAGGCTAGATCCGCGTGAGGTCACCTTCGTCCGTGGGGGGCCCTCGGTGGCTTGCGGCGTTCTACGGACATCACCCTGCTTCGGGTGATCCGGTCGGGCTGAAAAATGCCTGCTAGGGCCTGCGCCGTGTTCAGCTCCGCCGCTCAACGGACAGCTGCGGCACAGCGCGCAGAGCACGCACCGCACCCCAACACGCCAGCCCCCCGGCAACCACCATTGCGAGCATCGCAGCGAGCAGCTGCGGCTGCAGCACGAACGTGCCGGTGCCGCCCGCCGGCTCGTGCGGCGCCCCCGGCGTCCCGATCGCGAGCGTGGCCCACCAAATGAGCGTGGCGACGGTCATCGTCGCCATTGCGGCGCTCATCAGCACCGCGATCGCCACCTCGAGCTCGAGCAAGTGCACGGAGATCTCAAGGCGCCGGATCGTCGCGACAGCCGCCGCGGTCCATGACGCCACGGATGCGATCACGAGCAGACCGACGAATACGAAGCCAAGGGCGTAGGCAGGCGCATGGCCGTTGCGCTGGGGTGCGTCGAGGCGGTGCGCCCACACGATCAGCCCGACCGTCGCGAGGATCGTCAGCCCGCTGACGAGTAACGCGCGGATCAGAGGACGCCGTATCTGGACCCAGCCCCCCTCCCGCAACAGGCCCACCAGTCGCGGCAACGCGCATGCCCCACCGACAATCACGAGCGCACCCGCCGCCAGCGCGGCGATGAGTAGCGTCTGAAACGCACCCGACGGCAGTGCGCGTCCGGGTGCTGGGACGGAGCCCTGCCAATGCTCGGAGGACTTCTGCAGCGCCAGGCCCGCGATCACGGCCAGCGCCCACGCGCAGAGCACGAGCAGCGCGCCGGCCTTCGCCTGCGCCGTGGGATCGTTCTCGCCGCCGCCCAAACCCCAGCTGCGCAAACGCTCAGTCACACCCGCGCGCAGCAGATCGCCCCGAACGCTCCATGCCACGCGGCCTCGACTACTCTGGCGGACCACCTCTTCAAGCTCCTCGCCGTAGCGCGCGCGCCAAGCGCGGGGATAGGCACGAAGCCAGATGCTGCTCCCGGGTGCGCTCACGCCGGATTCCCCACAGGCGCCATCCGCGGCACGGCGCGCAAGCGCGCCCTCGCCTCGTCGACGATCGTGCTCAGGCCGGCGAGCAGCCGCTCGAGCTCGTTGCGCCCAGCCGGCGTGAGCCGGTATGGGCGCGTCCTGCCGACAGTCGCGACCGGCTCGATCAGCCCGCGCTGCTCGAGACGGCCGATTGCCCCGTAGAGCGTGCCCGGACCGAGCCGCACGCCCGCGAACGCATCGATGTCCTGAAGCAGCCCGTAGCCGTGCTTCTCACCCGCGGCGAGGCTCGTCAGGATCAACAGCGGCGGGTCGTTCTCACGTGTGGCCGGCGCGCGTGAATTTCTCTGCTGTCGTGGCATAGCCCCGATGTTACTACGTTGCGCGTAGTATCGCAAGGCGTACTAAATGGTCAAGAGCAATCCCGGGCTAAATGGTCAAGAGCAATCCCGGGCCCGCGGCTGTGGAATCTGCGCGTCGAGCGAGTCCCTCCAGCCGAGCCGATGCGTGGAAACCACCGAGCGCCACGCGTAGCCTGCCGGGTGAGGTCGGGTGCACTCCGCCGATGGCGCGCCGCGCGCACAGGAGGATCATCGGCACGTCAAGATGACTGACCTCGACCACGCCAAGCTGCGGAGCCCCTGCCTTCGCCGCCGCGTCTCCAGCGCCGATCCGTTGCCCGGGGGCTACCGGGCGCCGTGATGGCGGGCGCCGCCTTCTCTGATCTGGGCGACCTCGAGGAGCCGACCACGATTTCACTGCGCGACGGTTCGACGGCGAAGGTTCGCCTGTCGACCGAGCGGGATGAGCCGGCACTGCGCGAGTTCCTCGCCGGGCTGTGCCTGGACGCACGCCGGCTGCGCTTCTTCAGTGGAGGGGTCGACGTCGCGCAGGCCGCCCATCTGAGCGCCACAACCGGGATCGATCGCATCGGGCTGCTCGCGCTGGACGAGCTCGGCGAGCCGATCGGCCACGCGGTCTGCATCGAGACCAGGCCGGGCCGGGCGGAAGTCGCGGTCGAGGTGGCCGATCGCCTGCACGGGCTGGGTCTCGGCACGATCCTCGTCGAGCGCCTGGCCGTCGTCGCCGAGCGCCATGGCATCACGACTTTCTCCGCCCAGGTGCTGCCGGACAACAGCCCGATGCTCGCCGTGTTCCGCGATGGCTTCGATGCCCATGTGTCCTGGCGCGCAGGCGTGGAGGTCGTCGAGTTCCCCACCGCCGCGTGGCGACTGACGCTCGAGCGCTATGGCCGCCGAGCAGAATGCCCGCCCCGCTGCACTGCTTTCAGACGGCCCCCTGAGCTCTAGCCATGCCCGCCGCCGCTGTCGATCAGCCCGCGGTCCAGCGCGTAGCGGACCAGCTCGGCGCGCGTTGAGAGGCTGAGCTTCTGCTGGATGTGTGAGCGGTGTGTCTCGACGGTGCGCACGGAGAGATAGAGCTGCTCGGCGATCTCGGCGTTGGTGTGCCCGAGCGCGATCAGGCGCAGCACCTCCACCTCGCGCTCTGAGAGATCGTCCGGTGGCCCCGGCGGCGGCTCGGAGGCGATGCGCGCACCCAGGCGCGGGTTCAGGTAGCGCTCGCCGGCGGCGGCGTTGCGCACCGCTTCGACCAGCTCATCGTCGGCGGCCTCCTTGAGCACGTAGCCCAGCGCGCCGGCTCCGAGCGCCTCGCGCGCGAACGCCGGCTCCTGCTGCATCGTGAGTACGACGATCTGCGTGTCCGGGAACTCCTTACGGATCTCGGGGATCGCCTCGAGGCTCGATCCGCCCGGCATGTTCAGGTCGAGCACCAGGACGGCGGGGTGATGGCCGCGGACGTAGCGGCGCGCACCGTCCACGTCGCTCGCCTCGGCGACGACCTCAATGCCCTGCTCGCCGTCGAGCAGCAGTCGCAGGCCGCTGCGGACAACCTGGTGGTCGTCCGCAAGGACGATGCGGATGGCCCCGACCTCATCCACGCCACCCTCAGCCTGGGCCTCTGTCATTGCATTGACGCTAGCGCCTGGCGCGATCGCGCGCGGGCAGGGCGGCGCTCGAGGCTACGGGCGCCCCCCCGCGGGGTCAGCCCTTTCCCGCAGTACGACGACACGTTTACCCGGTGGGCGCAGACGGTCAGCTCACATAGCGTGAGCGAGATGCCCGCGGTCCATCCAAACTTGAGCGCTGTCGAGGACGTCGATGTGACTGAACGGGCTCAGCGGGCACCGCTCACCGTCGTGATCGCCGACGACCACGCGCTCATGCGACATAGTCTGGGCCGCTTGCTGCAAAAGGCCTCTGACATCACCGTGGTGGCGGGCGAGCCGGCCGACCTGAAGGCGACGGCACGGCTCGTCGCCGAGTGCCGTCCCGACGTGCTCGTGCTCGACCTCTGCATGCCGGATGGATCGAGCCTGAAGATGACCAGTGAGTTGCGCACGCGCATGCCCGAGATGCAGATCGTGATCGTCAGCATGGAGGATGCCCCCGGCTTTGCCCAGCGTGCACTGGCCGCCGGCGCAATCGGCTACGTGGTCAAGGAGTTCGCTGACGAGGATCTCGCTCCGGCGATCCGCGCTGCTGCGAGGGGTGATGAGTACCTCAGCGCTCGCGTCGCCGGCCGACTGACGTCGCTGCGCCAGACGCTGACCCACGGGCGCCTGACCCCCCGCGAGTCCGAGGTCCTGCGTCTGATCGCGCTGGGTCACACGAACGTGGAGATCGCGCGCAAGCTAACCGTCTCGGCGCGCACGATCGAGACTCACCGAGCCA
Organism: Solirubrobacterales bacterium; assembly: GCA_038240205.1. Taxonomy (GTDB): domain Bacteria; phylum Actinomycetota; class Thermoleophilia; order Solirubrobacterales; family Solirubrobacteraceae; genus Palsa-744. The sequence continues at coordinate 9,199 of JBBSDZ010000047.1, read as the reverse complement.
ACATCCACCGCAAGCTCGGGCTGCGCACGCGCGCCGAATTGGTCCGCTACGCCCTGCTCTGCGGCCTGCTCGAGTCTTGACGTGATCGCCCCGCTGGACCGCCAACCGCTAGCGAAGACGCCTTGAGATGCTCGCCAACCCCGACCAGGCACGCTGCGCACATTGTCGCGACGTGATCGGCGTGTACGAGCCGATAGTCGCAATCATCGCAGAGGAGCCGCTACTCACCTCCAGGGCGGCCGCTCGGAGCCTCGTAGAGACAGGGGCGCGTTGCTACCACCAGAGGTGCTTCGCAGCCGTTGGAGAGGACGATGGCAAAGCGATTGGATGGGAACGTGGGTAGCGCACCCGCATCCGGCGCACTGACTCGTGCTGTCGCCGGGCGCGCCCGGAACCTTGGACGTGGCCGGAGAAGCTGATGAGCGTCCTGTGCGCAGCACATCGGGCGCGATGCCGGGGTGAGTCGCGCTGTCGCGTTACTGCGGGTTCAGCCGTCGGTGGGCGCGCGACTGACCAGGTGGCCGTCACCCCTGGCGCCGAGTGAGCGAGCTGCGGCGTCGAGCTGCGGCGTCGAGCTGCGCTAGGCCGTTGCGCCCTCAGCATTGCCGGACCGCTCGCGTCGCTGCGTGGGAATCCGCGCCCGCAGCGCGGTCCCACCGGCAAGCGTCGAGTCGATGTCCAGCTCACCGCCGAGGATGCCCGCGCGCTCGCGCATCCCCAGCAGGCCAAACCCGCTGCTCTTTGTGTGCGGGTCAAAGCCCTTGCCGTCGTCACGTACGAGCAGGCGGATGCACGCCTGCTCCTCGTGAATCTCGACGACCGCGCGTCGAGCCTCGCCGTGCTTGTGCGCGTTCGTCAGCGCCTCTTGGACGATCCGGTAGATCGCAGTCTCGAGCTCTCCGGCGAGCCGCTCGGGCTGCTCGCCCTGCTCGTGGGCCAGGTCGATGTTGACGTCGACCGCCACGCCGTGGCGCTCGCTGCGCTCGACGAGCGCCTCGATCGCCGCCTGTAGACCGAGCTCGTCAAGCGCGGCTGGGCGCAGATCGGTGATCAGCGCACGCAGGTTGGCGATCGCTTCCTCGATCTGCTCGACCGCCTGTCCGACCGCTTCATTCAACTCCCCGCCAGCGTCGTTGCGCCTGGCCGCGGAGAGGCCGAAGCGCAGCGCACTGAGGCTCTGCAATGTGTCGTCGTGAAGCTCGCGGGCCCAGCGGTGGCGCTCACCCTCGGCAGCCGCAAGGCGCTGGCGCTGGTGCTCGATGGCGACCGACTGGGCGGTCGCGACGGCTGTCGCGGCGCTCGTCGCAAAGGACTGCAGCAGGCGCTCGTCCTCGGCGGAGAAGCTCGGCCCGTCGCGCAGGCGATCCAGCGCGACCAGCACGCCGTAGCTTCGCCCGCGAAAGATCAAAGGAACGACGAGCCCGCCACTGGCCTCGACGCCGAGCCGGCCGAAGCCGCGCTCATCAAAGCGCGCGCGGTTGAGCTCGTCCTCCAGGCGCTGAACCCGGTTGGTACGCAGTGCCTGTGCGGCGACGGTGTCCGTCAGCGGTACGCGCTGTCCGACGATTCCAGCCGGCAGCTCGCCGGCGCCCGCCGCGACTTCGAGCTCATCGCCGCGCTCGAGCTCGATTAGCAGCGCGCGGGCGGAGACCAGCGCCCGCCCGCGCTTGGCGACAAGTTCGAGCACCACCTCGGAATCGGTCTCCCCTCCCAAGGCACGCGCGATCTGGGTCGTCGCCTCGAACGCCGCGACGGTGCGCTGTAGCTCGTCGCGATCCTCGCTTGCACCTGTGTAGCGACTGGCGTGGTCGATCGCTACGCCGGCGAATTCAGCCAGCACGACAAGCGCCTGCTCGTCCTCCTCGGTGAACTCCTCGCCCCCGGGCTTCTCGGTCAGGTACAGATTGCCGAAGGGTGCGCCGCCGACGGTGATCGGTGTGCCGAGGAACGTGCGCATCGGCGGGTGGCCCTGCGGAAAGCCGTAGGAGCGCGCGTGCTCGGCGACATCGGCGATGCGCAGCGGCACGGGATCCTCGATCAGCGCCCCGAGTACCCCCCGCCCCCGCGGTAGGTTGCCGATCGCCGCGTGCGTGGCCTCGTCGATGCCGCGCGTCAGAAAGCGCGCAAGTTCGGTCTGTGACTCGTTGAGCACGCCCAAGGCGGCGTAGCGCGCGCCGGTCAGCTCCTGCGCGGCCTGCAGGACCCGGTCGAGCACGACCTCCAGGTCGAGCTCTGAGAGCACGCTACGCGCAACCTCGAGGATTCCCTGCGTCGACCTGTCCATCAGTGGCTACCCCCGCGACGTGGTTCTCGCCGTGCCTCAGCTGGCCACTGGCCGAGGCTGGCGCGGCGGATCGGGCGAGCCGATGCAGACTCATTGAATCAGGTTCTCTCGCAGTCCTGGCCACGCTGCGTGGATTGGCGCAGGCGCGCGTCACCGCACAGACGCAGGCCTTGAAACCGGTTCGGGGGCGCTCGCCAGTCGTCCAGACGGGAGCTCCCGAAGCTACGTAGTTCACCACCGAATGCGAGCGGCTTTCCTCGGCTGACGCGGGCCCCGCGCGGACCTAGCGTGTCGAGCATGACCACTCAAGCCGGTAACCCAGACAAGCTGCGAGTCCTCATCGCCGGTGGCGGCGTCGCCGGGCTCGAGGCAATGCTCGCTTTGCAGGACCTCGCCGCCGACCGTGTGGAGATGACCGTGCTCGCCGCGCGCGACGAGTTCGTCTACCGCCCGATGACGGTCACCGAGCCTTTGTCCCTGGCAGGCGCCCACCACTACCAGCTCGCGCCGATCGTCAAGGACGGCGGAGCGGAGCTGCTCGCGGACACGCTCAGCTGGGTCGACAACGAGGAGCAGATCGCGCACACCTCGGGTGGCCTGGCGCTCGCGTACGATGCGCTCGTGCTGGCGCTCGGTGCGCGTATCTCCCCTCGCTATGAGCACGCGTTGACTATCGACGACCGCAGCATGGATCAGACGCTGCACGGCCTGATCCAGGACGTCGAGCTCGGCTACGTCGAGAGCCTCGCCTTCGTCGCGCCCGGGCGCATGGCCTGGCCGCTGCCTCTATACGAGCTGGCGCTGATGACCGCCGGCCGCGCGTACGACATGGACATCGAGCTGCCGATCACGCTGATCACGCCCGAGGACAAGCCGCTGTCGATCTTTGGAGCGGAGGCGAGCGAAGGCGTCGCCGAGCTGCTGCGTCAAGCGAGGATCGAGACGATCACCTCCTCCTATGCGGAGATTCCCGAGCAGGGCCGGATCGAGCTCAGCCCGGGCGGCCGTCACGTCCACGCCCAGCGCGTGGTGGCGCTGCCGGAGCTGTACGGCCCCTCCGTCCACGGCGTGCCACTCAGCGAAGACGGCTTCATCCGTGTCGACAAGTTCTGTCGTGTACCCGACGGCGGGCCCGTGTTCGCCGCGGGCGACGCGACCGACTTCGCCGTCAAGCAGGGCGGCGTGAGCTCCCAGCAGGCCGACGTCGCCGCCGAATCGATCGCGGCGCTCGCGGGCGTTCAGATCGAGCCCAAGCCGTTTCACCCGGTACTGCGTGGAATGCTGCTCACAGGGGACGAGCCTCGGTACATGTCCGCGCAGATCACCGGCGGGCACGGTTATGGCTCGGAGTTCAGCACGCAGCCATTGTGGGCGCCGGTCGCGAAGATCGCCGCGAAATACCTCGCCCCGTACCTGGACTCGCTCGATCGGCGGGCGATTGCGTGAGCGCTTTCGCTCTGCGCTGCGCCGCGCGATCGAGAGCCGTCACCGGCGAGCTGCGCATGCGCTCCCCCGTGCCGGTGACGTTCGTACCGGACCCCTGATCGCCGGCACCGCCACCGGCCGCCCGTCAAGCGAGGCCGTCACCCGGCACGTGCCCGCGGCGGACGGGGCGAAACCGCGCCGCGCAGGCACCGGGATGCCCGCGCGGATGCAGGTAGAAACCCGCAGCGTGCGTGTGGCCGAACCCGATTACCAGCGGTCCCGTCGCGATCTAGCCTCGGTCAGGTAGTCGAGTCACCCACCCGCCGCAGAGCGCGCGGCACGGCCAAAGGCAGGTTGATGCTCATGTCCGTTCAGACGCCGGACCGAGAGACCGAAGTACACGACCAGCATGAGTTCGACGAGACGGTCAACCGGCAGGGGAAGGTCGTGCTCGAGTGGCTCGCAGGCGTTGGCATCTTCGCCGCGCTGCTGATGTCCATCATCGCGCTCGTCCAGAGCAGCGAAGGCAGCAGCACGACCGCTGTGCAGCCGGTGCCGGCCACCGCGGCTTCGAGCGCGGCCGCTCCGGCGCCCGCCGCAGTCGCGACGAAGACGGTTTCGCTGCAGATCGTAGGCGGCGCCAAGCTCGGGCCGGACGGAAAGAAGCACGACATATTCACGAAGACGAACTTCAACGTCAAGGCTGGCCAGCCGCTGAAGCTGCGCATAAACAACACCGACGACGTGCCTCACAGCATCACCGCGCCGGTGCCCGGCTTGAACATCACCGTGCAGCCCGGCACCCACACGTACACGCTCGTCGTCAAGCAGGCGGGCCGCTTCCAGTGGTTCTGCATCATCCCTTGCGACAGCGACGCGAACGGGTGGGCGATGCAGCACGCGGGCTTCATGGCCGGCTACATCACCGCGACCTAGCACGAGCGCCCCGCGCCGGCCGCCACCGCCCGTTAGGGCTCGTGGCGGGGGCCCGGGCTGCGTGCGGCCCGGGCTGCGCTCTCGGTGCATCGGACAGGCCGATCGGGCTCGCACCGTCGCCCACACGAGCAGCAGTCCAATACGCTCGGGCGCGAAAGGCCCACGCCGAGTCTCCCCCGGGATCACGATCGCGACCGACGCACACCCCCAAGCGCCCCCAGCTGCCGAGAGCGCGGACTCGCTCGGCGTGATCGCCGACGCAAGGACGCGCGAGCACGAGACCTTCGCGCTCGCCTCGCGCCACCTCGACCCGTCGCTCGTCGACGTGCTGCGCATCCTCGGCTTCGACAAGCGCTACGTCTCGGCACAGGGATCGCGCTTGTATGACGCCGACGGGCGCGCCTACCTGGACTTCCACACCGGTGAGGGCTTCGCGAGCCTCGGCCACAACCACCCGGCGGTGCGCGAGACGCTGCAGGCGACGCTCGCGGCGAGCCTCGTCGACGGCGTGCAGATTCACTACTCCGTGCTCGCGGGCATGCTCGCGGAGGCGCTCTCGCAGCGCCTGCCAGATGGCCTTGACGCGGTCTTCTTCGCCAGCGCCGGCGCCGAGGCGGTCGACTCGGCGATGAAGTTCGCCCGCGCGGCGACCAGGCGCCCGCGCTTGATCTCCTGCGAGAACAGCTTTCACGGCGTCACGCTCGGCCCGCTCTCACTCGTCGGCGACGAGTTCTTCAAGGAGGGCTTCGCCCCGCTGCTGCCCGGCTGCGAGCGTGTGCCGTTCGGCGACCTCGAGGCCCTGGAGCAGCAGCTGCGCACCAAGGACGTCGCGGCGTTCTTCGTCGAGCCGATCCAGGGGCGCATGGTCACGCTCCCGCCGGAGGGCTACCTGCAAGGCGCCCAGGAGCTGTGCCGCCGCTACGGGACGATGTTCGTAGTCGATGAGATCCAGACCGGGCTCGGGCGCACGGGCAGGTGGTTCGCGCTGGAGCACTGGGGCCTGCACCCGGACTTCGTGCTCGTCGGCAAGGCGCTCAGCGGCGGCTACATGCCTGTCGCGGCGATGGTCACGACGCGCGAGATCTACCAGCGCGCGGTCGGGACGCTCGAGCGCTCCTACGTGCATCAGTCGACCTACGGGCGCAACCGCCTCTCCGCAGCGGCCGGCCTGGCCGCAATCCGCGTGATCGAGCGCGAGCGCCTGCTCGAGCACGCCGCGGGCGTCAGTGGCGTCCTGTTCGAGGGCCTCGCCGAGCTGCAGCAGCGCTATGAGATGGTCAAGGAGGTACGCGGCCGTGGATTGATGATCGGGATCGAGCTGGGCGCGCCGAGCTCGCGTGTCGCACGCCTGAACTGGCGCCTCATCCACATGGCAAGCGAGGGGCTGTTTCCCCAGTTGATCGTGATCCCGCTGCATCGCGACCACGGCGTGATCACGATGGCAGCGGGCAAGAACGATGTGATCAAGCTGCTGCCCCCGCTGACGCTCTCCGAGCAGGAGGCGCGCAGCTTCCTGGCCGCGCTCGACGCCGTGCTCGCCGACTGCCACGGCGCCGGCGGCAAGAACTGGGCGGTCGTGCGCGACATCGCCAAGGCGACGCTCACTCGCCGCGGGCACAAGACGCCTGCGTGAGCAACCCGCCCGCCTCCGTCGGCGCAGCCGGCCGGGCGTACGGCGAACGCGTCTTGATCACCGGCGCGAGCGGCTTCATCGGCGGGCGCCTGGCGCAGCGGCTGTCGGGCGAAGGCCGCCCAGTGCGCTGTCTCGTCCGCGCGAGCAGCGACACCTCTGCGCTGCAGGAGCTGGATGTGGAGCTCGTCGTCGGCGACCTGATCGGCGGCGAGCCGCCCGGCGCCGGCTCGCTCGTAGACGCCGCCACCGGCTGCAGCCACGTGCTCCACTGCGCCGCGCTCGTCTCTGACTGGACAACTAAGCGAGAGATCGCTGCGACCAACCTCGGCGGCACGCAAAGCCTGCTCGCGGCGTGCGCCGCCGCGGGCGTGCGGCGCTTGGTCCACCTCAGCACGACCGACGTCTACGGCCACCCGGGCGGTAGCGCAGTGGATGAGACCTACGTGTCCGGGCGCTTTCGCAACTTGTACGCGCAGACGAAGCTCGAAGCCGAGGGCGAGGTTCGCCGGGCCCACGTCGAGCACCGGCTCGAGACGGTGATCCTGCGCCCGGCGACCGTCTACGGTCCCGGCTCCAAGGACGTCGTCGGCGAGATCGCGCGCGCGATCCGCGCACGGCACATGCTCCTGATCGGCGGCGGCCGCGCGCTCGCCGGGCTCTGCTACGTCGAGAACCTGATCGACGCGGCCGTCCTCGCGCTCGATCTCCCCACAGCGGCGGGGGAGACGTTCAACGTCAGCGACGGCCTCCCGGTCACGTGGCGGCGATTCGCCGACGACCTCGCGGCCGGCCTGGGCAGCCCGCCCGTCCGCCTCAGCCTGCCGTATCCGCTGGCGAGCGCGGTCGGGTCCTCGCTCGAGCACGGCTACCGCGTGCTGCGCTCCGCCACCGGTCTGACGACGCCGCCGCTGCTCTCACGCCAGGCCGTGCAGGTGCTCGGCGTCGACCAGGACTTCAGCAATCGCAAGGCGCGCGCGCTGCTCGGCTGGCAGCCGCGCATCGACTATGCAGACGGCCTCGCAGCGACTCTGCAGTGGCTGCGCGCGGACTATCTGCTCAGCTAGGCTCTGCATCCTTCGCGCACGTCGCTGGTCGGCGCCCTTCGGCCGGCAGACGCCCCAAACAGGAAGAGAGCGCCAATGAGACGTATCGTCGCCACAGCACTGATCCTCACGCTCCTCGCGCTCGCTGTGACCGGCTGCGGCTCAAAGACGGTCACGACGACCAATGCGAACGGCGCGGTGGCGACCACCACGGTGCCCAACGTGCACTTCGCCAAGACGAAGTTCGTGCTGCACCTCGGGCTGGCGTTCGGCGCCTTTCATCGCTACATCTACAAGCCATTTCGCGCAGGAGCATTCAAATCGGGCACACAGGGGCGCATCAAGGCCATGCTCAAGGCCGGAACGGCGGCGCTGCTCGCGGCGCACGAGCTGAAAACGGCGCGCGAGGACGCACTCTCCGACGATCGGCTGCGTCCGCTCGCCGCGAAAGTCGAAGCGCTCCTGAGCAGGTTCGGGGGCCTCGGCTCCTCGCTGAAAAGCGGCGCGCTGAACGTCGCGGCGATCACTGGCGCGGCGGGAGCGGTCAGCTCGCTCGGCAGCGCCAGCGGCGGGCTCGGGGCGGCGGTCAAAGAGGTGGCGCCGGCCCTCTGAGCAGCGCGGGCGGGCCAGCGATGCTCAGGCGCCCGGCTGTATCCGGCGGCCGGCGGCGCTGACGAACCCTTCTGCGAAGGCCTCGCCGACGTTGCCCAGCGGGATCAGCCTCGGCACGTCGAGAACGGCCTCGAGCTCGACCTCGATCCGCGTCGAGGATGGGCGCTCGTGCAGCCGCCAGGTCACCTCGAAGCGCTCCTCGCCGCCCGGCCGCGCGACGCGCGAGAGCGTCACCTCGCTCGGGCGGCGCGCGCTCACGGCCAGCAGCAGCTCGAAGTCGCGGGTGAGCGGTCCGTGAGCGACGTGCAGCGTGGCCTGAGCCTGTGTGGGCAGCCCGTCCTCGCCAGTCTCGAGCACCTGCGCCGCTCGCACGACCTCCGGGTACCAGGTCGGATAGCCGTCAATCGCGGCGAGTAGCGCAAAGCACTCCTCGATCGGCGATGGCACCTCGGCGCTCGCGACGCCGCGCAGTTGCTTCATCCTCGCCAGCCTAGCCCCAACCCGCCTCGCTCGGTCCGCGGCCGAAAGGGGCCACCCGTCTTCGGCTCGAGCTCTCAGCCGCCTTGCGCTCGTGATCGCACGATGCGGCTGAGCAGCGAGCGGTTGCCGGCCACCAACGCGTAGCCGGCGTCGGCGAGGCGCGGGAACGCCCGCGCGAGCGCCGCCGGAGCGCGACCGCCCGGAAGTAGGTCCAGCAGCGGCGCGAGCGCGCGCCCTGCCGAGTTGAGCTCGCCGTCCTCGCCGATGAGATGCCACGACTGCATCCGCTCGGACGGGTCGATCGCCGCGAGCAGGCGATCGGCCTCGGCGTCCTGCAGGGCGACGGCGTGCAGGCGGTGACTGCGATCCCACGCGAGCAGCTTCGCCAGCGACCAGCAGCAGAAGCTGCAATCGCGGTCGTAGAGCACCGTCGCGCGCCCCTGTGGCGTACGGCCTCCGATCGATCCTGCAACACGGCTCATCAGCACAATCTAGGCCGATGGCGCCCGCTCGCCGGGCGCCCGCGAGCTGATCGCACCTCTAAGCTGAGGCGACCTTCGACCTGCTGGGAGCCTCATCGGTGCGCATCCACTTGTCAAGCAGACAACTTTTTATGGGCGCCTGGCGGCGCGCTCGTCCGGTGAGCGCATGAGACGCCCTGTGTCAACCCCCTTGCGCCAAAACCTTGACCAGGGCGCCGTGTCGAGTCGGCTCATAGGGAGTGTGGTCTTGCCAGCAGCGCCAGAGCACGCGGCTCCAAGCACGACCGAGTATGCGAATCGCGTG
>JBBSDZ010000046.1:0-18293 GCA_038240205.1 Solirubrobacterales bacterium | reverse complement strand
CGGGAGGCCCAGGGCTGCAAGGCAGCCGAGCAGGGCCAGACAGGTGGATGCTCTGCGCATCAGTTTTCTCTCCTCTGTTGATGGACAGGTCCGCCTCGATCCGGGTAGCTCCGGAACCTTTGCCGGTCCGGCGTTATCGAGATCTCCGGCAATTCACCGGAGAACAGTGGCGATGTCTTAAGACAACATATCCACCGCCGCAGATCGCCGCAAGTGGCAAGCGGCGGATGGGAAGTGGGTTGCAGCGACGGCCGGCGGCGCGAGCACAGCAGGCCGTCACGGAGCGAGCCCGGCGCGCGTGTGGTAGGGCTGACCCTGAGCTTGACGTCGAGGCTCAGTCTGCGGAGAGCTCGAGCTCGGTGCTCTCGAAGCGCACGCCGACGGGCTCTAGCACGACCGCGCGCGGCCCCTCCTCGACCCGCCCCGCGAGCAACGCCTGCAGGCCGAGCTCGCCCGCGATCGCGACGATCGCCTCACCGCTGCCGGCGGGGCAATAGAGCGCGTAGCCGGAGCCCATGTTGAAGGTCGAGTAGGCGGCGTGCCCATCGAGCCCGGCCTGGGAGACCATGAACGCGAGCACCTCGGGCACCGGGGGCAGACGCTCGATGCGGTAGGTCAGCGGCTTGCTCGGTCGCATCAGCTTCAGCAGCCCGTGGCCGGTGACATGGCTGACGTAGCTGAGCTCGATACCGGCGTCGAGCACGGCTATCAACAAGGGCGCGTACATGACCGACGGCGCCAGCAGCGCCTCGCCGAAAGTCGTGCCGTCGGCGAGCGTCGTTGCGTAGCCGTCGGACAGGCGCTCGGCCACCAGCCGCGCGAGCGAGGCGCCATTGGCGTGCAGCCCGCTCGAGGCCACGAGCACGATCTCATCGCCCGCCCGCAGGTCCTCTCCGAGGATCGGCCTGCGCCCCTGCGGCACGACCCCCACGGCGGCGCCGGCGAGCTCGATGTCGCGCTCGTCGACGAGCCCCGGGAGCGAGGGCGACTCCCCTCCTCCCCACGTGCAGCCGGCGTCGGCGCAGGCGCTGCGCCACCCCTCCAGCAGCGCCGCGGCGCGCTCGGGCTCGCCGTACCACTCCGACGCGCCCGTGGCGAAGTAGGCACTGACGACGAGCGGTGCCGCGCCGACGCAGCAGAGGTCGTTGAGAATCGCCGCAACGGTGTCGTAGGCGACATCGGCAAAGCGGTTGACGCCCTCGGCTTCGAGCACCTGGCGGGCGATGATCGACTTTGTGCCGAGGCCCTCCACGACGAACGCAAAGGCGCGGCCGTCGAGCTCGAACACGAACGCAGGCTCTCCCCGCGAGGCGTCCACAGCGCGACCGCCGCGGGCTCCCAGCAAGGGCGAGGTCGACAGCGCCTTGGCCATCGCCATGCGCTTGGCGGCGTCGAGCGCGTCGTAGTCCACGCCGGCGTCGCGGTAGCTGGCCGTGGCGCGCTCGTCGCTCATGGCGCTCACCCTACGACCTCATGGCACGCGGCGCTGCGCGCGCCGGCAGGAGCGCGTCCCGTGGCAGGCCTCGATCCCCAACAGCGTGCGATGCAGGCCGCGAGCGTGGGCGGGCGACAGCGCGGCGGCGAGGTTGCGCAGCTCGAACGGGTCACGCCTGAGGTCGTAGTACTCGCGTTCTCCGGTCGCGTACTCGACGTACAGGCTCTGCGGCGTACGGATCGCCTCGTAGCTCGGCGGGTTGCCCGAGCCGCGCGTCGGCAGATCGGGGTCGTAGCGGCCATACACCCGTCCGTGGTGCTCGACGAGAATCCCCTTGCGCCATGTCGACGGGTTGTGACCGTGCAGCAACGCCACGAGGCTGCGCCCATCCACGCTCGCCGGCACAGGCGCGCCGGCGAGTTGCTCGAAGCTCGGGCAGAGGTCGACGTTCTCGGCCAACTGTGCGACCGAGCGTCCGGCCGGGACGCCCGGGCCGGTGACGATCAGCGGCACGTGGATGTCGGTGTCGAACGCCGTCAGCTTGCCCGGGCGCAACCGGTGCTCGCCCATGTGCAAGCCGTTGTCGGAGCTGAACACGATGTAGGTGTCGCGCGCGAGGCCCTTCGCCGCGAGCGTCGCCTCGATCTCGCCGATCATGCGATCGACCGCCTGCACTGCTTGCGCGCGCTTGCGGAACTTGCGGTCGATCAGCCCGATCTGCGACGGCGAGAGCGGTTGGAAGCGGCTCAGCCAGGCGGGCTCGTTGCGACCGACAGTGTTGAACGCTGGTGTGCGCGGCGCGCGCACACCAGCCAGCAGGTGGCTGTCGCCGGGCGCCGGCGTGTACGGCGCGTGCGGCGCGAACGTCGCCAGCTCGAGCATGAACGGACGCCGCTGCGCGGCTGCGCGTTCGATGAAGCCGATCCCATTGTGAGCGATCACGTTCGTCAGGTAGTCCCGCGCGCGGTAGCCGTAGGAGCGCACGCGCCCATCGCTGTTCATGCGGTAGCCGTACTCCGGGTAACCGTTGCCGGCCACGTCCCACTCGCTCCAGCCAGGCGGCACGTATGGGCGGGAGGTGCCTTCGCGTGCGCCGGGTTTGTAGCCGTTGAGGTACTTGCCCATCATCGCCGTGCGGTAGCCGGCCCGCTGCAGGGCGAGCGCGAAGGTCTGCCGCTCCTCCCCGCGTTCGTGGAAGACGCTGTAGCCGCCTTCCGGCGGGCTGTTGTCGAAGACCCGCGTGTCGTGCGGGAAGCGGCCGGTCAGGATCGATGCGCGCGAGGGACAGCAGAGCGAGTCGGTGACGAAGTAGTTGGAGAACGTCTCGCCTTCGCGTTGCATCTGGAGCACGTGCGGCATGTAGCGGACGAGGTTCGATGCGAGGTCGTCGGTGAGCACGAACACGATGTTCGGAGCACGCCCCGGCGCGGGCGCCCCGGGGCTCGGAAACGGCGTGCCACCGGGGCGCCCCGCGAAGGTGCCGCTCGGCCCGCTACGCGGCGCCGTCGCGGCTCGAGTGTGTGTCGAGGAGCCACCGCAGCCGCCGAGCACGAGCAGTGCTGCAAGCAGCGCTACGAGCGCAGCGGCGACGCTGCGCTCACCATTCACGCGGGCTGGTGTGTGCGTTGTGGCGCGCCATCGGCGAGCACACGGTAGCGCTCGCTCCACTCGCGCGGTGCGCGTCGCGCACGCGCGGCGATCAGAGTCGATATACACCTCTCCTTCCGCTGCACAAAGGAGAGACGATGGATTTCCAGCCGAGCGAGCGCTGTTCCGAGTTCAAGGAGCGCCTGAGCGCGTTCATGGACGAGCACGTCTATCCGGCGGAGGCGCGGTACGAGCACGAGATGCTCGAGTCGGGCGACCCGCACCACCAGCCGGCGGTGATGGAGGAGCTGAAGGTGCGCGCGCGAGAGGCCGGACTGTGGAACATGTTCCTGCCCGACGAGCAGCACGGCGCAGGCCTGTCGAACTCCGACTACGCGCCGCTGGCGGAGATCCTCGGGCGCTCCCCGATCGCCTCGGAGGCGTGCAACTGCTCGGCGCCGGACACGGGCAACATGGAGGTGCTGCACCAATTCGGCACGCCCGAGCAGAAGGAGCAGTGGCTGCGGCCCCTGCTCGAGGGCGAGATCCGTTCGGCGTTCGCGATGACCGAGCCGGACGTCGCCAGCTCGGACGCGACCAACGTGGCGCTGCGGATCGAGCGCGATGGTGAGGACTACGTGCTCAACGGACGCAAGTGGTGGACCTCAAACGCCCTGCATCCCCACTGCCGGATCATGATCGTCATGGGCAAGACCCAGCCGGACGCGCCGCCGCACAAACAGCAGAGCCAGATCCTCGTCCCGCTCGAGACGCCCGGCGTGACCGTCATGCGAGGACTGTCGGTGTTCGGCTACCAGGACCAGGAGGGGCACGCGGAAGTCGACTTCGCGGACGTACGCGTGCCCGCGTCGAACCTGATCGCCGGCGAGGGCGACGGCTTCATGATCGCCCAGGCACGCCTCGGCCCCGGCCGCATCCATCACTGCATGCGGGCGATCGGCGCGGCCGAGCGAGCGCTCGAGGCGATGTGCAGGCGCGCGGTCTCGCGCGTCACTTTCGGGCAGCCGATCGCGACGCGCGGCAACGTGCAGGACTGGATCGCCGAGTCGCGCATCGAGATCGAGATGGCGCGTCTGTTGACGCTGAAGGCGGCATGGCTGATGGACACGGTCGGCAACCGCCACGCCCGCACGGAGATCGCTGCGATCAAGGTCGCCGCGCCGAACGTCGCGCTCAAGGTCCTCGACCGCGCCATCCAGGTGCACGGCGGCGGCGGCGTATCCGACGACTTCGGACTCGCGTCGGCGTATGCGCACCTGCGCACGCTGCGCCTCGCCGACGGTCCCGACGAGGTGCACAAGCTCTCGATCGCCCGCCGCGAGCTCGCGCCATACGTCCCACGCGAGCAGTAGCCCGCGCATCGTCGCGGCTCCTCCGCGCTGATCGATTTGAGTAGAGCCCGGCAAACGGGGTAGTTCTCATCTGCCCGAGGCGGTACCCCATTCGGCTGGGCATTGAGGCCCTGATCTACAGGGATGTAGAGAGAGATGAGGTCGAGATCGATGATGATGCACGTCCGCGCGGCTTTCACCGCCCTGCTCGCCACCACTCTGATTGCAATCGCCGCGCCCGCTGCGCAGGCCGCCTTCGGCGTGACTCAGCCTCACTTCGAAGCGGGCACGTGCAACGTGCGCGGGTGCGAATACTCGAGCCCTAAAGGTCAGTTCTTCACCCAGGCCGCCGGGCACCCCGAATGGGGCATCACGACTGTCGAACTGAATTCCAAAGAAAACATCCTCAAACAGCAGGAACCGGAAGGCTCGCTAAAGCGTCTGCGGGTCGACGTGCCGCCGGGGCTGGCAGCCAACCCCCAGGCGCTGCCGAAGTGCTCGGTCGCGGACTTCAATGCGGACGCATGTCCTGCCGACACGAAGGTCGGCCAAACCGAACTCACCGTGTTCGTGCTCGCAGCCAATACGACCGTCAGCGGCACCGTCTACAACCTCGAGCCCACGCCCGGGCTACCGCTCGAGTTCGGCATCCACGTACAGGTGCCGGCCGTCGCCAACGAACACATCTTGCTGGAAGGCCACGTCGACTGGGCCGGCGACTACCACGAGTACTTCGAAATCAACGAAATCTCAAAAGCGATCCCGATCAAGGTGCCGCTGTCGCGCTCGGGCAAACGCGCACTTGGCGGCCATCGCAAGATCAAGTTCAAAGTCCGCGTCGGCTTCCTGCCGAAGCTGAAAATGGAATCGATCTCGGTCGCCTCCACGCGCGTGAAATTCAAACGCTAGGACGCGGAGCGGGAGCGCTCCCGGACTGAGCCCCGGTGCGCCGAAGCTGCCACAGCGCGCCGGGACGTGCTCTACCTTTGCGCGACCGCGGATGCGCAAAGACGACTCGCAACAGACCACCGGCCACCGGCGCCGCCACTGCCGCGGGGTAGCCCTCGCCGTGGCGCTCGCAGCAATTGCGCTCGACCCCTCCGACGCCTTCGCGGGAACGCCGCAGATCGTCGCGTCGCTGTCGGCCGGCGAGGTGACGATCGGCGCGCCGATGAGCGTGACCGGAGCGGCGCTCGAAGCCGGCGGCGGAGGCGCGCAGGTGCCGCTGGCGCTGCAGAGCGACCCGTTCCCATACGGCGGCTTTGCGACGATCGCCCACACGCTCAGCGCCGCCGACGGAAGCTTCGCCTTCCCGGCGTTGCAGCCGCTGGTGAACACGCGCCTGCGCGTGGTCGAGGAAGGCGCGACAGCTGCGAGCGCCGACCTCCAGGCGATCGTCGATCCAGCGGTCGCGCTCAACGCCTCGAACCTGGGCGCGGGCCGCACTCGACTGAGCGCGCGAATCGCTCACGACCCGCATGCCGCCGTGGGATCGGTCAGCGCCCGGTGGTTCGCCGCCGCGCGCGGGACGCGCACGTTTCGCCTGCTCGCCGTCACGCCGACGCGCGAGCTCTCCGCCGGAGTCACCTACGCGAGCGCGACGATCGACCCGCCCGGCAAGCGATTCGTCTATCGCGTCTGCCTGAACCCGGCGTGGGAAAGCTCGATGGGACCGCCGGCCTCACACCGCGTCTGCCCGCAGCACGACTTCCAGGTCTCCCCCGGTGCGGACTGAGCGAAGCGCAGGCGTGCGGCTGGGGACGGTGGCCGTGCTGCTCGTAATGCTGGCGGCCATCTGCGCTCCCGCGAGCGCCGCAGCGCTCGAGCTCGAGGGGGAAGGCAACGGCACCCCGCTCGCCGCCTATCCATCGCCCGGGGCGATCGAGGCTGCTTCGAGCTACCTGGACGGGCGCGCCGGTCGCACCTCCCTGGCAGTGCTCGACAGCCAGGGCCACCTCGCGGGTGTGCGCACGCGCGAGCACTTCCAGAGCGCGAGCGTGATCAAGGTGATGATGCTGACTGCCTACCTGCAGATGCTCGACTCCCATCACCGTTCGCTGCGCGCCAGCGACAACTCGCGGCTGTACCCGATGATCCACATCTCCGACAACGACGCCGCGTCGGCCGTGCTGTCGATCGTGGGCGCCGGCGCGCTCACGCGAGTGGCGCACGAAGCGGGCATGCGCGACTACGCGCTCGGGAGCGGCTGGTGGGCCTACTCGCAGACCTCCGCGGCCGATCAGGCGCGTTTCTTCGCGGCGCTCGACCGGCTCATCCCGCGGCAGTTCTACGCCTACGCACGCGGCCTGCTGGCGGGCATCGAGCCCTCCCAGAGCTGGGGCTTCCCGCAGGTCGCACGGCCGCGCTGGCAGGTGTTCTTCAAGACCGGGGCTCTTCCCTCGGAGGGACTCTTCAACGAGGCCGCCCGCCTGGAGCGCCCTGGGGTCACGTTCACGGTCGCCGTGTTCACGACCGCCGATCCCTCGATGGCCTACGGCGAAGAAACGATCCGTGGCGTCGCCGCGCGCCTGCTCGCGCGAACTCCGCCCGGCCGCTGAGAGCCTCCGCGGCGGCCAGCTCCGTGCGTGCGCACGCACGCGGACGTGCGAAGCTGGAGAATGACCGCAGGCAACGCCCTTGGGAGGAGCAGAGATGTCCGCCGCAGCAGCGATGCGCCAGCAGGCGCCGTCGATCGAGCAGCCGTCCGTGGCGATCATCGGCGCCGGTTTCGGCGGGATCGCGGCGGCGATCGAGTTGCGGCGCCATGGCTTCCGCGACATCACCGTTCTCGAGCGAGCGCCGCAGCTCGGGGGCACGTGGTTCTACAACAGCTATCCGGGCGCCGCATGCGACGTGCCGAGCCATCTCTACTCGTTCTCGTTCGCGCTGCGCCGGGACTGGTCGCGCCTGTGCTCCCCGCAGAGCGAGATCCACGACTACCTGCGCGAGGTCGCGCGGGCGCACGACATCGAGCGCCATGTGCAGTACGACCGCACCGTTACCTCGTGCACCTGGGACGAGCAGCATGCCCGCTGGCGGATCGAGACGGCCGACGGCGACGCGCTGGAAGCGGACGCGGTCGTGCTTGCGACCGGCCAGCTCAACCAGCCCGCGCACCCTCCGATCGAGGGAATCGAGTCCTTCGCCGGCCACAGCTTCCACTCGGCGCGCTGGGACCACGACTACCCGCTCGCGGGCAAGCGCGTGGCGGTCATCGGCACGGGCGCGAGCGCCGTGCAGTTCGTTCCGGAGATAGCTCCCGAAGTGGCGCGGTTGACCATCTTCCAGCGCTCGGGCAACTGGTTCCTGCCGCGGCGCAACCGCCGCTACCCGCGCGCCCTGAGGGCAACCTTCGAACACGCCCCCGGCGTGCAGGCATTCCGGCGCAACTTCATGTTCCAGTACTGCGAGGCGATCACGCTGGCGATCCGCCATCCGCGGACCGTCGGCCTGCTGGCGCGCGCCCGCTCATCGATGTTCATGCGCTGGCAATTGAAAGACCCGCAGGTCAGAAAGAAGGTCTGGCCGGACTACACGTTCGGATGCAAGCGCGTGCTGTTCAGCTCTCACTTCCTGCCGGCGCTGCAGCGCCCGAACGTCGAGGTGGTGACCGAGGCGATCGTCCGCGTCGAGCCGGAGGGGATCGTCACGGCCGACGGCGTCCTGCACGAGCTCGACTGCATCGTCTGGGGAACCGGCTTCAAGACGTCCGACTTCATGTTCCCGATGCAGGTCCGCGGCAGCGGCGGCACGGAGCTGCACACGGCTTGGGAGCACGGCGCGCACGCCCACCTCGGGGTGACCGTCGCCGGCTTCCCCAACATGTTCGTCATGTACGGGCCGAACACGAACACCTCGGGCGGCTCGATCATCGTCTACCTGGAGGCGCAGGCCTCCTACCTGCGCCAAGCGCTCGAGCAGATGCGCGCGCGGGGGGCCGCGGCGATCGAGGTGCGCCCGGAGGTGGCGGCAGCCAGCGACCGCGTGCTGCAGTCGCGCTTCGCCGGTACCGCGTGGACACGCTGTGATTCGTGGTATCGCGACGACAGCGGTCGCATCGTCGCCAACTGGCCGGGCTACATGCGCGAGTACCTGCAGCAGACGGGCACGCTGCAGAGCAACGACTACCTGTTCGCCGCGCGGCCGGCCGCACAGCCGGTCCCTGCGAGCATGGCCGGCGTCGCCAGCGTCGTGGCCGAACCGCCCATGCTCACCGACGCGTCAACCAACTGAAAGGTGTCTGAGCCATGCATGACTACGTGATCGTCGGCGCCGGGTCCGCCGGGTGCGTGCTCGCCAACCGGCTCTCGGAGGACCCGTCGGTGAGCGTCCTCCTGCTCGAGGCGGGCGGGCGCGATCGCTCGCCCAACATCAAGATCCCGGCAGCCTTTCCGAACCAGTTCCACACGAAGCTCGACTGGGACTTCGAGACAGAGCCGGAGCCGCACGTGGACGGCCGCTCGCTGTTCGTGCCGCGCGGCAAGGCGCTCGGCGGCTCGAGCTCGATGAACGCGATGCTCTACGTGCGTGGGCGGCCGCTCGACTACGACACGTGGGAGGCGCAGGGCGCCCCCGGCTGGGGCTACCGCGACGTGCTGCCGTACTTCATCAAGTCCGAGGACAACGTCCGCGGGGCATCGGAGTTCCACGGCGCCGGCGGCCCGCTGCGGGTCAGCGAGCAGCGCTCGCCACGGCCGCTGAACGAGCGCCTGCTGCGGGCGAGCGAGGCGGCCGGCATCCCCCGGATCGCCGACTACAACGGACCCGAGCAGGACGGTGCGTCGATGTTCCAGGTGACCCAACGCGACGGCAAGCGCTTCAGCGCGGCCGACGCGTTCCTGCGCCCGGCGCTCGGGCGCCCGAACCTGGAGGTGCGTACGAAGGTGACCGTGCTCGGCGTCGAGCTCGAGGGCGACCGCGCGGTCGGCGTGCGCCTGCGCAAGGGCCGCCGCGGCGAGGAGGTCGTCCGCGCGGGCAGCGAGGTGCTGCTGTCGGCAGGCGCAATCAACTCCCCGCAGCTGCTGCTGCTCTCCGGCATCGGAGCGGCCGATGAGCTGCGCAGCGCCGGAGTGCAGCCGCGCCACGAGTTGCCCGGGGTTGGGCGAAACCTCCAGGACCATCCCTTCCTGACGGCGATCTGGGAAGTCTCGGACCAGCAGACTCTCTACGGCGCGGACAAGCCCAAGCCACTGGCCGAGTGGCTGCTGCGCAAGTCCGGCAAGCTCACCTCGACCGTGGCGGAGGTCGTGGCGTTCACCCGCACGCGCGGCGGGTTGCCCGCGGCTGACATCCAGTACCACATGGGCGCGGCCTACTTCGAAGATCACGGCGCCGAGACATACGACGGTCACTGCATGGTGATCGCACCGGTGCTCGTCTCGCCAAAGGCTCGCGGTCAGGTGTGGCTGCGCTCGGCCGACCCGATGGCCAAGCCGCGCATCCTCACCAACTCGCTGTCCGAGCCCCAGGACGTCGAATCGATGCTCGCCGGGATGCGCCTGGCGCGCGAGATCGCCTCGCAATCGCCGCTGAAGGAGATCGTCGTGAAGGAGCTGAAGCCCGGCCCGGGCGTGAGCGAGCGCGCCGATCTGGAAGCCGACCTGCGCCGGCGGCTGATGCTGATCTACCACCCGGTCGGCACAGCTCGCATGAGCGACACGCACGAGCTCGCGGTGGTCGACTCGCAGTTGCGCGTGCACGGCCTGCAGGGCCTGCGCGTGATCGACGCGTCGGTGATGCCGACGATCCCCGGCGGCAACACGAACGCGCCGACGATCATGATCGCCGAGCGGGCCGCCGACCTGATCCGCGGGCGCGTACAGAGCGGCGCGAGCGCGCCGGAGCCGGCGTGAGCGCGCGCCGGCCGGTCGCCCGCCGCTCGCCCCTGCCGCGCGCGACGTGCTGAGCTCGATCAACCACCACCGCGAGGGCGCCGGCCCACCGCTGGTGCTGCTGCACGGGGTCGGGCATCACTGGCAGGCATGGCAGCCGGTGATCGGATTGCTCGCCCGCGAGTTCGACGTAATCGCATGCGACTCCCCCGGGTTCGGGCGCTCGCAGCCGCTCGCCGAAGGGATCGAGCCGTCGATCGGGGCCTGCGCCGACGCCTTCGAGCGCTTCTTCGCCCAGCTCGGGATCGAGCGCCCGCTCGTGGCGGGCAACTCGATGGGCGGCGGGATCGCGTTGGAGCTAGGACGCCGCGGCTGCGCGAGCGCGGTCAGCGCGTTCTCCCCGGTCGGGTTCTGGACACCCGCCGAGCGGCGCTTCTGCCAGGTCTCACTGGCCGCCCTCGCGCAGACGCCCGTGCCCGCACGCCCAGCCGTGGCACGGCTCGCGCGCACGCGCCCGGGACGCGTGGCGCTGTTCTGGCAGACCTTCGGCTGGCCGACGCGGATGCCGGCGCACGAGGCCGAGGCGACGCTCCGCGACGCCTGGGCCTCGCCGGCGTTCACAGCCGCGCTCGCGGCCTTCGACGGATACACATTCGGCGCGGACCCTGGGCTCGCAGAAGACGAAGTGACGATCGCCTGGGGAAACCGCGACCGCTTGCTCCCCTACCGCCTGCAGGCGCCGCGCGCCCGCGCCGCGCTGCCGCGCGCGAGGCACCTGACGCTTGGAGCCGGGCACGTTCCGTTCTTCGACGATCCTGCGGCCATCGCCGAGGTCATCCGCTCCGGGGCTCGGCTCTCGGCGCCCTGAACGGCCCGCGGCCGCTCCCCGGGCCGAACCTCGAGCCGCCACTCGGCGCAGGCGCCGGCTAGCTGGGCTCGGCAGGCGTGGTCTCCTGCTCGCCGAGCAGGAGCTGGGCCATCGCGACGTCATGCCACGCGCCTTGCTTGAAGCCGATGCGCCGGTAGGTGCCGACCGGCTCGAACCCCAACGCGCGGTGCAGCGCGACGCTCGCGTCGTTGGGCAGCGTCATGCCGGCGACGACGACGCGGAAGCCGCGCTCGAGCAGCCGTGCGAACAGCGCCTCGTAGAGCGCTCGCCCGCCGCCGCTGCGGCGCCTGCCGGGCTCGAGGTACACGCTGACCTCGCAGGACCAGCGGTAGGCGGCGCGCGCGTGCATGCGTGTGCCGTAGGCATAGCCGACCACACGTCCGTCGTCTTCGAGCACGAGCCACGCGTGGCCACGCGACGCGGTGGCGATGCGCTCGGCCATCTCTGCGGCCGAAGGGGGCTCCGTCTCGAACGTGATCGCCGTATCGGTGACGTATGGCGCATAGATCGCCGCGCACGCCGCGGCGTCACTCTCGGTCGCGGCGCGCACGAGCGCCGACTTGGAATCGGCGCGCGTCAACGCGTCACTCGCGGCTGTGGCGGGCGCCAGGCGCCGAGTCGCGTGGCATCTGCGGGTCGGGGTCGCATGCTCACGGAGGATAGATATGCCCGCCGCGAGGACGAGATCCGGCATGCGCGCGCCGGGCGGTCATACTGGGCCCATGAACACCGAGCAGGCACGGGAGCTGTTGGCAAGCGAGCGCGAGCGCCTGGAGCGCGCGCTCGGCGAGCTGGCCGCACCTGAGACCGGCGGCGATCGCGACCCGGCCGAGGCCGGCGACGACGCACCGCAGCTGCTCGATGCCGAGATCGACGCGGGCCTGGCCGAGCCGCTGCGGGAGCAACTGGCGGCACTCGGGCGCGCTGAGGCACGGCTTGCCGAGGGCACCTACGGCATCTCGATCGAGAGCGGCGAGGCGATCCCGGACGGGCGCCTGCAGAGCATTCCGTGGGCCGAGCGCACCGCCGAGGAGCAGGCGCGCTACGACTCCGCCGGACGCTAGACGCGTCTGGCCCAGCTTCCGCGGGGTCATCGAGATGACGCACCGGGGATGGCGCCGTTCGTTCATATCATCGTGCGGCAAGCGAGCAGAGGACGTGCAATGACCGAACAGAACGACCGCGCCAAGAACTTCGCGCTAGCGCTGCTGGCGATGACCCAATTCGTGGTGGTGATCGATGCCTCGATCGTCAATATCGCGCTCCCTTCGATCGGGCGCGCGCTGAAGTTCTCCCAAGACGACCTGTCGTGGGTCGTGAACGCGTACACGCTCACGTTCGGCGGGTTCCTGCTGCTCGGCGGGCGCCTCGCCGACCTGATGGGTCGGCGCATGATGTTCATGGTCGGGCTCGTGATCTTCTCGCTCGCCTCGCTCGCCGGTGGCTTCGCCCAGTCGGAGGCCTGGCTGATCGGAGCGCGTGCGGTGCAGGGTCTCGGCGCGGCGATCGTCTCCCCGGCGGCGCTGTCGATCATCACGACGACCTTCGCCGAAGGCACCGAGCGCAACCGTGCGCTCGGCGTCTGGGGCGCGGTCGCCGGCGCCGGCGGAGCCGCGGGCGTGCTGCTCGGCGGCGTGCTCACGAGCGGGCTCAGCTGGCGCTGGGTGTTGTTCGTGAACGTGCCGATCGGCGTCCTGTGCGTCTTCTTGGCCCCGCGGGTTCTGCTCGAGAGCCGCTCCGATGCGGAGTCGCGTAGCTTCGACGTGCCCGGCGCGGTGACGGTGACAGCCGGGCTGGCGCTGCTCGTCTACGCCCTCGTGGACGCCGTCAACGTCGGCTGGGGCTCGACCGCGACGATCGCCAAGATCGCGGGCGCAGCGATCCTGCTCGCCATCTTTCTCGTGATCGAGCGGCGCTCGCGCGCGCCGCTGATGCCGTTCTCGATCTTCCGCCTGCGTACGCTCCGCGGGGCCGACACGGTCGCGCTGCTGATCGGGATGTCGCTGTTCTCGATGTTCTTCTTCGTCTCGCTGTACATGCAGCAGGTGCTCCACTACTCGGCGCTCAAGGCCGGGCTCTCCTACCTGCCACTTGCGATCGCGATCATCCTCTCCGCGGGCGCAGCCTCGGTGGGCGTTACCCGCTTCGGCTTCAAGCCGATCCTGCTGATGGGGCTGCTGTTCGTCGCCGCCGGGTTGTTCTGGTTCTCGCGCGTGCCCGCGACGGGCGGCACGTTCGTGGCGGACATCCTCGGCCCGTCGCTGCTCGCGGCGATCGGCCTCGGGCTCTCGTTCGTCCCGGTCACGATCGCGGCCGTCACCGGCACCCGCCCGCACGAGGCGGGGCTGGCCTCGGGCCTGGTCAACACCGCCCAGCAGGTAGGCGGCGCGCTCGGTCTGGCGATCCTCGCCTCCGTCGCCAACAGCCGCACCAAAAGCGTCATCCACGCAGGCCAGCACGATGTCGCGATCGCGCTCACAAAGGGCTTCGAGCGTGCGTTCCTGGTCGGTTCCGGGTTCGCGCTGGTCGGCGCGGTGTTGACGATCGTGCTGATCTCCTCGCGCGACAGCCGCTCGCATTCGCTCGCCGCGCGCAGCGAGGGGACGAGCGCTCCGGCGCAGGCTTAGGGCCTCAGGGGTGGAAGTGCACCGCGGAGAAGCCCCACACATCGGCCAGCCACGCGGGCACGAAGCGCTCTAGCGCCTGCTCCAGCTTCCCGCCCACGGCGTGATCGACGACCCACCACGAGACGACAGCGTCGCTCCCCGCGGGAGCGCGGGGGTCGGGCGGGTCGATGTACACGCACCCGAGCAGCTCCCCCTCGGGGGCGTCGAGGATCGCGTAGTTGAACGTCTCGTGTGCGGCGATCTCGGCCTCGTGACGCGCCAGGTCCTCGCGATCGGCCTCGAAGCTCATGCTCGCGGCCGGCCACCCCCACGCCTCGCCGTACTTCGCCCACAGCCGCTCGCGCGAGCCCATCACGGCCGGGTAGTCGATCTCCACGTCGGACTCACGGATCGGGCGCAGGTGATGGCCGCTGTCGAGATCGACGCGCCCGGGATGGGAGGAACCGGACGGCAACCAGGCCATCGCGACTATGCCCCGACCCTGGCCGGCTCGTAGACGAGGATGGCGACGCCGTCGCCGACGATCTGCGAGCTCGTGAGCTTCAGCGGCTTCTTGGCTCCGGCGGCGAACAGCCGCTTGCCGCTGCCGAGCACGACCGGGAAAACCATCAGCCGCAGCTCGTCGACGAGATCGTTGGCGATCAGGAACTGCGCGAGCTGCGCGCTGCCGTGGACGACGATGTCGCCGTCGAGCTCCTCGCGCAACGCCGCGATCGTGGCCACGTCGCCGCTCAGCACCTTCGAGTTGCTCCACTCGGGGTCCTCGAGCGTCGATGAGACTACGTACTTGGGCATGCCGTTGAACTTGTCTGCGAACTCGCCCTCGCGCGACGGCCAGGCCTCGGCGAAGCCTTCGTAGGTGGTCCTGCCGAGCAGCAGCGCCTCGGCTGCGAACGCCTCGTCGAGCTTGAACTTATCGCCCTCGGCGCCACGCTCGATTTCGAACGTCCAGCCGCCGTGCTCGTAGCCCTCCGCCCCACCGGGGTCCTCCATCACACCATCCAGTGACACGAACTCAGTTATGACGATCTTTCCCATCTCGAGCCTCCTTTCGATTGCGGTCGGTGAGGGAGACCGCGGGCCGCGCCGAAACTCATCGCCTCATGCCGGCTTAGACGCCTGCAGCGTGTAGCTCTGCGCCAGGCGCCACGGCCGGTCGCGCAAGCGGTACTCCCCTGACCCGAGCTTCTCGGTCTGCCCAGGGAACGCGTCCCAGGGAACGCTGTCGTGCTCGACGAGCCCCGTCAACGTGAAGCCACGCACGAGCAGGGCGCTGACGATCTCACCGAGCGCATGGTTCCAGGTATGGGTGGTGATGTGCTCGAACGCCGCATCCGTCTCCACGTAGGTGCCCTCCTCGTCGAAGACGATCGGCTCCTCACGCTCGAAGTACGGAAACTCGAGCGCCAGCAGTCCGTCCGGGCGCACGTCGTCGAGCGCCCACATCATCGGATGACCCTCGCGGATGAACAGACGGCCGCCAGGCGCGAGCAGGTCGCTCACTACCTGCGCCCAGCGATCGATGTCCGGCAGCCAGCAGATGGCGCCGATCCCCGTGTAGACGAGATCGAAGCGCCCTGCTCCGAGCGCCTCGACGGCGTCGTAGGTGTCCGCCTCGACGAACTCGGCGTCGGCGCCGACCGCGGCCGCCAGCTGTCGTGCCTGCTCGATCGCCGGGGTCGAGAAGTCGAGTCCGGTCACGTGCGCGCCGAGCCGCGCGAGCGAGATGGTGTCCGTGCCGATGTGGCATTGCAGGTGCACTGCGCGCAGCCCTGCGAGGTCGCCGAGCAGCGGCACGTCGAAGGCGACGACGCCGCTGAGAAACGACGGATCCTCGCCAAAGCGCGCGACTGCGTAGTCGGGCGAGCCGACGTGCGCCGGGACTCGCTCGTCCCAGTTGGCTCGGTTCACGGCGCGGTAGTCGGACATCGGCTCGATCTTCCCATCAGCGCGGCGTGGGCGCACTCCCGCTTCGCCGCGCGAGAGCGGCGCCGCTCAGTCCGGGGAGGGACGGGTGAGCATGAAGCTCTTGCGAGCCTCGACGCGAGGCGCCCACGCGGCTACCCGGTCGAGTCCGTCGAGCAGCTCAGGCGCCTTTTCGCGGCAGTTGGCGATCTGCGGCGCCAAGTAGAGATCGGCGAGCGTGATCGTCTCACCGACGAGAAACGAGTCGCCCTCGATCAGCTCGTCGGCACGCGCGAGCGCGTCGCGCGCGGTCGTCAGCTCAGCCTCGGTGGGCTTACGATCGCGTGGGATCATGCGCACGACATCGCGGAACAGGTAGTCCCCGCAGACGCCCATCCACACGCGCATACGAGCGCGGTCGACCGGTGCAGCCGGTTGCAGCGAAGGCCCTGGATAGGCCTCGTCGAGAAAGCCTGTGATCGCGAGCGTCTCGACCAGCATCCGGCCATCGGCCTCGAGGATCGGCATGCGCCGAAACGGATGCATTTCCCCGTGCTGCTCGCTCCCGTAGGCGATCGGCACCAGCTCGTATGCGATCCCCTTCTCCACGCAGGTCATGCAAGCGGTCCGCGTCCACGTGGACACAGGGAAGCCGTGGACGCGCACTGCGCGCTCGGGATCTGGCGGGGTCACAGCCCGGGCAGCCTACCGCGGCTCAGCGGCCGAACCAGCGCGCGCGGCGAGTGGAGCCAAAGCGCTCCTTCTCGGCGACGAGAGCGGCGGACGGCGGGTTGAACACCCCCGTTTGCAACGGGCCGGAGAGGAAATCGATGTCCACACTGCCAACCTGCCCGTGGCCGAACTCGATGTAGCACGTGCCTTGCCCGAGGTGACGGCCCGGGGGCTCCCCGCCTCCCAGCCTCGCGATGAGCGCATCAGCGACGACGCGCGCGGCGCCCTCGGCGAACACTCCGGCCTTGGGTACGCCCGCGGTGCAGACGTCGCCGACCGCGAACACGCCGGGAAAGCGCGTCTGCAGCGTCGCCGAGTCCACCGGCACATAGCCGTCCTCGGTGATGCCGCTGTCGAGGACCACTTGCGGAGCGCGGTGCTTGGGGACGCCGAGGAACAGGTCGAAGGCCAGCTCGGCGCCGTCGTCGAGGATCGCGACGCTGCGGCCCGGATCGAGCGACGCGACGCGCCGGCCGGCGATCAGCTCGATGTCGCGCTTGGCGAACTCCTCGGTCAGGGCGGCCGAGGTCTCAGGCGAAGGAGGCACAGGCGTGCCGAGGGGGATCACGAATGAGATTTGACACGCGTCCCGGACGCCGCGCGCCGTGAGCTCGTCGTGCAGGAGCAGTGCGCACTCACTCGGCGCCGGCGGGCACTTGAATGGCGCGCCACACACGCCGATCAGCGCGTGCCCTTCCGAGAATGTCGGAATGATCGCGGCCAGGCGCTCGGCGCCGGCGACGGAGTAGAACTCGTTGCCGCCCTCGGCGAGCCCCGGCGTCGCATCCATGTCGTAGTCGGCTCCGAGCGCGATCACGAGCGTGTCCGCCTCATGCACGCCTGCGTCCGTGGTGACGCGGCGCGTCTCGGCGTCGATCGCTGTGACCGTCTCGCGCAGGACGCGGACGCCCGGCTTGACGACGTCGCGGTAGGGCAGGCGGACTGCCTCGGGCGTCGCGCGACCAAACATCACGTCGAGCTTGGAGAAGCCGAACACGAAGCCGTCACCCTTGTCGATCAGGGTCACGTCGATCTCCTCGCCGAGCGCCTCCGAGAGGACGGTGCACAGCTTCAGTCCGCCAAATCCTGCCCCGAGCACGACTACTCGCCCACTCATCCGCAGCTCCTTCAGGTAGAGCGTCGCGGGGCCCCGCGCCCCGTTCCAGACGGTCAGGCTACCGTCCGCGAGAGATGGGGTGGGCCTGGGCCAGGGCCGGCAGCAATCCGCGCGGACGGCAGTCGATGAACGGTTTTGTTGCGTGTGCGCTGGTACTCCGCAGCAGGGATAAGCGCCGCTTGCGCACCCGGGTTTGAGCGGTAGGCCCCGTGACTACGCGGTCATGCGGGTTGCCACAGCTCGACCCGATTGCCTTCAGGATCGGTGACCCAGCCAAATCGACCGACGCCCTCCATGTCCTGCGTCTCCTCGGCTACGTCGGCTCCCTTAGCCCGCAGTTGCGCGAGCATCGCATCCAGGTCACGGACCCGGAAGTTGAGCATTGTTCGCTGGGCGTCAGACCCGAAGTAGTCGGTCTCGGGCTCGAACGTCGCAAACCCCGTCGGCCCTGCTACCTGGCGCCACACGCCGTTCTCATCGGCGTCCAGACCGAGACAATCGCGGTACCACGCGCTCAACGCCGTCGGGTCGGCGACCTTGATGAAGTACCCGCCGATTCCAAGCACACGTTGCATGGCGCCATCTTTCCAGGACGGAGGTTCACATGACCGCCGCTAAGCGCCACCCGGTCGTCTGGACTCAACTGTCGAAGTCCGCGCTGACAGTTGTCTATGGAGACTAGATGATTGATTCCACGGCCAAGCCCGTGAAATCGGGGGGTTTATCGGCAGCAGGGTCGAAGTCGGCGGTACTCAAACACACCGTCGACCAAGGGGGCCTCGATGGACGCCGACCTCGACCTGCTGCTCACTGCCGTT
>JBBSDZ010000045.1:0-18331 GCA_038240205.1 Solirubrobacterales bacterium | reverse complement strand
CCACCGAAGTCGGTCAGCTTGGCAGCGGCTCGGGGCTCCTGTGCCGAGCGCTCGTGCGAGGCCGACTCGTGTGGGACGAGCACGTTCTGGGGCTTGACGTCGCGATGGATCACCCCGCGGGCGTGCGCGTGCGTGAGCGCGCTGCACAGCGCCACGCCGATCTCCAGGATCTGCGCGTCTGCGAGGGCTTCCTCGGCGATCAGCTGCCCGAGCGTCTCGCCGTCGACGAGCTCTGAGATCAGGTAGAAGGCGTCCTCCTGCGCGCACGCCTCGTACAGGGCGACTATCGCCGGGTGGGCCAGGCGCGCGCTGGCGAGAGCCTCGCGGGTGGCGCGGTCGCCGTCTTCCTCGGGTGCAAGCGCAATCCGCTTGACCGCCACCTCGCGGTGCAGCAGCTCGTCGTGTGCGCGCCAAACGACGCCGAAGCCGCCCGCGCCGAGGCGCTCCAGCAGCCGGTAGCGGCCGAGCACGACCGCCTCAGCGCCCGGGCCATCGCCCCACGCCCCTCGGGCAGGCTGGCGTCGACCGTGCGCAAGGGTCTGCGACTCCACCGGCTCCTGCGTTCGCCGCCGAGCGGCTCCCTCCCTGCCTGGCGCGGCAGGAGAAGGCGCATTGACCGAGAAGTTGCATCATGGTCAGGGAGGTGGCCGGCAGTCATACTTGGGCCCTTCCGGAATCCCTGCAAGGAGCAGCTTTTGTCGTTCTTCGACGATGGCGAGGAGACGCAGTCTCAGCCATCAACCCGCGCGCCTAGAGCACCCGAGCGTCCAACGCCGCGTCGCCCCCAGCGCGCCGAAGGCTCTCTGCCCCTGGATCAGCACACGCTGATGGTGCGCCGCAGGATCGCCGCAGGCGTCGGCGTCGTGCTACTGGTGATCGTCATCCTGCTCGTCAACGGCTGCCTGAAAGGGCAGAAGACGCAGGCGCTCAAGGACTACAACCACGAAGTCAGCCAGGTCTCCCAGGAATACGACGAACACGTCTCGCGCCCGTTGTTCGCGGCCCTCTCCGGCGCCGGCGGCAAGTCGGCGCTCAACGTGGAGGTGCAGATCGACCAGCTCCGCATCCAGGCCCAGAGCCTTGCCTCCAAGGTCAGGAAACTGAGCGCGCCAGGAGACATGTCCGGCGCGCAGCGCAACCTCGAGCTGGTCTTCGACTTCCGCTCGGAAGGCCTCGTCAAGGTCGCAGCGCTGACGCCGACAGCACTCGGCGGGCAGGGCAAGCAGGCGGTCACGCTGATGGCCGGCGACATGGAGATCTTCCTCGCCTCCGACGTCATCTACTCCCAGCGCGTCGCGCCGCTGGTCCAGCAAGCGCTGAGCAGCGCCGGCGTCCACGGCCTCACGACTGCCCCCTCGCGCTCGCTGCCGAACATCGGCTGGCTCGACCCGACGACGCTGACGGCGCGGCTGACCGGCCAGTCGGCGACCTCGCCCACCCCGGCGACTTCGGGCACGCACGGCAGCTCTCTCACGGGCGTGAGCGTGGGGGCGAACACGCTCGCCACCGAACCGACGCTCAACCACGTCAGCGGCGGCAGCAACCCGACCTTCACCGTCAACGTCCAAGACGGCGGCGAAAGCGCTGAGACGAGCGTCAAGGCGAACGTCACCGTCAGCGCCGGCGGCAAGCAGTTCAAGGCCTCGCACACGATCGAAAAGATCGAACGGGAAAAGACGGCCAGCGTCGACATCCCGGTCAACGGCGTCCCGCTCGGGGTCGCCGCCAAGGTAGAAGTCTCCGTAGAACCGGTGCCCGGCGAGACGAACACCGAAAACAACAAGGGCACCTTCCTCGCGATCTTCGCCAAATAGTCCCGGCGCGCCGGGCGCGTGATCGTCGACACCTGCACCGTCTAAGTTGTCCCCGTGCTCGCAACGCTCACGGACACGCAAGGGATCATCGCGATAGCCGCCGGCGCAGTGGCGGTGATCGCGCTCGTCCTCTGCGTGGCGCTGATGCTGAGCCTGAGACGGGTGCGGCGAGCCCAGCAGCTGGTGCTGGGAGACGGCGAGGAGCAGGATCTGATCGCCCACGCAGCGCGCTTGCAGGACGCCTTCGAAGCGCTGCGCTCCTACGTCGACGACGTCGCCCTGCGCCTGGACGGGCGCCTCGGCGCGGTCGAAGCTGCGATGCGCGGCACGATCGCCCACCGCGCGCTCGTTCGCTACGACGCCTACAACGAGCTCTCCGGCCATCAGTCGCTGTCGATCGCGCTGCTCGACGAGGAGCGCTCGGGGATCGTGCTCTCCTGCATCCATCACCGCGACCAGGCGCGCGTGTACGCCAAGCTCCTCACCGCGGGCGAGGGAGAACTGGAGCTCTCTCCGGAGGAGGCCGAGGCCGTTCGCGTGGCGCTGTCGCCGCCGAGCGGCGGCGAGCGGCCGGTCGAGCCCGCCGCCTGAGATGCCTGCGCGAGCGCACGCGCGCGTCGGCTACCTCGGGCCGGCCGGCACGTTCAGCGAGGAGGCGCTGCTCGGAAGCGCCGCCGAGGACGCGGTCGAGCCCGTGCCGGCCGCGAGCATCTACGACGCCGTCCTCGCGCTCGCCCGCGGCGAAGTGGAGTGGGCGATCGCGCCGATCGAGAACTCGCTGGACGGCTCGATCACGGTCACGCTCGACCTGCTCGCCGCCGAGGACGCCGGGGTCGAGATCGTCGGCGAGGCGCTGCTACGCGTGCGCCACTCGCTGATCGCGCACGCGCCGATCGCGCTGGCGGAGATCGACACGGTGCTCACCCATCCACAGGTCCCCGGCCAGTGCGAGCGCTTCCTGCGCGGAGAGCTCGCGCATGCTCGCATCCTCTCGGCGGGCTCGACGGCCGAGGCCGTGCGCACGACTGTCGAGAAGAAGCGCCGCGGGCTGGCCGCGCTGGGGACGCCGCTGGCGGCGAGGATCTACGGCGCGACGGTGCTCCAAGAAGGCGTGGAGGATCGCGCCGACAACGAAACGCGCTTCGTCTGGCTTGCGCGCCGGGGACACCCGCAGACGCCGCCGCTGGCCGCGCCGGCGGGCGAGGAGTGGAAGACATCGCTCGTCTTCTGGGGCGCCGGCGCCGAGCGCTCGGGCTGGCTCGTCCGCTGCCTTGACGAGTTCGCCCGGCGCGACATCAACCTCACGAAGATCGAGTCGCGTCCGCGCCGCGAGCGTCTCGGGCGCTACATGTTCTTCGCCGATCTGAGCGGCCATGTCGGCGACGCATCGGTCGCAGAGGCGATCGCCGGGCTGCGCGCGATGACCGAGCACGTGGGCGTGCTTGGCTCCTATCCGGCCGCCGCCCCGCTCGCCGAATAGCGACAGCAGAAGCGGCTGCCTGCGCCGCCATGGCCCGCGGTTGCTCGCTAGACTGCCGCGTTGACCATGGAAAGCACAGTCCCGCCAGAGCCGGTGGGGTCCGTGTCGCCTTCCGAGCACCAGCGGCGCGGACCTAGGACATCGCCCACGGCGGCGATGGGTGGGCGGGTGCTCGTTTTGAACGCAACGTTCGAGCCGATCAACGTGTGCACGGTCCGGCGTGCGGTCGTCTTGCTGCTGAAGCAAAAGGCCGAGTTGCTCGAGCGCGGGCTGTGGGAGCTCCACTCGGAGAGCTCGACGCTGGCGCGGCCGGTCGTGATCCGGCTGATGAGCTACGTCAACGTCCCGCGTGACGCGCACCGGCGCAAGATCACCAGGCGCGCCCTGTTCGCGCGCGACAGCTGGACCTGCCAGTACTGCGGCTCACGCTCGAACCTGACCGTCGATCACGTGATCCCGCGGTCGAAGGGCGGCTCGTCGAACTGGGAGAACATCGTCGCCTCCTGCGCGCCGTGCAACCGGCGCAAGGGCGACCGCCTACCGCGTCAGGCCGGGATGCATCCGCGGCACGTGCCGAGAACCCCGCGTGCGGAGATCTTCATCCACGTTGCCAGCCCGACGATCCCGACGGCGTGGCTGCAGTACCTCCCGCAGGCGGCCTGATCAGAACCCGTCCCATTCCTCTGTGTGTCTCAGGTGCGAGCTCGTCTCAACGACGAAGGGCGCCTCGACGGGCGCCCTTCGCGTAATGCTCTGACTGGAAACCGAGACGACGG
The DNA here is from genome assembly GCA_038240205.1 of Solirubrobacterales bacterium. Taxonomy (GTDB): domain Bacteria; phylum Actinomycetota; class Thermoleophilia; order Solirubrobacterales; family Solirubrobacteraceae; genus Palsa-744. The sequence continues at coordinate 14,261 of JBBSDZ010000045.1, read as the reverse complement.
AAAATGCAGCCGGAGGGACCAGTACCGGCGGGCGTCTCGGGGTGTCCCGGGTTGGATTCCGCTAAGCGGTCCAGCCTTTCCGACCTAGCGGCCGGTCACCTCCAGAGTCCCGTAAAGACTTTCAGCCAACGTTAGGACCACCTCCTTTCTCTGGTCCGCTCAGAGTAGCGAACCGAGATGACGAGCGCTCGACTTCGCGCGTCGCTGCTCAGCGAACGATTACGCCGAACTCCTGCGTGTAGAGCGCGCCAGGAGCGCCCCCGGCCAGCTCCGCGGGCTCTTCCGGTCGCACGTCGATGCCGGTGTCGCGGTACTTGCCTTCGAGTATGTTCGCGAGGTGCTCGGGCGAGGCGATCCAAGCGGAGACGATCGCCTGCGGCGTGGCGAGCGAGTAGGTGCCCCATGCGAGGTTCTCGCCGATCACATAGCCAGCTTCCGAACCCGGGACGTAGCCGGCCGCCTCGATGCGTTGCAGGGGAGTCTCGCCGGAGGGGGCAACGTGGTCGAAGTAGTCGACCGAGAGCATTTCCAGGCCATGGCTCTCAGCCGCCCGTTCGAGCTCGGCGTTGGCGCGCAGCGGCTCCTTGCCGTTCTCCGCTCGCGCGGTGTTGATCAGGCACAGGACAGCTGCCTTGACGATCGTGAGGTTGGCCGGTTCCGGCGTTAGCAGCGTGTTCTGGCAGGGCGTCGCGAGCACCTTGGCGATCGTCGCTGCCTCGCTCTCGCGTTCGGCAGCCCTGACGCTGGTTTCTCTAAGCGCCGAGACGCGTCGGATGCTGCGCGTCCGCGCCTTTGCCGCGTGTTCCTTGGCGGCGTTGCAGCGCACGGAGCGGGAGCCGGTGGTGCAGCGGGCGCCCACGTGGCGGCCGTTGGTACGCGCGCGGTGCTGGACGGCATGCACCCTGACGCTCTTTGCGGCTGGCGCACGCACGGCACTCGATGAGGCTGCGGCGATGCTCGACGCGCCCGCTGCGCAGCCGATGGCGACGGCTGCGGCTGCTATCGAACCTCCTGGACGTCTCACCCTCTGCCTGTCGGCGGTGGGCCAGCTCCGTCTGAGGCTTAGGGGCGAATCTGGACGGGTTGTGGTGGGCGGCTCAGGATGCGCCTGCAGGCGCATCGGCCTGCGGCTGCTCGCCATTCGGCGCCGGCGTCTCGCCCGCGGGCGCGTCCTGGCCCTCCTCGACCTCGCCCTCGCCCTCGCCCTCGCCGGCATCCACGACGAGCGCCACGGCGCTGACGAGGTCGTCCTCCTTGAGGTTCATCACCCGCACGCCCGTCGCCGAGCGGCCTTGCTGGGAGATACCCCCGGCTGAGGTTCGCTGCACCATGCCGCCGACGCTGATGAACACCAGTTCTTGGTGCTCGCGCACGACGAGGGCCCCGGCCAGGCCACCCTTGCGCTCGGTCAGCTTGATCGTCTTGACGCCCTTGGCGCCGCGGTTGGTCTTGCGGTACTGGGCGATCTCCGTGCGCTTGCCGTAGCCGTTTTCGGTCACGACGAGCAGATCCATGTCGTCGCGCGCGACGTCCATCGCGATCACCTGACCGCTCTTGCCGACATCCATGCCGCGCACGCCGGTCGTGTCGCGGCCCATCGAGCGCGCGTCGGACTCGGCGAAGCGCACGGTCAGCCCGGCCTTGGAAACCATGATGATCTCGTCGTCGGGGTCGACGGCGCGCACCGCGAGCAGCTCGTCGTCGTCGCGGATGTTGATCGCGATGATGCCGTCGGCTTTGATCGGCGTGTTGTAGGCGAGGAACTCCGTCTTCTTGACGGTTCCCGAGCGTGTCGCGAACACGAGGTACTTGGTCTCGGTGAAGTCGCGGGTGGAGACGACCGCCTGGATCCGCTCGCCTTCGCGCAGCGGCAAGATGTTGACCAGCGCGCGCCCCTTGGCCGTGCGCTGTGCCTCCGGCAGCTCGTAGACCTTCGAGCGGTACACCTTGCCGCGGTTGGAGAAGAACAGCAGGTAGTCGTGGGAGGAGCAGACGAACAGATGCTCGATGAAGTCGCCGTCCTTCATGTCCATCCCGGTGACGCCGCGCCCGCCACGCTGCTGCTGGCGGTAGGTGGCCAGCGGCAGCGACTTGACGTAGCCGCTCTGGGTGATCGTGATCACCATCTGCTGGTCGGCGATCAGGTCCTCGATGTCGATCTCGTCCTCTGAGTGGCTGATCTCCGTGCGCCGCTCGTCGCCGAACCGCTCGGAGATCTCCGAGAGCTCCTCCTTGATCACCGAGAGCACGCGCGACTCGTCGCCGAGGATCGCCCGCAGCTCGGCGATCCGCTCCATCACATCGGCGTGCTCCTGTTTGATCGAGTCCGCCTCGAGCGCCGTGAGCTGGGACAGGCGCAGGTCGAGGATCGCCGTGGCCTGGATGTGGCTGAGCGCGAAGCGCTCGACCAGCTGCTCGCGCGCCGCGTCGCGGTCGCGGGAACCGCGGATCAGTTCGATGATCGCATCGAGGTGCTCGAGCGCTATCAACAGGCCTTCGAGGATGTGTGCGCGCGCCTCCTTTTCGGAGAGCTCGTGCTTGGTGCGGCGGACGATCACCTCGCGCTGGTGCGCGACGTAGTTGTGGATCACTGCGCGCAGGTTCAGCGTGCGCGGGACGTTGTCGACGAGCGCCACCATGTTGACGCCGAACGTCGTCTGCATCGAGGTGTGCTTGTAGAGCTTGTTGAGAACGACCTTCGGGATCGCGTCGCGCTTGAGCTCGATCACCAGGCGCATGCCGCGCTTGTCGGACTCGTCGCGCAGATCGGAGATCTCCGAGATGCGTTTCTCGTGGACCAGATCGGCGATCTTCGAGATCAGCCCGCCATCGCCGCCCTTCTTGACCTGGAAGGGCAGCTCGGTGACGACGATCGCCTCCTTGCCCTGCTTCAGCGGCTCGATGTGCGCGCGCGCCTGGATGCGCACGCGGCCCCGGCCCGTCTCGTACGCGTCCCTGATGCCCCCGTGGCCGAGGATGATGCCGCCTGTCGGGAAGTCCGGCCCCTTCACGTGCGCCATCAGCCCGTCGAGGTCGATGTCCTGGTCGTCGATGTAGGCGATCGTGGCGCCGATCACCTCGCGCAGGCTGTGCGGCGGGATGTTCGTCGCCATGCCGACTGCGATCCCCGAGGAACCGTTGACGAGCAGGTTCGGGAAGCGCGCCGGCAGCACCAGCGGTTCGCGGCGGGAGCCGTCGTAGTTGGGCGCGAAGTCGACCGTGTCCATGTCGAGGTCGCGCAGCATCTCCGTGGCGATCCGCGCCAGGCGCGCCTCCGTGTAGCGCATGGCGGCAGCCGGATCGTCGTCGACCGAGCCGAAGTTGCCCTGACCGTCGACCAGTTCGTTGCGCATCGAGAAGTCCTGCGCCATGCGCACGAGCGCGTCGTAGATCGCAGAGTCGCCGTGCGGGTGATAGTTGCCCATCACCTCGCCGACGATCTTTGCGCACTTGGCATAGGAGCGGGTCGGGCCCAGGCCGAGCTCGTTCATCGCGTACAGCACGCGGCGGTGTACAGGCTTCAGCCCGTCGCGCACGTCGGGCAGCGCGCGCCCGACGATCACCGACATCGCGTAGTCGAGATACGCGGTGCGCATCTCCTCCTCCAGGCCGCGAGGTTCGACGTTGCCGCCGCCTATGACATCGGTGCTAGCCATTTGTCACCTCCCAAAAACGACTCGTGGAGTGCCAAGTGGGGCGTGAGGTCAAGCAGATCAAGGACGCAGGGAGCGTGGCGTGCTCTGCACGCGAGCGACCGAGGACGCCGATGTGCGCCGGCCATACGTCACACATCGAGGTTGGCCACCGCCCTGGCGTTGTCCTCGATGAACGCTCTGCGCGGCTCCACCTGGTCGCCCATGAGCATCGAGAAGATGCGGTCGGCGGCGAGCGCGTCCTCGAGCGTCACCTGCGCGAGCGTGCGCGTCGCCGGCGCCATCGTCGTTTCGCCGAGCTGTTCGGCGTTCATCTCGCCGAGTCCCTTGAAGCGCTGGAGTTTGATGCCCTTCTGCGCGGCGGTCATGACGGCTGCGCGCAGCGTTTCGAAGGACGGAGCGCTCTCGCGCGCGTCGACGAGGCCGACCTCGAAGGCCGGTGAGCCGGCGAGCTCGACGAGCTCGCCGTGGACGCGGGCGAGCTGGCGATACTCCTGCGATTCGAACAGCTCGCGCGGGATGCGGTGCGTCAGCGCGAAGCCCGTCTTGGCCTCGGTCGCCTTGACGCGGATTTCGATGGCGTCCTCGCTGACGAGCTCGGTGCCGTGCGTCTCCCCATCGACGTTGGCGCGGCCGATCAGCTTGATCGCCGCTGCCGGGTCGAGCACCTGCTCGCCGAGCAGCGAGGACTCTTCGAGGAATTGCACGACGCCGTGACCGTGGTGCCCGCGCAGGGCCAGCGACCACCCTTCGTACTGCTTGAGCAGCCGCGAGAAGCGCTGCCAGCGAGCCTCGGTGAGCTTGAACTGCTTGCCGTAGCGGTCGAAGACCTCGAACTTCTCCCATTTGTCGGCGAGCAGGATGTCCTCCAGTTCGGAGTCCTTCTCGATGTAGCGCTCGCGGGCGCCCTGCTTGAGCTTGTACAGCGGCGGCTTGGCGATGTAGACGTAGCCCGCCTCGATCAGCTCCTGCATCTCGCGGAACAGCAGCGTCAGCACGAGCGTGCGGATGTGCGCGCCATCGACGTCCGCGTCGGTCATCAGCACGACCTTGTGGTAACGGGCGTTCTCGATGTTGAACTCGTCCCGCACGCCGGTCCCGATCGCGGTGATCAGCGCCTGGATCTCGGTGTTCTGGAGCACCTTGTCGATACGCGACTTCTCGACGTTGAGGATCTTCCCGCGCAGCGGCAGCACAGCCTGTGTGTTGCGGTCGCGCCCTTGCTTCGCCGAGCCCCCCGCGGAGTCGCCCTCGACCACGAACAGCTCCGCCAGCGACGGGTCCTTGACCGAGCAGTCGGCGAGCTTGCCGGGCAGCGTCGAGTTCTCGAGCGCCGACTTGCGCCGCGTCAGGTCGCGTGCCTTGCGCGCCGCCTCGCGGGCGCGCTGGGCCTGTACGGACTTCATGATCACCGCGCGCGCCTCGCTCGGGTTCTCCTCGAGGAACTCGCCGAGTCCGGTGTTGACGATCGACTCGACGAAGCCGGCCATGCCGGGGTTGCCGAGCTTGGTCTTGGTCTGGCCCTCAAACTGCGGGTCGCGCAGCTTCACGGAGATCACTGCTGTCAGGCCCTCGCGCACGTCCTCGCCGGAGAGGTTGTCCTCTTTCTCCTTGAGCAGGCTGTGGTCGCGAGCGTACTTGTTGAGCGTGCGCGTGAGCGCCGAGCGAAAGCCGCTCATGTGCGAGCCGCCCTCGCGCGTGTTGATGTTGTTGGCGAACGAGTGGATCGAGTCCTGGTAGGAGGAGTTCCACTGCATCGCGATCTCCGCCGCGCCCTCCTCGCTCTCGCCAGAGAAGAAGATCACCTTGCGGTGCACGGACTCCTTGTTCTCGTTCAGATAGGAGACGAAGTCTTCGATCCCGCCCTCGTAGCGGAACGTCGCTGCATGGCCCTCGCCGCGCTCGTCGACGATCGAGATCTCGAGGCCGCGCGTGAGGAAGGCCGTCTCGCGCAGGCGCTCCTCGAGCGTGAAGAAGTCGAAGTCGAGCGACTCGAAGATGTCGGCGTCGGGCAGGAACGTGACGGTCGTGCCGGTCTCCTCGTCGGTTGCGAGCTTCGCCCCCTGCACGAGCTCGCCCTGCGGGGCTCCGATCGCGTAGTCCTGGGAGAAGACGTGGCCGTCGCGGCGGATCTCGACGTGCAGCTGTTCGGAGAGGGCGTTGACGACGGATACGCCGACGCCGTGCAGTCCGCCGGAGACCTTGTAGCCGCCGCCGTCACCGAACTTGCCGCCGGAGTGAAGGACGGTGAGCACGACCTGCACGGCCGGCAGCCCCTCCTTCTCCATGATCGCGACGGGGATGCCGCGCCCGTTGTCGGTGACGGTCACCGAGTTGTCCGGGTGAACGGCGACGGTCACCTTCGTGCAGAATCCGGCCAGAGCCTCGTCGACCGAGTTGTCGACGACCTCGTAGACGAGGTGGTGCAGGCCCATGACCCCGGTGGAGCCAATGTACATTCCCGGGCGCTTGCGCACGGCCTCGAGGCCTTCGAGGACGGTGATGTCCTGGGCGTCGTATGACGAGGACGCGCCCGTCATCGACGGGTCGTTCGCGCCGCCCTTCTTGGCGCTCTCTTCAGAGCTGTTGCTGGCTGTGGCCAATGGCCCTCCGATTACGTGAGAACGCCCCGGAATCCGCAGCGCTCACAACACGGTCCGGGGCGGGTGAAATGTGTACATAACAATAGCACGAGACGGGGTCGGGAAGGTGCCCGGGCGACACCCCAAACCCCTGCAATTTGCAGGGAAAACAGCGCCGCGAAGGTCGTCTCGGGTGAACCCCCGCACGGACCGCGACCGCGCGGTCGCGCTCATGCGGTCCGGCAACGCAGCTCGCGGATCTCCTGCGTGCCCAGCGCGGCGTTGAGACGGGCCAGGAGATCCTGCTCCATCAGGTCGAGCTCCTGCGCCCAGACGGCGGCCTCGCAGCTGACCGTGAGCACCCCATCGCGCTCGGAGGTGGGACGCGACGCAGCGGCGATCGCAGGGCCGGTGGCCACCTCCCAGACCTCTTGCACGCGCGCGAGCGTCGTCGCGGGCGCGAGCGTCGCGGTGAACCGCTCGAGCGCCGCCGACAGCGAGCGAGGGGCGGCTTTTCTCATGCGGCAACTGCCTCCTGGAGGATCGCGCCGGGAGAGACGCGCAGCCGTGTCACGCGGGAGTCGGACGCGCCGGGGACGTGCGCGAGGTCGGTCGTGGCGATCACGCTCTGCCCGCCCGAGGCGAGCTCGGTCGCGAGCAGCTCGCGACGGTCGGAGTCGAGCTCGCTCATGACGTCGTCGAGGAGCATCAGCGGCGTGCGGCTGCGCTCGCGTGAGAGCACGTCTCGCTCGGCGAGCAGCAGCGCGAGTAGTGCCAGGCGCTGCTCGCCTTGCGAGCCATACAGCCGTAGCTCCCTGCCGTCGCGCAGGATCGCCAGCTCGTCGCGGTGCGGGCCGTGCCCGGAATAGCCACGTTCCAGGTCGCTCGCCAGGCGGGCCTGCAGCTCGGCGGCGAACTCCTCCGCGTCAGCCGCGCGCGAGCGCGGGCGATACTCGAGCTGCGCAGCGCCGTTGAGGCCGAGCTGAGCCGCGCGCTCGGCGAACGGCGCGGACAACAGTGCAACGGCGGCGGCGCGGTGATCACGGACGGCCAGCGCCGAGACGGCCAGCTCGCGATCCCAAGCGCCGAGCGTGGCATGGGAAGCGCGGTGAGAACGGATGCGAGAGAGCAGCGCGTTGCGCTGGGCGAGCACGCGCGAGTACTCCCGCCGGTCAGCCGCGCGTAGGGGCCACGTGCCGGCGACGACCTGGTCGAGATGCGCGCGCCGAGATGCCGGTGGGCCCTTCAGCAGCTCCAGCCGATCTGGCTCGAACACGCCGATGAGTGGGCGGAACTCGACGTCGAGCAGGCGCTCGACGACAACGCTGTCGGCTGTCATGCGCTTGACCGCGCGCGCGCCATCCGGCCCGGCGCCGAAGCCGACGCTCAGCTCGTGCTCGTGCTCGCCGTCGCCGCAGTGGACGACGACGCGTGCCGCCTGCCCGCCGAATGTGATCAGCTCACGCTCGTTGCGCGTGCGGGGCGAGCGCCCAGTGCAGCCGAAGTACAGCGCCTCGAGCAGGTTCGACTTGCCGGCGCCGTTGGGGCCGTGCACGACGGTCAGCCCCGGCCCGAGTCGCGCTTCGGCACGGGCGTAGGTGCGAAAGTCGCGCAGCGTCACGCTGAGGACGCGCATTTGGAAGCCTAAGCCGAGTGGAACGTCAGAGATGCGCCAGCCATGGCGTCACACGTTGAGGCGTATGGGCATGATCAGATATACGAAATCGCCGGAGTCGGGGGATTCGATCAAGCCAGGACGCAGCGGGCTGATGAGCTTGAGCACCAGCTCGGCGGACTCGATGCTTTCGAGGCCGTCGCGCAGGAACTCGGGGTTGAAGCCGATCTCGAACGGCTCGCCGTGGAAGGGCACTGGTACGGCCTCACTGGCCTCGCCGACGTCGGGGGTCTGCGCGGAAACGGTGAGCGTACCCTCGTTGAAGCTGAGCCGAAGTGGGGCGTTCTTCTGGGCGAGCAGGCTGATGCGACGAACGACGTCGGTCAGCTCTGCGCTCGACAGACGCAGCTCGTGCTCGACAGACTCGGGCAGGAGCTGGCGATAGTTCGGGAACTGCCCGTCGATCAGGCGAGAGGAGAGGACGATGGCGCCGAGCTCGAAGACGACCTGGTTCTGCCCGACGCTGACGGCGAGCGACTCGCTGTCGGCGGATTGTGCGATCCGCGCCAGCTCTTGCAGGGCTCGAGCGGGCACGTTCGCCTCGAGGCTTCCTTGCAGCGGCGACTCCAGCGCGGTCTCCTTGACGCTGAGCCGGTAGGAGTCGGTGGCAACCATGCGCAGCTCTTGCGCGGAGGCGGACATGAGGATGCCGGTGAGCACGGGGCGGGTCTCGTCTCTCGAGGCGGAGCGGGCTACGCGCGAAACGGTCTCCACGAACGCCTTGGCGGGCAGAGCGATGCGCGTCTCTGGTGAGGGCTCGGGCAGAGTCGGGAAGTCCTCGGCGCGCAGCGTGCGCAGGTGGAACCTTGCCGGGCCGGAGATCAGCTCGACGTCCTGCTCGGCGGCGCGCAGCTCGAGCGTGAGCTCATCGGCAGGCAGCGAGCGCGCTACCTCGAGCAGCAGGCGTGCGGGAAGGACGGCGCTGCCGGGCCGGCTGGTCTCAGCTTTGAGCGGAACACGCAGGCCGATCTCCATGTCGGTTGCGCGCAGCTCCGGGGCGGAGTCGCCATCGGCGGCGATCATGACGCCGGAGAGCGCCTGCACCGCGCTGCGAGTCGAGGCGACACGGGTCACGGTCTGGAGCTGGTTCAAGAGCTCGCCAGATGAGAGAGATAGCTTCATGGGGATGGCTTGGAGAGGAAGTAGTCAGTAGGGGTTGTGGACATGTGCATAGGTCTGCCGGTGTTGGCCGTGCGGTGCGTGAGCGGAGCTGATTGGCTGTGGATTGCGCACGTCAGTCTCTCAGGCCAAGCGGTCGGCCGCTGGCATCGTGGGCAATGCGTGAGCCGCACCGAGCGTGCGACACAGCTTCTCCACAGCCTCTCGTGCGATCTCGTCCTCGGTCAGGCGTGCGGAGGTCCGCCGCCAAGCGTGCAGGACGGTGGTGTGATCGCGCCCGCCGAAATGCCGCCCGATCGCGGGCAGGGATTCCCCGGTCAGCTCACGTGAGAGGTACATGGCAAGTTGGCGGGGCCATGCGATGCGAGCGGTGCGGGCGCTGGAGAGCATCTCGGCGTGGGTGAGGCCGAAGTGCTCGGCAACGGCGAATTGAATGTCTGCGACGGAGCTGTGCCGCCGCCGGGCTCCGGGAGTCGTGCGAGGGTAGAGCGTGTTGAGCACCTCATTCGCCAGCTCTCCGGTCAACGGGCGCCCGGTGAGCGAGCTGAAGGCGACGACGCGGATCAGCGCTCCCTCGAGTGCGCGAACGTTGTTCTCGATGCGCTCGGCGATCACTCCCAGCGCCTGATCGTCCGCGAGCTCGACGCCGTCGTGATGTGCTCGCTTACGCAGGATCGCCAGGCGAGTTGCCAGGTCAGGGGGCTGGATGTCTGCGACGAGCCCGGACTCGAAGCGCTCGCGCAGGCGGTCCTCCAGCGCCTGAAGGTCGTGTGGAGGGCGGTCGGAGGTGACGACGATCTGCCGACCGCCGTCGTGCAGTGCGTTGAACGTGTGGAAGAACTCCTCCTCGGTCTTGGCCTTGCGCTCGAGGAACTGCACGTCGTCGAGCAGCAGCACGTCGATGTGGCGAAAGCGCGCCTTGAAGTCCTCTGTGCGCCCGCCGGCGAGCGAGTCGAGGAACTCGTTGGTGAACGACTCGCCTGTCGTGCAGCGGACCGTCAGCCCGGGGCTGTGGGCGAGGAGCAACGTAGCGATGGCGCTCAGCAGGTGCGTCTTGCCGACGCCCGGAGGGCCGCACAGAAACAGCGGGTTGTAGGCCTGCGCAGGCATCTCGGCGACGGTCAGCGCGGCTGCATGCGCGAGCCGGTTGCAGTCGCCGATGACGAACTGCTCGAACGTCAGCTTGGGGTTGCCGAGCGGGCCACTACGCGAGCCGCGCGTAAGCACGAGCGAGAGATCCTCCGCGTGCGCATTGCTACTGGCGGGTCTCGCCGTGCGGCGCCTGGACCCAGACACGGGCTTGGACTTTGCGCTGCGCTCGGTGCCGGGCGGTTGGGCTCGGTCGACCTCGTCGCGCTGGGGCCCGACGAGGTCGACTGTCAACGGATGCCCGAGCGTCTTGGCGACGGAGGACTCGATCACGCGCCCGAAGCGGTCGCGGATCCAGCCGCGCGCCTGCGAGGGCGCCTCCACGAGCAGCCGCTCACCGGAGATCTCACGCGCGCGCAGCGGCGCCAGCCAGATGCGGTAGGTAGGCTCGTCGACCGACAGGGCAAGCTCTGCTTGCACCCGCGACCATATGTGCTCGAGCTCGTCGCTCATGGCAGCGTCAATCCGCTTCTCTCCCGGAAGAAAACGTCGGCGTCTATTCAGAGGAGGGGCCGAGGCCCCGGTCGGGCGACTATACCCAACGGTCTGAGAGCGGCGATCGGACTGCACGCAATTGGCGAGAAAATTCGGCGGCGATCGAGCGGGCCTATACTTGAGCGCTGAAGCGCCCTCTGCGACCGGCTCGCGAGAGCAGTGGTCGTTGCAGGAGACAGGCGCTGACCGGAGAAATGAACAGATGAAGCGGACCTACCAGCCAAAGAAGCGCAAGCGCGCCCGCGCGCACGGGTTCCGTGCGCGCATGAGCTCGCGAGCCGGCCGCCTGACGCTGAAGCGCCGCCGCGACAAGGGACGCAAGCGCCTCTCGACCTGAGGTGAGCTGGGCGTGATGAAGCCGCGATCGTCAAGTCGCGGCCGTCTGTCGCGCAGCGCCGAGTTCGAGCGCGTCTACCGACAGGGCCGCTCAACGGCGAACAGGCACCTGGTCCTCTACAGCTTCCCGAACACGTCCGTGGAGAAGCCACGACTCGGCCTGTCGGTGTCGCGAAAGGTCGGCGGCGCGGTGGAGCGAAATCGGGTCAAGCGCCTGCTGCGGGAGGCGTTTGCCCGAGTCGAGCACGAGCTGCGCGCAGGCCAGGACGTGGTCGTGGTCGCACGCCCTTCCACGGCGGAGCTGGCCGAGCGCGAGGGGCTGGCGGGGATGGACGCGGCACTGTCGGAGCTGATCGAGAAGGCCGGGCTGCGCGAGTCCGAGCCACCGGCAGCGGAGTCGGCGGCGTGAGCAGCGATCCGGCCACTGAGGAGGGCGATGCGGCGGAGCGCTCCTCCCGCGCACTGCGCGCCGTGCGTGCGATCGCGATCGCCCCTATCGCCGCCTACCAGCGCTTCGTCTCGCCGGCGATCCCGAGGCGCTGCAAGTACGAGCCGACGTGCTCGCACTACGCGGTCGACGCGATCCGTGAGTTCGGCATACTTAGGGGCGTGGTGCTTGCCGCTTGGCGGCTGCTCAGGTGCAACCCGTGGAGCTACGGCGGATACGATCCGGTGGAGGCCCAGCGGGTGTTCACGATCGGCCACCGCACCAGCGCCTGAACGGCGCTCGCCGGCGGTAAGCCGGCCGAGTGACGAGCAGAGCTGAGCAAGAGCCACACGCCGGCCCAACGAGATCGCCCCGAGACCCGACCGCGCATGCCAATACTCGCCAACGTAATCCAGGACGCGTTCTCGCCCCTGATCAGCCTGTTCGAGTCGGTCATGGTGTTCATCCACGACAACTTGGTGGGCGGGAGCTGGGGCCTGGCGATCGTCGGCCTGACGGTGATCATCCGCGCGGTGCTCGTGCCGCTGACCTACAGACAGCTGAAGGGAATGCAGGAGATGCAGCGCCTGTCTCCGCAGATCGCGGCGTTGAAAGAGAAGTACAAGGAGGACAAACAGCGCCAGCAGCAGGAGATCATGGCGTTCTACCGGGAGAACAAAATCAACCCGCTGGCGTCGTGTCTGCCGCTGCTGCTGCAGCTGCCGGTGTTCATCTCGCTGTTTTACATGCTGCGCACGGACCTGAAGCTCGACATCTGCGGGCGGCAGATGCGCGAACACTTCTCGACGGTGCTCGGGCGTACCCTCGCGCACAACAGCGAAATCCCACAAAACGCGGTAAATCACGTCAATGGAGTGACCGGACACGTCAAGGGGCTCTCGGAAATTGGCTGCAACGTGGTAGCGTCCCATTCGGCGAAATTCCTGTTTCTGCCCGACATCACGGAAAAGGCGACCGGCATCGCGCTGATCGTCCTGATCGTCCTGTACGTCGGCTCGCAGATCACCTCCACGCTGGTGGCGACGGCGACGGCCGACCCGAACCAGCGCCGCTTGATGCTGCTGCTGCCGCTGGTGTTCGTGGTGATCCTCTACCGCTATCCGGCGGGGCTGCTCGTGTACTGGATCACGACGAACCTGTGGACGGTCGGTCAGCAGTACCTGATCAAACGCCACATGGGCCCGCCGCCTGCGCCTGCGGAGGCGAAGGCCTCGGCAAACGGAAAGTCGCCGCGATCGCTCAAGCCCGCGCTGGCGGGTGCCGGCGTCGCAGGGGCGGGAGGTGGCGCAGGCGGCAGCAGTGACTCGAGCAAGGCTGAGCGCGCGCCGACGGCGGCGCCACCGCCGCGATCCCCGCGTAAGAAGAAGAAACGGTCGGGCAGGCGGCGATGAGCAGCGAAGCCGGGTCGCCTGATGTCGACGAGGAGGAGCTGGAGCCGGCCGAGCTGTTGGAAGAGCTGCTCGAGGAAGTCACGGCGGGGCTCGGGCTGGAGGTTGAGGTTGAGGTTGAGGAATCGGAAGGAGTCCTGCGCGGGCGCATCGTCGGCGACGACGTCGGCCTGTTCATCGGCAGGCGCGGGCAGACGATCGACGCAGTTCAGCACCTGGCCCAGCGGATCGTCTTTCCGGACGGACCGGCGCCGGTGCGCGTGGAAATCGACGCGGACGGTTATCGCGAGCGCCGGGGAGAGTTGCTGCGCGCAGACGCAGACGATGCCGCCGAGGAAGCGCTCCGGGACGATCGCGCGATCGAGCTCGAGCCGATGCCGCCCTCGGAGCGGCGCATCGTGCACGAGTATCTGCGTGACCGTGACGACGTGCAGACGCACAGCGAGGGCGATGAGCCGAAGCGGTTCCTCGTGGTCTCGCCGGCCGACGGCTGAGCGGCCGAGAGCGTTTCACGGGAAACATGCACGCCCTCGGGCTGAGGCGATGAGCGCCGACCGCGCCTCCGTGGCAAATGTGCTGGAGCGATACGCGCTCGCCCCGCAACAGCTCGAGCGCCTGGCGAGGATGCTGGATGTGCTCACGCGCGACGAGCACGCGCCGACGGCCGTTCGTGCCGTGCGCGAGGCGATCGACGTGCACCTCGCGGACTCTCTGGTCGGTCTGGATTTTGATGAGCTTCGCCTCGCTAGCTCCGTGGCCGACCTCGGCGTCGGGGCAGGATTTCCGGGTCTGGCGTTGGCCGTCGCGCTTCCGGACACGCACTTCTGCCTGGTCGAGAGCCAGCGGCGCAAGTGCGAGTTCGTGGAGCGGCTGCGCGTCACGGCGGACGTGGGCAATGCAACCGTGGTCTGCGCCCGCGCGGAGCAATGGGAGCAGGGCCGCGGCGCCAACGACGCGGTGCTGGCTCGGGCGCTTGCGCCGCAGCCGATCGTGCTGGAGTACGCGGCGCCGCTGCTGAAGCTCGGCGGCACGCTCGTGGATTGGCGCGGGCGCCGGGACGAGCGCCAGGAGCTCGCGGCGAGGAAGGCGGCCGCACAGCTGGGCATGTGCCTGGCCGAGATCCGCGAGGTGTCGCCGTTCGCAACGGCGACCGACCGCCACGTGCACGTGTTCGTGAAGGAGGCCGAGACGCCGCAGCAGTTTCCACGCCGCCCGGGGATGGCCGTCAAGCGCCCCCTCGGCACTTAGCCTGACGAGCGCCGGCGCGCCACCCGGCTAGATGATTGATTCCACGGCCAAGCCCGTGAAATCGGGGGGTTTATCGGCAGCAGGGTCGAAGTCGGCGGTACTCAAACACACCGTCGACCAAGGGGGCCTCGATGGACGCCGACCTCGACCTGCTGCTCACTGCCGTTT
>JBBSDZ010000044.1:0-18487 GCA_038240205.1 Solirubrobacterales bacterium | reverse complement strand
GGTCGTGTCGGTAGAAGTGGTGTAACGAGCGTCGCGTAGCTGCCGGAGATGATTCCGGCCACCGCAGCGTCCAGACTCGTCGGTTCCACCAAAGAATCGATGAGAAGGAGACACCACGATGGCCGAAGAGCACAGGATGACCACTGCTGATGTCGTTGCCAAGGTGATGGCGGGAGAGCACGGCGATTTTGTGCGTGACGCGGTCGCGCTCGTCGCCCGCGAGCTGATGGAGGCGGAGGTCTCCGTCGAGGTCGGCGCGCAGCTCGGGCAGGTCAGCCAGGAGCGTCTGACGCACCGCAACGGCTACCGGGCGAGGCCCTGGGAGACGCGCGTCGGAGAGATCGAGCTGCTCGTCCCCAAGAAGCGCCAGGGGCCAGCGTATTTCCCCAGCTTCCTGGAACCCCGGAGGCGGAGTGAGCAGGCGATCGTCGCGGTCGTGCTCGAGGCGTATGTCAACGGTGTCTCGACCAGGAAGGTCGATCGCCTGGTCGAGCAGCTAGGGATCGCCGGGATGACCAAGGACCGCGTCTCGGCGCTGTGCAGGGCGCTGGATGAGCAGGTCCAGGTGTTCCGCGAGCGCCCGTTGGAAGGCGCCTATCCGTATCTGTGGCTCGACGCCAAGCACGTGAAGGTGCGCTCCGCAGGCCATGTGCGCTCAAAGGCCCTGGTGATCGCCTATGCCGTGCACGAGTCCGGTGTCCGGGAGGTGATCGGCCTTGACCTCGGCGAGGTCGAGTCAGAGGCCTTCTGGGTCGAGTTCCTGCGCTCGCTGCGGGCCCGTGGCCTTCAGGGAGTGCGTCTCGCCGTCTCAGACCAGCATGAAGGGCTCAAGCACGCGATCGAGCGGGTCCTCGCCTGCCCGTGGCAACGCTGCACCGTTCACTTCGTGCGCAACATGCACCAGCACTGCCGGCCCTCCCAAAGGGGCCTTGTCTCCGCGGCGCTGCGCGAGCTCTTCCAAGCCGAGAGCGGCGAGCAGGCGCGCGAGCGCCTCGGGCAGGTCATCGAGCGCCTCGAGCCATCGGTGCCGAAGGTCTGCCGGCTGCTCGAGGACGCTGAGGAGGACCTGCTGGCCTTCTACGCCTTCCCGGCCGCGCACCGGCCGAAGCTGCGCAGCACGAACCCCCTCGAGCGCGTCAACCGCGAGATCGGCAGACGCTCTGACGTCGTCGGGATCTTCCCCAACGACCAATCCGTCATCCGCCTCGCCGGGGCGCTGCTTATCGAGCAGAACGACGAGTGGCTGGTCTGCCGGCGCTACCTCTCCGCGGAGAGCATGGCCCAACTGGACGCTGGGAAGGACGAGGACCACCCCACACACAAGGACGGAAAGGGGGTGGTCGAGCTCAACGCCGCCTGAGCCACGAGCGCCTCACCGACGAGCTGGCGTTACACCACTACTTGCGACTTGACTGACCTGAACTATGCAGAGGGCCTCCACATGTGTCCGCCGTTGTCCAGATCGTCCGTTTTGTGGGCTTTCGCGGACGCACCGGACAGGTCGGACGATACGACTGTTGCCACGATGTTGCCACGGAACGGCCGACGAGGCCGGAGCAATGGCCGCCTTTCTGAACTCAGCGTATCTTGCCCGCGAGCTGACGAGGATCGAGGCACCTGCCCACACCGGCCGTAGGACGGGTCAGTAGCGGACCCGGAGAGTGTGGTGACCTCCCCATCGGACCACAATCCGTGCAGTCGAGTCCAAGCGGGCGTCCCCGATCGCCCCGCATCGGGCGGGGCCAACCATCCAAAGGAGGGGCGCTATGACCACGCGCACTCGTTGGCCCGGAGACGAAGGTTACGAGCGGATGGAGTTCGCGCCCTGTCTCGGATGGGCTTCGATCGCGAGTTGGGGGCTCAACGGTTGGACCTCGGCGACTGGCCGTATGTCGTCGTCTATCACCGTGGCGAGATAGAGCTCGCGCTCGATGTGGAAGGAGACATCGACATCGAGAAGTTCCCGACTCGGGAGGAGCGCGACCGCAGCACCGACGAGATCGCGTTCGTCTACTGGAAGCATCGCGGGGAGGAGTGGGTTGAGGCGATCGACTCACACGAGCAGATGCCTCCGACCCTGCGGGGCCCCTTCTCGTGGAATCGGCTCAAGGGCAGTCACAAGCCCAACGTCGAGGACACACATCAGTGAAGGAGCGCGCCGCTCGGCCGGTGCGGGAGCCCGCTTGCCCGGCCATTCTCGCATCCCCTCACGGGGATGCGGCCGGGGCTGCGACAGGCCCCGCACCGGGCGGAGCCACCCATCCGAAGGAGGGCACAAATGCCCGCTGGACTCACAGAATCAGACTCAATGTTCTCCGTGCGCGTCACTCCCTGGCACGGCCTGGGAGCCGTGCTCGACCAATCGCCCGCGACCATCGCCGAGGCGATCGAGGCGTCCGGCCTCGGCTGGAGCGTCGCGAAGGAGCCCATCGCGATCGACCGCGGCGAGACATCGGTCGCCGATTGGTCGGCCGCTCGCCGCGAGGAGATCCCCGGCTTCTACGCGACCGTCCGTCAGGACACCCGCGAGGTGCTCGGGATCGTCGGTGAGCGCTACCGCATCGTGCAGAACCACGAGGCGTTCGCGTTCGTCGACCAGCTGCTCGGGAGCTCGATCAACTTCGAGACGGCCGGGAGCCTGCACGGTGGTCGTCGCGTATGGGTGCTCGCCACGCTGCCCGATCACGTCGAGGTCGGCGGCGATGCCGTGCGCCCCTACGTGCTGCTGATGAACAGCCACGACGGCTCAACGGCGGTAATCGCCGCCACCACCCCGATCCGCGTGGTCTGCCAGAACACGCTCAATTGGGGTCTCCAGAGCGCACGCCAGAAGTTCTCAATCCGCCACACCGAAGCGGTCACGCAGCGCGTTGAACCGCCCCGGGTTTTCTGGAGGCGGTTCACGTCCACGAGGCACGGCGAGTGCTGGACCTCTCGATCAACTACTACAAGCAATTCAAGTGCTACGGCGACGAGCTCGCCTCCGAACGCTGTACCGAGCGCCAGCTCCGCACTGTCCTCGAGGAGCTCTACCCCAACGGGACAGGCGACTCGATGAGCAGCCGCTCTCGCCGCTCACGCCAGCAGACGAAGGACCGCATCGCCGAGCTGTTCCTGCGCGGCGACACCCAGGGCAACGCGCCCGGCTCTAAGTGGGCTGCCGTGAACGCGATCATCGAGTACGGCGACTGGATTCGTCCGCTGCGCTCAAGCGGTCAGCGCTTCGCCCGCGCACTAGACGACGGGGCAGAGAAGACCCGTGCGTTGCACCTGGTGGCCGCAGCCTGACGCTGCAGGGCCCGGCGGGGTACGCTCGCCGGGCCTTCGCGACCAAGCGTCGAGCACAACGCCCGGCAGGCGCTCCATTGCTCGTGAGCCGTACAGGGAGACCGGGGCTTGTGTATTCGCCGCGCTGCGGCGGCCTGCTCGCGATAGCCGGCTTGACGACGGGCGCATTGAACGCCTCCGCGTGCTCGCCTACGATGGGTTCAAGGACAAGGCACCCGCGGCCGATTCGCCTTGAGGACTGTTTGCTATGGCTACCCGAACCGACAACGAAATCCGCGAGCTGACCCCCGAGCAGGGCCAGCAGCTCCTCGACGACAAGGCTCGTCAGTACCTCGGGATCTCCGGGGAGGAGTTTCGCACTCGCTGGGACGCCGGCGAGATATACGCCGACGACGAGCCGGACGTGATGCGGGTCGGGATGCTGCTCCCCCTTGCCGGCTAGAACTCGAGGTTTTCCCGCCAGCTCGTGATCGAAGCTCCGCTCAGGTGAGAATACGGTCCGATCTGAGACAAGCCCGGGGGACCGGGGCTTGTAGTCTTTAAGGTGCCCGACGGTCGACGCGGACAGGCGTTCCGTCAGGGCGGATGAACGAGATGTCGATGCCCAGCCGCATCGCGTTGGCGATGTTGGCGAGCTGGGCAAGCGTGAGGTTGCGCTTGCCCGCTTCGACCGCGGAGATGTAGGACGCTGAGACCCCAAGGCGCTCGGCGACCTGAGCCTGAGTGAGCCCGAGTGCGCGACGAGTGTCCCCGAGCTTGCGCCCAACGATCTTCGCGTGGATCTCGGATGCCGCGGTGCGCGGCACTACGCTCAGCCGGCGGTGGAGTAGTGGAAGCTAGCGGCGACCGGCTCGACCGCGGCGACCTCTGTGACTTTGATGTGGAGGTCTCCGCTGCGGTAGGCGAAGGGCTGTAGTCGTGCCCAGCGCTCAGCGCCGTCGGCCCGCGTGACCCGCTGCGCGGTCTCGGGGTCAACGATCGCTAGGTCAGGGTTGATCCAGTCGGCGTGCGGCCCACTGATGCTCACGTCGTCGCCGTCGGCGAGAAGCTGCGCGACAGGTAGCTCGATCCACTCTTTGGTGTCGGGGTCGCGCTCGAAGGTGGTGAAGTTGACTTGGATCACGGAGAGGCTCCCTTCAATATCGGATGCTTAGGTTGACCTCTTGAGTTATGATGCTATCACGTCGTACGGAGCGTAGGCTGGCGTTCTCAGAACTCGCCCAGGTGCAGGATCTCGCCCCTTTGGAGCATAAGCCGTGCCCTGTCTGCCAGCGCCCGTGCACGATCGGGCAGGAGGAACCTCGCCATGCCGAGCAGGTCGGCGTCGGCGAGCAGGCGGGTGAGCGCCTCGCGCTCACCCGTGAACAGAGCAGCCGCACCATGCGCGTAACGGGCACCCACGAAATCGGAGTAGTTGACGAAGGCTCCTGACAACGCGAAGGCGTAGCCGTGATCGATCAGCGTCAGCCGTTCGCCGTTCCAGCGCCAATTCCCGTCGTGACGGTCCTGTTGAGCGATCAGCGAGTCAAAGAACGCCGCGGGCAAGCACCAGTTCGGGTTCAGCGTCGGCGCGGCATCGCGTGGCCATCCACTCGCCTGTAGGGAAAGCGAACCATCCTCGCCAGCGTAGTCACGAAGCACACATGGCGCGACGATCTCCTGCCACGGGGAGCCGAGCGCAGCCGCGAGCCGCCACGCAACGGCCTCATGCAGCGGCGGTGTCTCGTCGGTCTGCCCAAAGGCGATCGCATTGGCCACGTCCACACCCGAGAATGGCTTGTGAAAAACGATCGCCCCACCGGCAAGTTCCAGCTGCATCGTCGTGTTCATGCCCGGCGAGCTCGTCGGCGCCGGCGAACCGAAAAACGCTTCGCCGAGCATGGGCCGCTCGCCGGGCAGAGCGCCCTGCGCTGCCTTGACGGCCGCTATCTGCGAGTCGATGTTCACAAGCGAAGTATGTCCTGGCAACAAGACGCGCCTTCGGCGCCGGAGCACAGCCCCGAGCCCAGGGGTCGGTGGCGAGTTGTGCTTCGTGCTGGAAGCCCCGGTGGACCGCTGACCCTGGTCATGTCGCCGGGGCTAAGTCGTTCTCGAAGCGCCGGTGGGCTACCGCGCACGGCGGCGATCACGGCGAAGGGTGCTCGTGACCGCCAGCTCGTGATCGAGCTTCGCGCTGACGCGGATCAGCGCGTGCGCTGCAGCGCGAGGACCGAGCTTGAACACGACCGTCAGCCGCCCGCGCCTGAGTGCGACTGTCTTTGCGCCCGAGGCGATGGGCCGGCCTCGCAGCCGGCCGGTGAAGCCCACGCGAACGGTGCCGCTCGCGGGTCCGCTCACATGCACCACCAGCTCGCGCCCACGCAGCGCCTCCGTGACTCGGATCGTCGGCTTGGTCCCCGGCCCGGTGCTCGGACCCGAGCCACCTGGACGGGACGGTGAGACGATGACGCTTGTGTGCGCCGCGGCGGCTGGGCTTGCGTTGCCTGCTGCATTGCTCAGCCACACGGCGATGCTCCAGCTTCCAGGGCCGGGAACCGTCACGGTCGCCGGCCCTGCTGCTGGCGCTGGTGCGGGAGCACTGCACGACCCCGAACCGCTCGCCGGACAGACTTGGTAGAGAGCCCCCGTGATCGGTGCGACCTGGCCTGTCGGATTGCTCCAGGTAGCCGTGAATGTCGAGCCGCCCGCCTGCGTAGCAGTCGCGGACAATCCCACTGGCGGCAGTGGCGCGCTGTTCTCCACCGTGATCTGCTCAGACGCCACCGCCGATTGATTGCCGGCCGCATCGGTCGCCACGAGTGCGAGCGTATGAGCTCCGTCAGAAAGACCCGCCGTAGGTAGCGTCAAGGTCTGCGTGCCGGTCGATGACGGGCAGGGCCCGGCGAAGGTGAAGTTGCACGGCGCCGTGTAGGTCTCGACTGGCCGTCCATCTGCGGATAGGACGATGCTCGCGGCGCCGCCTCCGACATCATCGGCCGACACGGCGACGCTCTCGGTGCCCTTGTGAAACCCGCCCGCTTCGCCTGGCCCCCACAGGACGCCCGAAGGTGTCCCGAGAGTCGGCGGTGTCGGATCGGCAAGTGTGACCGTCGCGCCATACATCGCGGCCCAGGCTTTATGTTCGGTTGCACCCGTAACGCATTCGTCGCCAGAGGGGACCTGGCACAAGACGCCGACTGACAGTTCATGCGCCGAAAGACCTGTGATCGTCGCTGGCTCGCCTCCCGGCGGGGCGCCGACCGAACACGTCTCACCGTTTTCGACCGAATCTAGACAGGTTTCTCCGGGCACGATCGTCCCGTTCGCACGCAGCGCCGGCGACCAATCGTTGAACCCGTCGAACTGATGGCCGATGAAGCGCTCATAGGTAATCCCTGTGATCGAGGTGCCCGCCGGCGCCGTGAAGGTCCAGCCTGCGCGAGTTCCTGGCGTAGCTCCATTTGAGAGCCCAAGCGCATCGGTTGTCGATAGGCCGCCTTCTTGGTCGGCCTTCCCGCCTGCGCCTCCAAGACGATCGGGACAGTTGACGTGCTCGGCGTAGTGCGACGGCTGCGAGGGATCGCTCGTCGCCCATGTCCAAGAGTTGTTGGCAGCTTCCGGCGCGAAGTTGCAGGCGCTCACCTGGTAGCTCCCTGCCGCGAGTGCCCGAGGCGCCGACACCCACGCTACGACGGCAAGCATGACCGCGATTGTCAACCTCGACCGTCTCACTGCCTGCGCTGGGCCTTTCCCGCTGTACCTGCGGATGCTGGTAGGCGAAGTGTCGTCCACGGGCTCGCTCGATTCACGTCGTAGGGGTCGGTATAGCGCACGGATACCTCGAGCACGCCGGAGGTCGGGAGCGTCAGACTCGCAAACACGCCGTGAAGCGTGCGCAGTACGCGCAGTTGATGGGAGCGCCCTCGGTGGCCGAGGTAGCGCACTTGCACCTGAGCTTCGCCGGGGCGTCCCAAAAACGCGAGGACGAGACGGCGCTTGACTCGCTTCAGTCGGACCCGCGGGCGTGCGAATGGGTGCGTCATCGAGGCCAATGGTTTCACCGGCTGCGGAGACGATCCTGCGGGCGAGCTTGGCTGTGCTCCTGGCTCGGCCGCTTCGCCGGCTGTCACGATCGCTCCAAGGCCCGCGTTGCGGAAGGTCTGCGCGATGTCGAGCACGCCTTTGCTGGCTTCCGTAAGGTCCTTCTCGGCCGCTTCGGGCGACAATCCTGGCTGATATGAGTCGAGCGCGTCGAGCGCTGCCGCTGCAATCGCGGATGCCTCGCTCGTTCCCTGCCAGTAGTTGTAGCTCGGAGTGCCAGCTAGGGGGTCCGCGCTGTCGAGATTGCAACTCGGTGCGAGCAGCCGGAGCCCTTCGCCGCGGTTGGAGAAGGAACAAAAGCCGCCGCCCTGCGTGTCAGTCGCGCCGACCGATAGCACTCCAGGGTACGCGGCGGGGTACTCCACGGCGCCTCCGTCGTCGTTGCCCGCGGCTGCGACGACCGCAACGCCGTAATTGCTGGCTTCTTGAACTGCGTTACCGAGCATTTCGTAGTCCCGGCCCGATGGTGATTCAGAAGTTCCAAGTGAGAGATTGATGACGCGCACGTCGTGGTGAGAGCCCACACGCAGGCAAGCGTCGATTCCCGTTGCATATGCGCTAAATGGAAACGTTGTCTTCCCAGGCTCAAGGATTCGCACTGAAACAATCTGGATCGCTCGGGGTGCCGTGCCGACCATGCCCCAGCCATTTGCGGACGCCCCCGCCATCATGGCGAGGATCGTTCCGTGCATGGTCGGCGATACGTCTTCCCCCGAGCTGCCGTCGAGCGCGGTTCGTTCCACCACGACGCCTTCAGCGTCCGGGTTAAGATTCACACCCGTATCAACCAGGCACAGGCCCGCGAGCTGCGCAGGTGGAGGGGCATATGGAAGGAAAGTGCCGTTGTCCGCGACGGCTTGGGTGGTGATGCCTGTCTCGGCACGGGCCGCCGCCGGGAGCAGGGCGAGCGTGAGACATGCCGCGCCGATACACCTCCGGCTACACCGGAACGTCATCAGCGCCCGCCGAGTCCGCTTAGTTGCTGATGACATCTACCACCAGATTGTGGCCGCTGCCGAAGGGCAACCCCGCCTAGCCCGCCCGGCGCCGCGCTCCATCGCTTGCGTGCGGTAGCCCTCGGCGCTGATGTATCAGTTGGCGGTGACATCGACCGCCCTGCTTTCGCCGAGTGCGAATGGAAAGCCGCCTTGGCTCCCGAACACCAGCGCCCGGAATGGGAACCGCCCGATTCCGCCCTGGAATTGGTAGACGACATGGAATCGTCCGTGCGAGTCCGTGGGGGATCGCGGAATGGCTCCCAACGCCCGCGGTAGTGAACCAGCAACTCCACGACGACGCCCTGCGCTGGGACTGGCCCGAGCACACGCCCGCTGAGAGTGATCGTGCCTTGCGAGCCGGTTATACGCGGGCTCACGCTGAGCTTCACGCCGGCGCGCACCGACTCTAGGACCCTCGCCGTTGCCGAGTACGCGGCGTCGGCCGAGAATGCGCGATAGCCGATCTCGACCATCCGTGAAGGCCCGCCCTGCACGGTGGCCACGAACGTCCCATTGGTGCCCGTGCGGGCGTGCCCGATCAGCTTGAGCGTCGAGCCTCCGACCTGCTGCAGCACGTCCAGGGAAGCGCCCGCGACCGGTAGCCCTTGAGCGTTCAGCAGGCGCCCCGTGATTCGCACGGCTCGCTTGGCGTAGCCTCGCAGGATCGGGGAGCGCGCGCCGAGCTGCAAGTGCGCTCCCTCGCTCGCGGCCGTCCCGTTCGGGCTACCAGCCCCCGAGCCGGTGTGCGAGCGGCTCGCGCCGGGGCCGGGCAGCGCGCCAAGGGAACTCACTGTCGCCACGGGGTTGCTGACATTGACCGAGCCGAGCGCATCGTTGATGACGTTGCCGGCGGCGTCTGTGACTGCCAGGCTGGCCGCATAGGCGCCATTGGCGAGCACATCCGTGTTGATCGCGAAGCCGCTCACGGTCTCCGTCAGCGGGCAGGCGTTCCAAGCGTCATAGGTGCATTCGCCGGAGAAAGGGAAGGTGTGAACGTAGGCCGTTGCACCGTTCAGCGGACTGAGTGTCAATGTTGCCGTGCGGATGCCACTGCCTACATCGGTGCTCGTGAAGCTGATCGGCTGTGAGCCAGCCACCGACGCACCGGCGGCTGCGGCTGCCGCGAGCGGCCCGCTTACACCGCCCACAGTCGGGGGCGTGTTGTCTTCCAGGCTCAGCGTTATGTTGGTGAGCGCGGGAACGGCCGTCGAGTCGGCGAAGTCGCACGTCGGCGAGCTGCGGTCGGTGCTGCAATTCACGTATGCCTCGAAGTCGCGTGCCCCCTGCGGCAGGGTCCAGCTTTCGCTTGCGGTGTAGTCACTACCTCCGCCGTAGGGAAGCTCTGCGGCACCCGGAAGGGACTGACCACCGGCGGAGAACTCGAGGAAGGCGTCGTCGCCGGTGACGGCGGAGCCGATGACCTCCGCTTTGATCGCGTGGATCGTGACGCCAGCCACGCTACTCGGTACGTCGATCTGGAGCCCGACCTGGCTTCCGCTTTCGCCGTTCTCGGTCACGGCGCCAGCCTGGCCGTTTGTGAAAACGTAGTCGCCGATGCTGCCGCCGGCTGAGCATGTGTTAGAGAGCACCGTGTTCGCCTTGGTGGTGTGGGCGAACACGCTCCAACCCGGCGACACCGCCGGTACACCGGGGGCGCACTGATACATCGGATATGTGCCGGCGCTCGCACTCGGCGCGAGCGCCAAGCCCGATCCGAACAGCAGGGCGGCAGCAGCCATCAGGGCGCGGCCGGTGAGACGCCCGGCGAGGTTGTTAGTTGGTGACAACATAGACCGCCCTGCTTTCTCCGTGTGCGAATGGGAATCCGGTTTGGCCGCCGAGCACCGCCGCCCGGAACGGGAAGTGCCCGATGCCGCCTTGGAACTGGTAGACGACCTCGAAGTGCCCACGCGAATCTGTCTGCGGAACTCGGAAGGGCTCCCATCGTCCGCGGTAGTGGACCAGCAGCTCGACAGCGACCCCTTCGGCGGGGACCGCCCCGAGTACCTGCCCGCTCAGCGTGATGGTCCCTTCTGAGCCCGTCCGGTGCGGGCTCACGCTGAGCTTCACACCGGCGCCGACCGCCTCCGCGATCTTTGCCGTGGCGGCATAGCTCGTGTCCGTGGAGAACGCGCGATAGGCAATTTCGACCGTCCGGCTGGGGCCACCGGGCACCGCCGCTGCGAACGTCCCATTGGCACGGGTCTTGGCGTGCCCGATGACCGCCACTGCCGGCGAGCCGCTGACCTGCTGCAACACGTCCAACATCGCGCCCGCGATCGGATGCCCCTGGCTGTCGAGCAGCCGCCCCGTGGCTCGAAACGCGCGGTGCGAATAGGTACGGGTGATCCTGTGCTTGACGCCGAGACTGAACCGCGCCGTGCGGCTGGCCGTCGCCCCGTTCGCTACAGCGACCGGCGAGACGGCTGGCGCGCTTCCCGCCGTGGGAGAGGGCTCGAGCGCTCGCGGGCGATCACGTCGCCGAGCGGATCGGCGGGCGCCTCAGCGCCGAGCAGGCTCACGCGCTGGAGGTCATCACCGGCCCCGAGCGCGCCGCGATCCTCGTCGGTCCCGCCGGCACCGGCAAGGGCGTCGTGATCGACGCCGCCGCCAGAGCCGAGCAGCACGTCGGTAATCAGACCTTGGGGATCGCGGTCTCCGGCTCCACCGCGCAGCGCCTCGGTCAGGACAGTCCCGCGCTCGCCGGCCATACCCTGACTCTTGACGCGCTCGTCTCCCGCGTGCAGCGCGGCCAGCTCCACATCGACGCGCACACGACGATCTACTTCGACGAGGCAGGCATGGCCGACACCGACCGGCTCGA
Source organism: Solirubrobacterales bacterium (assembly GCA_038240205.1). Taxonomy (GTDB): domain Bacteria; phylum Actinomycetota; class Thermoleophilia; order Solirubrobacterales; family Solirubrobacteraceae; genus Palsa-744. Next base: position 7,297 of record JBBSDZ010000044.1, on the reverse strand, counting down.
GCGGCTCACCGAAGTCGTTGAGCGCACCGGGTCAAAGCTCGTGGCGATCGGCGACGCCGCGCAGCTCCCCTCGATCGGCGCCGGCGGCATGTTCGAGCGCCTCGGCCAAATCGCCCCAAGCGCCGAGCTGTCAAACATTCGCCGCACGCTGGACCCAGTCGAACAGCGCGCGTGGGCGGACCTGCGCGCCGGACGCTCAGACCGCGCGATGGCCCACTACCACTCACGCGGCCAACTGCACATGGAGAACACCCGCGATGAGGCCGTCGAGCAGGCAGCACAGAGCTGGGCCACCCTCACCGAAACGCACGACCCAAGCGAGGTCGCGCTGATCTCCGACGCCTCAAACCAGGAGATCCACCGCCTCAACGCCCGCGCACAGCACTTCCGCGCCGAGCGCGGCGAACTCGGCGAACTCGAAGTCCCCGTGCCCGGCGTCCACTACGGCATCCGCCAAGGCGACCGGGTAGCAATGATCGACCAGCACCACGAGCCGGGCGTCGAGCGCATCGAGAACGGCAGCCGCGGCGAAGTGCTCGACATCACCCCAGCCGGCGAAGCGCTCATCGAGTTCGACGTGACCGGCCGCCAGCGAACGCTCGCCGGCGATGACCTCGCCCGCGTGCGCCTCGGCTACGCCCAGCACATCCACCGCGCCCAGGGCGCGACCGTCACCCGCACGCTCGTCGTCACCGGCGGCTGGCAGACCAGCAAGGAGCCCGCCTACGTCGAGGCATCCCGCGCCCGCCAGGGCACCGACTGGTACGTCTCCCGCCAGGACCTCGGCGTCGAAGGGCACGACACCGACCGCATCTCCCGGCTCGCCGAGAACATGCGCCGCAGCCACGCGCAGACACCATCGCTCGCGCACCCCGAGCTCGCAGACCGCGACTACGGCCCGCACTTTCACCACACGATCGCACCCAGCCGCACCAGCCGGATACCGGGACTCGTCCGCGCGATCAACCGCATCGTCAACCCACCAACACAGAGGAGCGAACACGATGAGCCAACGAATCCAGATCGTCCTACCCGACCCCGTAGCCCTACAGCTCCGCGAGCTCGCCGCCGGGGCCGACACGCCACCCTCCACGCTCGCCGCGCAGATCGTCCAGAGCGGCGTCGCGCTCGCCGCCAAAGACGGCAAGGTCCGTCCACTCAGATCCGCACCAGTGCTCGTCGGTCCCAAGGGCAGCGAACGCGCGCCGTGGCTTGAGCCCTACGGCGGCGACAGCGAGTGGCGCCAACAGATGTGGGGCCAGGTCGTCGCGCTGCACGGCCGCTACCCCACCCAGCTCGAAGCGCTCAAGGACAAATGGTGGAAAGACGAATCGCAGACCGAGACGCTGGGCGCGCTCGCTGTCTGGAGAGCGGAACTCGATGACACCGGCCAGGACCCGCGCGCAGAGCTCGCCTTCCAGAACCAGCTCGCCGACTACGCCCAAGTCCTGCGCCAGCAGGGCGGCGGCGTCACCAAGGCTTGGAAGCCAGGTGCGCCGCCGCCCGAGTGGGCCTCGAAGTAGCCGCCGAACCAAACCGACGGTTACATCTTTGGCTGCCTCTGTGTCAGCTTCGTGTCACACGCCCACAACGTGACACAGGGTTTGTACGGTCGCTCCACAACTGCACATTTTGGCGCCGGCGACAGCTATGAACTGCCCCGGCGCCGTGACACAGGAGAAGGAACCTCCCATGCCTAAATACCGTACCCCAGACGGGTTGGCGGAGCACGCCTGCATCGACCGGACTGTGCTCGACCTGATGCTGGACATCGAGCGTCAGCGGCCGTGGGCCGAAGACGAGATCGCCCGCACCATCAGCACTCCCGGCGATGTCCGCGACAGCCTGCGGCGTCTGCGCTCCTCAAAGCTCATCCACCGCGTCAACGACCTTGCGTTCGCATCGCATCCCGCGGTGCGCTTCCACGAGATCAACCACGGCGGCGGGAACCCGGGCCCCGGTGAGATCGACGAGCGCCACTGGGACAAATCCGTCCTCGAAGGTCTGCTCGTGCGCAGCGCCGAAGGCGAAGGGCCGATCACCGAACAGCAGACCTACAAAGCGTTCGGGGCGGACAAGAAGAAGAAGCGGCTCGCGCTCGCCGACGCGCTGAACCGTCTTGAGGGCGCCGGTCTCATCGAACGTCGCGGCGGGCGCGCAGTCGCCTCGGAGGTCGCGCGGCGCCTCGATGAGCTGATGACGCTCTGACGCGCGGGTCAAGCCATGCGCGTCAACGAACTGGCCTTGAGCCAGGCTGTCCTCCCCAGCCTGGCCAAGGCCGGCATCCACGAGACAGAGCAGCTCTCGGAGCACCGCACCGGCGAGCTGCTCCGCCGCCCCGACTTCAGCAGCGGAGTCGAGCTGTACGAGCTGATCTGCGAGCTGCACCGCCACGACCTGACACCGTTCTCCGGCCACGGCGGACACCTCCAGACTGAGCGCGAGCTTGAGATATTCCGCCTGCGCGCAGTCGAAGGCTTGACCTTCACCGAGATCGGAGAGCGGGTAGGTCTCCACCGAACCCGCGTCGATCAGCTTCTGCGTCTGCACTTTCGTCTGGACGAAGTGCCACCGGCCGCCAAGCGCAGGAGGCGAGCGCGCAATGCCTGATCCCTCGCCGCGCGGTATGCGCCCGCAAACTCTCGCGGAGCGGCGCCGCCTCTATCTGCTCGCACGCCTAGTCGTCAAGCGGCACTACGCGACGTCCCTGACGCTCACGATCGTCGCCAAGACACTTGCGAGTTCCCCCCGCCAGGTACAGCGCGCATACGCTCAATTCGGCAAGGGCACCTTCCTCGACGATCTCGTTGGTAGGCGCATGGATGCTGCCGCGGAGCTTCTGCACCTGCCCTCGACGCTGGTGTCCGATGTGGCGCAGCGGGTCGGATACCGCCAGCCGCCTCACTTCGCCCGTGCCTTCCGGCGCCGCTACGGGGTCTCACCATCGACCTACCGCGCCCAACTGCCCGCGGCGACGGACAGGGACGCACCGGAGGCGATGGCCGCATGAGTACCCAAGCCATCGCCACCAATGGCACCGAGAGGAGTTCGTCCGACACGATGCCGGGATCGAGCGGCAACCGAGCGCCGATTCTCGTTGTCGAGGCCAACGCCGACCTCGGGCGAGGGCTCGTTGAACAACTCGCCGCGGACGGCTATCCAGCGCAGCTCGCCTGCACCGCGCAGCGCGCCGAGTCGATGGCGCCGTGTGCCCGCCGCGACTGATCGTCCTCGGGGGACTCGACTCGCCGAGGGGCACCCTCGACCTACTGGAGACCATCCGGCGGCCCGACCTGCAAGCCGCCTGCCGGCAGACAACCTCCCCGTGGCCACAGAACGTCCCGGTGATCGTCCTCAGCTCGCGCAAAGCGGAACTCGACCTGCTGCGGGCCTTCGAGGCAGGCGCCGATGACTTCCTCGCTCGCCCCGGCCGGTATCTGGAGGCGAGCGCGCCTGCGAGCGCTGCTGCGCCGCACCGAGAGCAACCCGAAAGTATGGCCGCTCCAGATCGGGCCGTTGACGATCGACGCGCACGCTTATATGGCAAGCCTCCACGGCAATCGCCTGGAGCTGCGCCACATGGAGTTCGAGCTGCTGCTGCTGCTCGCCGGCGACCCGCATCGGGTATTCCGGCGTGACGAGCTGCTCAAGGCGGTGTGGGGATACCGATCCCGCGCGACCACGCGGACGCTCGACAGCCATGCCAGTCGCCTGCGCTGCAAGCTGAGCGCCGTGGGGGAACGCTGGGTCATCAACGAGCGGGGAGTCGGCTACCGGCTGATCTAAACGACTAGGCACTCGACGGCCGTCCTGTGTCGCGTAAGATCCACGCTCCCGCAACGAGCCTCCCACACTGCCGGCTGATCGCTCCTCGATGTCGTCGCATGGTGCAGAACCCTCGAATGTGCGACCAGCAGAGCGCGCTACAACGGGATAGCCGCTTCACGAGATCAGGCCGCGACGCCTCGGCGCCACGCGGAGCTCCGCCCGGATATCATTCTTGTCGACTTGATTCACGTGAGAGAGCGGTGGTGTGCATGAGTGTTCAGGACGTTCCCAAACCGGCGGCTGCTCCCGGGGATTTGCTTACCGCGATCTCTGACGGGATGGTCGCGCTGTTGCGGGAGTTCTATGGTCGGGGGCCGACGCGCACCAAGTCCTACTATCAGGACGACCTTGTCGTGTGCGTCCTGCGGGGCGGGTTCTCTCGTGTCGAGCAAACACTTCTGGATGGCGGCCGCGGGAATGACGTGATCCAGCAGCGCATGGCGTTCCAGGAGGTCATGCGCGACCGGTTCACGGGAGTGATCGAGCAGGCCACAGGACGTCCGGTGATCGGGTTCATGAGCGGCAACCAGCAGGACCCGGACCTCATGTGCGAGGTGTTCATCCTCGGACCCACAGACCTAGTCGATGAGCACGAGCTCGCCGGAGGTCCACCTGCGCCCTCCGACGGGTAGCTCGACCCGCGCCCCATTCTTGCCCTGACGCCAGCGGTGCTAGACACGGGCTGCGGGGGCGAGCGACGCGCAGATTCGATCTGCCGAAACGTGGGTGAGCCAGATCTCTGAGGAGCATTTCAACGCGCGCCTCGTTCGCGACTTCCATGACGCCCAGAACCGCTTTTACGCGGGTGGTGCGCAGGCGCCGGTGGCCAGGATGCTCGCTGACGACGTTGTATGGCATGTGCCGGGGCGAAGCCCGCTCGCGGGCGAGCATCGCGGGCGCGAGGAGGTGCTCGGCTACTTCGTCCGGCGGCGCGACTTGGCTCACACGAGCTTCAGGATCGATGTGCGTGGCGTGATTGCCGACGACGAGCGCGCCGTGATCCTCGTCGGCGGCGAGGTGCAGCATCGTGGCGAGACCCTGGTGTGGGGAACGGTCGCGACCTTTCGCCTCGAGGATTGCAGGGTCGCGGAGTGTTGGGTCGTTCCGCATGACCAGCAGGTCTTCGATCAAATCTGGTCCTCGCTGCCCGGCTGAACGGTCGAACGATCTCCTGCATCGAGAGTGACTGCGGCGCAGATATCGCGGACCCAGCCGGCCGGCAACGCGGACGCGCGAGGGATCTCCCGAGATCGCCGCCGCAGGCGGTATCCTTGGGAGTAGAGGGCATTGACGATGAGACCGCTCCGCTGGGGCGATAGCATCAGCTGACTTCTGAGATCTCGCTAATGCGACTCGGAGGTTCACGTGGCCCCAGCAACGCTTCTCAGCAGTTCAGCAAAGCAAGCAACAGCTGTCACGCCTGTGCCGTTTCTTTGCGCGTGGGGCAGCCTCGGGTCCGGTGCTGCGTGGGTCGAGCCGGTCGGCGAGCTTGATCTCGCAACCGCGCCGCAGCTAGAGGAGGCGTTGGAGGCAGCCCGGGCCAGCGCACGCCTAGTCGTGCTGGATCTTCGCCGGCTCACGTTTCTCGACTCCACGGGCGTGCATCTCGTGATCGATGCAGGCACCCGTGCCCGGCGTTCTGGGCGCCGCCTGGTCGTCATTCGTGGCACTGGCCAGGTCCAGATCTTGTTCGCCCTCATGAACACCTCTCAGTACGTCGAGATGTTTGATCTACCCAGCTCACAGCCGGCAGTTCAGGTACTGGTCGAGCTTGCGAGCATCGGTGTCGCCGCGTGAGTAGCGGCGTCACTACCCCGGAAGGAACGGATCTCACGCGTGCAATCTCCGACGCCATCGTCGATCTCTATGCCGAGGTCTATGACCATGATCGCACGACGGCGACCACCTACATCAACGACAACATCGTCGTCTGTGTCCTTGAGAACATCCTCACCGAGGACGAGGACCGGCTCGTGGCAGCCGACGCGGGCGAGGAGGTCATCGACGGGCGTGTCGCCTTTCAGACCGACAGCCAGGACGAGTTCACCACCGCGATTGAGCGGCTAACCCACCGCCGCGTGGTGGCGTTCATGAGCGCGAACCAGACGACCCCCGGTATCGCGTGCGAGCTGTTCTTCCTCGACGCCGCCCCGCTAGTCGCCCGCCAAAGGCGCGCAGCGTGAGCGCGCCAACCGCCGTCGCCAGGCGCGCCTGTAGCGACGAGTGGCTGATGCAGGAGGTCAAGGCCGGAAGCGAGGATGCCTTCGGTGAACTCTATGACCGCTTCAGCGCGCGGGCATACCGAATAGCACGCTCGGTCTGTCACGACCAGGGCGGTGCTGAGGAGGCCGTCCAAGAGCTCTTCGTCTCGATCTGGAACAGCCGCAACTCCTACGAACCCCAGCGAGGGAGCGTCGCGGCATGGCTGCTCACGATCGCTCGCTATCGAGCCATCGACGTGGCACGCCGAAACACGAACCATTCCTCCCGCCGCGCCCACGAGGAGGAGCTGGAATCACTCTCCGCGCCCGGTGACGTCGCCGACCGTGCCGTAGCTCGGACTGAGACCCATCAGATGCAGGCGCTTCTCTCACGGCTGCCTGACGCCCAGCGAGAGGTGGTCACACTCGCCTTCTACGGGCAGCTCACACACATCGAGATCGCAAGCCAACTCAAGCTCCCGCAAGGCACCGTCAAGGGGCGAATGCGCCTCGCGCTGCATAAGCTACGGGACGAACTCGCAGCCTAGCGAGCCAATCAGCACTAGGAGGTGAACATGCTCACGATCGTTCTCATCGTCATCCTGATTCTGCTGTTTGCCGGCGGCGGACTCGGCTTCCGGCGCCGCGGCCGCCGTCGTTTGTAGATTCCAGAGGGCAACGCCGGGTCATCGGCTTACGGTCGCAAGGACGCGGACGTTCGCCCGACCCAGCCGCTGCGGGCGCGGCAGTTCTTTGTTCTGAGAGCAAAGGGAGCTTGCTCGCAAGGTCTCTCACGCGCCCGCGGGTGGCACAGCGCCAACTACCGCGTTGCAGCGACCGAGACGACGGCCGACCAGATGACGCCCGCGAGCACGAAACGCATCGGAGCGTTGAACAGAGTCGAGTGGGTGGCGCGGCAATGACGATCGTCGCAACAGGCGCTCACGACGCGCTCGGGGGGAGAACGCGCCGCGAGCGAGTTGGCCATTCCCGCACTCAAGACCGCCCGATGGACCCTTCCCTCTTAGGGCTGTGCGCTTTGAGGTGCCGGGAAACCGCCACTCCTTCAGGGCCTTCGTGCCCCGGGTATCCGCTCCGGGCCGCACATCGTATTCCCGTCCTGATCGCGTTGTCAACGATCATCGGAACTCCCCAGTTGTGATCATCGGTTTTCCCCAGGCTGGTTGAGGGCGGAGCGGAGTTGTGTGAGGCGGGCGCGGTGGCCGCGCATGCGGTAGCTCTCGCCGTCGATTTGTAGGACGGTGGCG
>JBBSDZ010000043.1:0-21183 GCA_038240205.1 Solirubrobacterales bacterium | reverse complement strand
TGGCTCGGGGGGCCATTCGGGCCACGATCGACGACTCGAATCAGTGAGGGTGGGCACAGCGATCGCTCAGCCCCCGGAGGGTTGAGCATCTAGTCTGTGCGAGCCTTTTTGTGGTGCCGTGGGGCCTGTCGCGGGGCAGGCAGACGGGTCGACTGGCGGGGTCGCGTCGGGCGCTTGTTGGTGGGATGATTCTGTGGTGGTGCGGGTGACTGACGTAGCGAAGTGCAGGCGTCAGGGGCTTGTGGCCTGCCGCGCGGCTTTGCCCTTTGAGGGCCTGTTAGAAGATGCGCGCCCCGGTGTCGCGCCCGCACCACCGTTTGGTGCCGCCGAGCGCCAGTCAGCGACGAGCCGGCGGTATGCCTGCTCGGCCTGTTGTTGCAGCTCGCGCTCGGCCGCGCGCTGGGCGGCTGTCGGGGTGACGGTCGGCCCGTCGTGGCGGCGTGGGCGGCGTGACGCACCGGCGGCGAGTTCGAGCCTGCGTGTCTTCTGGCGTGTCAGCGACGGACGCGCGAACGCGTAGTCCTCGTCCTTGCTCAGCAGCTGCCAGCACAGCACGACGAGCTTGCGTGCAACGGCGACAGCGGCGATCTGGGCGCCGCGGCGGGCACGGACGCGCTCACCGAACGCCTTGAGTGGCCCGGGGCTGCGGATCGCGATCCATGCGGCCTCGACCAGCATCGAGCGGGCCTGCGCGTTGCCGCGCTTTGAGATGTGCCCGTAGCGCGCGGGCTCTGACCCGGACTGACGGACCTTCGGGTCCAATCCGAGATAGGCCACGAGCTGCCCCGCGCTCTGGAAGCGCGAGATGTCCCCGACCGCTGCGATCACCGCTGCCGCGGTCCCGATGTCGACGCCGGGGATCGTCAGCAGTCTGCGCAGCCCGGGCCACGCGAGTGCCTGCTCGGCGATTTTCTGGTCAAGCAAAGCGATCTCGCCGCCCAGGAAATCGATCTGGCGCAGACAGCCGTGCACCGTCTCGGCCTCCTCCTCTGGGAGCTGCTGCTCGGCGAGCCAGACACGTCCCTTTCGGCCGAACAGGTCGCTCACCGGCGGGCGGCCAAGCAGACAGCGCATCACGACGGCATGCACCTCGTTCTTGATCCGCGTGCGCGCCCGCACCAACGCTGCGCGTCGCGCGACACGCCGGCGCAACGCGAGCGTCGCCTCGTCCGGCACCCAAACCTCGCTGAGCATTCCCGCCGAGAGCAGCCGCGCGAGCATCGCCGCGTCGAAACGATCGGACTTCACACGCGCATGGGAGATCGCCCGCGTCTGCGCCGCATTCGAGACGACGACCCGCCCGACGTTGCTTTCTCGCAAGATTCGCGCGATCGCCATCACGCTTCCGCTGGCATCCAAGACGACCTGGTCCTCGCTGCCGAGACCCGCCGCGAACTCCCTGACCGCCTCGGGTGTACTCGCGATCCTCCCGACCTGCGAGACCTTGCCGCCCTCAGCGACCGCGATCTCACAGAACTCCAAGTGAACATCGACCCCGAAATACCGCAATTCCCCGCTCCTTTCCACCGCATCGAAATCAGAAACCGGAAGGCGCGGCGGGCAAGCGACAAATACGGATTCGGGCTCTCAGCCCAACCAGGTGAGTCGCAGGGGCGGCCATATAGTCATTGACGGGCTCGCGGCCCAAATGCACAACGGCCTGCCCCACCATTGCGTCTTCCCACAAGAGCCCCTGTCCTGGTCAAACGACCCTACGATCGCCACCGGACAACAGGCCCACCCCGTATTTCATACCCGTAGTCTGTGCATAACTCAAGGCTACCGTCGGGACGCGAGTTGCTCGCGCGGCCTAGCGAGCGATCGGTGACAGCACCTGGTCGCGGGCCTAAGCCCTGCCGATGCGCGTCTGCGGATGGCGGGGTGAGACCTCCGAGTGAACCCCGACGGCTCGGCGTAGGAGGACATATACACCGATCGCGAGCGCGGCCACCCACGCCAGGCTCAGAAGAAGCTCGCCGCCGGCGTCGAACTTCGACGAGAAGGCGCCCTCGACCATGACCCGGACCGGTCCATACCCAGGAAGGGCCACGGCCCATTGCGCTGGCGTACCGGTGCCGAACATGGGGTCCTGAACGATCCCGAGATCGGTCATCACGACAAACAGCATCAGGTAGGTGGCCGAGAGCTTGTCGAGCACAGCTCCGAAGAGCGCTCCGAGGAGTCCGTAGATGAGGCCGATCATGATCGTGGCGCCCGCGAATGGGAGCCACGAGGCCGGCTGAAAGTAGAGCGCGGTGACGGCGAGTGAGACGGCTACCACGAGAGCTGCATCGGCGGCGAGGACTGCGAGTCTGGCCGAGACCGCCTCACCCGCTCGAAAGCCGGCGAGGACCAAACGTCGGTCGCCAGCGAGCGCGGACTGCATGACGAAGACGCCGCAAAGGCCGGCGACGAACGCTATCGCCGTACCCGCCATTACCGCGCCGTGGAGCTCCTTCATGGTCGTCGTGATTTGGAGGCCGCCGGGGATGGCGATTTGTCGTGGGGTGGCCAGTGTGGTGGCGATGCTGCGTGTGATGACGTAGGCCGGGATGATGACGATCAGGATCAGCAGCAACGGTCTGCGCATCTGCTCGCGAAAGCCCATGACCGTCGCAACGCGCGCACGTGCGGGCATGTCAGGCGCTCGACTTTGCGGAGCGCCAGAACGCTGCGAGCGATACGGCGAGAGCCACGAAGACAGTAGCGGCGACCGCGAACCACTCGCCTGCGTTGGACGCCTGTCCGCTACCGGCAGCGATCAGCATTTTGGCGGCGTCACGGGTTGGCCCGAAGCTCAGGACGCCGCCGCTGCTGGTCATCGCAGGCCCGGAGAAAACGTCGATGCTAAAGACGAGCACGACGAGCAGCGAGCCCTCAAGTGCTCCCGAGACAAAAGAACCTATGAGCGTTCCGATGCCGATGTAGATGAGTCCGAACGCCAAGATCGCCGCTGCAGCGTGGGCCGGGTGCGCGATGCCGCTTCGCAGCCAGAGCGTGACGAAGGCGACCGCACTGACTGTGATGCCGAGCGCGACAGCGGCCGAGATCCGCGCGATGGCGACGCGCACCGCGCCGAGTCCCGCGGCTGCCAGGCGCCGGTCGGCGCCACGTGAAGAGGACACCTGAAAGAACGCCAGTGCGCCGCAGAGAAACGCGGCAGCCCAGCCGGCGCTGATCGCGCTCGTAGCGCCTCCGGCAAGTGTTCCGCCCAGAGCCTTGGCAAATTCGCCGAGCACGCTCGCGAAAACGAGAACGAAGAAAACGGGGATCGCGACGAGCATCACCATCGTCATCGGTGCACGCAGATGCTCGCGCACGAAGCTCCCGCTCACATCGGCATACGCGGTCAAGGCACTACCGTCTTGCCGTCGACGAGCGTGTATACGCGGTCAAGGCGCTCGCGCTCGGCTAGGAGGTGCGAGACGATCAGAATCCCCATCCCGGCGTCGCGGCGTCGCTCGCTCATCTCCCAGAAGCGCAGATAGGTCTCCCAGTCAAAGCCGCTGTAGGGCTCGTCGAGAAAGAGCAGTTCGGGGTCGTGCATTAGCGCGAGGGCGAGGTTGAGCTTCTGACGCGTCCCGCCGGATAGCTCCTCGACGCGATAGCCGCGGTACCGCTCGAACTGAAGCTCATCGAGCAGCGAGGACACAGCGCGCTCGCGCGCCTCGTCATCGAGGCCGTACGCGCGGGCGAATAGCTCGAAGTGCTCGTTGACTGTGAGCTTGTCCCAGAGCATGGGTTGTTGCGGGCAGTACCCAACGCGTCCCGGGCGCTCCGCTGTGCCGGCGTCGCTTCCGAGTAGGCCGACGAGAATCTGCATGAGCGTGCTCTTGCCGGAGCCGTTCTCCCCGACTAGGCCGACGAGTTCGCCGGAGTAGATCGTCAGGCTCGCGCCCTTGAGCACCTCGACGGAGCGTCTCCGCGGCCAGATGCCGCGATGAAAGGTCTTGCGGACGTCGGCAGCTTGCAGAACGATGCGACCGCTGGGGGCGTTGGCAGCGGCTCGCGAGCCGTCGGCGCCCGCGCCGGTCGCTGTGGCAGCGGCGCTCATCTGCGCACGAGGCGGCCGACAGCCCCCACCGCGGCGAACGCGACGCCTGTCGCGAGAAGGAAGCGGCTGGAACTGGAGAGATGTGTACGGTCATGGCGGTCGGACAGGGCTTGGCGGTGAGAGTCCTCGTTGTCTGGCGTTAAGACGATCGCGTGCGCGATGGCACGCTCGGTGTCTGAGGACGGCGTATCCTGCGCGACCGGCGCGCTGCCGCGCACCTGCTCAGTAGCGTTTGGTGACGGTCCAAGGCCTTCGTCATCGGCAGCGATCTGATTATCGGCGGGAACGCGTGCGCCATTGGCGGGACTATCGCCTGCCTCGCGACGAATCTTGAGAATCAAGTAGCCGCTGAATATGAAGAACGCGGCCTGGATAAACGCCAGAACCATGTCTACGTCGATCGTCTCATTGAAGCCGTCAGCAGGGATCAGCCAGGGGTGATTGGCGCCCGCCGCTAGATGGAAGTTGACCGCCATAAGCGTGGCGGCGAATGCGGACAGCATCGTCGCGCCGAGGACTGTCATGCGCCAGCGGTCCGAGAGATGCGACCAGTGCGTGAGCCACACGATCGCCGCGACGATGAAGGCGACACCGACCAACACCTCCCCGACCTCTATCAACACTGCAAAGGTGCGCGCATTGGGGATGATTGAGCTATCGAGGAAGGTCCGGTACCAGTGCGAGGCGTCTTTTGACTGGTCCGTCAGGTCGGCCGCGAGCCCCGAAACGAAGGTTCCGCTCGCAACCTTGGTGACCCCGGATGCAAGCCACTCGTAGCCGATGATGATCTGGATCGCGAGCAGAGTGACAAGTGCCGGTCCGGCGCCGACGTTGCGCGAGTGATCGTACGGGTGGGCTGAAGTATGCGCGCTGACTCTCATGCGTGCACCGCTGGTGATGGGTGCACTGCGCCTTGGCTGGCGTGTCGGCTGAGCGTCGTGCGCAGGCGCTCGTATTCATCGCTGTTGATCTCGCCGGTGGCGAGTCGTCGATCGAGGATCTCGCTCGCCGACGCGCCCGAAGCAATGTGGTGTCGGTGCGAGCGGGTGCGTAGGTCGTGGACCAACCAGATGATGGAGGAGATGATCAGCCCCCAAATCACGATGTTTCCGAGCGCCATGAAGACCCAGCCGCCTGTACTCATGTGGTCCTGGTAGAACATTTGAGGATCCCCTTCTTCTGGCTATCGGCGTGGTGCCGTGGTGTGCGTTTGTAGACGCGAAACAGACGTCGCTGGTTACTTTTTCTGGTTGCCCATGCCGCCAGTACCGCCCATCATCATCCACATCATCATTCCCATCATCAGCATGCAGGGGATGATGAAAAATGCGCCGGCTCCGACGCCGCTGGAGACCAGGACGATTGCCACTACGGCGAAGCCGACGCAGGCCGCCATCATCTTCATTGAGTGTTTCGTGTCGCCAATTCTTTTCATGTGATGCTCCTTGGTCGGCGGATTTGCTACTCGCAAATCAACCTTAGGTTCGGCCCGCGAGAAGAGGCGATGGTTGTGCCGCACATCTGCGGCGGATAACTACGGAGCCGCCTCGCACAGTTGCCTGAGCGGCTCCAAAGGTTGAACGCCTTGCGGTTGGCTTGTCGCCAAGGCCTATGATACACATGTGCAAGACAAATGTGCAAAAGCTAGTATGTTGGCTTCATGACCAACCGGGAAAGGCTCGTTGAGTCTGCGCTCGCCTCGTTGCAGGACAAGGGCTACGCAGACACGACGGCTCGGGATATCGCCAGCCATGCCAGCGTTAGCCTGGGCGCAATTGGCTACCACTTCGGGTCCACCAAGGACCTGCTCGACGCGGCGCTTGCGGAGGGTGTCCGTCGTTGGCTGCAACCTCTCATCCGTACTTTTTCTGAGCCACCGACCGCCACGTGGGCGCAGCTTGCTGTTGCCATGGACGGCCTGGTCACTACCCTCGCCGGCAACCGTCCGCTGGTGATCGCGTACTTCGAGGCGTTGGTTCGTGCTGAGCGGGCGCCGGAATTGCGCGCCTCGCTCGCAGCTGACTTTGATGAGCTGCGCTCTGCGGTAACGCGAGGCGTGCAGCTGCTGCTCGCCGACAAGTCCGAGTCGAGCTCACCGGACCCGAAGATTGCGGCGTCCTTGATCATGGCCGCCTTCGACGGCATGATCGTCCAGTGGTTGCTCGACCCACAGCGCCTCCCGAGCGGAGCGGAGATCGCTGAGACCCTCCGTTCCGCGGCCGCCCTGGTGTCAGTCCAGTCTGATCTGGCCAGCACGTTTTAGTAGTACTGCGCTGGGAGCCACCACGACAAGCAGCTTGGGCGAAGTGGTCAGTGGTGAGCGTGCGCAGAGGCGGCCGCCGGCTGCGACGGCGGTGGCGGCTTCTTGCCCGCGTAGTCGTCTGGGTTTACCTCGAAGGCGTGCAAGCAGTGCGTCGAGCAGAAGTAGAAGGTCCGGCCACCGAACTCTGTAGTCACGGCCTTTGATCGGTCCACCTTCATTCCGCAGACGAGGTCGGTCACGCCGCGTCGCATGGTCAGCCAGAAAAAACTCGCGAAGATAGCGAACCCGAGAATGTTGGTGAACAACTTGTAGTCAACCTTGATCGAGCTGAAGATGTCGGCGCGCGTCGGGCGCACCTGCGGAATGATGCCCAGGCCGCTGAACAGGCCGTCAACGATCAGCGCCGCCGCGACCATGGTGATGAACATCAGCGCGACGATTCGCGCGGTGAACTTGCCGCCGTAGTACTTGCGGTAGATCAGCACGATGGGCACGACGATCAGGTCGGCGAATATAAATGCGATTACGCCCGCAAAGCTGATTCCGCCTGACCAGAGCACTGCGGCCAGGGGCACGTTGCCGACCGAGCAGACGAAGCTGAGGATCGCAATGATCGGCCCGACGATCGCATTCTCGATGAGCTTGATGCCCGCAGGTGCGCCGCTGAGGAACAGGCTGTTGAAGAAGCTGTTGGGAAGCTGCCCGATGAACCCCGCGAGCAGGAAGCCGAGGATGATCTCCTTGTAGACCATCGTCCAGTCGTTGCGGAAGTTGTGGGCGACGTCAGACCAAGCGGAGGCGGAAGTCAGGCGCTCGCGGATGCTCAGATGCTCGCCTGCTGAGTGGTGCTGGTGGCCTGTGTCTGCCTCCTGCGCGTGCTCGCGGGCTTCCTCCTCAAGTTGCTTTGAGACGAAGAAGCGGAGTAGGACGGTCATGATCAGGATTAGCACGAGGCCGCCGACGAACTCAGCGAGCGTGAACTGCCAGCCGATCAAGACCCACATGACGATCCCGAGCTCGATGACGAGGTTGGTCGAGGCGAACTGGAATGCCAGGGCAGATGCGCCCGAGGCTCCCTTTTGAAAGAGGCTCTTGGCGATCGCGATGGCCGCGTATGAGCACGATGAGGATGCGGCGCCGAGACCGGTCGCGATCGCGATGGGTCTCGCTCCTGACCCACCGAGGGCATTTTGGATCCGCTCGCGCGGCACCCACGCCTGGACGATCGCGGAGATGGCGAAGCCGAGCACAAGTGCCCACCAGACCTCCCAGGCCATAAGGAAGGCGTCCTTGAAGCCATCTCCGATGGTGTTGAGAACGCTCACGACGTCTCCCCCGACAGCTGAGCGCCCGCGGCCGCAACAAGGTCGCGACCAGGATTCGTCAACGAGTACATAGTCATCTTGCCGTCCCGGCGCGCTGCAACGACGCCCTCTGCTCGAAGTATTTTCATGTGGTGCGAGACGAGGTTTTGCGCGCGCTGCACGATCCACGAGAGGTCGCAGACGCAAAGCTCTCCGCCGTTGCGAAGCGCAAGCGCGAGCCCGAGCCGGGTCGGGTCGCCCAGTGCGCGGAATCTTCTGGCGGCGCTCTCCTCCGTGTCGGGGTCTAGCCGTGCGTCGCGCAGGGCCAGGCCCTGCTGCTCGTCGATGTGGAGGAGCTCTCCGTGAATAGCCATCCGACGATCATATCAACGTTCGTAGGGATGTTGATTGGGCAGCGAATGCGCAGTACTTGCCGCTGAGTACGCCGGAGAAAGGAAGAGGATCGGGGCATGAGGACTGTGGGTACGCTGCACGCCGGAGCCCGTGCCCGTCCCCGCCTACATCCCCAGTCCGCAGACCAACGTCCTGCACCTAGGTCCGTTCTCGCTGCATGCGTACGGCTTGGCCTACGTCGTGGCCGTTACCGCGGCGATCGCAATCACGAGACGACGTTGGACGGCGCAGGGCGGCGACCCCGATCTCGTGTACCACGTCGCACTTTGGGGCGTTCCTGCTGGCATCGTAGGCGGCCGCCTCTACTTCCTCGCGACGAGCTGGAGCGAAGTCCCACCTCACTGGTGGGGACCGTTTGCGGTCTGGAAGGGGGGTCTGGGAATCTGGGGCGGGGTCGCCGCCGGCACGCTCGCGGGACTCTGGGTCCTTCGGCGGCGAAGAGCCGATATCCCAACGTTTCTCGACGCTGCTGCCCCCGCGTTACTGGTCGCCCAGGCGATAGGCCGTGTTGGCAACTACTTCAACCAAGAGTTGTTTGGCGGCCCCACAACACTGCCGTGGGGTCTTGAGATCGGACCTGCACATCGTCCGAGCGGATACGCGCATTACGCCACATTCCATCCGACGTTCCTTTACGAGCTGATATGGAACCTCTTGCTGGCCGGTGCGCTGGTGTGGCTCGGCCGACGGCGAACGATCCGTGCGCCGGGGCTGTTTGCGCTCTACGTGGCGGGCTACTCATTTGGGCGCATCGGCGAGGAGTTATTACGTGTTGATCCGGCGCAACACATAGTTGGACTGCGGCTGAACTTCTTCGTCGCGAGCCTCCTCTGTATCGCAGGCACGCTGTGGTTCATCCATATCCAGCTAGGTTCGCCGAGAACACGGCGACACCCGGCGGTACTTGGCGGGCGTTGGCGCAAGTCTGAGGTCGACTAGCGCTCACGAGCGGAGCTGCTTGAACTACGCCTCGTGTTTATCGGCGCTCCGCTGCTTGGAGGTCAGATCGGGCAGATCGTCCTCGCGTAGACCGGCGGCGCGCACGCGGCGCTTGACCTCGGCCACGAAGCCGTCGTGGCCGCCGAGATCCACCTTGCCGGACCTAGCGTCCTTGTGAAGCTGGGACATGATCTGCTTGATGGGGTTGCGTTTTTCAGTCATTGCTTGGTGCTCCTTGCGGGTCTGATGATCTGGTAGGTAGCAGTTGCTCGGGCTCGATGCCCGTCCTGGCTGCGATGAGTTGAAGGCTGCCGCAGACGCCCGCCCTCAGTTTCGTGTCGGAGCCGTAAGCCACAGTGCGCAAGTATTCGTGGCGAGCTGAGCGGCACGTGCTTGGCCTAGGCATCGCGCGTGCCGATCAGCGCGTCAAAGAGCTGCGGGCTAGCGACCAGTTCGACAGTAGGTGGTGGTCGAAGCGATCCTTGACGTGCGCGGGCTTCGTGGACCTCCAGCGTGTTCTTCGCGAGTTTGGATACATACAGACGTAGTCACTCGTCACACGTGGTCGCCAGCGTCTCGCGACGCGGATTCGGCATGACCTCTCCGCGCAGTTTGTGCGCCTTGACTTGCACGTCGAATGCGTTGGCTTCTCGCTTGCTTGCGAAGCTACGTCCGCGCAGCCGCTTGCCCTCGCGAGAGCGCGCTTCGTAGCGTGTGCATCCAATGTCTTGTACCGATGGACGCTCATTGCGCCTGCTTCATGCGCTCGTGCATCTATCGAACACACTAGCGCGAAACGCGGCCAATATATGGCTCTAAATGGCCATGAAACTTCGAGAAATCGCTAGGAGTGCTTCATTACGAGTGAAGTGCTCTACCAGCTGAGCTACGTCGGCGCAGCTCCTGATGCTAGCGACGCATTTGCCGCCCGTGGCGGCTCCCCTTCGACATCCACGGCGCCCTCGCGCTCGAGCGCCGCGAGCAGCTCCAGCAGCGACTCGCCGTGCTTCTCGCAGAACGCCGGGCCGACGCCGCGTATCTCGAGCAGAGCCGCGAGCGTGCGCGGAGGCTCGCGCAGCACCTCCTCGAGCACAGCGTTCGTCGCGACCGTGTACGCCGGCTTGCCCTCTGAGCGCTCAAAGCGCCACGAGCGCAGGCGCTCGAAGCGCTCCTCATCGACCGGCTCGCCCGGCTCCCCTCCGCCCGCAGCACCCGCACCGCGACCGCGCCCGCGACTCGCCTCGATCGGCGCGCTCACCGCCGCCGCCAGCGCCGCGTCCGGATCGCACACGTCGCAGCAGCGCCCCGTCGGGCGCACCGGCTCCGGGTCGCCGAAGTGGTCGAGGATCTGACGGCGGCGGCACAGCTCGCCGGTCGTCATGTAGCGCTCGATCGAGCGGTAGGAGTCCCAGCCGCGGTCCTTCGAGGCCTTGATCGCCGCAAACGCCTTGCGCGGGCTGCCTTCGCCGGTCAGCCGCACGAGCAGACCGTCGCGCCCAGCCGGCTCGAGCTCGACCGCGCCCGCACGCTCGGCGATCGACAGCAGCACGCGGTCGCGCTCGCCCAAGTCGCCATGGCCGATCGACGCGATCCCGTCCTGCGTGTGGCGGCGCACTCGCGCCACGTATGCCTTCACGTCGTCCACCGTCGTCTCGCGTTCCTTGATAAACCTGATCAGCCGGCCCAAGTCCATGCGCGCCGCAAGCAGCAGCGCCCGCGCCGGCAGCCCGTCGCGCCCGCCCCTGCCCGCCTCCTGGTAGTACGCCTCCAAGCTCGTCGGCAGCGCCCAGTGCGCCACCGTGCGGACCTCCGCCTTGTCCACGCCCATGCCAAACGCGTTCGTCGCCACCACCACCTCCGCGCGATCCTCCATGAACGCCGCCTGGCTCGCGCGGCGGTCATCCGGGCTCATGCCCGCGTGGTAGGCAACCGTCGCGATCCCCTCGCCCGAGAGCCGCGCCGCAACCGCGTCGGTGTCCTTGCGGGTGCCGCAGTACACGATCGCCGGGCGCGCCAGCGGGTCTCCCAGCACGTGCAGCAGCGCCGCCCACTTGCGCGCCACCGCGCCCTTGCCCTCGACGCTGACCACGTCGAACGTCAGGTTCGGGCGATCGAAGCCCGAGCGGATCGACTCCCAGTCGTGCAGCTCCAGGCGCTCGGCGATCTCCTGCGCCACCTTCGGCGTCGCCGTCGCCGTTGCCGCCATCACCGCCGGGCGCCCGCCCGACGGGCTGCGCAGCGAGGCGATCGCGTCGTGCAAGCGCAAGTAGTCAGGGCGGAAGTCGTGCCCCCACTCGGCCACGCAATGCGCCTCGTCGACCACGAACAGCCCGACCTCGCGCGGGGCCAGCGCGCCGCGGAATGCATTCGAGGCGAACCGCTCCGGTGCCGCCAGCACCAGCTTCGTCTCACCCGAGGCGATCTCGCGCAGCGCCTGCTCGTTGTGGCCGTCCTCCATGCCCGACGCCAGCATCGTCGCCGGCACGCCCGCCTCCTGCAAGCGACGCCACTGGTCGGACATCAGCGCGATCAGCGGGCTGACCACGACCACCAAGCCGCAGTCGGCCAGCGCCGGCAGCTGGTAGCACAGCGACTTGCCCCCGCCCGTCGGCATCACAACGAGGCTGTCGCGGCCGCTCAGCGCCGCCTGCACCGCCTCGCGCTGGCCCGGGCGGAACTGCTCCAAGCCGAAGCGCAGCAACAGCTCCTCGGGGGTTGCAGGCTCAGCGCCCGGCGCACGAGCGGCAGTCGGCGTCATCGAAGTCACCGTATCCACGCTACCCCTCGCCTCGGCTGCGACGCTCGGTCGTGGGCAGTTGCCACGACGCTCCTTCCCGTGAGCTGCGCGCGCAATCGGCCGCCCTACGGCGGCCCTTCATCATCCTGCCTTCAGCCTGCGCCTCCACACCACGCGCGCGCCCTGAGACGGCACCAGAGTGATCGCGCGGCGCCGGCTCAGCTCACCGCCACCCGCGCGCGCGCTCCACGCCGAGCGCCAGTCGCGCGGCACGCTCGGCTGCAACTCGCTCAGCATCGTTCCCAGCATCAGCTTCATCTCCAGCTGCGCGAACGACGCGCCGATGCAGCGCCGGATGCCGCCACCGAACGGGATCCACGAGAACGTCTCCGGCCCGCCCTCCAGGAAGCGCTCCGGGCGAAAGCTCGCCGGATCCTCATACACACGGGCATTGCGGTTCGTCAAGTAGATCGACGGCGTCACGCGCGTGCCCGCCGGCAGGTCGTAGTCGCCCACGCGCAGCTCCTGCTCGAGCATGCGCGCCACCAGCGGCACCACCGGGCGCACCCGCAGCGTCTCGTTCACGACCGCCGTCATGTAGCGCTCGCCCTCATCCGCGCCCGCGTCGATCTCCGCCACCAGTCGCGCCAGCTTTTGCGGGTGGCGCACCAGCCGCTCGATCGCCCACGCCACCGACGTCGCCGTCGTCTCGTGCCCTGCCAGCAGCAGTGTCACCAGCTCGTCGCGCAGCTCTGAGTCCGTCATCGCCTCGCCGTCCTCGTCGCGCGCCTGCATCAGCAGCGAAAGGATGTCCGTGCGCTCGGCCAAGTCCGCCTGGGCGCGGCGTCGCTGCAGCTCCTCGTAGATGACAGCGTCCAGACGGTCCAGCGCCAGCCCGAACGGTCCCGTCGGGCGCTCCATGCTCGGACGGCGCAGCGCCGCCAGCACCAGCCGTGCCGGGTTCATCGGCGCCAGCAGCCCATCGATCGCGCTGCGCAGCGCCTCCATCCGCTCCGCCTCCACGCCGAACACCGCGCGCAAGATCACCTCCAGCGTGATCGCCCGCGTGTGCGGCTGCAATCGCATCGGCCGATCCAGCGCCCAGCGCGCCATGTCCTTGCGCGTCGCATCCACGATCACCTGCTCGTACTCGCGCATGCGCTCGCCGTGGAACGGCGGCAACAGCAGCTTGCGCTGGCGCATGTGCTCGCGACCTGTCAGCACGATCACCGAGCTCGCGCCCATCACCGGCGCGATCGGCGAGCGACCCGCCGAGGACGGCGCCACCTCTGCCGGCGCCGTGAACAGCGTCTTCACCGCGTCCGGATCGCTGATCATCACCAATTTCATCCCGCTCGGCGCGAACGTCAACGTGAACGCGTCGCCCAGCCGACGTGAGCACCTGTCCATCACCCACGTCGGCGCCAGCGCCCACGCGAGCGTCTGCGCAAAAGCCGGCGCACGAGGGCCAGGCGGCAGGCGATCACCCGCCGGCCGCGCCGTGCTCTGGACAGGCCCGCGCGCTGCTGGGCGCGTCGCCGAAGTGGCTGTAGCCATGCCTATACGCTAGCGCCCGTCCGCAGACGCAGACATGCCGGCGAGTCAAGCCCGCGCGGCAGCGTGCGCTCAGCGCAGCGGCGCGGCGCGGCGGCCGCGGATCACGCGCTGTGCGTTCTCGTGGGCGAGCAGCGCCGCAGTCAGCTGCTCGTGCGCCTGATCGATGCGCTCGCGCGGGAGCGAGCGCCGGCGGTTGCCCAGATGGCGAATCAGCATTCGCGCCGGCAGCACGCGCACGCCCTTGCGCCGCGCCGAGGGCCGGTCGACCCACGCGCGGCTGAACACCAGCAGCGGTTCCACCTCCAAGCCCAGCACGCGCTCGACCGCCTTCCGCTGGGCCTGCGCCTGCCGGATCGTCGCCCCGTGCACGCGCCCCACGTGCACCGGGCCCGGGTGGCTCTTCGTCTCGACCGTGAACACGCCGGCCGGGCCGATCAGGATGTGATCGATGTTGCCGCGCCCGAGGCTCGCGTCGTGGATCACGCGCCACTCCGCCACCGGCAGCGTCTCCAGCAGGCTGCCCACGTGCTCCTCCGCCGTCGCGCCGCGATCGCGGCGCTCCACCAGCGGCAGCACGTAGCGCGAGATCACGAACATGCTCGCCAGCAGCGCCACCTCCGCGGCGAGGAAGCGCAGGTCCTTCAGGCCGAGCGTCTTGCCGAGCGCCGCCGTGCCGACCGCCAGCACACCCAGCGTCACGAGCGTGCGCAAGCGCAAGCGCTGGACCGCCGCCCGCGCGTGCTGCCCGGCAGTGCGGCCGGTCGGATCTCCTACCACGTACATCTCTCGCTCTTCCTACCCCTCTCTGGTCATTCTCTCACCCTCGTTCATCGGCCGAACGCCCGCGCCGCCTGAACGCTGGGCGCGCCCGAGCGCAAAATCTCCCCAAAAAGCGTGGAGCAGAGGGGGTTTCTCCTAAAGCAGCCAACCGCGCCGGCCGACAGCCAAGCAGTGCCTGGATCGCTACCGGTGAGCCCGAGCACGGACGCTCTGCCATGACCCACCATTCCGATAAATACTCAAATCCCGACAAATCGCCCGCATCGGAGGTTTGCCTGCTGCTGCGCGCCCACGCCGAGGCGCGCTGGCTGAGCAACGAGGTTGCGCCTGTGCTGCGCGAGGTCGAACAGCGCGACGGCATCTCCGAGCAGCAGCTCGGCGCCGCTCTCGCCTACCTCGAGGTGCTGTGGATCGAGGCCCTCGCACGCGCCCGCGAGACCGAGTCCGCACGCGTCGAGCTCGACGCGCTCGACACCGGCGAGCAGATCCTGCTCAATGACAAGGCCCGCCGTTTCCACGTCGCCGTGCGGCGGCTGCGCAGCGCGATGGAGCCGTGCGTGGCGCGCCTGCTGGCCGTTCCTGACGACGTCTCCAAGCCCGACCACGCCGCCAGCTCCTGAGCCGATCGCATAGGCTCAGCCGGTGCCGCTGCGCTTCGACCTGCAGTCCCATTCGACTCACTCCGACGGCGCTCTTGCGGCTGGCGAGGTCGTCGAGCGCGCCGCCCAGGCGGGCGTCGAGCTGCTCGCGCTGAGCGACCACGACACCGTCAGCGGCGTCGCCGAGGCGATCGCCGCCGGTGAGAAGCTCGGCGTCCGCGTCGTCTCCGCCGTCGAGATCTCTGCCGTCGACGAGGGCGCGCCCGTCGGGCGCGAACTGCACATCCTCGGCTACGACATCGACTACACAGGTGCGCTCATCAGCGAACGCCTCGCCGCCTTCCTCGCAGACCGCGAGCAACGCACGCTGCGCATGCGCGACGGGCTGCAAGAGGTCGGCTTCGAGCTCGACCAGACCGCGATCCAGCAACGCATCGCCGAGGGCAAACCGATCGGCCGCCCGCACCTCGCCGAAGCCGTGCTCGCCGCGCCCGCAAACGCGCAGCGCCTGCAGGACGAGGACATCGACGACATCGGCTCGCTAATCCGCGGCTATCTGATCGACGGCAAGCCTGCCTTCCGCCTGCGCGAGACGCCCACCGTCGCCGAGGCGATCGAGGCGATCCACGACGCCGGCGGCGTCGCCATCTGGGCGCACCCGTTCTGGGACGTCTCAGATCCCGGCGAAGTGCTCGAGAGCATCGAGCGCTTCCGCGCGCTCGGGATCGACGGCATTGAGGCCTTCTACGTCACGCACACCCAAGAGCAAACCGAGATGCTCGCCAAGCTGTGCGAAGAGCAGGGGCTGCTGTCGACCGGCTCAGCCGACTACCACGGTCCCGAGAACCGGCTGTTCTCACGCTTCCTCGCCTTCGAGACTTACGGGCGCCAGCCCAATCTCGGGCCGATCGCCGGCTAGCCCAGCAGGCTCTCCAGCCGGTAGGCCAGCGCCTCGAGCGCCAGCTCTTCCGAGACGTTCACCGACAGGCGCAGGCGCGTGTCCTGCACCAGCTCGATCGCCGCGCGCACCGAAGCGCCGCCACGCAGCCCTTCGCTCTTACCCACGCGCGCGTCGTGCTCCAGCTCGTCGCGCCGGTCCACCGCATAGATGAGCTCCGGTGCGCCTTCGCACACGCACAGCACGTCGCGCAGCCACAGCTCGCCCAGGCGCAGCGTCAGCTCGAGCGCCTGCGTGCGCGCGCGCCGCTCGCCGCGCCTACGCGCATCCAGCGCTTCGCGCTCGTAGCGTTTGCGCTCCTTCGAAGGGACCATCTCCAGCTCTCCTGCCAGCCGCGCCTGCGCGCGCTCGCCCGAGACCGCCCCGGCCGCCTTCGACGCCTCGAGCATCGCGATCCACGGGCGCGCCCCGCTGGAGCCTGCGAATGCCGCGCGCACGTAGCCCTCTGCCGCCGAGCGCAGCGCCGTGCCCTGCTCGCTCGCCAGCCGTCGCGCCAGGCGCGCGTCCCCGAGCGCCAGTCGCGCGCTCGCCTGCGCGCGCTCCTCAGAGACGTCCGTCAGGCCCTCCGCACTGCGCGCCGGCGCGAGCGGATCGAAGCGCACCGGCTGACAGCGCGAGGCGATCGTCGCCAGCACGTCCTCGCGACAGTCGCTCAGCAACAGCAGGTGCACGAAGTCAGGCGGTTCCTCGAGCGTCTTCAGCATGCGGTTGGCCGCCTGGTCGTTCATCGTGTCCACCGCCTCGATCACGAACACGCGCCGCGCGGACTCAAACGGCGTCCGCGCCGCAGCCGCCACGACCGGCTCCTCGATGTCCGCTACGAGCATTTCCGCCGCCCCCGACGGGCGCACCCACGTCAGGTCCGGGTGCGATCCGCGCGCGATCCGCTCGCGCACGCTGTCCACGTCCTGCTCGCCCTCCGCCAGCAGCGCCGCCGCGAACGCCCGCGCGACCTCGCGCTTGCCCGTACCCGAGGGTCCATGGAAGAGATACGCGTGCGACGGGCTCGACTGCCCGAGCAGCGCCGGCGCAAGCACCGCGCGAGCGTGCGGATGCGCCTCCAGGCCCGACAGCAGCGCCGAGCGCTCCGCCGCTCCCACCACCGCTCGCCCGCGCCGGGGGGCTGGGTAAGCGCCGAGAGGAGTCACGGCGCCCATCGTAGAGGCGGTCGCGCTCGCCGACCGCTGCGAACGTGCCGGCGCCGGCAGCCGCTACCGTCCGGCGATGGCCGGCGGCAGCCTGATCACGATCGAGGGCCTCGACGGCGCCGGCAAGTCGACGCTCGCACGCGCGCTCGCCGAGACGATCGCCGCGCGCGGGCACCGCGTCGAGCTGCTGCGAGAGCCCGGCGGCGTTGATGTCTCCGAGCGCATCCGCACGCTCGTCAAGGACCCGGCGCTGAACATCTCCGCGCGCACCGAGGCGCTGCTGTACGCCGCCGCGCGCGCGCAGCTCGTCGAGGAGCGCGTGCAGCCGCTGCTCGCCGACGGCGCGTTCGTGCTGCTCGACCGCTTCGTCGACTCCTCGCTCGCCTACCAAGGCGCCGGCCGCGCGCTCGGCGTCGAGCACGTGCGCGAGATCAACCGCTTCGCCACCGGCCCGGTCGAGCCCGACCGCACGTTGCTGCTGCGCATCTCACCCGCAGCCGGGCGCGCGCGACAGGCCGAGCGCGGCGAGCAACCCGACCGCCTGGAGGGCGAGAGCGCCGGCTTCTTCGCGCTCATCGCCGCTGCCTATGACGAGCTCGCGCGCGCCGAGCCGCAGCGCATCCGCGTGATCGATGCCAGCGGCACGCCCGCGCTCGTGCTCGCCGACGCGCTCGCCGCAGTCGCCGATCTGCTGACGCTCTCCGCCACCGCCGCGGGTTAGCATGATCGCCGCCATGCCCTCGCCACGCACACGCCGCCGCCGTGCGCTCGCGTCGCTCTGTCCAGCCGTCGCCGCGCTCGGCCTTTGCGCGAGCGGAGCGGCCACAGCAGCGACCACGCCCACCTTCCCCGTCCCCGCCTCGGCCAAGGTGCCCGGGACGAGCACCGCCGGCGCGACTCCGACCACGAGCACGCTCCCAGCCACCGCCGGCGGCTCGAGCGCGCCGGCCACCCCCACGACCACCTACGTGCCCGGCGCCGGCACGCCCGTGCCCGGGGCGACACCAAGCACCCCCGGGGGCGCAACGACCCCGACCGTCAGCATCCCTGCGACCGCCGCCCCCGCCCCCACCGCGAGCACGCCCGCACAGGGTGCCATCGCCGCCGCACCCGCCGCCAAAGCGAGCGCCAAGAAGGGCGACAGCGGGCTCTCGACCGGCGCCATCGTCATCGCCGCGCTCGCCGCCCTGCTCGTGCTCGCGTGCATCGCCTGGGGTCTTGCTCGGCGTAGCGCGTACGAGCCGCACTGGCTGCTCACGCTGCGCCACGCGATGGCCGAGGCCGGCTTTCGCGCCTCCGCCACCTGGTCGGAATTCGCCGACTGGGTCCGGCTCGGACACTGAGCGCCGCGCGAAGCTGCCGCTAGCAGCGGAAAGTTTTGCTCGCCCGCGATCGGCTTGCCACTAACGCGCGGGTGAGCCGCGGAGGCGGCCGGCCGCGCGCGCACGTCAGCGCCAAACGCCGGCCGGCAGTCCCACGAGGCCCCCATTTTCCAGGCAATTCCCGGTCTCCGCAGGTCCTTGCCGGGGGCCTGCGGGTAGTAAAATGTGGAGTACTTCTCAGGCCTGTTTGGAGGTCGCCTGCGACAGCCGTTCCGTCTGAGCTGTGCGCCACGATGCTTGACCCGATCAACAGCTTCGAGAGGCCGCCCGCGACGCCGGCGCAGCAGAGGAGGAAGGTCCGATGAACCCCACCCACCACACCACGATCTCGCCAGCGAGCACACCCGGCCAGGCCCTCGAGGTCAAGCGCCTCTTCACGACGCCTGGAACGCATCCGTTCGACGCCGTGCAGTGGGAGCTGCGCGACGCGCGCATCGGCCACGGCGACCGCATCGCCTTCGAGCAGGAGAACGTCGAGTTCCCCAAGAGCTGGTCGCAGAACGCGACGAACATCGTCGCGCAGAAGTACTTCCGCGGGCAGATCGGCAACCCGGCGCGCGAGCACTCGGTCAAGCAGATGATCGGCCGCGTCGCCGGCACGATCGCCGGCTGGGGCAGCGAGCGCGGCTACTTCGCAAGCGACGAAGACGCCGAGGTCTTCGAGCACGAGCTCACGCACATCCTGCTGCACCAGATGGCCGCGTTCAACTCGCCCGTGTGGTTCAACGTCGGCTTCGAGGAGCACCCGCAGTGCAGCGCCTGCTTCATCCTCTCGGTCGAGGACACGATGGAGTCGATCCTCGACTGGAACACGAAGGAGGGGATGATCTTCCGCGGCGGCTCGGGGTCGGGGATCAACCTGTCGAACATCCGTGGCTCGATGGAGCCACTGGCCAAGGGCGGCACGGCCTCCGGGCCGGTCTCGTTCATGCGCGGCGCCGACTCGTGGGCCGGCACGATCAAGTCCGGCGGCAAGACCCGCCGCGCGGCGAAGATGGTCGTGCTCGACGTCGACCACCCGGACATCCGCGAGTTCATCTGGTGCAAGGCCAAGGAGGAGGACAAGGCCGCCGCGCTGCGCGACGCCGGCTTTGACATGTCGATCGACGGCGACGGCTTCAAGTCGATCCAGTACCAGAACGCGAACAACTCGGTGCGCGTGACGGACGAGTTCATGCAGGCCGTCGAGGACGACCGCGAGTGGCGCCTGACCGCCCGCGCGACCGGCGAGCCGGTCGGGGAGCCGATCCAGGCGCGCAAGCTGATGCGCGAGATCGCCGAGGCCGCCTACCGCTGCGCCGATCCGGGCGTGCAGTACGACACGACCATCAACCGCTGGCACACCTCGCCGAACAGTGGGAGGATCAATGCCTCCAATCCCTGCTTTCCGGCCGACGCACGTGTGCACACCACACTCGGCCTGCTGAAGATCGACGATCTGATCGCACGCGGGGAGCTCGGCGAGGAGTTCCGCGTCTACACGCATCGCGCGACTGCCGATCAACCGAATGAGGGAGTGATCGCGACTCGACCGATCGCCTTCATGCGCAACGGCGTCAAGCCGATCGTGCGCTTGCGCTTCGCGAACGGCGGCGAGTTGCGGTGCACTCCGAATCACCGAATTTGGACTCTCAACCGCGGCTACGTGCCAGCCGAGGAGCTGACCAACGACGACCGCGTCCTCTTGAACGACAGCCGGACGCCCGCGGAGGATGCAAGTTGGGTGCTTCCGGTAAAGGTCGAGGCCCCCGCCAAGTCCTTCGTTCGTGGTGGCTCGGCCACGTACCGCGAGCTGCCCGATCGTTGGAGCGAGGGGCTCGGAGAGCTGACGGGTCACCTCGTCGGCGACGGCTGGCTGACCGAAGTACAGACCGGTTGGGTATACGGCGGCGATGACCTCGACGACGGCTTGGCCGACGCCCATGAAGGTCTGCTTGCAGAGTTGATCGGTGGCGTCTCGAGGCAGGAGATGGATAACGGCACTGTGCAGTTGCGGGCAGGCAGCGAGGCTGTGCGCGAGTTGTTCCGAGGGCTCGGCGTGACTGGCGCCCGTGCCCATGACAAGCGTGTGCCCGAGGCGATCTTCACGGCGCCGACGGAGGTCCAGGCCGCTTTCCTGCGGGGCCTGTTCGGAGCTGACGGTTGCGTCTCGCGCGTCGAGGCTGGCGGAAAGGCCAGCCGTTACGTGGGGCTCGGAAGTCGGAGCGACGGCCTGCTGAAGGACGTTCAGCAGCTGCTCTCGGCTTGGGGGATCCGCGGGCGTATCTACCGCATCACCCAAGGCCCAACCTCGCGCTTCTCCTATGTTCGGAACGACGGGACAACGGTCGAGTACGCGTCACGCGAAGGTTTCGACCTGCGCGTGACGAGTTCCGACATGGCCCGGTTCGCAGACGAGATCGGCTTCTCGTGCCCGCGTAAGCAGGCCGCCGTCGAAGCTGTGATCACTGAGCGCAAGCTCTACCGCACGAAGGCCGGCACAACGATGATCGCGCGGGAGGATGACGGCCAGGAGGCGGTCTACAACCTCACCGAGCCGCTGCACCACTCCTACATCGTGGACGGCATCGTCGTGGCGAACTGCTCGGAGTACATGCACGTCGACAACTCGGCCTGCAACCTCGCGTCGCTGAACCTGATGAAGTTCCGCCGCGCCGACGGCACGCTGGACGTGCAGTCCTTCGAGCACTGCGTCGACGTGCTGCTGCTGGCCCAGGAGATCATCGTCGGACCCTCCAGCTACCCGACCGAGGAGATCGGCGTCAACGCCCGCGCGTTCCGCCAGCTCGGTCTCGGCTACGCCAACCTCGGCGCCTACCTGATGAGCAACGGCATGCCGTACGACTCCGACGACGGGCGCGAGACGGCGGCGGCGATCACTGCGCTGATGACCGGCCGCGCCTACCGGCGCTCGGCCGAGGTCGCGGCAGCGCTCGGCCCATACGAGCACTTCGAGGAGAACCGCGACGCGCACATCAACGTGATGCGCATGCACCGCGACGCCTCCTACGTGATCCCCGAGCAGGACAGCGCCGACGAGCAGCTGCT
>JBBSDZ010000042.1:0-21360 GCA_038240205.1 Solirubrobacterales bacterium | reverse complement strand
GGAACGCCCGCACGGCGTCGTCCAGCTCATCCGGCTCGGACTCGAGCTCAGCCTCAAGCAGCGCGACGCTCTCCTGCGCGCGGCCAAGGTTGCGCAGCGAGCTCGCCATCTGGATCACCGCTTCGCGGCGGCGCTTCCCGCGCAGCCCGATCTCCAGTGCCTCCTCGTACAGCGGCACCGCCAGGTCGGAGTGGCCGGTCGAGTCGAGCGCCGAGGCGCGCTCGTACACGCCCGCGCCGCTGCCCGCCGGCGCGTACGTCGCCAGCCGCTCGATCGTGTCCAGCAGATCCGCCTCGCTCAGCTCCTCAGCCGCCGCCCACGTCGCCGCTATTTGCTGCTCCCACTCTGTCTCATCCATCCGTGCAGCCTATTCCTGTGCCTGCGGCCGAAAGTTCCGCAGGTACGCATCCGCCACCCGCGTCGGCGCGCGCGCGAGCCACGCCTCCGTGACCAGCTCGCGCAGATCCTCGCCGCCAATGCGATCCAGGCGCACGAGGATCGCCGCACTGCCCTTGAAGTGAGACGTGGTGAAGTACACGTGCTCATCGTCCGCCAGCAGCGCCTCCTTCGCGCCGAGATGCTCCACGCGCGCGCCCAGCACCGGACCATCCGGCGCCAGTGCGCCGAGCTCCTCGACTTCCTTCTCCCGCAGCGGTCGCTCCCACACGAACAGCTTGTCCTTCACGCGCCACTGACTGCGCTCGCGCGAGAGCCGCTCGCTCGTCTGCGGTAGCGCCAGCGCCAGTGCGCGCACCTGCTCCCACGTCGCCATCCTGCGAACGGTAGCTCGCGCGCCCGCGAGGCGGCGAGCGTCAGTCGAGGTCGCGAAGGTGCGGGTGCTCGCGCGGCGCACTCGTGCGCTGATCGATCGGCTCGTGCCGCGCCTTCAGATCGAAGTACAAGATCGCCAGCGTCAGTGCCACGAGTGACGCGATCACCGAGTCGACCGCGATGCCCACGGCCACCGACCCTGCCGCTGAGCTGTCACCGAGCGGCACCGCACGAGCCGCGCGCGTAACTGCGAAACCGATCAGTCCTGTCGTCAACGTCAAGCCCAAGACGTGCATGTAGTACGTCGCCGTCAGGCGTCCGCTGCTGCGCAGGCTCTCCAGCCACCCCCGCTGCTCGAGCGCTGCCGCCTGCGCCACGACCGCCCAGCGCAGCGAGAGGATGATGCCCGGCACGATCAGCGCCACGAACCCGAGCGCGATGCCGATGTTCGCCATGATCTCGGCCGCCGCGACCATCGGCAGCACCGCCAAGCCCTGCCGCGCGACCGTCCCGAGCCGCGGCCGGCGGCCTTCGCCGATCGCGAGGACCGCTTGCATGTGCAGCGCAGAGATCAGCGGCGCGATCAGCGAGCCTCTCAGCAGGAACACGAGCAGCGCCGTTCCCGCGCTCTCGCCTCCGTTGCGAAGCGGGCCGTAGCCGGTGAGCGCGAGCACCGCCAGGTCGAACGGCGCGATCACCGCGAGCGCCAGCAGTGCGAACAGCAGCGGGTAGTGGCGGTAGAGCCGCAGCGTCGCCGCGAAGATCGCGCCGATCGAGCGTTCTTGCTTGAGGTCGATGCGCTGCACGTCGTCCATGTCGTCGCAGTACCTTTCGTCCGCCACTAGGCCTGACAGTGAGTCAACGCTCGCGCGAGCGACCTCTCGACGGTGCCTGAGAATACCTGGCGAACGCTCGCGCGCGATCGCACAGCAACTCGTGCTCGGCGTCCGGGTTGCAATGTTTGTGCGTCCCGCGAGCCTCGCAGCAGCGCTGACTCTCAGCGCCGTATCGCTCGCCAGCTCGGCGGGCGCCCTGGCTGCACCCGGACAGGTGCGCCACCGCTGCCGCCTCGCGCGAGGCGAGACGCTCGTCATGCGCAACAGCGACGGCACGATTGCCAAGCGAGCGGTGCCACTTGGCTCCGCCGAGGGGGATGTGAAGGGGCGAAGCCCTCAGCGCGGCCTTGCCCTGACGCGCAGGAGGTAGGCGGCCCCTCAGCCGGCCTGACCGCCGCCGGGCTGGTCTCCGGGCCGCTCTAGATCCTCCAACAGCGGCTCCAACGAGGAGTGCGCGAGCAGCGCCGGCACGACTGGGATCGCGAAGTTGACCACTCGGTAGGCGAGGACCGCGATCAGCGCTTGCGCCGCGTGCACGTGTACGGCGATCAGCGAGATCGTCAGCAGCGCCTCGGTGATGCCCGCGCCGCCGAACGGGAGCGAGCGCCTGCTCGCGGCATAGCCGGTCGCGTAGGCGAGGATCAGCGCCGGGACAGAGATCTCCACTTCGAAGCAGCGCAGCGCGAAGCCCAGGCACGCGATCTCCGCCGCCCAGTAGAGCGCCATGCCGGGGAGTGCCGCAGGCCGCTCCAGTGGCTGCAGTAGGACCTTGCGCATCACGCCGACCCCCGCCAGCAGGTCGCCGATCCAGCGCCCGGCGCGTGTGTGGGAGCGCTCGAAGCGCGCGCGTACGCGCGGGTGGCTCGCGAGCCACCCGAGCAACAGTCCAGGCGGGACCCCGAGGATCCACGGGAGCGTCAATCCCGGTGAGCTGCGCGAGGATCTGAGGAAGACGATCAGCGCGGACACGAACGCAGCTGGCGCGAGCAGCACGTACTCGACCGCTCCCAGCCCCAGCACCTGGACCCGCGCACGCCTGCGGCTGCGGTGCACCGACCTCAGCGCCAGACGGTCCAGGCCGAACCCGCCCTGCGGCACGAACGGACCGAAGCCCGCGAGCACGAGGCGGATCGTGAGCATCAGCGGGAGGCGCTCGCGCCCGGCTGCCGAGATCAGCGAGCGGTAGGCGAGCACATATCCGAGATACGCCAGAAGCTCGGCCCCGAGCGCCGCGAGCAGCCACTGCGGCTGGATCTGCTCGAGCGTGTGCCAGAGCGCCCGCGGTCTGTCCGCAGCCGCGATCGCCGCGACCGTGCCGCCAGCGAGCAGCGTCGAGAACAGCAGCGCGACACGCGGATGGCGGTTGAGCGATTTCATCGGCGCTCCAGTCTCCTACGCCCGGCTCGGCCCGTTGCGAGCTGCGCGGCGACGTCCGCCAACCGGGCGCCGCGTCGGTCACGGCGAAGATGAGGCGCGAGCGCCTCATCGCGTCACTTCTTCTCCGGTGCCCCCTCGCCCGGCCAGGACCCGGTCAGCCGCGCGAACGCGTGACGTGAGCCGTGATCGGTGAGGCCCTTGACAAGGCGGAACAGAGCCCCTTCGACAACGAGCGCGAGCGCGAGCTTCTGCAGCTTTCCCGCTCGCTGGTCGGGCTTCGGCGGTTCCTGCTCGTCGACGACTCCCCACAGTCCCCGGAACAGTCGTTTGCCGATGATGCCGGCGAGAAGGCCGGCGATGATGCTGAACGGCGTGAAGATCAGTTTGCTCATCCGTCTGCCTTTCGCTCGAAGGGAGGCCATGAGTCTGCCTACCCGTTCGCCGTCATGTCCCAACCCTGGCTCTAGCCGGCGGCGTGCCACCGCTCGATCATCGCCGTGCGCCTCGCGCGAGCACTCGGTAGAGGTCGTCCACCTGCTGCCCTGAGCGGTGCCGGCCGCGACGGGCGTGAAGCCGCCGAAGCGGCTCCTGAGCTCGCTCGCTTGATCGAGCACTGCGAGCGCTGTCTGTGCCTGGCCCCGCCGTGGGAGTCTGTGGCATACGCCGAGTGGCACGAGCTGACCGACGCGCAGGGACGGCATCTCGGCCTCGAATGCCTTTCCTGCCTCGCCGACGGCGAGCTGCTGCGGCTCCACGCCGAAGTGCGCTACGCGTCGAGCGTCTGAGCCGCCGAGCTCGAGCGCCGCTCGGGCGCGGCCGAACTCCTGGCGCCGCGGAACCGGTTGACGCGTGTGCGTCGCGGGTAGAACTCTTCCCGGAGCAATAGTCCCCCTCCCTCTCAGGAGAAGCCCGTGCCGGCGATCAGCAGCAGAGCAATAGACCTCGAGTCCAAGGGCTCTTGCTAGCGCCCCCGCCATTGTGGGCGGGCGCGGGCGGGTCGCGCTCCCTCGTGCTGACCTTCGACGACGGGCCGGATCAGTACTGGACGCGGTGCGTCCTCGATCTGCTCGGCCAGACGCGCGTGCACGCGACGTTCTTCGTCCTCGGCGAACGGGTTCTCGAGATGCCGGGACTCGTGCGCGCGCTGATCGAGGCCGGCCACGACGTGCAGCTGCACGCGCATCGCCACATCCGTCACAGCGATCTGAGCGAAGCCGAGATCGAGCACGACACGCTCTGCGCACTCGACGCTCTCGCGAGCGTCGGCGTGCACGCGACGCGCTGGCGCACGCCGTGGGGTATTCGTACGCCGACAAGCGAGCGCGTCGCTGCGCGGCACGGGCTGGCGTTCGTGCACTGGAGCATCGACACGCACGACTGGCGCGGGGACTCGGCCGCGGCGATGCTGTCCCGCGCGCGAGCGCAACTGCACGGCGGCGCAGTCGTGCTCATGCACGACGCGCTCGGGCCGGGCGCTTTGCGTCTGGGCGCCCAGAACACCGTCGAGCTGCTACCCGCGCTGATCGCCGCAGGTCGGTCGGCGGGCCTGAACGTGGGAGCGCTCACGGACGAGCACGAGCTCTCGCCCCTCCCCGCTTACGGCCTTGGGCCGGCCGCTGGTTCGCGGGCGTCGGCGCAGGTCGAACCGGTCGGTCGAGCGGCATGAGCGCGCAGCCGCTGCTTGCCCACCCCGGCGACGGCGCCGAATACGAGAGGCTCGAGCTTGCGCTGGTCGAGCTCGCCGCGCGGGCGACCGAGCTGGACGTCAATCCGCGCTTTCCGCGCGAGAACTTCGAGAGCCTGCGAGTCGCGGGCGTGCCGCAGTCCGCGGCCGAGCCGGAGCGCTCGACGCTCGGCAGGGAGACGATGCTGGTGCGGGCAGTGGCCGGCGCGGACTCCTCGACCGCTCGCATCCTCGACGGTCACTTCAACGGCGTCGAGCGACTCGCGATGCTCGCCCCCGAGGAGCTGTGCGAACGTGAGCTCGACGGCGTGCGCCGGGGCGAGCTGCTCCTCGGCGTATGGGGCGCCGACCCCTCGCACGGTGAGGGCCCGCCGGCGAGCATCGCCCGCCACGAGCGCGGCGGCCAGGTGCTTCGCGGCGTGAAGACGTTCTGCTCTGGCGCCGGCGGGGTCGAGCGCGCGCTGGTCGTGGCTCGCGACGAGCAGGGCTCGCGCCGGCTCGTGTACGTGGATGCCGGCAGCGCCCTGACGATCGATCGCAGCTGGTATCGAGCCTCCGGCCTGCGGGCCTCGGAGAGCCACCGGGTCGAGTTCCTCGACGCGCCCGTGCTCGCGATCCTCGGTGAGCCGGACGAGGTCATGCGCGAGCCGTGGTTCTCTCGCGATGCCGTTCGTACGGCCTCCACCTGGGCGGGCATCTGCGACCGCATTCTCCAGGCGACTGTCGCGGCGGTCGGCGAGCGTAGTCTCGACGAGCTGAGGCTGCACGCGCTCGGGCGCATGCGCGTCGCGCAGGGCTCGATCGACCGCTGGCTGGAGCATGCTGTCGCGCTCCTGCAGCGAGCAGGCGAGGCCGCAGCCGCCCCACGCGAGTCGGCCCAGGTCGACCCCGCGGAGCTCGCGCGCTGGCGCGCTGTCGCGGCGGAATCGCGCATCGCCATCGCCGACGCCGCGCGCGTGATCGCAGCAGAGGCCGTGCGCGTGTGCGGGTCGCGCGCTCTGATCGACGGCGAAGCGCTCGATCGCGCCCGCCGCGACCTCGATCTCTTCCTGCTCCAGCACCGGCTCGAGCCGAAGCTCCTCGAGCTTGGCTCGCGCACGCTCGAGGAAGGACAAGAATGAGCCGCGCTTCGAGTCCAGCTCGCGTCTCGGCCGAGCGCTTCGGGCGTCTGTACGAGCAGAGCGCCGACCCGTGGGACTACCTCACGAGCGACTACGAGCGCGAGAAGTACGCCGACACGCTTGCCGCGCTGCCGCCGGCTCCGCTTGCGCGAGCGCTCGAGGTCGGCTGCTCGATCGGCGCGTTCACGCAGCTGCTCGCCCCGCGCTGCGAGCGCCTGCTCGCGATCGACTTCGCGCCGCGGGCGCTCGAGATCGCTCGCGAGCGGCTCGCCGGTCTGACCAACGTCGAGCTGCGCCAGGCGGCCTTCCCCGAGCAGGCGCCGGCGGGACCGTGGGACGCGGTGGTCTGCTCGGAGGTCCTCTACTACCTCGATCATCCAGCGCTCGAGCTGGCGATCGACTGGATCGAGGCGCAGCTGCGATCCGGCACGAGCGTGCTCGCCGTGAGCTGGCGCGGGGCGGGCGTGGAGGAGCCGATGCGCGGAGACGAGGCGCACGAGCGGCTGCTGGCGCGGCTGGCGCGCTGGCACGCGTTCGACGGGCGCCGGCCCGGCTACCGCCTCGATCGCTTCGACGGCGATGTCGCTTGAGCGCATCGTGATCGTCGGCGCGGGTCCCGCCGGCCTGTCCACAGCCCGCGCATATCGCGAGCACGGTGGCACTGCGCGGGTCACGCTGATCGGCGAAGAGCCGCGGCTGCCCTATGAACGACCGCCGCTGACCAAGGAGCTGCTGCGCGGAGAGGTGGATGCCGCCGAGCTGCCGATCGAGCCGGGATCGTGGTTCGAGGCGAACGATGTGGAGCTGCTGCGGGGCGTGAAGGTGGTCGCGATCGATCCGGGTGCGAGCGCCGTGAGCAGCGAGAGCGGCGAGCGACTGCCCGCCGATGCGATCGTCCTCGCCAGCGGCTCGCGGCCCGTGCGTCCAGATCTGCCCGGCTTCGACGATCCAGCCGTGATGACGATGCGCGAGCTTCCCGACAGCCTCACGCTCGCCGAGAGAGCGCTCGCGGGCGGCCCGGTGCTCGTGATCGGCACCGGCTTCATCGGCTGTGAGATCGCAGGGTCGCTGGCGATGCGCGGCGTGGAGGTCGTGCTGATCGGTCAGGAAGCGTTCCCGCAGGCCGAGCGGCTGGGGGAGGGGGCGGGGCGGCGGATCGCCGGTTGGCTCGCGCACCTCGGAGTCGCGCTGGTCGCCGGCGCAAGCGTGGCGGCGGTCGAGGATGCACGGGTCGTCGTGCTCGAGGACGGGCGGCGGCTGAGCGGATCGTGCGTCGTGCTCGGCATGGGCACGCAGCCGCGCGGCGAGCTCGGTAGCGCCGCCCGGCTGGCCACGCGCGAAGGGGCGCTGTGCGTCGATGCGCAGATGCGCAGCACCTCCGGGGAGGGGGCGGTGCTCGCCGTCGGCGACGTCGCCCATGCGATGAACGCGAGCGCCGGGCGAAGCCTGAGAGTCGAACACTGGGGTGACGCGCTCAGCCACGGCGAGGTCGCCGGCCACGCGCTCGCGGGCGGCGGGGAGCGCTGGGAGGACGTGCCCGGCTTCTGGTCGACGATCGGCCGTGAGACGTTGAAGTACGCCGCCTGGGGCGACGGTTACGAGGACGCCCGCCTGATCGAGCATGCGGATGGCGGATTCACCGTCTGGTACTCGCGAGACGGCGCCGCCGTCGGCGTGCTCACCCATGAACGCGACGAGGACTACGAACGCGGACGCGAGCTGATCCGCGCGGGCGAGGCAGCACCGTGAGCCTCGAAGCGAACGACACGATCGCGATCGAGCGAGGCTCCGCGGTCGATGGATCTCTCGCACAGGAGCAAGCACTGCCCGCGCCGGAGGCGCAGCTGCGCGCGGTCGTGGTCGTCCCGGCGCGCGATGAGGCGGAGCGGATCGAGGCCTGCCTGTACGCCCTCGCCCATCAGCTCGGCGTGGCCGGCCGGAACTACGAGGTGATCGTCGTACTCGACGGGTGCACCGACGGCACGCTGGAGAAGGTCCGCGAGCTCGCCGAGCGGGAGCAGGCGCTGCGGCTGCACACGGTCGTCCTGGTCGTCGGGCAAGGTGTCGGGCGCGCGCGCCGGCGCGGGATGGATCTCGCCTGCGAGCGGCTGTTGGGGCTCGGAAGGGGGGACGGACTGATCGCGAGCACCGACGCCGACAGCGTCGTCGCGCCGGACTGGCTCGCCAGTCAGCTCGAGCTCGTCCGCGCCGGCGCGCAGGCGATCGGCGGGCGTATCGAGCTCGATCCACGCGAGCTCGCCGAGGTCTCGCCGCAAGCGCTCAGCGAGCGGGACCGCCTCGCAGCGGTGCGGCTTCGCGACGTGCTCTCCTCACAGCATCAGACCGCGACGGCCGAGCACCACCAGTTCAGCGGCGCCTCGCTGGCGCTGACCGCCGCGACCTACCGGCGCTGCGGCGGTCTGCCCGTGCGCGCCGCGCTGGAGGACGAGGCGCTCGAGCGCGAGCTGCAAGCGCGCGGGGTGGCGATCCATCGCAGCAGCCTCGTGCGGGTGACCACCTCTGCACGCACCGCAGGTCGCGCTCCGCGCGGGCTCTCGCAGGATCTCGCGCGCTCGAGTTGGCGTGCGCGCCGCTCCTACGCCGCGGCCGAGTTCTCGCTGGAGCGGTTGCTCGAGGTCAAGGACGCGTCGATCGCGCTCGTGCTCCCGGCGCGCGAGGTCGCCGCGACGATCGGCCCGATCGCGGAAGTCGCAGCGCGGCTGCACACCGTGGGGCTGCTCGACGAGGTGCTCGTCGTGGACGCCGGTTCGCGCGACGGAAGCGCCCGGGTGGCCGCCGACGCCGGGCTGCGCGTGCTGCAGGAGGACGAGCTCTCCGCCGAGCTCGGGCCGGCGCGCGGAAAGGGCGACGCGATGTGGCGGGCGCTTCGAGTGCTCGACAGCGACATCGTCGCCTTCGCGGACACCGACACCGAGGAGTTCGGCGAGCACTTCCTCACGGGCCTGCTTGGACCGCTGATCTGCGACCCGGCCGTCCGCTTCGTCAAGGGCTTCTTCCGCCGGCCCTTCCGTGCCGAGGGCATGTTGGCGCCCCATGGAGGCGGTCGCGTGACCGAGCTGATGGCGCGCCCGCTGCTGAACCTGCACGCGCCGGAGCTGGCGGTGTTCGATCAGCCGCTGGCAGGGGAGACGGCCGGCCGGCGCGAGCTGCTCGAGCGGCTCCCGTTCAGCGCCGGATATGGGGTCGAGATCGCGATGCTGATCGATGCGTGGCGCATCGCCGGGCTCGACGGTCTCGCGCAGGTGGATCTCGGCGTGCGCCAGAACCGCCACCAGTCGCTGCGAGACCTCTCGGCGATGGCCTACGCGGTGCTCGTCGCCGCACAGAGCCGGTTCCTCGGCCCTGACTTCGCCGATGCGCACGCCTGCGCATCGATCTCGCTGCCCGCGAGTGAGCCTGAGCAGCCGATGGAGTCGCGGCGCGTGACCGTCGAAGAGCGTCCAGCGCTCGCGCTGCTGGACGGCGGTCCCGGACGCTGTGAGCCCGTCCTCTGAGCAGCGGCAACGCGCCCGGCTCGGCGCGCCGCTCCCCCTGCAATCGGAAACCGCGGCTAAGCCGCCATGTGATCTTCGGCGGATTCCGCCGCGAGCTCTCGCAGGCGGTCCAGCGAGCGCCGCAGCACCCGCGAGACCTGCATCTGGGATATCCCCATCTCGGCGGCGATCTGCACCTGGGTCATTTCGCGCACGAAGCGCAGTCGCAGTACGTCGCGCTCAAAATCCGTTAGGCACTGCAGCACGCGCGCGACTTCGATCCGGTCCTCGGCCAGCTCGAATCGCGCGTCCTCGTCGCCAACGCCGTCGCCCACGCTCGCGCCTTCCAGATCGCCCTCGCGTGTCCCGGCTGGGGCGTCGAGCGAATCCGGCCTGTAGGCCGCGGCGGTCTGCATACCGTCCAGCACTGCGTCGGTGCCGATGCCCAAGTACCTACCGATCTCCTGCAGAGTCGGCGCGCGGTTGTTCAACCCCGCCAGGAACTCGCTGGCGTCGTCGATCGCGAGCACCCGCTCCTGCGCCCCCCGCGCGACGTGGACTCCCCACGTCGCGCTGCGGAAGTGGCGCTTGAGCGCGCCCGTGATCGTCGGGATCGCGAACGTCTTGAAGCCGAAGCCGCGATCTGGCTCGAAGCGATCGATCGCGACGAGCAGGGCCAGCGTGGCGACCTGCACGAGATCGTCGAGTGGCTCGCTCGAGTTGGCGTAGCCGGCGGCGAGCCGCCGCGCGAGTGGGAGAAAGCGGCGCAGCAGCTCCTCGCGAATCGCCGGATCGCGATCCTGCTGGAACTGCTCGAACAGGCGTTGTGTCGATCGTGTGCCACCGTCGAGGCCGGACTGGGGTTGCGCCGGTCGCGTGCCTGCGACGCCGACGATGCCCAGCCCGCCGCGCGAAGGTTGCGGGACGCCGCTCACGCCCGCGCCTTGCCAACGTGCATTGCACCGGCTCTCGGAGCGCCTGAGGGACTCTCGGCGCTCTCCGGCTCGGCCACTACGACCAGCTCGGCTTTCCGCCTGTGCTGCGCGAGGCAGCGCGGGCAAAGCTCCAGACCGGCTTGCGGTCCCAGCATTCGCGTCGTCCAACCGCAACTGGGACAGTCGAGAAGGGGCATTTCCCGCCTCCACACGGCGAGCGATGCTCAGCGTCAACCGAGCCGCGCGCCCATCGATGGTGAAGGCAGTCCGCGCGAACCCACTCTCCCCGGCTCGTCATGTCCTGCCAGACATGAACATCCGGAACTCGATGTCACACAAGTCCCGAACTTACGTGCAATTCTAGCGCGGTCAGCAGCCGCAGGCGCGGTCAGACGGCGGCGAGCCTGAGAGCCACAAAGCGCTGTCCCGCGGATCCGGCGGCGCGCGGACAGCTCGCTATCTTCCTTGGACCGCGCGGACCCGCCGCGCGAGACGCATGATCGCCTCGCGCGGCTGCAGCACGGACGCCGGTTCACGCCTACCTCGCTCCAGTCGGATCGAGATGGCACCCGCCGTCCGCGCCAGACAGCGTGGGCAGTGCTCGACTCCCTCGCCGACGCCGCCGTGCTGGGTCAAGCCGCAGCGCGGGCATTGCAGCTTGCTCATCGAAGCTACGCAGCCGAGCGCTCGTCGGGGCGCTCCACCTCTCCACGCCAGGCACCTGTCTCCTGGCTGGCGGTCTCGACGAGCATCTTGAAGCGGTCGAGGTCGCCGCTGACGCGCCGGTCGGGAGCCCCGATCAGGTCGCCAAGCTTCTCGAGCACACCCTCGGGCACGTAGTCGAGCTGAACCATCAGGCGCGTGGTCGAGTCATCGATGCGGTGGAACGTCACCACGCCGGCATTGTCCTTGCCGTCGGTGTTGCGCCATGCAATGCGCTCGTCCGGGTGCTGCTCGGTGATCTCCGCATCCCACTCGTGGCGCTGGCCGGCGATCCGGGCGACCCAGTGCAGGTGCGTGTCGTCGAGCTGGCGGACCTGCTCGATGCCGTCCATGAAGCGGGGGAACTGCTCGAACTGGGTCCACTGGTTGTAGGCCGTCGCCAGCGGGACATTGACCTCTACGGACTGCTCGATGGTTGCCATCCGGCTCTCCTTCGTCGCGGGTTGCTGCAGTACGCCCCTGTTACCCATACACTTGCACAGCTAAACTTACACACTCCGTAGAGAGGAGTACGAGATGGAGTACGGGATCGCTGAGGTCGCAGACCGGACGGGCGTCGCTGAGGGAACGCTGCGCGCCTGGGAGCAGCGGCACGGCTTCCCGGTGCCAAAGCGCCTTCCAGGGGGTCATCGTCGCTACAGCGAGCGTGACATGGAGCTCGTCAGGCGGGTCGTCCTGGAGCGGGCGGGCGGCGCGACGCTAGCCGCGGCGATCGCGCGCGCAGAAGGCGAAGCGGCGGTGCCGGAGACTTCGATCTTCGCCTCGCTGCGCCGCCGCCACCCGGACCTCGAGGCGCGAGCGCTGCCCAAGCGCATGATCCTCGCGCTCAGCCGCGCGATCGAGGACGAGTGCATCGCGCGCGCAGAGCAGCCACTGTTGTTCGCGTCCTTTCAGCGCGAGCGCTTCTATCGCGAAGAGGAGTCACGTTGGCTCGAGCTCGCTCGCGGCGCCGCTCTGACGATGGTGTTTGCCGACTTTCCGTCCCTGTCGCGCTCGCCCGACGGCCTCGCGGAGATTCCGGTGCAGCGCAGCCACCCGATCGCCCGCGAATGGACAATCGTCTGCGACGCCCCCGGCTACGCGGTGTGCCTGGCCGCTCGCGAGGCGCTGCGCGGACCGCTCGCGAGCTCACGGCCGCGCCGGTTCGAGGCGATCTGGACGGTCGAGCCGAGCGCGGTGCGAGACGCGGCGAGGACGTGCGCGGCGATCGCGGCCGACGCCTGCCCGGAGCTGAACGACACGATGCGCTGGCGGCTGGATTCGCACGGCGAGCGGCCCGTCCAGGAGCAGCTGCGCTTGGCAGCTGCGATCACTGGCAGGGCGCTGGAGTCGCTGGGCTGAGCCTGCTTCGCTGCGGGTGTGCGTCTGCGGACACGCACCGCAGGGTTGTGTCAACTACGCACGGCGAGCGTGCTCAGCCAGGCACCCGAGGCTCGACACCGTGCACGGTCACGATCGACTCGAGCAACAGGTGATTGGGGATTCGCACGCTGCGTCCCTCGCCGCTGTCGATGACCGTGCTCGCTCCGTCGATCGCCTCGATTCGCCCGCGCACGTCACCGAGCGATATGTCCTGGCCTATCTCATACGCGCCGCGGACGTAGCGCCCCGCGCTGACCGCGCGGGCGAACTCGCGCCCGCCCAGGCCGAATGCCAGGGCAAAGGTCGCGACGACCCCGGCCAGAATGACCCCGATCAGGATCAGCAGCACGATCGTCGATATCGCGATCTGCGCAGCGGCAGTGATCGCGAACACGGACACAACGGTCACTTGCGCAACCGCACCGAGCGGGACGGGGAAGTCGAGCTGGAAGGTGAGTCGCTCGACGCGCTCCCGAGCAAAGCCACCGAGCACGACCCCGGTGAGCACCAGGGCGGCAGCGATCAAGAGCTTCGGGAGCACGAGCACTCCCTGGTTCAAGGATTCGCTGAGGAACTGCAGGCCGAGCAGCGACAGCGCGGCGAGCACCACGACGATGCTCAGTGCGACCCGGATCGCGACGGCCACGACCCGAGCAAGGGACGCACCGAGCCCCGCACGGGTGAGCACATGGGCGGCGCCGACGCGCTCGGAGAAGGCATCGAGCCCGGCGCGGAGAAGCACTCTCTCGAGCACTTTCCCGACCAGCCGGGCGATCAACAGGCCGACGAGCAGCAGCAGCAGGGCACCCCCGAGCCGAGGGAGGAAGCCGCCGAGCTGGTTGCCTGCCTGATCGAGGATGCCGACGGCGATTGGGGTCATTGGGACCTGCCTCTCACGAGTAGTCGGATGGTGTCCGCCATGGCGGCGGCGACGTGCGCCACCGCGAGCAAGGGGGAGCGCACCGCGCGCTGCCAACGGGCATCACGGAGCACCTGGCGGCTGAGCGACGGCGGGGCCGGCGGACCGTCACGGAGCACGGCGAGGTGCTGCTCCAAGCGGCGCTCGGCGGCGGTTTGCTGCCCCTGCTCATCGTTGGGTGTCAAACCGGCAGCTCCCAATCGTAGGTGTTGTTTCGCAGCAGCTCGATCAGCTCGCCGCGGGCGCGATGCAGACGTCCCTTGACGCTTCCGATCGGCATCTCGAGGACGGAGGCGATCTCTCCGTAAGAGAGTCCCTCGAGGTCACGGAGCACGACCAGGCTGCGGTAGCTGGGCCGCAGCATTGCGAGCTTGAGTTGCAGGCGCTCTTCGCGCTCGCTGCGCTCCAGCTGCTCTGCCGGCCTGCGCTCGTGCTCGGCCGTGTCGGACTCGCCGGCGCGCTCGATCTCGGAGTCCACCGGTTCGGGCCGTCGACGCGTTGCCGCGTTGATCGCCGCGTGATGGGTGATTTGCAGCAGCCATGACCGAAACGGTGCCTCACCCTTGAAGCTCGAAAGCCGGTGGAAGGCACGCAGGAAGGCGTCCTGACCGACGTCGTGCGCCTCCTCTGGCCCAACGATCCGAGCGGCGACGCGAAAGACGACGTCGCGGTGGCGCTCGACGATCGACTCGAACGCGCGCAGATCACCTTTGAGCGTGCGCTCGACGAGCACGCCATCGGGATCCGTGGCTGTCAGTTCGATCATTCGATCCTAGTCGTGGGATTGGGGCAATGAGCCATTGGGTAGGCCTCATTGCCAACCAGCCTCCCAGTCCTAGGACCGACGGCCGCGACCTTTCGTTACACCGCTCACAGCGCGGGGCCGCGGCGTTGCTCCGACCGCCGGGCAGACGGCTCGATCAATCCGTAACCGAACCGGTCGGGGATCTGTCTGAGGAGTTGACAGCACTCCGCGGCCGCACGAAGGGAACGTATGAGCAGTCCAGGTGAGAACAGCATCACCAGCGAGCCAAGCGCGATCGCTATAGCCAGTCGCGGCGGCGAAAGGACAGATAGAGCAGAGTCGAGACGACGACGATCACAGCCGTGGACACCCAAAATCCCCAGTGGGTGGAGAAGCCGGGGTAAGGAAGGTTCTGTCCGTAGAAGCCGGTGATCGCCGTCGGGACGGCGATGATCGCCGCCCAGCTCGTGACCTTCTTCATCACGAGGTTCATGCGGTTGCCCTGGATGGCTAGGTTGGTCTCGAGGATCGTCGTCACGAGATCGCGCAGCGACTCGGTCCAGTCGGTCGCGCGCAGTACGTGGTCATAGACGTCCTGGTAGTACGGGCTCATCTCCGGATCGATCACGTGCAGGTCCCGGCGCATGACCGAGTTGATGACCTCGCGCATGGGCACGACGACCCGCCGCAGCAGCACGAGGCTCTTGCGCAGCTCGAAGGAGCGGCGCTGAACCTCGACTTGGCGCGCGGTGTCATCGAACAGCAGGTCCTCGAGCGCCTCGATCTCGGTGTCCAGTGACTGCACGGCCTCGAAGTGCCCATCGACGATGACGTCGAGCAGGCCCCACAACAGGAATGTGACCCCGTGGACGGCGAGCTCCGCCGAGTCGTCCCAGTGGCGCACGATCGCGTCGATGTCCACGCCCTCGTCCTTGCGCACCGTCACGAGTGCGTGCTTGGTGATGAAGACGCCGATCTCGCTCGTCTGCAGCTCGCCCGACTCGACGTCCAGTCGCACCACGTAGGCGTTGAGGAACAGATGCGAGTCGTAGCGGTCGAGCTTCGGGCGTTGATGCTCGCTGACCACGTCCTCGACAGCCAGCGGGTGCAGGCTCAACTCGCTCGCGATCGTCGCGAGCTCCTCCCGAGTCGGGGCGCAGTAGTCGAGCCACACGCACGCCTCCGGGTCCTGCACGTGCTCGGAGATGTCCGAGACAGGGAAGTTCTCGAGCTCGAGCTTGCCGCCTCGGTATAGCCGCGTGCGTGCCACACGCGCACGATAGGGACTAGCGCGGCCCGACTGGGCGCGGCTCTCAGCTGAAAGCCTCGAGCGCCGCGCGTAGTCGTTGGGCCTCGAGCCCCTCGAGTTGGGCAGCAGCCCGCTCGGAGAGCACCGGCAGGTCCGCCTGCGCCAGATGCGGCTCGG
Organism: Solirubrobacterales bacterium; assembly: GCA_038240205.1. Taxonomy (GTDB): domain Bacteria; phylum Actinomycetota; class Thermoleophilia; order Solirubrobacterales; family Solirubrobacteraceae; genus Palsa-744. Next base: position 5,967 of record JBBSDZ010000042.1, on the reverse strand, counting down.
CGGGCGCTATCTCCTCGAGCGCTCGCCACAGGGCCAGCTTCCCGCGCACGCCGAGCGTGAGGCCCTCGAGCTCGAGCAGACGGCTGAGCGGGGAATAGCCGAGCAGCCGCCCGTTGAGCTTGAGCCGCCCGACCTTCTCGGCAGCCCACCCGCCGACGACCTTGACGCGATCGGCGCCGACATCGAGCGAGCGCATCAGCTCGAGCAGGGACTCGCGGTCCTCGTCGATTTGCGTGGCGAGGCCTGCGAGGAAGGCGCCGTAGTCGGAGTCTGCGTTGCTCGACGCCGCACGACGGGCCAGCTCCCTACCGGCGGTGGCTCCTGCCAGGTGGTCGTTGAGGTAGATGGCGAGCAGCGCGCCGCTCATTTGGCGCCCGCGCGGTGCGTCCCCAGCGACCTCGCCTCAGCTGGAGCCATTCGCTCAGATCCTGCCTAGCAGGATCAGGATCAGCAGGATCAGCGCGATCAGGCCGATGATGCCGCCGGCGACGGCGACTTTGACCAGCACCAGAACGATCGCGACGACGATCAGAAGCCCTACAAGTCCCCTTGCCATTTCACTCTCCCGGTTGGGCCCTCGCGGGCGGATCCTCCGTGGACGCTGCCTCATCGTGACCTACCCAACCGCCCTGGCCGCCAAACCGAGCGCCCGCCCCGGCGCTGTGGCCGTCCGTGGCCTCGCACGGGCACTCCGGCGACGCGTGTGCCGCGAAGGTCCGGGATCCTCGTTGGCTTCTGCTCTCCGAGCGTCGGTCCGCCCGCGAGCTCGCCGCGCGCGCCCAACTTCACCGCACGCTGCTGCACGAGCTCGGGCACGCGATGGGCCTGAACCATCCGGTCGCCGAGCCGCCGGCGCCGGATCCTCACAACGAGATCATGGACCCGGCCGGACCCGATCCGTTCACGACCTATCAGGCCGGCGATCTGTGCGGCCTGTTCGAGCTGACCTGGCAGCAGCCCTGCGCAGGTGCGCCGGGCCTCACCCTCGGGCAGGGACAGGTAGCGGGATCGAGCGCGCTCGCTCGTGTCCGATAATCATGCGATGTCCCGAACGCGGCGCCTGAGGCGCGCCGTTGCCGCCGTCGGCCTCTCGCTGTTGCTCGTCGCTTCGCTGACGGGGACAGGCTGCGGCGGCGGCACTCGGTCCGCGCCGGCGTCATCGGCCGCGAAGGATCCCGCCACGACGAGCTCGACCGCCTCGGCGAGCAAGGCGGGCAAGCGCGCCCCGACGGTCGCGCCGGATCCTCCGGGCGCACACACGACGAGGACGGGCTCACCGGCGCGGCGAAGCGCGGGCGGAGCGATCCCACCGGCGCATCCGGTGCCGGCCGCGTTTCGCCCGGCCCCCGGCGCGCTCTCAGACGCCGAGGTCGCGCGCGAGCTCGCCCAGATGGAAGCGATCCAGCGAGCGCAGCGCCGCCAGGCGCTCAGCGCGGAGGCTGCGAACTTGGCCGGCCTGCTGCCGTGGACGCAAGAGCTCAGAACCGGCACGCAGGTGAGCACGGCGTCGGTCTTCCGCGACTACGGCCTCGGGCTGGCGTGCGGCGGCGTTCTCGGGCGCAACGAGCTGGGAGTCGCACACAAGACGGCGCCGTGCGGAACGCTGATCACGTTCACATACGCCGGACGCAGCTTGACCGTGCCGGTGATAGATCGCGGGCCTTACATAGTCGGGCGCGAGTGGGATCTGACCGGCGCCACGGCAGAAGCGCTCGGGTTCCCGGGACTCGGGCAGATCCAATGGTCGGTCGCCGGCTGAGGGGAATGCGGCTCACCAGGCGGAGCCGGACCGAGCACGCTGCGCCTTGCGAGAGGTGTCCAGGTCACGATGAAGCGGCTGCACGGAGTGGTAGGTTCCGGGGCACGTGGGGGACGAACTTTGAGAGCGTCGGCTCGGAAACGCGCACCTCGGTCGCGCGGGACTTTGCTCGCGAGCCTCGCCGCGGCAGCTGCGCTTGGTGTGGCGCCCGCGGCGGCATCGGCCGAAACCAGGATCGTCTCGAACCTCAACGACAGCGGGGCCGGCTCGCTGCGCCAGGTGATCGCCGAAGCTGCGGTGAACGACACGGTCGCGGTTCCCGCCGGTCAGATCACGCTCACCTCGGGTCCGCTCGCGTTCGCGAAGAACCTGACGATCGCGGGCGCCGGCTCGGGCGCGAGCACGATCAGCGGTAACGACGCTTCACGTGTGTTCTCGATGACGGGTACGCCGATGGTGACGCTGAGCGGCCTGACGATCACGCACGGCAAAGACCCCACCGGGGCGGGGATCGATGCGGTCGGCACGCTCACGCTCGAAGGCGTCGCGATCACCGGCAATCACGCAGGTGGCGCGGGCGTTGCGGGCTTCGGCGGCGGCATCGACTTCGGCGCCGGCATCCTCACCCTGCTCAACAGCTCGGTCAGCGAAAACACCGCTGGCGGCGGCGCGGGTGGCGCCGGGTTCGGCGGTGGCATCGATTACTCGGCGGGTGACGGCGCTCAGTTCACGCTCACGCTCACCCGCAGCAGCGTGAGCGGCAACACGGCGGGTGTCGGCGACGCCGGGTTCGGCGCGGGCATCGACGCAAGCACCGGCTTCAAAAACGGGGTGATCTCGATCACGCTCACCGAAAGCGCAGTTGCCGACAACACGGCGGGCGGCAGCGGCGCCGAAGCGCCGGGTTTCGGCGGCGGCGTGAGCCTTGGCAGCGGCGGCGACAAAAACGCGCTGACGCTCGCACTCGATCGCTCGGCGGTCACCGGCAACACCGCCGGGGGAGGAAACGCCAAAAGCAGCGGCTCCGGCGGCGGAATCTCGTTCGGCTCCGGGGGGGCCGAAGTGACGCAGACGCTCACGGTCGCGAACAGCACGATCTCCTCCAATACCGCCGGAGGAGCGGGCGCGCCCGGGTTCGCCGGTGGAATGAGCTTTGGCGGCGGCACGGCGACGCTCTCGCATCTGACTGTCGCTGCCAACAGCGCGGGCACGGGCGGTGGCGCCGGTGGCCTGGTATTGGGAGCCGGTAGCAGCATCGGCAACTCGATCCTCGCCGCGAACGCCGGCGGTAACTGCTCGGCTCCAATCGTCTCGAGCGGTCACAACATCGACGACGGGACCTCATGCGGCTTCACCGCCACCACCGACAAGTCGGGCGTCGATGCGCGGCTCGGCCCGCTCGGCGATCACGGCGGCCTGTCGCTGACACAGATGCCGACGGCGGGCAGCCCGGCGATCGACAGCGCCGATCCGGCGACGTGCCCGCCGAGCGACCAGCGCGGGGTGACGCGGCCACAGGGCGGCGGTTGTGACACCGGCTCGGTCGAGGTGCCGCCGCCGCTCGCGACGACGGGCGCGGTCAGCAACGTAGGCTTCAACTCGGCGATCGTCGGCGGCAGCGTGAACCCGGACTTCAGCGCCACCAGCTATCACGTCGACTTCGGCACGACGACCGCTTACGGGAACTTCACGGCTGTCGCAAGCGCGGGCGAAGGTGGCATCGCGCAGGCCGTCTCGACAGTCCTGGCCGGGCTGAAACCGCGGACGCTCTACCACTTCCGCCTCGTCGCCACGAACGCTGCCGGCACCGTCGTCGGCGCCGATCAGACGCTGATCACGACGAAAGCTCCGGTGCGCCCGATCATCGTGCTGAAACCGCTCAAACCGCTGAAAGCGCTGGTGCTCGGCTCGGTGAGGATCACCAACAAGCGCTTCCGCGTCGGCAAGAAGGCAACGGCCACATCGGCGCGCAGAGCACCCATCGGTACCACGTTCCGCTTCAAGCTCTCGGCGGCGGCGAGGGTGCGAATCATCTTCACGCGCACGGCCAAAGGGCTGCGGCGCGGGCGCACTTGCCTCGCCCCTAGCGCAGCGCTGAGGCGCGCGCACGCCAAGAAGTGCACGCGCACGCTGGTCGCCGGCACGCTGACGCGCTCGCACATGCGCTCCGGCGCCAACTCGATCGCGTTCAGCGGGCGCATCGGCACACGGCCGCTCAGCCCGCGCGGCTACAAGGCGATCCTGACGGCGAGCGCCGCAGGCAAACGCCCGGCGTCGGTCGTGCTCAGCTTCACGGTCGTACGCTGAGCAGCCGGCCGGCTCGAGCTTCGATCCGGCTGACGCCGCCGGTCCTCCGCGCGCGCGACCGCGTCAGCGCTTGACGGCGCCGGCCCGGCGCCGGTGCACCACCAGGCTCGCGACGATCACGAGCACGAGCGCCAGCGCGAGGTAGTCGGCGTAGCGGAAGCTGTCGTGAAAGCCCTTCCAGCTGCCTCCGAGCGCCCACCCTCCGCCTGCGAACGCGAAGCACCAGATCGCGGAGCCGAGCGCTGTGAGAGCCACGTAGGAAGGTAGGGGCGCGCGCAGGATGCCCGCCGGAATTGAGATGAAGGACCTGACGACGGGCGTGATTCGCCCGATCAGCACCGCCCACGGCCCGAAGCGATCGAACCATCGCTCTGCGCGTCCCAGCGTCGAGCCGTCGAGGTGCAGCCAGCGCCCGTGGCGGGTGAGTAGCGCCCGGCCGCCCGATCGCCCGATCGCCCACCCGACGCACGCCCCCAGCAGGTAGCCCAGGGTGCCGGCGAGCGCGAGTGTGAGATACCGATCGAAGCCGCTCGGAATCCCGGCGCCGAGGAGCGAGACGCCGTGGCCGCTCACCGCGCCGGCAGCGAGCACGCCAGCGTAGAGCATTATCAGCTCACCGCCCACGGGCAGCAGTGCGTCGAGTGCCATCAGCGCGAACACCGCGTAGACGCCGTTTTCGGAGATCCACGTGGTGATCGTGGAGGAGATGCTTGCGAGCAGCAGTCGGTCTTTCCCTTCGGGGCGTAGCTGGGTCCGGCTTGAGGCGCGTGATGATTCGTCGTGGGCCTAAACGCGAGATGAGCTGCGGGTGAGGCTCATTTTCGCGATCGGGCGAGCGGCTCGACTCGGCGGCTCAGCGCGAGCGACAGCAGAGCCAGAGAGCCCAACGGGACCACGTACCAGCCCGCTGAGACCGTCGCGAGCGCCGCGGTCGCGCCGAGCATGGTGAGCACGCCAAGCACGGTCGCGCGGTCGTCGCCGAGGAAGAACCTCACCGTCTCGGCGAGCACGCCCGTGGCGGCGCTCCCGAGCGCGCGCATTCTCGCTTTGCGGGCGCGCAGCACTCTGATCGCCAGCAGCGACCACGCGAGCACCAGTGCGATGATCACGAGCAGGAACGCCTCGCCGATCGGCCACGTCGCGCCGACGCCCTCGGCGCTCCAGAAGATGCCAAAGGAGCTCAGCATCACCCCGACGGCGAGCTTCATCAGGTTCTCCGGTACGCGCGCGAGCGGCGCCTTCAGCGCGAACCCGCTCGCGCACACGAGCAACACCGAAGCGCCCGCCGCCAACGCCGCCAGGCCGACGCGCCCTTGGCTGGCTCCGAGGCCGATGACGATGACGATGACCTCCAGGCCCTCGAGCAGCACAGCTTTGAGGGAGACGGTGAACGAGTAGCGGTCGATGCGCTCGCGCCCACCTGCGCTTGACCGCGCCAGCTCCGCCTGGCGCTTGAACGCGCCGATCTCGTCGTGCAGCGCCATCGCGCCGCAGCCGCGCAGGATTGCCTTGCGCAGCCACTGCAGTCCGAACAGCAGCAGGAACGTCCCGACGATCGCGCGCAGGAGATCGAGCGGCAAGCGCGTCAGCGCCGGCCCGAACACCGCCACGGCCAGGCTCAGCCCGAGCAGCGCAGCGCCGGCTCCGAGCAGCGACGAGCGCCAGCTCCTGGTGCTGCCGACTGCGAGCACGACCGTCAGAGCCTCGACCGCCTCCACGGCGGATGCGAGGAACACCGAAACGGTGAGCGTCACGTCGACGCCGCTCATCTCGTCTGGCGCGCCGGCTCGGTCAGGGCGCAGGCGCGGGGACGTCGCTGCGAGTGACGGTGAGGTGGGCGACGATCGCCGCGATCATCGCCGCCAGTGCGATGCTCACCCAGCCGGTGCCGAGCGCGAGGC
>JBBSDZ010000041.1:0-21495 GCA_038240205.1 Solirubrobacterales bacterium | reverse complement strand
CGGCGGCGCCTTCGCGCGGGCGGCGCCGTGCTCGAGCTCGAGCTCGTGGTGGAAGCGGGCGTGCAGGCGCGCTGCCCGCACGGCCGAGGAGAGGTGTGGACGCGCAAGCAAGCCGGGATCGCCGCGCGCGGCACGCTCGCGCTCGACGGCGGCGAGCCCACCGAGGTGCGCGCGCGGGCGGTGATCGACGACACGGCCGGCTACCACGCGCGCCACACCGAGTGGTGGTGGTCGGCGGGCGTCGGGCAGAGCGCCGACGGCCTCGCAGTCGCGTGGAACCTCGTGCAGGGCGTCAACGACCCGCCGCACGGCTCCGAGCGCGCCGTCTGGGTCGACGGTCAGTCCAGCGAGACCCCGGCCGTGAGCTTCGCGCCCGACCTGAAGCGGATCTCCAGCGCGGACGGCGCCGAGCTGCGCTTTCACGCCGAGGCAGAGCGCAATCGCAGCGAAAACCTGCTGATCGTCAAGAGCGACTATCGCGCGCCGTTCGGTTCTTTCTCCGGGACGCTGCCGGGCGGCATCGCCCTCGCACACGGGCTCGGCGTGGTCGAGCACCACCGCGCGCTCTGGTAGCGAGCAGCGTCCGCGCGGCGCGGCATCCGGGTGGACGCGTCAGGCGCCCCCGCGCGCGCGCTTGCTGCGCAGCTCGGCGAGCAGCAGCTTGGAGTGCATCGCGCCGAGCAGCTCGCGCAGCGGCTCAACACCGGCGGCGACGATCTCCATCGCCCGCTCGACCTCCACCTCGCCGGCCAAGCGCTCGAGCAGCGCGCGGACCTCCGCCTGCACGAGCGGCTCCAGCGCCTCGCGGTAGCGCAGCGTGTCGTAGACGGTGAAGCCGAGTGCCTCCTCATAGCCGCCCGCGCGGAAGTTGGCTATCGCCTCGATGATCTTCACGTCGTCCTGGTCATAGCCGCTGCGGTTGGGTGTCAGAACGCCGATCTCAGCGAGCCGGTCGAGGACTATGCGTGGGATCTCATAGCGCTCGCGCACGGTCTTGACCGAGACGCGCCGGGAGTCCTCGGCGCTGGCGAGCGCCCGCTCGAGGATGCGGTCCTCCAGCTCGATCAGCGCGCGCACGCGGTCAGGGTTCTCCTCCAGTGCCCCCTTGATCACGCGCAGCGGCATGAAGCGCTTCTCCTGCAGGCGCTTGATCAGCTCGATCCGCTGCACGTACTGCGGCGGGTAGTAGGCCATGTTGCGGCTCGTGCGGACGATGTCCTCGCCGTCGCCGAGCAAGCCCTCGCGCAGGTAGTAGCGGATCGTCCCGGCGCTCACGCCCGAGCGCTCGGCAAGCTCGCTCATCTTCAGCAGCGGCCGATCGAGCGGAGCATCGCCGGCGTCAGGGAGCGCGGCGCTCATGCTCGCGGCGGTCTCATGCTCACGCCCGGAAGGCGACACCCTGCTCGGCACCGGCCACCCCTGCGGCCGCGCCGTCGCGCATCAAGTCGGCGACCTCCGCCTCGGAGTAGCCCGCCGCGAGCAGCGCCTGCTCGGTGTGCTCGCCGAGCGCCGGCCCAGGCAGGCGCGCGTGGTCTCCTGGCGTGCGCTGAAGCTTGACCGGCAGCCCGAGCAACCGCACCGGCTGCTCGGCGCCCGGCTGCTCGATCTCGACGACCATCTCGCGCTCACGCACGAGCTCGCAGGAGAGAGCCTCGTCCAGCTCCAGCACCGGCTCCAGACAGCAGTCGTGCTCACGTGCGAACGCCTCCCACTGCTCGCGCGTGCGGCCCTTGAAGATCTCTTGCACCTGCGCGTGCGCCTCCGAGCCCGGGCGCTCGAACTGCGAGACGATCAGGTCCTCGCGGCCAACCCCGCGGCAGAATCCGTGCCAGAACTTCGGCTCCAGGGCGCCGAGCGTGACCCAGCCGTCCGAGCACTCATACGGGCGGTAGCAGAGCAGCGAGCCGGCGAGCGGCAGGTCGCCGCGGCGCGGCACCTGGCCGTCGGCGAAGTGGCTGGCGGCGACCATCGCCAGCCACGAGAGCGCGCCGTCGGCCATCGAGACGTCGACGAGCTGGCCTTCGCCCGAGCCAACCTGCCCACCGCCGCCGTCGCGCTCGCGCAGCGCCGCGAGGATTCCGAACGCGGCCATCAGCGCACCGCCGCCGAGATCGGCAATCTGCCCGGCCGCCTGCACCGGCTCGCCGCCGCGCTCTCCCGTCAGCCCGAGCAGGCCGATCAGGCCCAGGTAGTTCATGTCGTGCCCGGAGGCGTCGCGTTTGGGGCCGGTCTGCCCGTAGCCTGAGATCGCGCAGTAGACGAGCCCCGGGTTCTCCTCGCGCATCCGCTCATAGCCGACGCCGAGGCGGTCGAGCACGCCCGGGCGGAAGGACTCGAGCACGACGTCGTATTCGCGCACCAGGCGCAGCAGCGCCTCGCGACCGCGCTCGTTCTTCAGGTTCAAGCGGATCGAGCGCTTGTTGCGGTTGAGCGAGAGGAACAGCGCCGAGCGCGCGCTCTCGTGCGCGCCCGCGTAGTAGGGCGGCGACCAGCGGATGTAGTCGCCCATGCCCGTGTCCTCGACCTTGAGCACGTCCGCGCCGAAGTCCGCGAGCAGCAGCGAGCAGAAGCCGCCAGGCAGAAGGCGCGAGAGGTCGAGCACGCGGATGCCCTCCAGCGGCAGGCTCACGACGCGCCCTCGCCGCGCTGGGGGATGTCGAGCATCGCGCGCGCCTCCTGCACCGTCGCCGGACGGCGCCCGACGTCCTCAGTCATCTGACGCGCCTTGGCGATCAGCTCGCCATTGGACTTCGCCATCTCGCCGTTTGGCAGATACAGGTTGTCCTCCAGGCCGACGCGAATCGAGCCGCCGAGCGAGAGCGCCGCCGAGACGAGCATCCACTGATCGCGCGAGATGCCGATCACGCCCCAGTGCGAGGCCGGCTCGCCGGTGGCCGGCGGCGGGATGTTCTCGACCATCGCCGCCAGGTTGCGAGCGGTCGGCGGGATGCCGCCGGTCACGCCCATCACGCAGTCGACGTGCAGCGGCGTCCTCAGAACGCCCATGTCGATCAGCGGCGCCAGGCTACCGACGTGGCCGATGTCGAAGCACTCGTGCTCAGGTTTGATGTGAAGCTCGTTCATCGCGCGCAGCAGCTCGATGATCTCGTCGAACGGGTTCGTGAACACCATCTTGAAGACGAAGTCCTTGCGCGAGCGCGAGTACTTGGCGTAGTTGAGCGAGCCCATGTTCAGCGCCGCCACCTCCGGGCGCACCGCGCGCAGGTATTCGATCCGCTTCTCGATGCTCACGCCGATCGTGCCGGTCGAGAAGTTGACGATCACCGCATCGCCGACCTCCGCGCGAATCGCGTCGCTGATCGCCTGGAAGTCCTCGATCTCATAGCTCGGCGTGCCGTCCGGTTTGCGCGCGTGGATGTGGATCATCACCCCGCCCTCGTCGACGATCCGCCGCGCCTCCGCCGCGTACTCAGCCGGCGTGTACGGAATCGCCGGGCACTGCTCGCGGTTGGCAATCGCCCCCGAGATCGAGCAGGTGATGACGACCGGATGATCGCGGCTCATACGGGCACCACTCCTGACTTCTTGTAAGGACGCTCGATCCGCTTGCCCTCAGCCATCTCCAGCGCCCGGCAGATCGTCGGGCGCGTCTCGCGCGGGTCGATCACGTCGTCGATCATGTCGTTGCCCGCGGCGATGTAGACGTCGATGATCTTGCGGTAGGCATCGATCAGCTCGGCCTTCTTCGCCTCCGGGTCATCCGCTTCCTCGACCTGTTTGCGCATCACGATCTCGACGGCGCCCTCCGCGCCCATCACGCTGATCTCAGCGCTCGGCCAGGCGACGATCAGGTCCGGCTCATACGCGCGCCCGTTCATCACGTAGTAGCCCGCGCCGTAGGCCTTGCGCGTGATCACAGTGATCTTCGGCACGGTCGCGTTGGCGACCGCGTAGAGCATCTTCGCCCCGTGGCGGATGATGCCGCCGGCCTCGACCTTCGAGCCGACCATGAAGCCGGGCACATCCATCAGGAAGACGAGCGGGATGCCGAACGCGTTGCACAGGTTGACGAAGCGCGCGGCCTTGTCGGCGGAGTCGTTGTCGAGGATGCCGCCGAGCTGCTTGGGCTGATTGGCGACGATCCCTGCCGGGCGTCCGCCGAAGCGCGCGAAGCAGGTGATGATCGTCTTTGCCCACTGCGGCTTCATGTCGAAGTAGAAGCCGTCGTCGGCGATCCGCGAGATCACCTCGTACATGTCATACGGCTTGCGGTTGGACTCCGGCAGCACGTCGAGCAGCTCCTCGTCGGCGCGCTCGATCGGATCGGCGCTCGGCTTGGTCGGCGGCTTGCTCTCGCAGTTCTCCGGCATGAACGAGAGGTACTGCTTGACGCGTTCGATGCACTCCTCGTCGTCGGCCACCTCGAGGTCGCCGACGCCCGACTTGCGGCAGTGCACGCGTGAGCCGCCGAGCTCCTCCTGGGTGACGTCCTCGCCGACGGCCGCGCGCACGAGGTGCGGTCCGGCGAGCGCCATCGATCCGCGGCCCTTGACCATCGGCACGAAGTCCGCCAGGCCGGGGATGTAGGCGGTGCCTGCGGCGCACGGTCCCATCAGGGCGGCGACCTGCGGGATCACGCCGCTCATCACGACCTCCTCGCGGAACAGGTGCCCGGAGCCTGCGAACAGCGATCCGACCGCCTCCTGGATGCGCGCGCCGGCGGAGTCGAGCAGCCAGATGAACGGCATCCGCTTGGTCAGCGCCAGCTCGCGCAGGCGCGTGACCTTCAGCTCTCCGGTCATTCCCATCGAGCCGGCCATCACGGTGAAGTCGTATGCGCAGACCGCCACCAGGCGCCCGTCGATCTTGCCGTAGCCGGTGATGACGCCGTCCGCAGGCGCCTGCTTGCCGTCCATCGCGCGCTGGGCGAAGTGCGGGCGCCCGTGGATGCCGAGCTCGACGAACGTGCCCTCATCGATCAACAGCGCCAGGCGCTCGCGCGCGGTCAGCTTTTCCGCCGCGTGCTGCTTGGCGATCTTCTCCTCGCCGCCGCCCAGCGCGATCTGCGCGCGGCGCGCGTGCAGGTCCTCGACGAGCGGGCGCAGCAATGAACCGGTCTCCTGCGTACTGGTCTCCTGAGTGCTCATCAACGCCCTTTCCACTGCGGGTCGCGCTTCTCGAAGAACGCGCTCACGCCCTCGACGATGTCCTCTGTCGACATCGCGAGCGTGAGCTGGGCACGCAGGTAGTCGAGCGCGTCGTCCAGCGGCATGTCGAGCTGCCTGCGCATCGCCTCCTTGCCGAGACGCATGATCACCGGCGACTTGCCTGCCAGCTTGACCGCCCACTCGCGCACGGCCGCCTCGAGCTCCGGCGCCGGCACGACCTTGTTGACGATCCCCGCCGCGAGCGCCTGCTGCGCGCTCCAGCGCTCGCCGACGAGCAGCAGCTCGTTTGCCTTCTTGCGCGGCACGTTGCGGTAGATCAGCGCCATGATCATGAACGGGAACGTGCCGATGTTGATCTCCGGCGTGCCGAACGTCGCGCGCTCGGAGGCGACGATCAAGTCGCACGCGAGCGCTATCCCGAGCGCGCCCGCGAGCACGTGCCCGTCGGCGGCACACAGCGTCGGCTTGCCAAGCTCGCCGATCAGCTTGAACAGCCCGACGAAGCGCTCGGAGCCGAAGTGCTTCTCCACGAGCGGTGTCTCCCTCGCGAAGCCGCCGAGGTTTGCGCCCGAGGAGAACGTCTTCTCGTGCGAGGAGCGCAGCACGATGCAGCGCGCGTCCGCTTCCTCGCGGGCGCGCTCGAACGCGGCAATCAGACCGGCGAGCATCTCCGCGGACAGCGCGTTGCGCGTGTCCGGATCGTTCAGCGTGATCGTCGCCACGCCCGCGTCGTCGAGCTCGTAGATGACTACCTCCGCGGCCATCCGCGCATCCTAACCGGATCGCGGGACCGCAGGAAGTAGATAGCTCTACTGTTTACTTTGACGCCTCGCTGCGTTAGCGTCATCAGCCACGCCGCCGGCCGCCCCCCTGGCCGCCTGCGCCCGCACCGACGACAAGGAGACTGCCCGACATGGCCGCGACCGAGAGCGTGCTGAAGCCCGACTTCCAGACAGCGCGCAAGCATTTCATCTTCACCGACGAGCACGAACAGCTGCGCGAGTCGATTCGCAACTTTGCGATCAAGGAGCTCGCCCCGCACGCCGAGGAATGGGAGGAGACGACGTTCCCTGACTCGGTCTTCACGCGGATGGGCGAGCTCGGCTTCCTCGGCCTCGACAAGCCAGAGGAGTACGGCGGGCAGGGCGGCGACTACTACTCGGCGCTCGTGCTCGCCGAGGAGATCGGCAACGCCAACTCTGGTGGCCTGGCGATGGGCGTTGCGGTGCAGACCGACATGGCGATGCCGCCGATCCTCGCGTTCGGCACCGAGGAGCAAAAGCGCCAGTGGGCCGAACCGGCTATCAAGGGCGAAGCGATCCTCAGCCTCGGCATCACCGAGCCGGACGCCGGCTCAGACGTGTCCGGGATCAAGACGCGCGCAGTCAAGGACGGCGATGACTACGTCATCAACGGCTCCAAGACGTACATCACCAACGGCCACCGCGCCGATGTGATCGTGCTCGTGACGAAGACCGACTCGGACGCCGGCTACGACGGCTTCACGCTGTTCCTCGTGCCGATGGACTCGCCCGGCGTGATCCGCGAGAAGAGGCTCGAGAAGCTCGGCATGCACGCCTCCGACACGGCGCTGCTCGCCTTCCAGGACGTGCGCGTCCCCGCCTCGGCGGTGCTCGGGCAGGTCGGCAAGGGCTTCTACCACATCATGTGGGAGCTCCAGGGCGAGCGCCTGATCGGCGCCGCCGGGTGCGTCGCCGGGGCGCAGAAATGCTTCGAGAAAACGTTGCAGTACGCACACGAGCGCAAGGCGTTCGGCCGTGAAATCGGCAAGTTCCAGGTGATCCGCCACAAGTTCGCCGAGATGGCCACGAAGATCGAGTCAGCCCGCCAGATGGTCTACGTCACGGCCTGGCGCTTCAACAACGGCGAGTACCCGGTCCGCGAGATCTCGATGGCCAAGCTGCATGCCGCGCGCATTGCCTGCGAAGTCGCCGACGAGTGCATCCAGATCCACGGCGGCGCCGGCTACATGCGCGAGTACGGCGTCGAGCGCATCTGGCGCGACATGCGCCTGAACCGCATCGGCGCCGGGACCGACGAGATCATGCTCGACGTGATCGGTCGCTCCTACGGGCTGTAGTCGTTGCCGCTCACGCCCCCCTTCACAGAGGAGCACGAGGAGCTGCGCGCATCCGCGCGTGGCTTCATCGAGCGCGAGCTCGCGCCCCACGCGCAGCAGTGGGAGGAGGAGCGCTGGTTCCCGGATGACGTGTTTCCGAAGCTCGCGGCGCAAGGCCTGCTCGGGCTGAAGTACCCGGAGGAGTACGGCGGGCAGGGCGGCGACTACCTGCACGAGGCGGTGCTCGTGGAGGAGCTCTCGCGCACCGGCTCAGGCGGGACCGCTGCGGGCATTGGCGCGCACATCAACATCGCCACGCCCCCGATCTGGAAGTTCGGTACCGAGGATCAGAAACAGCGCTACCTGGTGCCGTCGATCCGCGGCGAGCTGATCGGCGCGCTCGGCATCACCGAGCCGGGCGCCGGCTCAGACGTGGCGGCGATCTCCAGCCGCGCCGAGCGCGTGGACGGCGGCTGGGTGCTCAACGGCGAGAAGACTTACATCACCAACGGCGTGCGCGCGCACTTCATCGTCACAGCCGTGAAGACGAGCCGGGAAGGCGGGCACCACGGCATCTCCTTCTTGATCGTCGACCGTGGCGAGGGCGTCGAGTCCTCCAAGCTCGAGAAGCTCGGCTGGCACGCATCCGACACGGCCACGATCAGCTTCCAGGACGTGTTCGTGCCCGAGGAGAACCTGCTCGGAGAGCTCAACGAGGGCTTCAAGCTGATCATGGCCAACTTCCAGTGGGAGCGCCTGGCGATGTCGCTCGGGGCGGTCGGGGCGATGCAGCTGGCGTGGGAGCGCACGGCGACGTTCGCGCGCGAGCGCCAGGCCTTCGGGCGAGCACTCAGCGGACACCAGGCGATCCGCCACAAGCTCGCCGATCTCGCCACGTCCGTCTACACCTGCCGCTGCGTCACCTACGACGCACTGCGGCGTTTCGTCAACGGCGAGGACCCGCTGCGCGAGGTGACCATGGCCAAGCTGCTGACGCAGCGCGCGTGCTACGAGCTGATGGACGAGTGCCTGCAGATCCACGGCGGCGCCGGCTACATGCGCGAGTACTGGGTCGAGCGCGCCGCCCGCGACGCGCGCCTGGGCCCGATCGGCGGCGGCAGCGACGAGATCATGCGCGAGATCCTCGGGCGCGTGCTCGCGCTCTGAAGCGCCCCGCCTGACGGGTTCTCAGGCGCCAAAGCCCCGCAGATACTGGTTGATTGGCCGCCTGGCGTGCCGTGCACGATCTCGTCCAGAGGGCAGCGACCGGCTCATGTGGGGCGAGCCTGCGTCCGATACGAGCATCGTGGCTTCTGCTCGCCGTGGGTACACCGCAACGCGACGCCATCTCCCGGCGCTCGTAGCATGCGCATCCCTGTTCGCGCTGTGCGTCGGCTGCTGCGCGATCGCATCGACTGCGCCCGCCGCGCCGCTGGCCAAGCGCTCGGCCAGCCACTCGAGCTCCCCCGCGCCTGCCCAGCACCGGCGCCGCTGCGCCAAGCCGAGCAACTTCCAGGGGAGCGGCGGGCACCCGAGCGTCCACAAGCACCCCGCCGGCTGTCGCCGCCACCACGCCAAGCACCACCCCAGCGGCGCGCACCACGCGCCCGCAAGCGGCGCCTGCTCGGGCACCGACCTCCGGCCCAATGGCCAAGATCTCCAGCGCATCCGCGCAGCGACGCTGTGCCTCATCAACCGCGAACGGACCTCCCGCGGGGAGCCCGCGCTGCACGGCGACAGCGACCTCCAGCAGGCCGCGCAGAGCCACTCCGTCGACATGGCTGCCGGCGACTACTTCGAACACGACGGGCGCCACGGCGACACGCCGCTCTCGCGCATGCGCTCCGCCGGCTACATCTTCAGCTCGCGCATCGGCTACCAGGTCGGTGAGAACATCGCCTGGGCGACGCTGTGGATGGCCTCGCCACGTGAGATCGTGATCGGCTGGATGAAGTCGCCCGGGCATCGCGCGAACATCCTCGACCGCAGCTTCAGGGACACCGGCGTCGGTGTCGCGCCCCACCCGCTCGCCTCGCTCGCGCGAGGCCAGGCGGGCGCGATCTACACGCAGGACTTCGGTCACATCATTCGCTGAGCTGCGCGCACCGCCCGAGCCTGCCCGATCCGCTCGGATAACCTGCGCGCAACTCAACGACAAGGAGACAGAACGGCTATGGGAGTACTCGACGGCAAGTCGGCGATCGTCACGGGCTCGGCGCGCGGAATCGGACGCGCCACCGCGGAACTGCTCGTCTCGCAGGGCGCGCAGTGCCTCATCAACGATCTCGACGGCGACGTGGCCGAGCAGGCGTCCACGGAGATCTCCGGCGAAACAGCCGTGTACGCAGGCGACCTGACCAAGCCGGGCGCGGCGGACGAGCTCGTCAAGAAGGCCGTCGACTCGTTCGGCAAGATCGACATCATCGTCAACAACGCCGGCTACACGCTCGACGCGCCGATCCACAAGATGACCGACGAGCATTTCCAGGCGATGCTCGACATCCACACAGTCGTGCCCTTCCGTGTGATCCGCGCCGCTGCTCCGCATCTGCGCGAGCCGGCCAAGAAGGAGCGCGAGGAAGGCAAGGAGGTCTTCCGCAAGATCGTCAACATCTCCTCCACCTCAGGCACGTTCGGCAACGCCGGGCAGGCCAACTACTCGGCCGGCAAGGCCGCCGTCGTCGGCCTCACGAAAACGGTCGCCAAGGAGTGGGGCCAGTTCAAGGTCAACGTCAACGCGGTCGCCTTCGGCTTCATCGACACGCGCTTGACGCAGGCCAAGGTCGACGACAACAAGATGGAGAAGGACGGCGAGACGATCCAGCTCGGCATCCCCGAGCAGATGCGCCAGATGGCTTCGATGCTGATCCCGCTCGGTCGTCCCGCCTCGCCCGAGGAGGCCGCCGGCGGCGTCTTCTTCCTGTGCTCGCCCTGGTCCAACTACGTGCACGGACAGACCCTGCACGTGACCGGTGGGCTGTTCGGCGGGATGAGCGGCTGATCGGACGCTTCGGCGGAGCTCCGCGTGTGCGCCTCGGCGCACCGCGGAGCGCTCCGGCGCTACCGCCGCGCGTCTGACCGCGCCGGCTGGCGCCCGCTCAGGCCAGGCCCTCGCAGGTCGAACACACAGCCGGAGAAGTAGGCGCCGGCGCGCGAGCCGAGGTAGGCGACGAGCGTCGCCACCTCGCTTGCCGCAGTGTGCGCCCCGGGCGCGACCGTGGCCGTCGTGATCGCGTAGCGCGCCCACTCGATCGAGAGCGTGCGCGCGAGGTTCTCCAGGCCCGCGCGCGCCGCGTCGGCGTGCTCGGCGCCTTGCAGCTGCTGCGCGGTCGCGGGAGCGAGGTAGACGATCCGCCCCGGCCGTTCAGGCTGGATGAAGGCGGCGTTGGCGACCGCGTGAGTCGCCTCCCAGGCGCCGTCCAGGCAGGCGCGCAGTGCCTCGCGGGCGCTCTCGTGGCCGGCCGCGAACAGCCCGCCGACGTCGATGACCAGCAGATCCACGCCAGGGTCCACCCCGGCGTGGGCCGAGTACGGGTAGACGCCGGCCCCGAGCGACGCGCACGCCGAGCCGACTTCGTCGGCGAGCGAGCGCTGCGCGCCGGCCGCATCGGCCCCGTCGGCGTCGGCCGCGCCGGGCGCATCGGCCGCATCGCCGAGACCTCTCAACGGGGCACCAGCGATCAGCACCGAGACACCATCGAGCAGTCCCGGGCGCAGCAGCTCGGAGGCGTCGACAGTGCGAGACATCGACACGGACCCTAGCCGGGCGCGGCGCCCGCGTTCTGCCCGCCTCGCGCGCGCGAGCGTCAGGCGGGGGCTGCGGGACCGGCGCCGCTCGGCGGGGTGGGGCTGCCGAACGCGTCGGGCGTCGCGATGGGCTCGGCGGCGTGCTCGCCGCGCAGCTCGAAGTACAGGACGGCCGCGGCGAGCGCCGAGAGCGGAGCGGTGAGGACGCCGACGATCACCCGCACGACGATGCCCACTCCGGAGCCGGCCGAGTTCGCAGCGATCTCGAGCGCCGAGGCGATCGCGATCACGAGCACGTCGAGCACGAGGATCACGCCGAACACCTGCCAGCCGTTGCCGCGCACGAGCTCGCGGCTGCGGCCGAGCGCGGCGAAGACCCCAGGGCGCTCGAGCACGACAACCGGCGCGGCGACCGACCAGATCGTGATCAGAATCAGGCCGGGAACGATGATGAGGACGAATCCGATCGCGATGCCGATGCCGGCGACGATCCCGACGAGGATCAGCGGGCCGAGCACGGGCGTGACCGCCCTCAGCAGTTGCCCCGGGCTCGAGTCCCGGCGCCCGTCCTGCACATCGGCGACCAGCTCGACGACCATCCCGGTGAACAGCATCGACGCGACGACGCTGATGATCAGCCCGACGATCGCGAGTCCCGGCGAGGCCGCCACGAGCACGCCCGTCAGGATGCCGCTGATCACGAACACGACGGCGGCAGCCGGCAGCAGCACGGGCGCCTGGTCGACATAGATGTTGAACACACGCCGAATGACGCCGCCGACGTCGATCGAGTCGTTCACGCTACGGCCGCTCCCTTGGTCGAGCGACTCTCAGCGCGTAGGCGTTGCATTATTCCCTTGCGGCCGTGCTCCTGAAGACCCGAGTAGAGGCGGCGGATCTCGAGGAGAACGGCGTCGGCGACCGCCTGCTGCTGCTCGCGCGTCGCGTTCTCGACCTTCTCCCATCGCATCGCCTCACCGTACTGGATGGTCACCTTGGGAAATTGCAAGCGCTTCCAGTTGCGTATGCGAGAGGAGCCGAAGATCGCGATCGGCACGATCGGCGCGCCCGTCTCGAGCGCCAGTCGCCCGATGCCGCGCTTGGCCTGTTCGGCGACCTTGCCCGTGCGCGAGCGTCCGCCCTCGCAATACATCGTGATCGCCCCGCCCCTGGCGAGGATCGTCTCAGCGGTGATGAACACGTCTTCATCACGCGCGCCGCGGCGGACCGGGAACACGCCGCCGTGGGTGTAGACGAACTGCATCGGTTTTTTGAACAGCTGCGACTTGGCCATGAAGCGCACCTTGCGGCGGATGTAGGCGCCCATCAGGAAGTGGTCCATGAACGAGAAGTGGTTGGGCGCGAGAATCACCGCGCCGCTGCCGGGAACGTTCTCCGTGCAGATCGCGCGTGCGCGAAGCAACGTGTAGGCGTACAGAGAGGTGATCACACGCACGACGTCGTAGACCCAGTCCGGTTCGCGCGTGCGCGCGCGCTCGTGGAAGCGGTCGAAGTACTCCTTCGGACGCGGGTCCGAATAGACCTGCTCGCGCATGGGGGCGAGATCGCTCATCATTGCGCTGTACCTCGCACGGGGCGCAAGGTTACTCGCCGCGCGCCCGCGCGAGCGCGCGGCTCCAACCGGCGAGCAGACCGGCGCGCTCGTCCTCCCCCATCTTCGGCTCATACCGGCGCCGCTCCGAGCCGCCCAGCCGTGGATGCTCCCCGCGCAGGTCGCTGACCGTCCACATGTCGCTGCCCACGCCCGCTAGATACGCGGCGCCGAGCGCCGTCGTCTCGGGAAGCTCGCCGAGCACCACCGGCACGCCGAGCATGTCCGCCTGGAACTGCATCAGCCAGGCGTTCGTGCTCGCACCGCCGTCGGCGCGCAGCTCGCTCAACGGCTGCGGGCATGCGGCCTCGATCGCGCGGACGGCGTCGAGCGTCTGGTAGGCGATCGCCTCGAGCGTCGCGCGGGCGATGTGCGCGCGACCGCTGCCGCGGGTCAGCCCGACGATCGTGCCGCGCGCGTGCGCGTCCCAGTGCGGCGAGCCGAGGCCCGTGAGCGCTGGCACGAAGTAGACGCCGTCGTTACCGGACAGGCTGCGCGCCAGCTCCTCGGTCTGCTCAGCGCGCTCAATGATGCCGAGGCCGTCGCGCAGCCACTGCACGGCCGCGCCGGTGATGAAGATCGACGCCTCCAGCGCGTAGGAGCGCGAGTGGCCGATGCCGCACGCGGCGGTCGCGAGCAGCCCGGGCGGAGCGGGCGGGACCG
Source organism: Solirubrobacterales bacterium (assembly GCA_038240205.1). Classification (GTDB taxonomy): domain Bacteria; phylum Actinomycetota; class Thermoleophilia; order Solirubrobacterales; family Solirubrobacteraceae; genus Palsa-744. The sequence continues at coordinate 8,264 of JBBSDZ010000041.1, read as the reverse complement.
TGTGGCCCGTGTGGATGAGCACGAACGACCCCGTCCCGTATGTGTTCTTGCCCATCCCCGGATCGACGCACGCGTGGCCGAACAGCGCCGCCTGCTGATCGCCGGCGACCCCGCAGACCTCGACCTCGTGCCCGTGCAGAGCTTGCGCTCGCGTTCGCCCGAACGGACCGGCGCTCGCGAGCACGCGCGGCAGCGCGCGCGCGGGAACGCCGAACAGCTCCAGCAGCTCCTCGTCCCACGCGCCCGCCGCGATGTCGTACAGCAGCGTGCGCGAGGCGTTCGTCGCGTCGGTGACGTGCTCGCCCGTTAGCTTGAACATCAGCCAGGAATCGATCGTCCCGAACACCGCGCGCCCGTCCTGCGCGCGCTCGCGTAAACCGTCGACGTGCTCCAGCAGCCACTCGATCTTCGTCGCCGAGAAATACGGGTCGAGCACCAGCCCGGTGCGCTCGCGCACGAGCGGCTCATGCCCCTCTGCGCGCAGCTGCTCGCAGCGGGCGGCCGTGCGCCGGTCCTGCCACACGATCGCGTTGTGCAGGGGCTCGCCGGAGTCGGGGTCCCAGGCGCACACGGTCTCGCGCTGGTTGGCGATGCCGAGCGCGGTCAGCTCGCCCGGGCGCACCTGCGCGTCCGCGAGCGCCTCGCCTGCGACCGCCTGCGTCACCTCCCAGATCTCCCGCGCGTCGTGCTCCACCCAGCCGGGCTGCGGGAAGTGCTGGGAGAGCTCGCGGTAGGCGCGTCCGACCGGCTCGGCCTGCTCGTCGAAGACCAGGCACGTCGTGCCTGTCGTGCCCTGATCGATCGCCAGGATCATCTGGTCCCGAGCCTACCCCGGGACAGATACACGCGTGCGAAGTCGAGCAGCTGCGCGCCACGGTGGGCGAACCCGGCGAGCGTGCGACCGCTGGCGCGATGGGAGAGGTTCAGCTCGACCTCCACGAGCCGGTGCCCGGCGCGCACGGCGTCGATCGTCATCCCCACCTCCATGCCGAAGCCGTGCGCGAACGGCAGCACGTCCTGCAAGGCTCGCGCGCTCAGCGCCCGCTGTCCGGAGATCGGCGCAACGGTCCGAAGGCCACAGCGCCTGCGGATCGCCCAGCGCGCGAACCCGAGCCCCAGTCCGAGCCCACCACCCACGCGCTTGGCGAAGCTCGCCACGGCGATGTCCGCCTCGCCGCCTGCGATAGCGCGCACGAGCGCCTCGAGCACGGCGGCCGAGTCGCCGAGATCGCCGTCGCAGAGAAGGAAAACCGCTGGCGTCTCGCCCTCACCTGCGCCTGCCCGCAGGTCCGCCAGCGCCGCCTCGGCTGCGAGCGTCGCGGCGGCGCCCTTGCCGATGACGCTCCCGCTCGAGACCACGCGTGCCCCTGCCGCACGCGCGATCTCAGCGGTCGCGTCGCGCGAACCATCGTCTGCGAGATAGATCGCGCCTGCCGGCAGCGAGGCGGCGAGCGCCGCGAGCGTCGCCCCGATCAGATCGGCCTCGTTGTAGGCGGTGACGATTACGAAGGTGTCCGGATCCATGGTCCCGCCCGGGCGATGGCGCTGGGCCAGCGCGAGCGTGCGGCCGTGCTCGATCGGGTGTCGGCTGTGGAGGCTATTGTCACGACCGACAGCGACGATCGGCGTTCTGGAGGTTCACTTGTCTGCGGTAGAGGCCCACATCACCGGCACGGTATGGAAGATCGAGTGCGCCGTCGGCGATCAGATCGAGGAGGGTGACACGGTCGCGATCCTCGAGTCGATGAAGATGGAGATGCCCGTCGAGGCCGAGGACTCCGGCAAGGTCAGCAAGATCTGCTGCGAGGAGGGCCAGTCGGTCAGCGAGGGTGACACGCTCGTCGAGCTGGAGTAGCGCAGCGCGCGGCTGCCGCGCACCGGAGCGCTGCACTAGCCTGTCCGCGCGATGGCCAACGCCGACCCCCCACGCGAGCTGGCCGACGGCAAGCTGCTGATCGACGAGCCGGCCGACGGCGTCGTGCGGCTGACGATCTCCAACCCAGCCAAGCGCAACGCGCTCGACCACCCGATCCTCGACGCGATCACGGCGACGCTCGCCGAGCCCTCCGGCGCGCGCTGCCTGATGATCACCGGCGCGCACGGAATGTTCTCGGCCGGCTATGACATCGGCGAGATCCCTGACGCCGAGTTCGAGGAGCGCGCCGAGCGGCTCGTCGCGCACCCGTTCACCGAAGCGATCGATGCGCTCGAGGCCTTCCCCTACCCAACGCTCGCGGTGCTGCCGGGTCACACCATCGGCGGCGGCCTGGAGCTCGCGCTGGCATGCGATCTGCGCGTCGCCCAGGCGGGCATCAAGCTGGGGATGCCCCCGGCGAAGCTCGGCCTCGTCTACTCGCACACCGGCCTGCGCCGCTTCCTCGACGCGATCGGGGCATCGCGCACGCGCGAGCTGTTCCTGCTCGGCCGCTACATCGACGCCCCGACGGCGCTGGAGTGGGGCCTCGTAAACCACGTGGCCGCCGCCGACGAGCTCGACGCGCGCGCGCTCGAGCTCGCCTCTGAGCTGGCCGGCAACGCGCCGCTCTCGCAGGTGGGCAACAAGCGCGTGATCGCAGCCCTGCTCGCCGCCGAGGGCGAGCTCGCCGAGGAGGTCGAGCAGGAGCTGATCGAGTTGCGCCGCGCCTCGTTCGCCTCGCAGGACATGCGCGAGGGGATGCGCGCGTTCGCAGAGAAACGCGCCCCGCGCTGGCGCAACGAATAGCCGTCCGCAACGCTCCATAACCTGCGGCAATGCCGCCGCTGATCACTCGCGAGGAGGCCATGCGCCTCGGTGAGATCGAGGACCACGCGCAAATCGAGGCGCTCGTGCAGCGAGCCTGGGAAGCGCGCGTCGAGCGCTTCGCCGACTCGACCGACATGTGCTCGCTGGTCAACGCCAAGTCCGGCGGCTGCGCCGAGGACTGCGGCTTCTGCGCGCAATCGCGCTTCGCCGACGCCGAGACGCCGATGCACGCGATGATGGAGCCGGAGCAGATCCTCGAGCACGCGCGCGCGGCGGAGGCCGCCGGCGCACATCGCTTCTGCATGGTCACGCAGGGCCAGGGCCTCTCCAAGCGCGACTTCCAGCGCTACCTCGAAGGCGTGCGCTTGGTCTCCGAGCACACCAACCTCAAGCGCTGTGCATCGGTCGGCCACATCTCCGCCGAGCGCGCCAAGGCGCTGCGCGAGGCCGGCATCCAGCGCGTGCACCACAACGTCGAGACCGCACAGAGCTACTACGACGAAGTCACGAGCACCGTCCGCTACGAGGGCCGCCTACGGACGATCGACGCGGTCCGCGAGGCGGGGCTGGAGACGTGCGTCGGCGGCATCCTCAACCTCGGCGAGACGCGCGAGCAGCGCGTGGAGATGGCCTTCGAGCTGGCCGCGATCGACCCGACGAGCGTTCCGATCAACATGCTCAACCCGCGCCCGGGCACCAAGTTCGGCGACCGCGACTACATGGACCCGTGGGAGGCGGTCAAGTGGATCGCGATCTTCCGCCTGATCCTGCCGGAGGCGCTGTTCCGCCTCTGCGGCGGCCGTGTCGAGAACCTCGGCGAGCTGCAACAGCTCGCCGTCCAGGCGGGCATCAACGGAGTGATGATGGGCAACTTCCTGACGACCCTCGGCAACGAGCCGGAGACCGACCGCGAGATGTTCGAGGAGCTCGGCTTGAACGTCGCGCGCCAGCCCGACAACGCCTCCCACCCGCGCCCGGACAATCGCTCGGGCTGGCTGGCCGGCGAGACTCCCGACGTCGTCGAGAGCCTGCTCGGCGGCGCGGCTGCGGCCGAGGCGACGGATGAGATCGCGGTGGAGGCCGAGCTGACGATCCGGCTGTGGGACCCCTCGACGCAGCTGCGCTTCCACGCCAAGCGCTCGGTGCCACCCCGCCCGGACGGCGCGCCGAACGCACGGCGCACGCGCGAGCGCCGTCCCGAGGGCGCGCCTGCCGACAGTGCCGCCGCGCCCAGCGTGGTCGCGACCGGCTGAGAACGGCGACAGGAGAAGCGAGTGGATCAATTGCACGGGGAGCTCGAGATGGGTGAGATCGAGGAGCGCCTGGCCGAGCTCGAGCGCCAAGGGCTCAGCCGCCGGCTGCGGCTTGTCTCCGGTCCGCAGGGGCCGACGGTCCTGCTCGATGGCCGCCCGGTGCTGCTGCTTTGCTCGAACAACTATCTCGGGCTCGCTGATCACCCCCGCGTGCGCGAGGCCGCCGCGGAGGCGGCGATGCGCTGGGGGGTCGGCGCCGGGGGGTCACGGCTGATCTCCGGCACGATGACGGTGCACCGGCGCCTGGAGGAGCGGCTCGCCGGATTCGCCGGCCGGCAGAGCTCGCTGCTGTTCGGCTCCGGCTATCTCGCGAACCTCGGTGTCATCGGCGCGCTCGCAGGGCGCGGGGACACGGTCTTCTCCGACGAGCTCAACCACGCCTCGATCGTCGACGGCTGCCGCCTCTCGCGCGCCGAGGTGGTCGTCTATCGCCATTGCGACCCCGACCACCTGCTGTGGAGCATGCGCCGCCACAGCGGTCGCCGCGACGCGGGCGGGCGCCTGATCGTCACCGACTCGGTCTTCTCGATGGACGGGGACGTCGCGCCGTTGGAGGACATCGTCGAGATCGCACGCGCGTCGGGGGCGCGCGTGGCAGTCGACGAGGCCCACGCGGTGGGCACGTTCGGTCCGGGCGGGCGTGGGGCGCTCGCGCAGGCTGGGCTCGAGGGCGAGGTCGATGCGATCGTGGGCACGCTCGGCAAGGCACTCGGCTCCTACGGCGCCTACGTGTGTGCCGACGAGGAAACGATTCGCTACCTGCTCAACACGGCGCGGTCGTTCATCTTCTCGACCGCGCCGCCGCCTCCGGCCGTGGCCGGCGCGCTCGCGGCGCTCGAGCTGCTCGAAGAGCGCCCCCACCGCGTCGGGCGCCTGAGCGCGAATGCGCGCGTGCTGCGCCGCGCGCTCGCCTCCGAGGGGTTCCAGGTCGCAGAAGGCGACATGCACATCGTGCCGCTGGTGGTCGGCGACGAGCGCGACGCGGTCCGACTGTGCCAAGAGGCGATCGAGCGCGGCGTCTTCGCGCAGGCGATCAGGCCGCCGACGGTCGCCCGTGGTACCTCGCGCCTGCGCCTGGCGGCAATGGCCTCGCACACCGCGAGCGACATGCGCATGGCCGCAGGCGTGCTCGCGGCGGCGGCGCGCAAGCTCGGGCTCGATCCCGCCCAGCTCGGCCCGCCGCTGCCAGAGCCGGAGCTGGAGCCGATGCCCGACCAGATCGAGGCGCCGGCGTTCGAACGCGAGCAGCAGACACGTGCGTCCGTCGGCACGATGCAGGCGCCCTTCGACGCCGAGCACACCGAGAAACGCCCACGGCGGCCTCCCGCCCCGGTGGCGGAGCACGGCAACGCACCGTTCGACGGCGAGCGCGAGAGCTCCGTCGCGCACGCTGCCTGACACCGGCCTCGACGAAGCATGCGCGGGCTGTTCGTAACTGCTACCGACACCGGCGTGGGCAAGACGGTGCTCGCTGGCTCGCTGCTGTCGGCGATGTCCGCGGCGGGCGAGCCGGTCGCGGCACACAAGCCCGCCGTCACGGGCCTGGAGGAGACACCGGGCGACGGCGCGACGGCAGCCTGGCCGGCCGACCACGAGCTGCTCGGAGCGGCGGCCGGGATGGCGGCGGAGGAGGTCGCGCCGCTGCGCTTCGGTCCGGCCGTCTCACCGGCGCTCGCCGCTGAGCTCGCCGGACAGCCGCTCAGCAGTGAGCGACTTCTCGCTGCCGGCGCCACCGCATGCGAGCAGGCCGCTCGTAGCCGCCAAACGCTGATCGTCGAGGGTGTCGGCGGACTGCTCTCGCCGCTGGCCGAGAACTTCACCGTGTGCGACCTCGCGGCCGCGTTGCGGCTGCCGCTGCTCGTCGCGGCGCGGCCGGGGCTCGGCACGATCAACCACACGCTCTTGACACTTCAGGCGGCCCGTGCCTGCTCGCTGGACGTGCGCGCCGTCGTGATCACGCCGTGGCCGCAGGAGCCATCGCGGCTGCAGCGATCCAACCTCGAGGCGATCCGGCGCTTCGGCTTCGTCGAGGTCGACACGCTCGCGCACGCCGACGGTCCCAAGCCGAGCGAGCTCGCGCGCGTCGGCGGGGAGCTTCCGTGGCGGCGCTGGCTGGGCGAGCGGCCGCTCGTGCCCTCCGGCGCGGGCTGACGCGCGAGGGGTTGCGCGCGACCCGCGGGGCGACCAACGCGTGGGAGCATACGTGATTACGTACAGACGTATGCCAAGTGCCTACCGCGACGGAGACACCTACGACCGCATCTCGGCGCCGCTCGAGCGCATCGGCCGCGAGGTGCTCGAACGCCTGGCGCTGGACGGGGACGAGACGGTGCTCGACGCCGGTTGCGGCACTGGCAGGGTCACCGCGGCGCTGCGTGAGCGCCTGCCCGACGGCCACGTGATCGGCATCGACGGCTCGCCGGAGATGATCGTCGCCGCGGCCGTGCGACTGGGCGACGGCGTCGAGCTGATCGTCCAGGATCTGGAGGAGCTCGACCTCGGCACGCGCACGGTCGACGCGGTTCTCTCGACGGCGACCTTCCATTGGCTCTCAGACCACGAGCGGCTGTTCGCGAGGCTGCGCGCGGCGCTACGCGACGGCGGGCAGCTCATCGCGCAGTGCGGCGGGGAGGGCAACACCCCCGAGCTCGTCGCGGCGACCGCGGCAGTCGGCGCGCGTGCGCCGTTCGCATCGCACCTCGCCGGCTGGCGCGGCCCGTGGAACTACGCCGGGCCGCAGCAGACGGAAGCACGCCTGCGTGCTGCCGGCTTCGGCGACATCCGCACCTGGCTCGTGCAGCGCCCCGCCCCCTATGACGAGCTCGTGCCGTGGCTGCGCACGAACGCGCTGAGCGCGCACATCGCGCGCCTGCCGGCGCAGCTGCGCGAGCCATATCTCGATGCGGTCGCCGCCCAGCTCGGCCCCGACCCGGAGATCACCTACATCCGTTTGAACATCGACGCAACTGCGGTCTAGCCCGGGGACGCTCCCCGCGCTTGCTCACTGGCGCTCGCGGCCGCGACGATCGCGCCTGTGACGCGTGCGAGATCCTCCTCGCCGATCACGTACGGGGGCATCGTGTAGATGAGGTCGCGAAACGGGCGCAGCCAGACGCCATGCGCGACGGCGGCGGCGCTCGCGACGGCCATATCGACCTGTGCGCGCATCTGCACGACGCCGATCGCCCCGAGCACGCGCACGTCGGCGACTCCCGCCAGCTCGCGTGCCGGCTCCAGGCCTTCGCGCAGCCCACGCTCGATCGCGCCCACGCGCGCCTGCCACGCCGGCTCCGAGCCCGACTCGCCAGGGCCCAACAGCAGATCGAGCGAGGCGAGCGCGACTGCGCAAGCGAGCGGGTTAGCCATGAACGTCGGGCCGTGCATCAAACCCCCGCCCTCCCCTCGCGAGACGGCGTCGGCGACCGCACGCGTGCACAACGTCGCCGCGAGCGTCAGGTAGCCGCCCGTCAGCGCCTTGCCGACGCACATCACGTCCGGGACGACGCCCGCGTGCTCACAGGCGAACAGCTCGCCCGTGCGCCCGAAGCCTGTCGCGATCTCATCGAGCACGAGCAGCAGTCCGTGCTCGTCGCACAGCTCGCGCAGCAGCGCGACGCAGGCGGGCGAGTGAAAGCGCATCCCGCCGGCGCCCTGCACGACGGGCTCGACGACGATCGCCGCGAGCTCGCCGGCATGTCGTGCCACCAGCCGGCGCACGCCCGCCGCCCATTCCTCGTCCAGGCCCGCGTCAAAGCCATCGGGCGGGCGCTCGGCGAACACGTGCTCCGCGAGCACGCCCGCGAACAGGCTGTGCATGCCGCGGAGCGGATCGCAGATCGCCATCGCGCCGAACGTGTCACCGTGGTAGCCGCCGCGGACGGTCAGCAGGCGCGTACGCTCAGGGTGCCCGCGGGCGCGCTGGAACTGCAGGCTCATCTTGATCGCGACCTCCACCGAGACCGAACCGGAGTCGGCGAAGAACACCGCATCCAGCGCCGCCGGGGCGATCTCCAGCAGACGCTCGGCCAGGCGCACGCCCGGCTCGTGCGTGAGGCCGCCGAACATCACGTGCGCCATCCGCCCGAGCTGTGGGGGGGGGGGGGGCGGGCGCGCCCCCCGGCGGGGGGGCGGGGGGGGCGCCCCCCACCCCCCCCCCCCGCCGCCCAGAGCACCCCCCCCCCCCCGGGGGCGGCGCCGCCCCCGCGCGG
>JBBSDZ010000040.1:0-21748 GCA_038240205.1 Solirubrobacterales bacterium | reverse complement strand
GGCGCGCAAGCGCGCGCTGCTCGCGCACTTCGGCTCGCCCGAGGGCGTCGTCTCGGCGTCGAGCGAGGAGCTTCAGGCTGTGCCTGGGCTGCCGGCGAAGACCGCGCGCGAGATACACGCGCACCTGCACCGAGCCGGCTGAGCTGCGCGAGGGGCGGCGCGATCCGGCGTCCTCGGCCGCTCGTGTGCTGGGCCGCACACTTCGCTCCCTGCGTCCTTGGCTCGCTTGCCCCTCGCGCAGCTGAGGGAGTTGGAGGAGGGAGCCTTGGGAGAGGAAGTCCCGCGCGAGGTGGGAAACCCGCATCGCGCCCTGCTGGGCGCGCGCGTGCAGTTGACAACGAGGCAACAGGCTCGTCCGGGTTTGCGAGCACAATGGAGCGATGGCTGTGATCAGACCGCTGCGCCCGCTGCGCGGGGCCTCGGATCGCAAGGCCGGCAAGTCGGTAAAGCCGGTCGTGCAGACGCGGCTGCAGGACCTGGTCGTGATCACGGGCTTCTCGGGCGCGGGCAAGTCGACGGCGATGAACGTGTTCGAGGATGCGGGCTACTTCTGCGTGGACAACCTGCCGCCGGAGATGATCCGCTCGCTGGTCGAGCTGTTCGTGCATCAGGGCTCGAAGGTGGAGCGCGCGGCGGTCGTCTCAGACGTGCGCGGCGGCGTCTACTTCGAGGCGCTGCGCGCGGTCGTGGACGACCTGGATGCGCTTGGGCTCTCCCATCACGTGCTGTTCTTGGAGGCAGCCGAGCAGACGCTCGTGACGCGCTACAAGGAGACGCGCAGGCGTCATCCGCTGGCGCCCGAGGGCAGCGTCGCGGCGGGCGTGGCGCAGGAGCGCGCGCTGCTGGCGCCGCTGCGCGAGCAGGCGGACATGGTGATCGACACGACGAGCATGTCGGCGGCGACGCTGCGCAGCAAGATTGCGGACGAGTTCCTGCCGCACAAGGCCGCGGGGCGGCTGGCGCTGACGTTCATGAGCTTCGGCTTCAAGCACGGGCCGCCACGAGAGGAGGACCTGGCCTTTGACGTGCGCTTCCTGGCGAACCCGCACTACGAGGCCGAGCTGCGCGATCTGACGGGCAAGGACGCGCAGGTGGTGCAGTACATTGCGCGCGACGGGCGCCTGGAGGAGTTCTACGAGCGCCTGCACGCGCTGCTGGACTTCCTGCTGCCGCAGTACGTCTCCGAGGGCAAGGCGCATCTGGTGATCGCGATCGGCTGCACGGGCGGGCGCCATCGCTCGGTTGCGATTGCCGAGCACCTGCTGGCGCGCTATCGCGGGCACGACGATCTCGACGTGGCGGTCGAGCACCGCGACATCGACAAGCGCCCGCGCGGATCTTGAGCAAACGGCGCTGATAGCCTGCTGCGGGCACGCCGGGCGAGGGAGAGGAGCTCCCGAGGCCCGGCATCGTTCATTTTCGCTCCAGGAGGACTGAATGCCCGTTCGCGTTGGGATCAACGGATTCGGCCGGATTGGCCGGAACGTGTTCCGCGCCGCCAAGGCTCGAGGGGAGGAGACAGGCCAAGCGATCGAGTGGGTCGCGGTCAACGACCTCACCGACGAGGCGACGCTGGCGCACCTGCTCAAGTACGACTCGATCCTCGGCCCGTATCCAGGCGAGGTGCAGGCGCGCGAAGGTGCGCTGCAGGTCGACGGACAGGAGCTCAAGGTGCTCGCCGAGCGTGATCCGGCGGCGCTGCCGTGGAGCGATCTCGGCGTCGACGTTGTGATCGAGTCGACGGGCCTGTTCACCGACCGCGAGAGCGCGGCCAAGCACCTCGCGCAGGGCGCCAAGAAGGTCGTGATCTCGGCGCCGGCGACGAATCCGGACGCGACGGTGGTGCTGGGCGTGAACTTCGAGGAGGCCTACGACCGCGACAAGCACGAGGTCATCTCGAACGCTTCGTGCACGACCAACTGCCTGGCGCCGGTGGCGAAGGTGCTCAACGACACGGTCGGCATCGAGCACGGGCTGATGACGACGATCCACGCGTACACGGCCGATCAGCGCTTGCAGGACATGCCGCACAAGGACCTGCGCCGCGCGCGCGCGGCGGCGATCAACCTGATCCCGGCCTCGACGGGCGCGGCGAAGGCGATCGGCCTCGTGATCCCGGAGCTGCAGGGCAAGCTGCACGGCTTCGCTGTGCGCGCGCCGGTGCCGACCGGCTCGGTCGTCGACCTGACGATCGAGTGCCGCCGCGAGACGAGCGTCGAGGAGGTCAACGCTTCGCTCGAGGCGGCGGCCGCGAGCGGGCCGCTGGAGGGGATCATGCAGTACACCGAAGACCCGATCGTCTCCACGGACATCGTCAAGTCGCCGTACTCCTCGATCGTCGACTCGCTGCTGACCGCGGTCGTCGACGGCACGATGCTGAAGGTCGTGGCTTGGTATGACAACGAGTGGGGCTACTCCAACCGCGTGGTGGACCTGGTGCAGAAGGTCCTGTGATGCGGACGCTGGAGCACCTGGAAGTGGAGGGCAGGCGGGTCCTCGTCAGGGTCGACTTCAACGTCCCGCTCGCCAAGGACGCCGACGGTCGCCCGGTGGTCGCCGACGACACGCGCATCGTCGCGGCACTGGCGACGATCGAGGAGCTGCGGAGGCGCGGGGCGAGCGTCGTGCTCGTGTCGCATCTGGGCCGGCCGGAGGGCCGCCGTGAGGAGGATCTCTCGCTCGCGCCAGTGGTGGCGCGACTGCGCGAGCTGACCGAAGCGAAGGTGACGCTCGCGCCTGCGGTCGTGGGCGAGCAGGTGCAGGCGCTGTGCGAGGCGCTCGGCGCCGGGGAGGTGCTGGTGCTCGAGAACGTGCGCTTCGAGCCGGGCGAGACGACGAACGACCCGGCGCTCGCGCAGGCGCTGGCGGAGCTCGCGGACGTGTACGTCAACGACGCGTTCGGCGCGGCCCACCGCGCGCATGCGAGCACGGAGGGGGTCGCGCACCTGCTCCCGAGCGCGGCCGGCCGGCTGCTGGAGCGCGAGGTGCAGACGCTCGGCGCGATCCTCGAGAACCCGGCGCGCCCGCTCGTGGCGGTGATCGGCGGCGCCAAGGTGGCGGACAAGATTGCGGTGATCGACCGCTTCCTGGATCTCGCGGACGTGGTAATCATCGGCGGCGCGATGTGCTTCCCGTTCCTGTGTGCCCAGGGCCATGCGGTCGGCGACTCGCTGTGTGGCGAGGAGGACACCGAGCACGCGCGCCGCGCGCTTGCGAAGGCGACGCATCCGGGCCGTGCGAGCGTGGAGCTGCCGCGCGACCTCGTGATCGGCGACCGGCTGGCGGCCGACGCGGAGCACCGCGTGCTCGACGGCGTCGAGGTGCCACCGGGATGGATGGGGCTGGACATCGGTCCTCGCAGCGGTGAGCTGTATGCCGAGCGGATCGCGCAGGCGGGCTCTGTGTTCTGGAACGGGCCGATGGGGGCATTCGAGCTGGAGCCGTTCGCGGCGGGGACGCGGCGGGTCGCCGAAGCGGTCGCGCAGGCGCCGGGCGTGACGGTCGTGGGCGGCGGCGACTCTGCCGCGGCGCTCACGCAGTTCGGCCTGGAGCGCGAGGTGGACCATCTCTCGACCGGCGGTGGCGCGACGCTCGAGTTGGTCGAGGGTCGCACGCTGCCAGGCGTGGCGGCGTTGAGCGGCGCTGGGGTGAGGTCGTGAGCGCGCGCACGCCGCTGATCGCGGGCAACTGGAAGATGCACAAGACCGAGCGCGAGGCGGAGGACTACATCCAGGCGCTGCTGCCGCAGGTCTCCTCGGTCGACGGCGTGGACGTTGCGATCTGCGTCCCGTTCACGGACCTGCGTGCGATGGTCGACAGTGCTCGCGGCTCGCGTGTGGAGGTCTACGCCCAGAACATGCACCAGGAGCCGGAGGGCGCGTTCACGGGTGAGGTCTCGCCGCTGATGCTGAGCGACGTGGGTGTGCAGGGCGTCGTGCTGGGCCACTCCGAGCGGCGCGAGCTGTTCGGCGAGAGCGACCGCGCGCTGGCGCTCAAGGTGCCGGCTGCGCTCGTGGCGGGGCTGACGCCGATCCTTTGCATCGGCGAGACGGAGTCCGAGCGCGAGAACGAGGACACCGACCGCAAGCTGCGCCAGCAGATCAAGGACGATCTGGGCGGCGTCCCGAATGAGCGCTTGGCGGAGGTCGTGGTCGCTTACGAGCCGATCTGGGCGATCGGCACGGGCAAAGTCGCCACGCCGGAGCAGGCGCAGGAGGCGATCGCGTTCATCCGCGCGCTCGTGGGTGACCGCGACCCGCAGGCGGCCGAGCGCGTGCGCATCCTCTACGGCGGGTCGGTCAAGGCGGAGAACGCCGTCGAGCTGCTGGCGCTCGAGGACGTCGACGGCGCGCTCGTCGGCGGCGCTTCGCTGGAGGCAGCATCGCTGGCGCAGATCGTCACAGCCGCCGCGGGCGTCTCGCAAGCCCGGCGATGAGCGCGCCGGCGCAGGCCGGGAGACGGACGGCGCTCGGGGGCGTGTGCTTGGTGGTGCTGGACGGCTGGGGTCTGGCCGAGCCGGGGCCGGGAAACGCCGTCTCGCTGGCGAGCACGCCGGTGTTCGACGGGTTGTGGGAGGAGTTCGCGCACACGACGCTGACCGCGTGTGGGCGCGCCGTCGGGCTGCCGGACGGGCAGATGGGCAACTCGGAGGTCGGACACTTGAACCTCGGCGCAGGCGCGGTCGTGCGCCAGGATCTGGTGCGGATCGACGACGCGATCGCGGACGGCTCGCTCGCCCGCAACGAGGTGATGCGGGCGGCGCTCTCGGGTAGCTCGCGCGTGCACCTGCTGGGGCTGGTCTCCGACGGCGGCGTGCACTCCTCGCTGGAGCACCTGCGCGCTCTGATCGAGCTCGCCGGGGAGCATGGCGTCGAGGACGTGGTCGTGCACGCGTTCACGGACGGGCGCGACACGCTTCCGCACGCGGGCGGGGAGTATCTCGCCGAGCTGGAGCGGATGCCGGGCATGCGTATCGGCTCGGTGATCGGCCGCTACTGGGCGATGGATCGCGACCGGCGCTGGGATCGCACGCAACGCGCGTACGACCTGCTCGTGCGAGGGGAGGCGCCGTATCGCAGCGACAGTGGGGAGCAGGCGGTGAAGGCGGCGTATGAGCGCGGCGAGACGGATGAGTTCATCGAGCCGACTCTCGTGGGCGAGCCGGCCCGGATCGGCCCGCAGGACAGCGTGATCGCATTCAACTTCCGCCCCGACCGGATGCGCCAGCTCACGCGCGCGCTGGCACAGCCGGGGTTCGGCGAGGGACAGCCGCAGGAGGAGCTGCCCGGCTGGAGCGGGCGCGGTGGCGCGGGCGCTCAGAGCGTGCAGGGCGCGCCGCCGGTGGCGCGCTACACGACGCTGACGGAGTACGAGCAGGGCTGGCCGTATCCGGTTGTGTTCGCGCCGGAGCGTCCGGCGAGCACGCTCGGCACGGTGCTGGCGCGTGCGGGCGTCTCACAGCTGCACGTGGCGGAGACGGAGAAGTACCCGCACGTGACGTACTTCTTCAACGGCGGCGAGGAGTCTCAGCTGGCGGGGGAGCGGCGCGAGCTGGTGGACTCGCCGCGCGACGTGCCGACGTATGACTTCAAGCCGCAGATGAGCGCACGCGAGGCGGCGCGCGCGTTCGTGCGCGCGTGGAAGGAGGATCTCCCGGGCTTTGCGATCATCAACTTCGCGAACGCCGACATGGTTGGCCACACGGGCGTGATCCCCGCGGCGGTGCGGGCGGTGGAAACGGTCGACGAGTGCCTCGGCGAGGTCGCCGAGGCGGTGCGCGAGGCGGGTGGGGCGTGTGTGGTCACTGCCGACCACGGCAACGCCGATCACATGCTCGAGCCGGACGGCAGCCCGAACACGGCGCACTCACTGAACCCGGTGCCGCTGATCGTGACTGTGCCGGGCGTGAAGCTGAGGCAGCGCGGTGGCATCCTCGCGGACGTGGCCCCGACCGTGCTAGACCTGCTGGGCATGCCCCAGCCGGCGGAGATGACGGGTCAGACGCTGTTGGAGAACGATGCGTCGAATTGATGGTCGGCCTGCCGGCCGCTGTCGTGTCCAGGTGTGGCGAGAGGAGAGCAGATGATCGATACAGAGCTTGAGGGTCGGTCTGGAGCGAGGTCGCGCGGGGCGCTTGCGGCGTTTTTCCTCGCGTCGGGCGTCAACCACTTCGTGCTGCCGCGGGCTTACCGAGCGATCGTGCCGCCGCGGCTGCAGGACCGCTCGAAGCTGCTGGTCGATGTCAGCGGCGTGGCGGAGGTTCTGGGCGGCTTTGGCGTGCTGCTGCCGAGCACGCGCCGGGCGGCAGGCTTGGGGCTGATCGCGCTGCTCGCAGCGGTGTTTCCGGCGAACGTGTACATGGCACGCGCGCCGCAGCAGTTCGCGCGGATCCCCCGCTGGGCTCTGTACGCGCGGCTGCCGCTGCAGCCGCTGATGATGTGGTGGGCGTGGCGAGCGACGCGGCGATGAGCGATCGACGCCCGTAAACGGCGTTTACACGCTGCTACATTCGGTTGTGGAGGCTATGGGTACGGATCGTTATGTCTAGCGTTATCGCCATTCCCCTCGGGGATCAAGAGACAGGCAGCGTGGGGGACGACCGATCGGAGATCGGGCAACTCGCATGGCGCGGGCTGCTGCGGGCGCACGCATGTCTGTCCAAGCGCCTGGACGCGGCGCTCGAGTCGGCGCATGGCCTGCCGCTGACCTCATACGAGGTCCTGCACCACCTTGAGGGCGCGAGCAATGGGCGCATGCGCATGTGCGACCTCGCTGAGCAGGCGCAGCTCTCGCGCAGCGGGCTGACGCGCCTGGTCGACCGCCTCGAGCGCGAGAGCCTGCTCGAGCGCTGCTCGTGCGCCCACGACGCGCGCGGTTCGTTCGCTTGTCTGACGGACGACGGCCGCGAGCGCCTGCAGGCGGCGCGCGGGACCTACCTGGCGGTCGTGCGCGAGCAGTTCTTCTCGCGCTTCTCTGAGAGCGAGCTCGCGGCGATGGCGGCGATGTGGGAGCACATCGCGCCGTGCAATGGCGCCGACTCGGCGCCCCTGCTGAGCGGCGAGCGCGTCTAACGCCCCTCGCGGTCCGGCCCGTCGGGCCCGGCCCCTGCTTCGCTGCGCTCGGACGGTCGCGCTTGCAGGCGCCGATGGTGGCGGCGATGCAACACGAAGCCGCCGACGACGGCCACGGCCACGGCGGCGAGACCGAACAGGCCGAAGATCTGGATCGCGTTACCGGCCGCGTGCCCGACGAAGTAGGCGAGCAGCCCGATCGCGGTGGCCCAGCAGATGCCGCCACAGGCGTTCCAGAACACGAACGAGCGCCAGTGCATGTGCGTCGCGCCGGCAAGCCAGGAAGCCCACACGCGCAGGCCGAGCAGGAAGCGCCCGAAGAACACCGCCTTGGGGCCGTGGCGCTCGAAGAACGCCTCGCCGTTCTCGAGCGCTTTCAGGCGCTGGGAGTGGTAGCGACCTGGCCGTTCCAGCAGCCAGCGCCCGCCGCGGCGCCCGATCACGTAGCCGATGTTGTCGCCGACGATCGCCGCAGCCGCGGCGATCGGGATCACGAGCTCGATCTGGACGGTGCCTTTGCTGGCGAGCACGCCGGCGGCGATCAGGCCGGTCTCGCCGGGCACGGGCACGCCGCTGGACTCGGCCATGACGACGAGGAACAGCAGCGGGTAGCCGATGTGGCTGACGTCGACGATCGAGGCGATCATGGGCACGCCTCAGCGAGCGCGACAGGCTCCTACTTGGTGTTTTCGGAGACGAGCTGCTTGAGCGCCGAAGAAGCCTGCTGCACGTCGGAGTAGACGACGTTTCGCAGCACCACCTTGGTCGGCGCCGGGGCGGTGACGATGACGACGGCAACGACCGCCACGACGATCGCGAGCAGGGCGAGCAGCGCGAAGAGGAGCCGGCTGCGCCGGCGAGCGCTGGAGCGCGCGACGGGCGCCTGGGCCGCCTGGACCGCGGCGGCCTGACGCCGCGGCGGCCCGGAGCGCGGGCGGCGGGGAGTCACGGCGCTCGCGGCAGCCGTGCGCTCGGGCGCGCGGTCGGCCCCGCGGCGCCCGCTGCCGAGCACGGTCGTGGCCTGGGTGGCGGGCGCCTCGGCGGCCGCGCTGGCGGGCGCGTGCGGGGCAATGCCGTTGGCGCCGTCGGCCAGGGCGGTGCCCATCTCGCGCGCTGTCTCATAGCGTTCGCGGGGATCCAGCGCAAGTGCGATGGCGACGGCCTCCGCCAGCTCGGGCCGCACGGCTGCGACGAGCGTGTCGAGCATCGGCGGCGCCTCCTGCTGCTGCTTGAGCGCCAGCTCGGTCAGCGACGTCGCCTCGTAGGGCAGGCGCCCGGAGATGAGCTGATAGGTGACGACGCCGAGCGCGTAAAGATCGGCGCGGGGGCCGGCCTCTTCGCCGCGTGCCTGCTCGGGGGCGAGGTATGCGGCGGTGCCGAGCACGGAGCCGACCTGCGTGATGCTCGACTGCTCGGTCGCCTTGGCGATGCCGAAGTCGGCGAGCTTGACCTCGCCTTCGCGCGCTCGCAGCAGGTTGCCGGGCTTGACGTCGCGGTGCACGACGCCGTGGCGGTGCGCGTAGTGCAGCCCCTCGCACGCCTGGTCGATGATCTCGATCGCCGCGTCGACCTCGAGCCAGCCGTCGTCACGCAGGATCTCGGCGCACGAGGAGCCCTGGATGTACTCCATCACGATGAAGTACTGCCCGGTGCTCTCGTCCTGGCCGGAGTCGAACACCTGCACGATGTTCGGGTGCACGAGCCGCGCTGCCGCCTGCGCCTCGCGCTGGAAGCGCGAGACGAACGTCGGGTCCTCGGCGAGGTGCTCGGCGAGCAGCTTGACGGCGACTTGGCGCTCGAGGCGCAGGTCGAGCGCGAGGTGCACGGTGGACATCCCGCCGAACCCGAGGCGCCCCTCGACGCGGTAGCGCCCGGCGATCTCGACGTTGCTCATTTGCCCGCTTCCTGACCGCCGCCTCCGGCGCCGCCCGCGGATCCGCCGGCTTCGGCGCCGCTTTCAGGTTCGCCGAGGCCGGGGGTTTCGGCTCCGGGTGCCGGCGTGCCGCCGCC
The DNA here is from genome assembly GCA_038240205.1 of Solirubrobacterales bacterium. GTDB lineage: Bacteria > Actinomycetota > Thermoleophilia > Solirubrobacterales > Solirubrobacteraceae > Palsa-744. Next base: position 12,668 of record JBBSDZ010000040.1, on the reverse strand, counting down.
TGGGCCGGAGGGGTTCGGCGGGGGCGTCGTTGCGGTCGTCGGCGTGCTCGTCGTCTGGGTGACGGTCGGCGTGGTCGCGGTCGTCGTGTCGCTGGTGGTCGTCTTCGGCGTGCTCGTCGTGTCGGTCGCCTGCGGCAGCGGCTGCGCACACAGCGCCAGCGAGCGGGAGCGCAGGTTTTCGATCCCCTGGCGCAGCGTGTCGCGCAGCCCGGAGTCGACGCCGGCGGGCAGCGCTGCGAAGTCCTGGTCGGTCTTGAGCAATGCGCTTTCGGTCGACGAGCAGCTGCCGTCGCCGTTTTCGGCGGCGTGCGCGACGGCTTCGAAGTCGCTTTGCAGCGGCCCGGCGTCGCCGGTCGGGATCAGGCCCTTGCTCGAGCTCGAGCAGGCGACGAGCAGGGCGGCAGCGACGCCGAGCAGCGCGGCAAGCGTCGCGCGCAGCAGCTGAGCGCGGCGTGCGTGCGCACGCCGCGGCGCGATCGGCGATCGGGCTGCTCGCATGGTCACTGACCGTACTCCAGGCGCTCCGCGAGCGAGTCGGGCAGCCGCGCGGCGCGGATTGCGGCGGCGGCGCCTGCGATGTCGTAGTCGGTGCGCATGAACGAGGCGGTCAGGCCGTCGAGGTCGAGCAGCAGCCATGACGCGCGCGGGTCTCCGTCACGCGGCTGCCCGACGCTGCCGGGGTTGAGCAACCACTCGCCTGCCGCGATCTGCAGCTGCGTGCCCTCGCGCTGGGGCTCGCCGGTGGCGAGCTCGCCCTCGGGGCGCACGAACGAGAGCGCGACGTGGGAGTGACCGACGAGGCAGATGCGATGCTCCTGCTGATCCAGGCACAGCTCGGCGAGCAGCGTCGAGAGCACGTACTCCCACACGGGATCACGCGGGCTTGCGTGATAGAGGCCGATCGCGCCCTCGGCGCCCTGCGGGCGCAGGCCGGCGAGGAACTCGACGTTCTCGGGGGCGATCACCTCGCGTGTCCATTGCGCGGCGACGCTTGCGCCGCGCGAGAACTCGTCGAGCGGGATCTCCCCGGTGACGGCGAGGTCGTGGTTTCCGGCCAGGCACACGGCGGCGTGCTCGCGAGCGAGCTCTACGCAGGCGTTTGGGTCGGCGCCGTAGCCGACCAGATCACCCAGGCACCACAGCTCAGCGGCATCGCTGGCGGCGACAGCCTCGAGGGTTGCCTCGAAGGCTTGCCGGTTGGCGTGGATGTCGGAGATGACCGCGACCTTCATTGTGTCGCTGGGGCCGGTCGCGCGGTCCTACTCCTCCTCAGACCCGGCCTCCGTGCCGCCGTACTCGGGCAGGTTCTTGATCCCCTCGCGGGTGCGCCACTTGGAGTAGTTGTCCTCCATCGCGTCGATCAGCTCGCGCATGAAGCGCGGCGAGAGGTTGACCCGGGAGACGACCACGCCGGGGACCTCCTCGGCCTCGACCTCGTGGTCGACACGCGCGAACGTGACGGTGAACTCGTAGTCGGAGTGGCTCACGTTGGCGAAGTTCGCGTAAACGCCGCCCATGATCTCCGGGGAGAGGTGGATGTTTATGTGGCGCTCTGCGCCTGAGTCTTCGTCGGTCACGCAGCTAGTATCGCAATCGCCGAGCGGGAATCGATGACAGAGCCTTCGACAAGCGAGCAGCAGTCCATCTCCGGGGCGCCATCCCTCGGCGGAGCGCCCTCGCCGGAGGTTCTGAAGGTGTCGCTGCTGGCGGCCGCGGCGGGGCTCGTGGGCGGATCCGGGTCTGCCGCCGAGGAGCAGTTGCCGGCCGGTGGGCGCGGGGGAATCACGCTCGAGCGCCCTCCGCGCGCGGACTTCGGCGACTACTCGACGAACGCGGCGCTGCTGCTGGCGCCCCGGCTGGGAGCGTCACCGCGCGAGGTCGCTGAGCGCCTGGGCGGGGAGTTGCAGGGGATGCTCGGCGCGAGCGTGGAGCGCTTCGAGGTGGCAGGCCCGGGCTTCCTGAACCTGTTCCTCGCCGACGATTGGCTGCGCGCCGCGCTGGTCGGCGCGCTCGCGGCGGGCGAGGGCTTCGGCGCCGGCTCGCCGGCGCGGCCCGAGCGTGTGCTCGTGGAATTCGTCTCGGCCAACCCGACCGGCCCGATGCACGTGGGACACGCGCGCAACGCCGCGTACGGAGACGCACTGGCGCGGATGCTCGTGTTCCTCGGCGAGGACGTGCAGCGCGAGTTCTACGTCAACGACGCCGGCTCGCAGGTGCGCACGTTCGGCGAGTCGATCCAGGCGATCGCGCGTGGCGAGCAGCCGGCCGAGGATGGCTACCAGGGTGAGTACGTCGTTGATCTCGCCAAGCGCCTGGAGGGCGCGGCGAGCGCCGATCCAGGCGATCTCGGCCGCGCTGCGGTGGCGGCGATGATCGATGGGATCCGGATCTCGCTGGAGGCGTTCGGCGTCAAGCCGTATGACCACTGGTCGTATGAGAGCACGCTGCACGACGGCGATCCGAGCCCGGTCGCCCACGTTCTGACGCTGCTGGAGGAGCTGGGGCACACGTACACCGAGGACGGCGCGCTGTGGCTCCGCAGCACGACGTTCGGCGACGACAAGGATCGCGTGCTGGTGCGCTCCAGCGGTGAGCACACCTATCTCGCCTCGGATGTCGCCTACCACCAGGAAAAGCGCGAGCGCGGCTTCGAGCGCCAGATCGACGTGTGGGGAGCCGACCATCACGGCTACGTGCTGCGGCTGAAGGCAGCGTACGAGGCCCTCGGCGGCGATCCGGACGAGCTGGAGCTGCTGATCATGCAGCTCGTGCATCTCGTTCGCTCGGGCGAGCGCGCGCAGATGTCCAAGCGTGCGGGCGAATTCGTCTCGCTAGACGACCTGCTCGCGGAGATCGGCGTGGACGCCGCGCGTTGGTACCTGCTCGCTCGCTCGCACGACACGACAGTCGACCTGGATCTCGACCTCGCGCGCAGTCAGTCCAGCGAGAACCCGGTCTACTACGTGCAGTACGCGCACGCGCGGATCGTCTCGATGCTGGGCAAAGCCGGCGCCGAGCGCGTGCGGGCGGCGGAGCTCGAGCCGGGCGACGGGGGCGGCGAGCCGCTGCACGCCTCCGAGCGGGCGCTGATCAAGCAGTTGCTCGGCTTCCCGGGCGAGCTGGCGGCGGCGAGCGAGCGCCGCGCCCCTCACCGCGTGGCCGCCTATGCGCTCGAGCTGGCGCAGGGCTTCACCGCCTTCTACCGCGACTGCCGCGTTGTCGGCGCCGAGCCGCCGGCGCTCGAGTCCCAGCGCATCGCCCTGAGCGTGGCGACGCAGCGCACGATCGCGCGCTGCCTCGACTTGCTCGGGGTCAGTGCACCACGGGAGATGTAGAGGCGCAGCGAGCGCCTCGCGTCCCACGGCGGCGCGGCGCCTGCGGCGGCGGGCTGCTCAGTCGAAGCGCGTGATGTCGGCGTCCAGGCGCGCGGCATCGGTGGCGCTGAGCGCCTGCTGTCGCTGCTCGGCGCCCGCCTGCGCGCGCGCCTGCCGGCGCCAGCGCGGCAGCAGCACGACGAGCGTCGCGAGCAGCGTGAGCACGGCCAGCAGCGGCACGAGGTAGGCGGCGAGGTCGAAGCCGTGGTCGCTCGGCAGCGCGAGCACCGCCGGCCCGTACTGCCCGACGAGCGCATCCTTGACCTGGCCTTCGTCCTTGCCTTCGTCGATCAGGCTCTGGATGAAGGCGCGCTCGCGGTCGGCCTGCGGGGACTGCGCGACGTTGAGCGGGATCTTGCACGTGACGCACATCACCTGGCGCTCGATCGTCGGCAGCGAGGGGCGCGGCACGGCCGCACCCGCGGCGCTCGGCGCGAGCGCGGCCAGCGCAGCGAGCGCGGCCAGCGCGACGGCCCGCAGCGGTGTGCGCCGGGCCCTCACGAGCGCTCCGCCAGCGCGAGCGCTTCCTTCAAGAACGATTCCTTGATCTCGCCGCGCGAGAGGGCGACGACCTTGCCCTGACGATCGATCACGAACGTCTCCGGCAGCTGGTCGGTGCCGTAAGCGTGGGCGAAGGCGCCGCTGTTGTCGCGCAGGTTGAGGTAGCTCAGGCGGTAGTGGCGCACGAAGCTCTCGGCGTCCGGCGCGTTGTCCAGGTAGGCGACGCCGAGCACCGCCCCACCGTGCGCCGCGAGCGGGTGCTGGAAGCGCTCGAGCAGCGGCGCCTCGACTTGGCACGGTTCGCACCAGGAGGCCCAGAAGTTGAGCACGACGACCTTCCCCTTGAGCGTGGCGAGCGCGCTCTGGCCGTGGCCGCCGAGGATCGGCAGCGTGCGCTGTGCGTCCGGTGCGGTCGGGTGGATGCCGCGGTCGACCTGCTCGTCGAGCGTGCGGCTGGCCGACTGCGCGGATACTCCGTAGACGAGTAGGCCGATCAGGCAGGCGCCGACGAACGTGACGAGGATCGGCATGGCGCGGCGCTTCACGGCATCAAGGGTAGAGGTCGGTCGCGTACTATCTGACCGGTGCGGCGGTAGCTCAGTTGGTAGAGCGCGAGCTTCCCAAGCTCGAGGTCGCGGGTTCGAGACCCGCTCGCCGCTTGGTTGTTGGACCGGGGAACCCTCAAAGCCGCTGGGCTGGAGAATAGGCGCTCTCGCTGGAGGATCTAGAGGCCTTCAAGCGCCTGCTCGAAGCGTTCAACGAGCGCGACCTGGACGGGTTCGCCGACGCGACAACGCCGGACTTCGAATGGTCGCCGTCGATGGTGGCGATCGAGAGCGAGGTGTTCCGAGGACGCGACGGCATCGAAACCTGCTTCGGGGCGCGCTATGAGACAGGCTCTTTTATAAGATTCAATCTCGAATAGTTGCTAGGGTGGCGACCATGCGACGGCAGATCCACGCGGGCTCGACCATGTTCTTGGCAGGGGTGGTCGGGGCAGTGCTGCTGTCCGGCTGTGGACGCTCCGGCGGACCGACTGCCGCGGGCGGATCTGGGCGCATCGCAGTCGTCGCGGCGGAGAGCTTCTGGGGGAGCATCGCCGCTCAGCTCGGCGGCGAGAAGGTGAGCGTCACGAGCATCATCGTCAACCCAGGCTCGGACCCGCACAGCTACGAACCGAACGCGCGCGACGCACGCACGATGGCGGGCGCGCAGATGGCGATCGTCAACGGCATCGGCTACGACGACTGGGCGCCGCGCCTGCTTCAAGCGAGTCCGCTCAGCGGGCGCGTCGTGCTGGACGTCGGCGACGCGCTCGGCCTGCAAGCGGGCGAGAACCCGCACCAGTGGTACTCGCCGAGCGCCGTGCTGCGCGTCGTCGATCGGATCGTCTCAGGCTATGACCGGCTCGACCCGGCAGCGGCCGGCTACTTCACCGCGCGCAAGCGCTGGTTCCTGACGCGCGGGCTCGCCCGCTATGACGCGCTGCGCGCGCAGATCCGCTCGCGCTACGCCGGTGTGCCCGTCGGCTACAGCGAGAGCATCTTCCAGCCGCTCGGCGAAGACCTGCAGCTGAAGCTGCTCACGCCCGAAGGCTTTGCGCACGCGATCGCCGAGGGGACCGACGTCACCGCCCAGGACAAGCAGACCACCGAAACACAGGCGCGACAGCGCATCATCAAAATATGGGTCTTCAACCGCCAGAACGTGACGCCGGACGTGCAGCGCCTGAACGAAGCCGCGCGCCGCGAGGGGATCCCGGTCGCGACGATCACCGAGACCCCCGATCCTGCGTCAGACAGCTTCCAGCAGTGGCAGGTCACCCAGCTCGAAGGCATCGCGCGGGCGCTGCACCGGGCGACCGGGCGCTGATCGCGCACGTGGTTGGCGATGCGCGCGCTTCTAGACTTCAAAAGCGTGGTGAGCTCGTCCGAGAAAATGACATGGGCAGACCAGGCCACGCGTGCGCTCAGCGACGCCGGTTATCGCCGCGGCGGCGCGCGCCGCGCGATCCTCGAACTGCTCGACGATCAGACGTGCGCGCTGTCGGCCGTCGAGATCGAAGCGGCGCTCAGTGCACGCAAGCGCGAGGTCTCGCGCGCGAGCGTCTACCGCGTGATGGATGAGCTCGAGGAGATCGGCCTGCTCCAGCGCGTCGAGATCGGCCAGGGCATCGTCCGCTACGAGCCGCTGCGCCACGGCCCCGGCCACCATCACCATCTCGTCTGCGATCACTGCGGGCGGCTGCAGCCGTTCACCGACGACGGCCTGGAGCGCGCGATCCACAGCCTCAGTGAGCGCCTGCCGCTACGCGTCTCAGAGCACGAGATCGTGATTCACGGCGCTTGTGAGAGCTGCGCCGGCGCCTGAGCGGCTCTCCGCCCGTGACGGCGCTCCGAGCGGTCGTTCAGTCGCCCGCGAGGCTGCTCGGCAGCGGCTGCCCTCGCGGCGGCGGATCGTCGGCCAATAGCTGCGGCACCGTGACCAAGTGCAGGCCGCGCTTGCGCAGCTCTTTGATGATCTGCGGCAGCGCTGCGATCGTCTCGGCGCGGTTGCCACCCGCGTCGTGCATCAGGACGATCGCGCCCGGTTTGGCCCCGGCGATGACGCGCTGGACGATCGTTTCGACGCCAGGCTGCTCATAGTCGCCGGTGTCCACGGACCACAGCACCATCAGCAGGTGCAGGCGCGCGAGCTCGTGGAAGGTCGTCGCGTTGAACGAACCGTACGGCGGGCGGAACAGGCGCGGGCGCGGGCCGCCGAGCAGTTCGATGCGAGCGGCTTGTTCGAACAGCTCTTCGTACTGGTCGTGAGCCGACAGGTGCGCCAGCATCGGGTGCGTCTCAGTGTGGTCGCCCACCACGAAGCCGTCGCGGATCTCGCGTGCCGTCGAAGCGCCGAAGTAGCGCAGCTCCTCGCCGATCACGAAGAACGTCGCCGTCGCGTGTTCACGCTCGAGCACGCTCAGCACTTCCGGCGTGTACGGGCCAGGGCCGTCGTCGAACGTCAGCGCCACCTCGCGCCACTGCGCGCCCGCTTCTTTGACGAACGGCGTGTACGCGAGCACCGAGCCGACTGCCTTGTTGCCTTTGTCGGTCGCGTCCGCGGGCGTGGGCGCCACCGGCACGAGCTCGCCAGGCACCCCCGAGCGCGGGCTCGCCGAGGACGTTGTGCCGTGGTGGTGCGAGCTCGACAGCGCGACCACCAGCACGATCACCAGCGCCGCGAACCCGAGCGCCGCGCCCAGACGTCGCCGGCGCCCGCGCGCGCTGTGGCTCGGCGCAGCCGCGCTCGGCGGCGTGGTGGGGGAGGGGGGCTTCGGCTTCCTCGTCCGTGAGGCGCGCTGCTCGTCCTCGAAGTCCCAGTTCCAGCGGCGGCTCATGGGCGGATGCTAGAGGCGCACGCCCTCCGCCGCCATTTCCGGGAGAATCACCGCATGCACGTAACCGCAAAGGCCGATTACGCAGTTCGCGCCGTGATCGAGCTCGCCGGTAGCAAACAGGACGCCCCGCGCAAGGTCGACGATGTCGCGCGGGCGCAGGGCATCCCCGTGTCCTTTCTCGAGAACATTCTCACCCAGCTTCGCTCAACCGGGATCGTGCGCAGCCAGCGCGGCCCGGAAGGCGGCTATTGGCTGGCCCAGCCCGCCGAGGAGGTGAGCCTCGCGCAGATCATCCGCGCCGTCGAGGGCCCGCTCGTCGGCGTGCGCGGCCAGCGCCCGGAGGAGATCGAGTACGTAGGCTCCGCCGAGGCCCTGCAGCAGGTCTGGATTGCGCTGCGTGCCAACTTGCGCAAAGTGCTCGAGGACGTCTCCGTGGCCGATGTGGCGGCTGGGAAGCTGCCGAAAGCAGTCGTCGCCTTGACGCGCGACGAAGCGGCCTGGGAAACGCGCTAAGCCGCGAAGCTTCGCGGGGCAGGGAGGCGGACCGGGAGGATCTGGCCCTCGGTCAGCTCGAGCTCGTGCGCGTTCGAGCGCGTCACCTGCGCCCAGATGTCGCGGCCGTCGGGGAGCGTCAGCTCGACTCGCACCTCGAAGCCGAGGTGCACGACGCGCTTGACCAGGGCCTCGATGCCAGTGCCGTCGTCGTGGGAGAGGATCTCGATGTCATGCGGCCGCACGAACGCGTCGCCGATGCGGTTGACCGGCCCGATGAACGACATCACGAACTCGTTGCTCGGGCTCTCGTACAGCTCGCGCGGGCTGCCCGTCTGCTCGATCTTGCCGGCGTTCATCACGACGATCTGCTTGGCGACTTCCATCGCCTCCTCCTGGTCGTGGGTGACGAAGATGGTCGTCACGTGGATCTCGTCGTGCAGGCGCCGCAGCCACTCCCGCAGCTCGCCGCGGACCTGGGCGTCGAGCGCCCCGAACGGCTCGTCCAGCAGCAGCACTTTCGGCTGCACAGCGAGCGCGCGCGCGAGCGCCATGCGCTGGAGCTGGCCGCCTGAGAGCTGCGAGGGGTAGCGCTCCGCCAAGCCGTCGAGCCGCACCAGGCCGAGCAGCTCCTTCACGCGCTCTTCGATCTCGGTCTTCGGGCGCTTGCGTACGCTCAACCCGAACGCCACGTTGTCGTGCACCGTCATGTGCTTGAACGGCGCATAGTGCTGGAAGACGAAGCCGACGCCGCGGTTGCGCGCCGGCGTGCGCGTGACCTGCTCGCCGCCGATCGTCACCTCGCCCTCGTCCGGAGTCTCCAGCCCGGCGATGATCCGCAGCAGCGTCGACTTGCCGCTGCCGCTCGGGCCGAGCAGCGCCATCAGCGCGCCGTCCTCGACCCGGATCGAGACGTCGTCGAGCGCGCGGAACTCGCCGAAGCGCTTGTTTACGTGCTCGACCTCGATCGCCATCAGGGAGCCATCTTGCCACGGGTCCGGCGTGTCAACAGGTTCATTGCGACCAGCGTGGCCAGTGCCAGCAGCGCGAGCACGACCGCCGCCGCATACGCGCCGGTGATGTCGAAGTTCTCAAAGCGTGCCTGCACGTAAAGCGGCAGCGTCTGCGTTTCACCCTCGATCCGCCCCGAGACGATGCTCACAGCGCCGAACTCCCCGAGCGCGCGCGCCGTCGTCAGCACGACGCCGTAGACCACGCCCCAGCGGATGCCTGGCAAGGTCACGCGCCAGAACGTCTGCCAGCCGCTCGCCCCGAGCGTCGACGCCGCCTGCTCGGAATCGGTGCCGAGCTCGCGCAGCACCGGGATCGTCTCGCGCGCGACGAACGGCAGCGAGACGACGGCCGTGGCGATCACCATTCCCGGCACCGAGAAGATCACCTGGATGCCGTTTTCGCTCAGCCAGTCGCCGAACCAGCCGGTTTTGCCGTAGACGAGAACCAGCGCCAGACCGACGACGACCGGGGAGATCGCAAACGGCAGGTCGATCAGCATCCCGAGCAGGATCTTGCCGCGGAAGCGGCCGCGCTCGAGCAGCAGCGCGGTGCCGATACCGAAGACCGTGTTGAGCGGGACGGCGATCGCGACGATCTCCAGCGACAGCCAGAAGGCGTGCTGGGCGTTGGTCGCCGTGACCGCGTCCCACACCGGTCCGAGCCCGTGTTCGAAGGTGCGGTAGAAGATCATCGCCACCGGCGCGAGCAGCAGCAGCGCCAGGTAGCCGAGCGCGATCGTGCGCAAGCCGAGCTTGCGCGCGCGCACCGCGCCGTCGGAGCGAGCGCCGCCGGGAGGGCGCGATTCCAGGCGCGTCGTTGCCGGGGAGGGGAGCGTCAGTGCGCCCGGTGCTTCAGAGGACATGCTTGGACCGCCAGCGCGAGAGCAGCGTTAGCACCGCCAGCACGACCAGCGCGGCGAACAGCAGCACGACCGACACCGCTGCGGCCGCGGGCAGGTTTTCGTTCTGGATCTGTCCGAACACGTAGACCGAGCCGACCTCCGTCTTGAACGGCAGGTTGCCCGTGATCAGCACGAGCGAGCCGAACTCGCCGACCGCGCGCGCGAAGCTGAGCGCCACGCCGGAGATGATCGCCGGCGTCAGGCTCGGCAGCAGGACGCGGCGCAGCACTGTCAGCGGGCTCGCGCCGAGCGACTCGGCCGCTTCCTCCATCGAGACGTCGAGCTCGTGCAGCACCGGCTGCACCGATCGCACGACGAACGGCAGCGTCACGAACAGCAGCGCCAGGCCGATCGCCGTGCGCGTGAAGGCGACGTTGATGCCGACCGGGCTGCCCTTGCCGTAGAGGGCAAGCAGCACGACCCCCGCGACGATCGTCGGCAGCGCGAACGGCAGGTCGATCAGCGCATTGACGATCTTCTTGCCCGGGAATTCGTCGCGAACGAGCACCCATGCGATCAAGGTCCCGAAGACAGCGTTGATCGCGACCACGATCACCGAGACGATCAGCGTCAGCTTGATCGCTGCGACCGCCTCCGGGTTTGAGATCTCACGCCAGAAGGTGCTCGTGCCGCCCGTGCCTGACTTCGCAAGCAACGCGGCGATCGGCAGCAGCACGAGCACCGACAGGTAGATGCCGAGCAGGCCCGTGCCGAGCACGCCGCCGCCACGCGCGCCCAGCCTGGGCGCGCGTGTCCGCTTGACAGCGAGGGTTGTCCCGCTATTTGGCAGTGGAGACTCCCAGCGATTCCTCGATCTTCGTGACGATCCCCGTTTCCGGTTCGAAGAACTTCTTCGTCACGCTCTTCCAGCCACCGACCGAGTCGATCGTGAACAGCCCCGGGGGCTTGGGGAAGTTTGGCCCCGCGACACCCGAGATCACCGGGCGGTAGCCGCTGGCAGCCCAAATCGCCTGACCGGCCGGGGAGACCGCGTAGTCGACGAACTTCTGCGCCGTCGTGGCGCTCGCGCCTTTGCCGAGGACCGCGATCGGGTTCTGGATCAAGATCGTGTTGCTTGGGATCACGTATTCGATCGGCTCGCCCTTCTTCTGGTCGGTGATCGCCTCGTTCTCGTAGTCGATCAGCGCGTCGCCGCGACCGGAGACGAACGTCTGCAGCGCGTTGCGCGCCGAGCTGTCCTGGCTGACGACGTTCTTGAACAGTTCCTCGAGGAACGTTTCGCCCTGTGCAGCGCTCTTGCCTTCCTTCAGCTGCGCCCCGTAGGCGGCCATGATGTTCCAGCGCGCGCTGCCCGAGGTGAACGGGTTCGGCGTGACGACCTGCACGCCAGGCTTGACCAGATCCGACCAGTCTTTGATTTTCTTCGGGTTGCCCTTGCGCACGATGATCACCGCGACCGAGTCGGTCACGAAGCCGTGCGTCGCGTTCTGGTTCCAGCTGGGGGAGACGAGCCCGGCCTTGACCAGCCGTTCGACGTCAGGTTCGAGCGAGAAGTTGACGACGTCGGCGTGCAATCCGTTGGAGACCGCTCGGCTCTGCTCGCCTGACGGACCGAAGGACTGCTTGAAGCTCACGCCCTTGCCTTCCGGAGTCGCTCCGAACGCCGGGATCACCTTTTCGAACGCCGCCTGCGGGGTCGAGTAGGCGACGAGCGTGAGGCTCTTGCCCGAGCCGCCGCTCGAGGACGATCCGCACGCGCTCAACGCGAGCGCCGCCGCCCCGGCGGAGAGGAGGACTGCAAGGGTGTTTTTGCGCATGACCACTTTCTTCATCGGAGACATTGAAGACATCAGGCCGGTGACAGTATACAAAACTAAGCACATAAACAAGGTCGGGATTTGCGCAATTATGAGCCGCAATCAGAGACACGACTTGTGGCACGCTTGCACGGCCCCTTGACTAGTTGCACCGCGCGCGCCCACGCCGGGTTTGGCCGCGCTCTCGCACGGGTAATCTCGTGCGAGTCGCCGTAGCCACGCTCACCGCGTTCGCCCAGCGCTCTCGCCCTCTACCCAGGAGATCTGCCGATGTCAGCACCAGCCGCCCCGACTACCGATGCCGCCGAGGCGGCGGTGGAGGCGATCACCGGCGCCGCCGGCCAGGACGTGACGTTCTCACTCGCGCTCAGCCAGGACCAGAAGGACATCCGCGACTGGGTGCACGGCTTTGCAGCCGACGTCATCCGTCCGGCCGCGCACGAGTGGGACGAGCGCGAGGAGACACCCTGGCCGATTCTCCAAGAGGCCGCCAAGATCGGTCTCTACGGCTTTGAAGGGATCGCCCAGTTCTTCGCCGACCCGACCGGGCTCGGCCTGCCGCTCGTCAACGAGGAGCTGTTCTGGGGCGACGCCGGCATCGGCATGTCGATCATGGGCACCTCGCTCGCCGTCGCCGCGATCTTCGGGCAGGGCTCTGGAGAGCAGATCGGCGAATGGGTCCCGCGCTGCTTCGGCACGCCCGAGGACCTCAAGGTCGCTGCCTTCTGCGCGTCCGAGCCGAACGCCGGCTCTGATGTCTCCGGCGTGCGCACCGTCGCCAAGTTCGACGAGGCCGCCGGCGAGTGGGTGCTCAACGGCCAGAAGGCCTGGGCCACCAACGGCGGCATCTCCGACGTGCACGTCGTGATCGCCTCCGTGGACCGCGAGCTCGGCTCCAAAGGCCATGCCGCGTTCATCGTGCCGATGAGTGAGGCCAAGGGCATCTCCCAGGGCTCGAAGGTCTCAAAGCACGGCCTGCGCGCCTCGCACACCGCCGACGTGTTCCTGGACGACTGCCGCATCCCCGCCGGCTACGTGCTCGGCGGCAAGGACAAGCTCGACGAGCGCATCGCGCGCGTGCGCGAGGGCAAGAAGAGCCAGTCCCAAGCCGCGATGCAGACGTTCGAGGCCTCGCGCCCGACCGTCGGCGCGCAGGCGCTCGGCATCGCGCGCGCCGCCTATGAGTACGCGCTGGACTACGCCAAGGAGCGCGAGCAGTTCGGGCG
>JBBSDZ010000039.1:0-22178 GCA_038240205.1 Solirubrobacterales bacterium | reverse complement strand
GCGGGGTCCAACACACGCCCCCGCGCGGCCAGCGCGCCGCGCGGGTGGTCGGGCCCGCCCCCCAAAGACGGGGCCGTAAGGGGGGCGACTTGCGCCCCCTCGGCCCAACCGCGCGCCGCGTGGCGGTAGCCGTGGATCGCGCACCACCACGAGGCCATACCGTCGATCAGCTCGCGCCCGTCGGCGAGCTGCAGGCGCACGCCCTGGGCGGAGATCACTGGCAACGGGGCGAGCATTCCCGGCAGCGCGCCGTACGGATGCCAGACGTGCTCGCGGTCGAACGCGAGCCGTGCCTCCCAGTCGCTCAGACCGGTCCTAATCCTCGTAGGGGACGAAGTCGCGCTTGCGCGCGCCGCACACCGGGCAGAACCACGTGTCCGGGATGTCCTCGAAGGCAGTGCCCGCCGGGATGCCGCCGTCCGGGTCGCCTTCCTCGGGGTCATAGATGAAGCCGCAGGACTCGCAGATCCATCGCTGCAGCGTCTTTGTCGAGGTGCTCATGCGCGAAAGACTACCGGCCGGTAGGGTCAGCGGATGAGCACGCGCGGGGAGAGCGGGCAGCCGGCAGCCGGCGAGGAGTACAACCCCGGCCCGGCGACAGCGCCGCGCCAGGCCGCGACCGTGATCCTGCTCCGCGGCGGCAACGAGGAGCTCGAAGTGCTGCTCGTCCGGCGCACGCCGCACGCGCGCTTCATGGGCGGTGTCTGGGTGTTTCCCGGCGGCGCCGTCGACGCGCACGAGGGCGAGGGCGACGGGGCGCACCGTGCCGCCGCCATTCGCGAGCTGAGCGAGGAGGCGGCGGTCGCGCTCGAGGATCCGCGTGAGCTCGTGAAGTTCTCCCGCTGGATCACGCCCGCGCAGGTGCGGATCCGCTTCGACACGCACTTCTTCCTCGCATCGCTGCCCGAGGGTCAGGAGCCACAGGTCGACGGCGAGGAGGTCGTGGACCTCGGCTGGTTCACGCCGCAGGCCGCGCTCGACGCGCACCGCGAGGAGAAGATCGTGCTCGTGTTCCCGACGATCAAGCACCTCGAACAGCTGAGCGCCTTCGGCTCCGTGCAGGAGCTGCTCGCACACGCGCGCGAGCGCGACGTGCGCCCGATCCAGCCGAAGGTGATCGTCGAAGGCGAGGTCGCGCGCGTGCTGCTGCCAGGCGAGCCCGGCTACTGATCCGGGCACGCTGACCTGCGCGCGCTGAGCCGCGCCCGCCCGCTCAGGAGCGCTGCTGCGCGTCGATCACGTGCGTGACCGCGTTGATCAGCGCGAGATGCGTGAACGCCTGCGGATAGTTGCCCAGGTGGCGGCCGCTGGAGGCCTCGAGCTCCTCGCCGTAGAGCTCCAGCGGAGAGGAGTATGAGAGCAGCCGCTCGCAGAGGTGTTCTGCCTTGCTGTTCTCACCGATCTCCGATAGCGCCGAGACGAGCCAGAAGGAGCAGATCAGGAACGTGCCCTCCTTGCCGTGCAGGCCGTCGTCGGTTTCCTCGGTGCGATAGCGCATGACCAGGCCGCTCTCGGTCAGCTCCTCGCGGATTGCCATCACGGTGGCGCGCACGCGCTCGTCCTCCGGGCCGAGGAAGCGCAACAGCGGCACGAGCAGGTTGGACGCGTCCAGCGCGTCTGTCTCGTAGTGCTGGCGGAAGACGCCGCGCCCGTCGACGCCGTGCTCGAGAATGTCGGCGCGGATCTCCTGCGCCACGCCCTGCCATCTCTCCGAGAGATCCTCGTCGCCGCGGCGTTCGGCCAGCCGCGCGGCGCGATCCATCGCCACCCAGCACATCAGCTTGGATGAGACGTAGTGGCGCGGCTTCCCACGCGCCTCCCAGATGCCCTGATCGGGCTCGCGCCACACGGCCGTCGCGCACTCTGCCTGGTCGCACAGGACGGGCCACAGGCGGTCGGGTATGTGATCGCGCTTCTTGGAGTGCAGATATACCGAGTCGAGCACCGCGCCGAACACGTCGTTCTGGCGCTGGTTGTAGGCGCCGTTGCCGAGACGAACCGGGCGCGCGCCCTCATAGCCCTTGAGATGGTCGAGCGTCGACTCGCTCAGGTCCATGGTCCCCTTGATCCCGTACATGATCTGCAGCGAGCCATCCTCGTTGCGCTCGAGATCGGCTACGTACTGGACGAAGTCATCCGCCTCCCAGTCGAGCCCGAGCGCGTGCAGCGCCCACAGCGTGAACGAGGCGTCGCGCATCCAGCAGTAGCGGTAGTCCCAGTTGCGCTCGCCCTTCGGCGTCTCCGGCAGCGAAGTCGTCGGGGCGGCGACGAGCGCTCCCGTCGGCATGAACGTCAGGCCCTTGAGCACCAGCGCCGAGCGCTCCAGGTGCACGCGCCACGGATGGTCCGGGTAGTTGCCGTCGGCAAGCCAGCTGCGCCAGAAGTGGCTCGTGCGGTCAAGGCTCTGCTCAGCCTGCTCGACCGTGCGCGGGCCGCGGCGCTCCTCCGTCCAGGACAGCGCGCAATAGCGCTTCTCCCCCTCCTTCATCGTGTGGCGGCCGTGCACGCGGTTGAGCTCGATGCCCATGCGCACGTCGCTGTACAGGCGGAACGACGAATCCTCGCCGTCGGTTGCATCGAGCGCGTGTCCACCCTCCTCCCCGGTGTCGGCGACCGTCCAGTTCGCGGCCGTCGCGCCGTAGTCGAACATCGGCTCGCACAAGAACTCGACAGCCACCTGCCCCTGGATGCACTCGACCAGGCGCACGAGCAGATGATCGGCGTCCCAGTCAGTCGGCGCGCGCGTGTGGCTGGAGGCGTGCTTGTTGTCGTGCCATTCGCCGATCACCAGCGCATCGATCACGCGCAGCCAGCCCTGCGGCGTCATCCACGTCGTTTCGATCATGTTCGTACCCGGGATGTAGCGCCTGCCGGTCGGCACGTAGACGCCGTACGGGCCCACGCGCCAGGACCCCGCGCCGCGGTCCAGCAGCGCACCGAACACCGACGGCGAGTCGAAGTGCGGCAGACACATCCACTCGATCGACCCATCCGAGGCGACGAGCGCGCCTGTGTGGCAATCGGAGAGGAAGCCGTAGTCGGCGATCGGCGGGAATGGCGAGCCGGTGGTGACGCTCTCGCTCGCGGCGCTCGCCGCCGGTGAGATCCCATCCTGGGCGGCCTTGCTCCCCTGCGGAGGGTTGCGAGGGCCGGGGGTGACGGAGGGGTGCGTTGGCGCCATCGCCAGAGAACCGTAGCGGGGTAGGCTGCAGGGCGAGGAACGTGAACGCTCAACGCTTCAGCCTGCATCCCAAAGACGCCCGCCTGCTCGACGGCCGCCGCGCGCTGGTCACCGGCGGCGACTCAGGAATCGGCCAGGGTGTCTGCTACGAGCTCGCCGCCCACGGCGCCGCCGTGGCGATCAACTACGTCGGCGACGGCGCCGAGGCGGGCCGCATGGTCGAGGAGATCCAAGGCCAGGGCGCCCGCGCCCTGGCAGTCGCGATGGACGTCTCGAGCGAGTCCGACGTGCAGAGCGGCTTCCTCGCAGCGAAGGAGGCGTTCGGCGGCATCGACCTGCTCGTCAACAACGCCGGCGTCGAGCACCCCTACGAGCTGCTCGACATGCCCCTGGCGGCCTGGCAGAAAGTGATCGACGTGAACCTCACCGGCACCTTCTTGTGCGCCCGCGAGGCCGCCCGCATGATGCGTGACGAGCAGACGCCCGGGGCGATCGTGAACATCTCGAGCGTCCACGAGCAGATCGCGTGGGAGCGCTTCTCCCACTACTGCGCCTCCAAGGGTGGCATGAAGCTGTTCGCCCAGTCGATCGCCAAGGAGCTGGCGCCGCTCGGGATTCGCGTCGTCAACGTCGCACCCGGGGCGGTCGACACCCCGATCAACAAGTCGGTGCTCGAAAACGCCAAGGAAAGTGAACAGGTACTCGCCGAGGTCCCGCTCAACCGCTGGGGCCACGTGCGGGACATCGCGCAGGCCGTCGCCTGGCTGGCGAGCGATCAGGCCAGCTACGTGACCGGGGCGACGTTGTTCGTCGACGGCGGCATGACGCTGTATCCGCGCTTCGTCTGAGCCGCGCTGCGCGCGGGCCGGCGGCTCACCTCACCAGTCGACATCCTCGAACCCCGGCCGCTGGACGCCGCGTGGCAGGATCTGCTCGTCGTCGAGCTTGTCCAGGTGCGCCGCGAGCGTGGCCGTGGCGGCGCCGCGCAGCTCCGCCGGCACATCCGGCCAGACCGCGTCGAGCAGGTCCGGCACGGTCCGCAGGCCTGCGTTGAGGGCGAGGATGAGGTTGTTTTCGCGGTCGATGCGGTGCCCGATGTACTCCTCGAGCTTCTCGCGCGCGTCCCACACCAGCTCGCCGTGGCCAGGGCAGAGCACATTGAAGTCCTCGCGCAGGCGCAGGCGCGTGAGCGCGAGCAGGTAGCCGGACATCGCGCCCGGGTGCGGCGTGATCATCACGCTGCCGTTCCCCAGCACGGAATCGCCGGTGAAGCACGCTCCGTGGGCGACCAGCGCGTAGTGATCCGGCGCGTGACCGGGCGTGAAGACCGCCTGGAACGGGCCGAAGCGCACGTCTTCCTCGAGCTTGACGTCGACCTTGCCGCGCGCGCCCGCCAGCGGCGCGGGGTGAACTTCCAGCAGCGTCTCGACGGCTTCGGAGTGGTCGTGATGGTCGTGCGTGAGCACGACACCGCCAAGGCCGCCGCGAGCGTCGATCGCGGCCATCAGCCGTCGCAGGTGCACGTCCAGCAGCGGCCCCGGATCGACGACCCACGCCGGGCGGCGCCCGACCACCCAGGTGTTCGTGCCCGTGAGCGTCAACGGCCCTGGATTGGGCGCGCGCAGACGCAGCACGTCGTAGTCTCTGAGTAAACCCGCGTCGGAGCGCGGCTCGATGTCGCGTTGGGTCTCGCCCACCTTAGAATCCGGCGGAATCGAACCGTTCATGCGCGCGACGTTATCTGAGACGCCGCGCGCTTGAACTGTCGAGGGGTCTAGCGAGAGCGGGGGTTGGAGCGCCCCGAGCGCCCCGAAGTGCGGCGCGGAGAGGCGCTCGCACGGCTGCTCGCGCCGCCGGAAACGCCGGCCGGCACGCGACGGCGCCCGCGGCGAGCGGGGCCACCCTGGTGCCCCCCTGATCCGCCGTGGCCGCGTGTCGAGTCGCCGGCGAGGCCGCCGAGCTCGAGCTCGCGGTGCAGGCCGAGACCGCCGACCATGCCGGCGAGCTCGCGCTTCTGATCGTGCGTGACGAGCGTGACGCCGACGCCGCTTGCTCCCGCGCGGGCGGTGCGCCCGATGCGGTGGACGTAGTCCTCGCGCGTCGCCGGGATGTCGTAATTGATCACGTGCGTGATGTTGGCCACGTCGATCCCGCGCGCCGCCACGTCAGTGGCCACGAGCGTGTCGACGACGCCGGACTCGAAGTTCGCGAGCGCCCGTTCGCGCTGGCCCTGAGACTTGTCGCCGTGCATCGCGACGGCCTGAACGCTGTTGCTCGCGAGGCGTTTGACGAGCCTGTCGGCGCCGCGCTTGGTGCGCACGAACACGAGCGTCAACCCGCGCTCGGAAGCGCTCAGCTCGTTGACGAGCTTGTCCACCTTGCCCTCGTGCGAGACCGTCACGAAACGGTGCTCGACATCGCCCTTGCGCTCGGCCGAGTGCGCGTGCTCGTGGCGGCGCGCGTTGGTCGTGTAGACCTTCGCGATGCGGCCCACCTCGCCCTGGAGCGTCGCTGAGAACAGCAGCGTCTGGCGCTCGCGAGCGCACATCTTCACGATCTTGTCGACCACCGGGCGAAAGCCCATGTCGAGCATCCGGTCGGCCTCGTCGAGCACGAGCAGCTTGATCCGGCTCAGCGACACGTCGCGGCGCTCGATCAGGTCCATCAGGCGACCCGGTGTCGCCACGAGGATGTGTGCGCGTCCTGCCAGGCGCGCCTGCTTGACGATGCCGGCGCCGCCGTAAACGGCCGCGATCGAGAGCGCACGGGCGTGCGCGATCGGGCGCAGGTCGTCGACGATCTGGCTCGCGAGCTCACGCGTGGGGGCCAGCACCAGCGCCGACGGGCGTACGTCGCTGTCTTTCAGGCGCTCGACCATCGGAACGCCGAATGCGAGCGTCTTGCCCGAGCCGGTCGGAGACTGTGCCAGCACGTCGTGGCCGGCGAGCACGTCCGGAATGACCATCTCCTGGACGGCGAAAGGGGTTGCGATCCCGCGCTGGGCGAGCTCGCTTGCGACGACCTCAGATACGCCGAGGTCGGCGAACGTTGCATGCTTCATGTGTTGATGCTCCTTCTGGCGACCCTCTGGCCGCCGCTACGGATGGAGATTCGACTGACCCCATCCGCGCTGAGCGCCAACAAAGACAAAGAACCTCACGAACGACTTCGCCGCTCGTACCGAGACCGTAGCAGCCGTCCAGACCGCATCCTGCAACCGCTCGGCCGCGCGCCACGGCGGAATCGCGACCGCCCGGAGCTACTCGAGGGATGCCATCACGTGCTTTACGACTGTGTAGTCCTCGAGCGAGTACACGCTCAGATCCTTGCCGTAACCGGAGTCCTTGAAGCCGCCGTGCGGCATCTCTGAGACGAGCGGGATGTGGTCGTTGATCCAGACGCAGCCGAAGCGCAGCGCGCGCGAGACGCGCAGCGCGCGGCCGACGTCACGCGTCCACACCGAGGAGGCCAGGCCGTAGCGCGTGCTGTTGGCCCACTCGATCGCCTGCGCCTCGTCGCTGAAGCGCTGCACCGTGATCACCGGCCCAAAGATCTCGCGCTGGATCATCTCGTCTTGCTGCTGCAGGCCGGCGACGACGGTCGGCTCCACGAAGAAGCCCGGTCGGTCGGCCTGCTTGCCTCCGGTGACGATCTCAGCGTGCTCGGGGCGGCGCTCCAGGAAGCCTTCCACGCGCTCGCGCTGGCGAGCCGAGTTGACCGGCCCGAGCGTCGTCTCCGGCGAGAGCGTGTCGCCGATGACGAGACCTTTCGCCTGCTCGGCCAAGCCGGCGACGACGTCGTCGTAGACCTTCGGGGCGGCGAGCACGCGCGTGGCCGCCGTGCAGTCCTGCCCGGCGTTGTAGTAACCGGTGCCGGCGATCGTTTCCAGGGCGCTCTCGAGGCTGACGTCGTCGAAGACGACCACAGGCGCCTTGCCGCCGAGCTCCAGATGCACGCGCTTGAGCGTGTCTGCCGCCGTGCGCGCGAAGTGCTTGCCCGTGTCCACGGAGCCGGTCAACGCAAGCATGTCCACCTCCGGGTGCGTGATCAGCGCCTCACCCGTCGGATTGCCCGGCCCGGTGACGACATTGAGCACGCCGTGCGGGAGGATGTCGGCGGTCAGCTCGGCCAGGCGCAGCGTCGTCATCGGCGTCGTCTCGGCCGGCTTGAGCACGACCGTGTTGCCGGCCGCGATTGCCGGGGCGATTTTCCAGATCGCCATCATCAGCGGGTAGTTCCAGGGCGTGACCTGGCCGATCACGCCGATCGCTTCGCGCCGGGTGAACGAGGTATAGCCCTCCAGGTACTCCCCGGCCGCGCGTCCCTCGAGCGTCCGCGCCGCACCCGCGAAGAAGCGCAGGTTGTCGACCATCACGCCGATCTCGTCGTCTTTGACAGCTTCGACCGGCTTGCCGGCGTTGAGCGCCTCCATGCGCGCCAGCTCGTCGCCGTGTTCCTCCAACACGTCCGCGATCCCGAGCAGTGCCTCCGAGCGCTGCTGCGGCGTCGTGCGCGACCACGTCTCGAACGCCGTACGCGCGGCCTGCACCGCTCGATCCACATCCTGCGGCGTCGAGCGCGGGGCCTGCGCCAGCTCCTCTCCTGTGGCCGGATTGAGCACCGGTTCGCCGTCGGCGTCAGAGGTGACCGACTGGCCGTCGATGAAGTTCCTGAGTGTCTCTGCGGTGGTGGCCATTTGGCTGCTCTCCTCTTGCGGGTCCGTGGGTTCAGGTGTGTCGGATGGTCTGCGGTTGGTCCGGGATCAGACGCCGCTCGGCGTGCTGAGCGCCTCGGCGACGGCCGGGTGGGTGATCTCGCCCGCCTTGACGTTCAGTCCGTGCGCGAGCGCCTCGTTGCTCTCGAGCGCCTGCTCGACGCCGAGCTCGGCCAGTTCGAGCGCGTATGGAAGCGTCGCGTTCGTCAATGCGTACGTCGAGGTGATCGGCACCGCGCCCGGCATGTTCGTCACGCAGTAGTGGGTGATCTCGTCGACCTCGTACGTCGGCTCGGAGTGGGTCGTCGGGCGCGAGGTCTCAAAGCAGCCGCCCTGGTCGATCGAGACATCGACGAGCACCGCGTGGCGCTTCATCAGCTTCAGCTGCTCGCGCGTGACGACGTGCGGCGCGCGGCCGCCGTGCACGAGCACCGCGCCGATCACCAGGTCCGCCAGCGGCAACATCTCCTCGATCGCGAGCGTCGAGGAGTAGACCGTCGAAGCACGCCCGCCGAACGCCACTTCCAGTTCTCTCAGCCGGTCGATCGAGCGGTCGAACACGAACACGTCCGCCTCCATCCCGATCGCAATGAACGCCGCGTTCATGCCGACGACGCCGCCGCCGATCACGAGTACCGTCGCCGCCGCCACGCCGGGCACGCCGCCGAGCAGGATGCCGCGCCCGCCGAGCGGCTTCTCGAGCATGAACGCGCCCGCCTGAGTGGCGATCTTGCCCGCGACCTCGCTCATCGGCGCGAGCAACGGCAGGCGCCCGGCCGCGTCCTCGACCGTCTCATACGCGATGCAAGTGGCGCCCGAATCCTGCAGGCCCTGCGCGAGCTCCGGCTCGGCGGCAAGGTGCAGATAGGTGAACAGCGTCTGCTCGGCACGCAGCAGCCCGACCTCTGAAGCCTGCGGCTCCTTGACCTTGAGCACGAGCTCCGCCTCGCCGAACACGCTCCCCGCATCCGGAACGATCTGCGCGCCCTGGGCTTCGAACTGCTCGTCGCCCATCGCGCTGCCCTCGCCGGCCCCGGCCTGAACGAGCACCTCGTGGCCGCGTGAGGTCAGCTCGCGGACGCCCGCCGGCGTTATCGCGATTCGGTACTCGTCCGGCTTGATCTCACCCGGAACCCCGATTTTCACCGGCCCGCTCCCTTCGGTCGCGCTTTGCCCATCTCAGGCTCCCTGCGGGAGCCCTCACAAAAAGAAGTCCTCACCGTGCGAGCTCCCGCCCGCGCAGGGCCAGCCAGAACTCGATGCGATCCCGGGCGCTCGAGAAGTTCCGTCCCGTCAGCTGCTCGACGCGGCGGACGCGATAGCGCAGCGTGTGGCGGTGGCAGTAGAGAGCGCTCGCAGCCTTCTCCCAATGCCCGTTGTGTTCGATGAACACGTCAAGCGAGCGCAGCAGCTCATCGCCGTAGTCGCCCTCGCCCTGCTCCACAGGTCCGAGCACGCCGCGGCAGTAGGAGATCAGCGCGTCGTCGTCCTGCAGCGACAGCAGCAGCTGAAAGGCGCCGAGATCACGATAGCAGGCGACCTCCGGAGCGGTTCCGTTCTGCAGTCGCACCGCCTCCAGCGCGCAGCGCGCCTCGTGGAAGCTCAGGCGTAGCGCCTGCGCTTTGGCCGAGCGACTCGCCGCGGCGCGCACCGCGCCGAAGCGTGCCTGCAGCTCGCCGCGGATCTTGCGCGCCAGCTCGATCGGCTCCTGCCCGTCGGCGTCGATCACAGCGCACAGCAGGCTCGCACGAATCGCCACGAGCGCGTTGACGCCCTCCGACCCGAGCATCGCTTCCAGCGGCGCCGCCGCCGAGGCCGGGTCCTCGAGCGAGAACGCCAGCACCGCCACGTGCTCGCCGATCCCGAACGGCCGAAGCCGCGCTTGCAGATCCTCCGGATAGAGGTGGCCGGTGAGCGCCTCTGCCAGCACGTCACCGGCCATGTTGCGCTGCAGCATCTCGTAGCGCTCGTCCATCAGTTGCGCGAACGCGCGCTCGGTGATCGCGATGAACGGCAGCTCGTAGGGCACCTCGAACAGCGGGAACGAGCGCTTGCGAGCGGCCGCGAGCAGCGCCGCCGGCAGCCGCTTGTGCTTGAAGCCCGTGCCGAAGCCGAGTCCCGCGATCTCGTGATCGGCCAGCCGCTCGATCAGCTCACGCTGGCTCTTGGGCCCGGTCAGCTGGACGCCTGTGCTGAGCAGCAGCTCGCCACCTCGCAGCCACGGCGTTGGGTCGGGCAGCTCGGTGCTGTGCACCCAGCGCACGTGCGTCTTCGCCGACTCGTGCCCGCTCGCCAGCTCGAGGCCGAGCTCGGCGATCAGGCTCTCGACGGTGAGCTCCACGCCTAGCCGCGCAGGGTCAAGGGAGCCCCGGTTCTGGCGCTGTCGCTCAACCGTTCCGAGGCCTCGCCCAGCACCGCGCGCAGGATCGAGCCGATTTCCTCGAACTGCTCCGGACCGGCGATCAGCGGCGGCGAGAGCTGAACGATCGGGTCACCGCGGTCATCGGTGCGACAGATCAAGCCATGCTCGTACAACGCGCCCGAGAGGAAACCGCGCAGCAGCTCCTCCGATTCCTGCGCGTCGAACGTCTCCTTGGTCTGCTGATCCTTGACCAGCTCGATCGCCTGGAAGTAACCGGCGCCGCGCACGTCGCCGACGATCGGCAGGTCGCGCAGACCGTCGAGCGTCTCGCGCAGCAGGCCCTCGTTCTCGAGCACGTGCCCGCACAGGTCCTCCTGCTCGAGGATGTCGAGGTTCGCGAGCGCCGTCGCGCACGCCATCGGGTGCCCGCCGAAAGTGAAGCCGTGGTTGAAGATCTCCGCGCCCTGCAGGAACGGCTCGGCGATGTGGTCGCCAGCGATCACCGCGCCGAGTGGCGCATACGCCGACGTCAGTCCCTTCGCCGTCGTGATCATGTCCGGCTCATAGCCGAAGCGGTTGCAACCGAAGTAGTGCCCGAGCCTGCCCCACGAGCAGATCACCTCGTCGGAGACAAGCAGCACGCCGTGGCGGTCGCAGATCTCGCGCACGCGCTGGAAGTAGCCGTCCTGGGGCACGAAGCAGCCGCCGCCGTTCTGCACCGGCTCGAGGATCACAGCCGCGACCGTGTCCGGCCCGGCGAATTCGATTGCCTCCTCGATCGAGTCCGCAGCCCACAGCGGGTCGCGATCCCCCTGCCAGCGGTAGGAGTTGGTGTTCTCGACGTGGATGCCGCCCGGCGTGAGCGGTTCGAACGGCGTGCGCAGCGGTGTCAGCCCGGTTGCCGTGAGCGCGCCCATGGAGGTGCCGTGGTAGGCGAGCTTGCGCGAGACCAGCTTGTGCCGCGAGCGTTCGCCGCGCGCCGCGTGGTAGGCCTTCGCGAGCTTCCAAGCCGACTCGACCGACTCCGACCCTCCCGAGGTGAAGAACACCCGGTTGAGGTTGCCCGGCGCCAGCCCGGCGATGCGCGTCGCCAGCTCGATCGAGCGCGGGTGCGCGTAGCTCCAGTTGGTGTAGAAGCCGAGCTCCTTCGCCTGGCGCGCCGCCGCCTCGCCCAGCTCCGCGCGCCCGTGGCCGGCGTTGACGCAGTAGAGCGCCGAGAGCCCGTCCAGATAGCGCTTGCCGTGCTCGTCATAGACGTAGCAACCCTCGCCGCGCACGATCACCGGCACCTCCGCGTCCGCGAAGGAGCCCATGCGCGTGAAGTGCATCCACAGGTGGCGCTTGGCCAGTCGCTGCCAGTCGCCCGGATGCTCCTCCGCGAGCGCCGGCCCGCTCGGGCCGGGCGCGTCCGGAGCCGCCGTCGAACCGCTCGCGATCTGCTCCGCCGATCCCGTGTCGTTCAAGTTCGTAGGGGTGGCCATCACGTCCTCCTGGAGTTTTCGGCTGGCGTGTCACATAGACACTCAGGACAACCGTACTGCGCCGAATGTGTCGGCTCAAGGACACCTGCGGTCAAGAACGTCTGAGCCCGTTGTACCAGATGTCCAAAGACCCGGTCGTCTTTTGGGAATCGCGCCCCTTGCGTAGCGATACGCCCGGAGCGTAGGTTCCTCCGCAACAAGCTGTAGCTTGCGGGACAACCACCAGAGAGGAACGCCGATGGCCACCGAGAGCGGCGCTGCACCAGGAAATGTCCCAGCCTCCGGAGTGATGGACAAGGGGCTGAAAAAAGGCGCCATCAGCTCGATTTCGAACGTCGTCATCGGCGTCGCCTCGACCGCGCCCGCCTACTCGCTGGCGGCAACGCTCGGCTTCATCGCTCTGATATCCGGCGTCGGCGTGCACGCCCCCGCCGTCCTGCTGGCGTCATTCGTCCCGATCCTGCTGGTCTCGGTCGCCTACAAATATCTCAACCGCGCCGACCCGGACGCCGGCACCAGCTTTGCCTGGACCACCCGGGCCTTTGGGCCGAGCGTCGGCTGGCTTAACGGCTGGGCGATCTTCCTGGCCGACATCATCGTGATGGCCTCGCTCTCGGACATCGCCGCGATCTACACGTTGAAGCTGTTCGAGATCGGTGAAACGAAAGGTTTGATCTTGCTCATCGCCGTGGGGTGGATCGCTGTGATGACGTGGATCTGCTGGCGCGGCATCGAGCTGTCGGCGGCGATTCAGCGCGCGCTGCTGACCTTCGAGGTGCTGATACTCGGGGTATTCGCGGTCGTGGCTCTTGCGAAGGTCTACGGCGGCAGCGCCCCGCACGGCTCGATCAAGCCGACCGCCGACTGGTTCAACCCGCTCGCGATCAACTTCGGCGACCTTCTCGATGGCGTCCTGCTCGGCGTCTTTATCTATTGGGGCTGGGATTCGGGCGTCGCCGTCAACGAGGAGTCCGAGGATCCCGCCAACGGTCCCGGCAAGGCCGCCGTGATCTCGACGCTGCTGCTGCTCGTCATCTACCTGCTGGTCGCCACGGGCGCCCAAGCGTTCCACGGCGTCGGCTTCCTCACCAACGAAGCGAACTCAGAAGACGTGTTGAACGCGCTCGGAAAACCCGTGTTCGGGGGAGGCGCCGTCGGCTGGATCCTGTCGAAGGCGTTGATCGTGTGCGTGCTGACCTCGGCCTCTGCGTCCACCCAAACGACGATCCTGCCCACCGCGCGGACGACGCTGTCGATGGCGCACTGGAAAGCCGTGCACCGGGTGCTCGGCAAAGTCCACAAAACGTATCTGACGCCCGACGTCTCGACGATCGCGATGGGAGCGCTGTCGATCCTCGTCACGGTGCCGCTGCTGCTGCTCTCCGAAAGCGTGCTCGTGGACTCGATCACGGCGCTCGGCTTCCCTGTCTGCTTCTACTACGGGTTCACGGGCTTCGCGTGCGTCTGGTACTTCCGCCACGAGGTTCTCAAAAGCGTCAGGACGTTCTTCCTGCTGGGCGTAGCCCCGCTGCTGGGTGGCTTGATGCTGTTCGGCGTGCTCATCAAGGCCGCCACGTTCTACGGGCATTCCGAAAACGTGGAATCGGCGCCGATCCTCGGCATCACCCTGCCCCTGTGGTTCGGTCTCGGCGGGATGGTTCTCGGCCTCATTCTGATGCTCGCATCGCGGCCGTACTTCAAAGACTTCTTCTCGCGCAAGACCGAGACGGCCCGGCCTGGCGTCCTCGACGAGCCGCCGATGCAGACGCTTCCGCCCCAGGTCGACTTCTAACGCGGCCAACCCGCGGCAGCGGCCAAGATGCGGCGCCTGCCGACCGCTAGGACGCTGGTGCCGCCACGGCCAGCTCCTGCTGGCCGTGCGGTGAGCCGAGCTCGGCGAGGCGCTCGAGGAACGGCTTCGGCGCAAACGCCTCCGGGCCGAGCACGCCGGCGCCCTTCCAGGTCCCGTCGTTCAGCAGCTCGAGCGCCACGACCGGGTTGACGGCTGTCTGCCAGACGACCGCCTGGCTGCCGTATTCGCGCATCGTGTGCTCGTTGTCGACCACGTGGTAGAGGTAGGTCGAACGGGGCTGTCCGTCGCTGCCGGTGCCGCGCACCCAGGTGCCCGCGCAAGTGCGCCCGGTCATGCGATCACCGAGCGTCGCCGGGTTGGGGAGCGCCGCGGCGACGACGTCGCGCGGGGCGACCTTCACGTCGCGCACCGAGACCGGCTCGGTCGAGTCGAGCCCAAGCTTGTGCAGCGTGCGCAGGACATCGATGAACTCCTCCCCGAGCCCGTACTTGAACGTGACGCGCTCGCAGTCGACCCAGCGGGGAATCAGCACGACCTCCTCGTGCTCGACGTTCACGCACTCGACCTTGCCGATGCCCTCGGGGAACTCGAAAACCTCCGGCTCGGAGAACGGCGCCGTCGTGAAGAAGCCGCGCTCGCGCTCCCACACCAGCGGCGGGTTCAGGCACTCCTCGATCGTCGTCCAGATCGAGAACGTCGGCGCGAAGTCATAGCCCTCGACGACGAGATCCGCGCCGTCGCGAACGCCCACTTCCTCAATGCTCGAGAACAGCTCCTGCGAGGCGTAGGCGGCGAACACGTCGGACAGGCCCGGCTCGACGCCGATCCCTACGAGCGCGAGCAGACCCTCCTGCTCCCACGCCTCGTGACGCTCCAGCTGATGCTCGCCGAGCATCTTCCCGGGCAGCTCATACGGGCGCTGCGGATGCGGATGCGACAGCGTCATCGCCATGTCCAGGTAGGCCACGCGTGCCTCGAACGCCGCGTCGAAGATCGGCTCGTTGAAGCGCGGGTCGCAGGCGTTCAGCACCGCGTCCGGCCGCGCTCGCCCGATCAGCTCGACGAGATCCTGCTTGCTGGAGGCGTCGACGCGCTCGGCCGAGAAGCGCCCGGGCTCACCGAGGGCGGCGACCACCGACTTGACGCGCTCCGGGGAGACGTCCGCAAGCACGACGCTGTCGAACGCAGGGCGGCGCTGGGCGATCGCGGCGAACGCCGCCCCCACTCCGCCTGCCCCGACCACGAGAACCTTCATCGAGCGCAGTGTGACGCAAATCGCGATCTCCCACTGGCGCAACGAGCGCCCGCGCGTGCGCCGTTATGTCGCAGGTGCCTCCCGTATGCTGCGCCGATCCCTGCGGTCCCGAACACGAGCAGACGATGAGCGCCGGGCTTCCCACCCCTCCGCGCGCAGCCGCCGGATCGAGCGCCGGCGCGGACACGAACCCGTCCCCGGGGGCAACCCGCTCAGCGCACCAGGACGAAGTCCCGCGCGAGGACCGATCGACCGCGGAGGAGAGCGGCGGGAGCGGCGAGGCCAGCGGCGGCGAGGGACGGCGCGAACGCTGGAGACCTTCGCCGCAGCTCGGGCGAGGCGAGATCCTTTGGGCGATCCTCGCCGGCGTTGCGCTCGCCGTGATCACGACGTGGCCGCTCGTGCTGCACCTGCCGAGCCGCATCGCGCCGGACCTCGGCGATCCGGTGCGCACGGCCTGGGAGGTCGCGTGGGTCGGGCACGCGATGTTGCATCAGCCGCTGCACCTGTTCGACTCGAACGCCTTCTACCCGCACCCGCTGAGCCTCGCCTTCTCGGACTCGCTGCTCGGCTACGGCCCGGCGGCATGGTTCGGCTCGGGCACCGTCGCGGCGCTCGTCCGTTACAACCTGTTGTTCCTCTTCGCGTGGTCGCTGTGCTTCGTCGGCGCCTATCTGCTCGCGCGCGAGCTCGGTCTGCGCAAGCTCGCCGCCGGCGCCGCCGGCGCGGCGTTCGCCTACGCCCCCTACCGCGTGACCGAGGCCGGCCACCTGCACGTGATCTCCTCGGGCGGCGTCGCGCTGTCGCTGTTCCTGCTGCTGCGCGGCTACAGGCGGCGTTCGCGCGGACTCCTCGTCGCCGGCTGGCTCGTCGCTGCCTGGCAGATCAGCCTCGGCTTCACGCTCGGGCTTCAGTTCACCTACCTGTTCGCGCTGCTCGGGCTGCTCGCGGCCGTGTACTGGTGGCGCGCCGGGCGCCCGGCGCTGCCGCGCGCGCTCGTCGGGATCACGTGCATCGGCATCGCCGTGGTCGGCGTCGTGGCGATCTACCAGGCGCGTCCGTACCTGAAGATCTCACACGACTACCCGACCGCGAAGCGCACGATCAGGGAAGTGAAAACGTACTCGGCCGGTCCTGCGGCCTGGATCTCCGCCTCCTCGGAGAACCGCGTGTGGGGCGATTTGACGGCGGGGGCCCGCGCGCACGTGCACTCCAAGAACGAGCAAGTGCTGTTCCCTGGCGGGTTGCTGCTGCTGCTCGCGCTGATCGGGCTCACAACGCCGCTGTACACGCGAAGGCTCCGGCTCGGGCTGGCGCTGGGGGCGATCACCTGCGCGGTGTTCGCGCTCGGCCTCGGCCTGACCGGCGCCGGCTATCCATACCGGTTGCTGTTCGACTACGCCCCGGGCTGGGACGGGGTGCGCGTGCCCGGGCGGGTGTTCACGCTCGCGACGCTGTTCCTCGCGCTGCTCGCAGGTGCCGGCGCGCAGATGCTGGCGGGCTGGATCGGCGGCTTCGCCTCGCGGCACGGCGGCTCGTGGACGGCGCGCCGCCCGCTCGCCCTGAGCGCGACCGTCGGCGTCGTGATCGTCATCGGGCTCGTCGGAGAAGGCGCCGGGCACCTCGCTCACCCGGTAGTGCCGCAGCCGCAGGCGGCCGAGGTCGGGCTGCCGGGGCCGCGACTGGACATGCCGACCGACGGCCCGGCCGATCGCATCTGGCAGTACTTCTCGACCGATGGCTTCTACAAGATCCCGATCGGCAACAGCACGTTCGACATCCCGGCGATCGACGACCTGCGCGGAGGCATCCACCGCTTCCCCGACAAGGGGAGCGTCGAGAAGCTCCGCTACTACGGGATCCGCACGGTCGTGCTGCACCTGACGATGCCGACGCTGCCCGGAATCCACAGCTTCGCGCACGCCGAGCCGCCCGACTCCGCGGCTGCCGCCGCCAAGCCGATCGCGGGGCTCGGAATGACGCGCCGCCGCGTCGGCTCGCTGGTGATCTATGAGATCGGTCCGGGCCCCAAGGCGCTGCACGGAAGCGACTGATGGGCGGCAGACGACTGGCGCTGGCCGCGATCCTGCTCGTCGGGCTCGGCTACGCCACGATGATCCAGAGCTTCTCCTGGAATCAGACCTCGCACTACGACCTGATTCGCTCGATCAACGACGAAGGCACGACGATCGACGCCTTTCAGCAGAACACGGGCGACAAGGTCTTCTACAAGGGCCACTTCTACTCGGCCCGCGCGCCTGGGCTGGCGCTGTTCGCGCTGCCTTTCTACGACACGCTCAAAGCGGTGGACGCCGAAAAATGGACGCGCCGCTCCGAGGCTCAGCATGGCGAAGACGAGATGATCTACCTGGTCGGGCTGTGGGGCAACGTGCTGCCGGGACTGCTGCTGCTGCTGCTCGTCTGGCGCGTGGCCGAGCGCTTCGAGCCGGGCTTCGGCGCGGCGTCGGCGGTCGCGCTGGGGCTCGGCACGATGATCCTGCCGCTCTCGACGCTGCTCTTCTCTCACGTCTTCACATCCTTTCTCGGCTTCGCCGCGTTCGCGCTGATGCTGCGCGAGCGCGACGGGCCGGCCGGCCCAGCGCTGCTGGCGATCGCCGGGCTGGCGATGGGCTATGCGGTGGCCTCGGAGTACCCGCTGTTCTTCGTCGCGCTCGTGCTCGGGCTGTACCTGCTCTCGCGCCGCGACGCGCTGACGCCGCTCGGCGTGGCCAAGCGGGCGGGCGCCTACATCGCCGGCGGCGTCGTCGGGATCGTGCCGCTGCTGCTCTATAACCACTACGCGTTCCACTCGTGGACGCACCTCGCCTACTCCGACGTGCCGCGCCAGCAGCACGGCTTCTTCGGGATCGACCTGCCCAGCCTGAAGGTGCTCGCGACGCTGCTCCTCGACTCACGCGGGCTGTTCACGATCTCCCCGGTGCTGCTGATGTCGCTGCTCGGCCTGGTCCTGCTCTACCGCCGCGGGCGGCGTGCGGAGGCCCTGAGCATCGGTGGCATCTGCCTCTGCTACGTCGGCTACAACTCCGGCTACTACCTGCCGTTCGGCGGCGGCTTCATGGGCCCGCGCTTCCTCACGACGATGCTCCCGTTCATGGCGGTACCGCTCGCGCTCGCGTTCAAGCGCTTCCCCGGCCCGACGATCGCGCTGGCGGCGGTCTCGATCGCGACGACCGTGCTCGCCACGATCACGCACCCGCTCATCGGCTACGAGAACGAGGCGGTCGTGTGGACGCGCTACCTCAGCCAGGCCTTCTTCCAACCGACGATTGCGAGCGCCTACGGCCTCGGGCGCGGCTGGGGCGGCATCTGGCCGTTCCTGCTCGCCGCCGGCGGCGGCGTCGTGCTCGCGGCGCTCGCCACTGCGCGCGTGCGCCTCACGCTCGCCGAGCTTGGAGCGGGCGCGCTGGCGCTGCTGGCATGGGGCCTGTTCGCAGCGCTCGCGCCGACAGCGCTCGGCATCGACCATCGTGGGCTGTTGAGCATCGTCGGCGCCGGCGACCACACGGCGCTGAACCTGACACTGCACGACGGCAGCACCTACCCGCTGACGAAGCTCGTGCTGATCGCCGGCGCGGCGGGCCTCGTGGCGCTCGCGCTTGCGCGGCTGCTGCGCAACGAGCGAGGCGCAGCCGGCGCCAACGCAAGCAGCCCGGCGGCCGAGCCGCTCAGTGGTTACTGATCCGCTTGACGTTGCATTTGGCGCCGTGCAGCTTCTTGCAGACGACCACGTAGCCGGGGCGTGGCACGTGATGTGAGTCGGTCAGACCGGCGTCGAAGCGGGTCGAGGCATTACCGCCGGTCCAGTCGTAGATGTACAGGCGCTTGATGCGCGACTGCGAGGCGGCGACGCTGAACATGTAGGAGAGGACTTTGGCCGCGCGCCGAAGCCCTGAGCCGTTGCGGTTCGGGAAGGCGCCACCGAATTTGACGATGCCGCCGGTCTCGGTCAGCCACACCTGCCCGCCGAGCACGCGGCTGAGTTCGCGCGTGCGGAAGCTCTGGAAGCGGTTGATGTCGGAGTAGTTGTGCAGGCCCCAGATCTTGGGCAGGACCGTGCGCAGATGCCCGACTTCGCGCTTGAATTCGGATATGTAGGAGAGGGTCGGCGAGATGTTGTTCTGGTCGAGAATGTCCAGGCCGAGCACGGTGCAGCCCTTGCAGACACGAATCAGCGCCTGGTAGTACTTGGCCGCCGAGGAAGCAGACGGGCTTGCGAGCACACCGCGAATGTTGCCGCGATTGGTCTCGTTCCAGGACTGGTACTGCTTGACGCGCGGGAACATCTTCACGAATTTCTGCACGTCGTGTTTGTAGGTGGCGACGCTCGGAAGCCGCGTCGGGGTGTACTCGGAGTGGTAGAAGGCCACCAGCACCTGTACGTGGTGTTCTTCGGCCGACTTGATCCACAGGCGGGCCTGGTCGCGCGAGTAAGAGCGCACGGCGGCGTCGTACGGGGCGATGTAGCGAGCGATCTTCGTGTGCAGCTGCTCCCAGTTCGGGTCGGCGAACATCTGGGTCTTCTCGTCGCCTATGCCGGTCTGGAAGGAGGCGGCGGCGCGCGCCTTGGGCGCCGGCTTGCCTGCCGCCGCGACCGTTTGGGCGCCGGTGCCGAGCGCGAGCACGCACGCCAGCGTGAGCAGCGCCGGGCGAAGTCGGGATGTGAGCTTGAGCTTTCTCATGTGCATCTGCGAACAGGCGGCGGACCCGAGGGTTTCGCACCGCAACGGAACTTACGAGGCCTTTAGCGGACTGCCTTCGCGGAGGACCCGCTCTCCAGGCCTGGTGTTACGACGTCTCTAGCCGGAGACCTGCTCGTCGGCGGGTGCCTCGCCTGCACGCCTGCCGCGCAGCGTTGGATCGGCGACGACGCGCACGTCCACGCCGGGCAGCTCGCGCAGCAGGCGCCCGAGCACCGAGCGCTCGGGCGCGGCACCTGCGCGCAGGCCCAGTCGCCCGATGCCCCGCGCGAGGGTCGGCGTGCCCATCAGCACATAGGTGCTCCCGAGCTCGCGCGCCACAGCCACGGCCGCGGCCGCGACGTCCTCGCCCTCCTCGACGCGCAGGCGCGCGCCGAGCATCGCCACGAGCCGGCGCAGCGCCTCCAGGCGGGCGCGGTCCTCGGCGCTCGGCTGGCGCCCGGGCGGGCGCACGACGAGCACGTCCAGCTGCGCGTCCAGGCGCTGCGCCGAGCGCCAGGCGCGCCGCACCACGCGCTCGGACTCCGGTGCGAGCGTCGCGAGCGCCAGCAGGCGCTCGGCGATCGCCTGCGGCTGCGCCTCCTGCGCTGCTCTCAGGCCGTCCTCGTCGCGGCGCACGACCGCCCCCGGCTCGCGCACGAGACGCTTGACCTCGACGTCCTCAGCGACCTGGCGCAGCGCCGTCTCGCGCAGCGCCGAGAGGTTCTCGATCTTGAAGAAGTTGTTCAGCGCCGCCTGCACGCGCTCAGGGCGATAGACCTTGCCCGCGCGCAGGCGTCCGATCAGCGCCTCCGGCGTGAGGTCGATCAGCACGACCTCGTCGGCCGCCGAGAGCACCGCGTCGGGGATCGTCTCGCGCACGTGCGCCCCGGTCAGCTGCGTCACCTGATCGTTGAGGCTCTCCAGGTGCTGCACGTTGACCGTCGAGAACACGTCGATCCCAGCCGCGAGCACGTCGCGCACGTCCTCGTAGCGCTTCTCGTGCTCGACGCCCGGTGCGTTGGTGTGCGCGAGCTCGTCGATCAGGCACAGCTCGGGGGCGCGCGCGAGCACTCCCGGCAAATCCATCTCCTGCAGCGGTTTGCCGCGGTAGTCCACGACGCGCCGCGGGATCAGCTCCAGACCCTCGGCCTGGGCGAGCGTCTCGGCGCGGCCGTGCGGCTCGAGATAGCCGATCGCCACGTCGCGGCCGCTGTCGGCCTCGGCGGCGCCCTCCTGGAGCATCCGGTAGGTCTTCCCCACCCCCGGCGCCATGCCGATGAAGACCTTCAGTGCTCCGCGGCTGGACTCCATCGCAGCATTGTCGCCCAACGTGCAGCCGCGCCGGGGGAGGCTCTCATGCCCCGAGCAGGTTGTGCAAAACCAGGTCGATCAGCTTGATGCCGATGAACGGGGCGGTGATGCCGCCGAGGCCATAGATCAGAAGGTTGCGCCGCAACAGCGCGCTTGCGCCGATCGGGCGGTAACTGACCCCCTTCAATGACAGGGGGATCAGTGCTGGTATCAGCAGCGCGTTGAAGATGATCGCCGAGACGATCGCCGAGCGCGGAGAGCCGAGACCCATGATGTTGAGCACGTGCAGCGGCCCCTTGGCGCCCGGGCTGGCCGCGTAGGTACCGATGAAGATCGCCGGCAAGATCGCGAAGTACTTGGCGATGTCGTTGGCGATCGAGAAAGTGGTGAGAGCTCCGCGGGTGATCAGCAGCTGCTTGCCCACCTCTACGATCTCGATCAGCTTCGTCGGGTTGGAGTCGAGGTCGACCATGTTGCCGGCCTCGCGCGCTGCCTGCGTGCCGCTGTTCATCGCCACGCCGACATCAGCTTGGGCGAGCGCCGGCGCATCGTTCGTCCCGTCGCCTGTCATCGCCACCAGCCGTCCTTCCTGCTGCTCATCGCGGATCAGCGCGAGCTTTCGCTCAGGCGTGGCTTCGGCGAGGAAGTCATCGACACCCGACTCCTCGGCGATCTTGGCCGCGGTCAGCTTGTTGTCTCCGGTGACCATGACCGTGCGGATTCCCATCGCCCGTAGCTGATCGAAGCGAACCTTCATGCCCTCCTTGATCGTGTCCTTGAGGTAGACGACCCCGAGCACCTGGCTGTCGCGCGACACGGCCAGCGGCGTGCCGCCCTCGCGGCCGATGCGGTCGAGCTGGGACTGCAGCTCAACCGGCGGTGAGCTGCCTTCCTGCTTGACAAGCTCGATGATCGCGTCACCGGCGCCCTTTCGCAGCTGCTGGCCGTTGTAGTCGACGCCGCTCATTCGCGTCTGCGCGGTGAAGGGGATGAACTCGGCGTTGAGTTGGGTCATGTCGTGCTCGCGTATCCCATACTGCTTGGCCAGCACGACGATCGAGCGACCCTCGGGCGTCTCGTCGGCCAGAGAGGATAGTTGGGCAGCTTCGGCCAGCTCTGCCTCAGGGACGCCGGGCATCGGGATGAATTCCGATGCCAAGCGGTTGCCGATCGTGATCGTGCCCGTCTTGTCGAGCAGCAGCACGTCCACATCACCCGAAGCCTCCACCGCGCGTCCGGACAGAGCGAGCACGTTGCGCCGGACCAGCCGGTCCATCCCTGCGATGCCGATCGCCGAGAGCAGCGCGCCGATCGTCGTGGGGATCAGCGCGACGAGCAACGCGATCAGCGTCGTCTCGGAG
>JBBSDZ010000038.1:0-26156 GCA_038240205.1 Solirubrobacterales bacterium | reverse complement strand
GGCGCTTGCGCGCCCGCTCGGCGTCGCGTGAGAGCACGGTCACCTCGGCGCCGCGCGCCTGCAGCGCGGCCACGAGTGGAGGCCCGAGCAGGCCGGTCGCTCCGGTGACGGTGACGCGTAGATCGCTCATCGCCCCACCTTCGCACACACGCGCGGGCGAGCCGTCGGCTCGAGCTGGGGCGGGTCGTCAGCTGGAGCTGGGGCGGGTCGTCAGCTGGAGCTACCGGTGATCGTGTCGCCGTGCGCGAAGCCGACCTCCTGGCCCGCGCGGGCGGTGCCCGCGGCGCGCGCCTGCTCGGCGACGGCGGCCGCCACGGCCGGCGCCACTTCGCGGTTGAAGACCGACGGGATGATGTAGTCCTCGCGTAGTTCGCTCTCGTCCACGGTCTCGGCGATCGCGTGAGCCGCAGCCATCTTCATCTCCTCGGTGATCGTCGTCGCGCGCACGTCGAGCGCGCCGCGGAAGATGCCCGGGAAGCAGAGCACGTTGTTGATCTGGTTGGGGTAGTCCGAGCGCCCTGTGGCGACGATCCGCACATACTCGGCCGCCTCCTCGGGGCTCACCTCGGGCGTCGGGTTGGCCATCGCGAAGATCATCCCGTCGCTGTTCATGCGCGCGAGCGCCTCCGCCGCCAGCAC
Organism: Solirubrobacterales bacterium; assembly: GCA_038240205.1. Classification (GTDB taxonomy): domain Bacteria; phylum Actinomycetota; class Thermoleophilia; order Solirubrobacterales; family Solirubrobacteraceae; genus Palsa-744. Next base: position 25,517 of record JBBSDZ010000038.1, on the reverse strand, counting down.
ACGCGCTCCGGAAAGGCCGATCAGCAGATCCTCGCCGTCGATCACCTCGGCGGGAGTGCCGGAGCGGCAATCCGGGTTGGTCGACTCCGCATACCAGCGCTTGATCGCGCTCATCGAGCCGTCTAGATAGTCCTCGCGCTGAACGTGCAACGTCCCACGCGAGTCGGCACCGACGATTTTCCGTACGCCGCCCTCGAGCAGGATCTTCGTGACCGCGATCCCGGCCGCGCCGAGCCCGATGATCAGGACGTTGAGGTCCTCGATCCGCTTGCCGGTCAGCTTGACCGCGTTGAGCAGCGCCGCCATCACGACGACCGCCGTGCCGTGCTGGTCGTCGTGGAAGACCGGTATGTCGAGCACCTCCTTGAGCCGGTCCTCGATCTCGAAGCAGCGTGGGGAGGAGATGTCCTCGAGGTTGATGCCGCCGAACGCCGGCGCGATCATCTTGACCGTCTGCACGATCTCGTCGGGGTCGGTCGTGTTCAGGCAGATCGGAAAGGCGTCGACCTCGGCGAACTCCTTGAATAGACAGCACTTGCCCTCCATCACCGGCATCGCCGCGAGCGGGCCGATGTCGCCGAGGCCGAGCACCGCCGTGCCGTCGGAGACGACCGCCACCGTGTTGCGCTTGATCGTGTACTGGAAGGCTCGGTCTGGATCGTCGGCGATCGCCAGGCTCACGCGCGCGACGCCTGGGGTGTAGGCCATCGAGAGGTCCTCGCGCGTCTTCAATGGGTGCTTGTTGTGCTGTTCGATCTTGCCGCCGACGTGCAGCAGGAAGGTGCGATCGGTCGTGTCGATCACCTCGACGCCCTCGACCACGGCGATCGCCGCGACGATGCGCTCCCAGTGATCCTTGCCAGAGGCGTCGACGACGACGTCGCGCAGGCTGTGGTTGCCGTCCACCTCGACCAGGTCGACGGCGCCGACCATGCCGCCGGCTTCTCCGATCGCCGCCGAGAGCAGCCCGAGGGTGCCGTGTGCGTCGTCGATCCTGACGCGGATTGTGAGACGGAACTGCGCGCTCGGTGTAGCGCTCACTGAAAGGACTCCTCGGTAGCTGGGCGGCAGGCATGTTAGGCGTAAGGCGCTCGCGGCCGCGCGACGCCGCAATTTGCGCACGTTCGGCGGGCGGCTCACAACGCTCGCACGCGGCCTCGTAGAGTGACCGCTTGATGGCCGCAGCCGGCACAAGCGCGAAGACTCCAGCGAGCGATCCGCCGCGGACCGGCCAGCGCCTGTTTCTGATCGACGGCCCAAGCCTCGTCTACCGCGCCTTCTTCGCTCTGCCCGAGTCGATCGCGACCTCGACCGGCGTGCCGACGAATGCGATCTTCGGCTTCGCCTCGATGCTTGTGAAGATCGTGACCGAGTACGGCGTGTGTCCGACGGTGGTCGCCTGGGACGCCGGCACCTCCGGGCGCACTGAGGTGTTCTCCGAGTACAAGGCCCAGCGCCGCTCGCGACCGGACCTGCTCAAGCAGCAGTGGCCGGCGATGGAACCGCTGGTCGAGGCCTTCGGCTACAGCAACGTGCGCGTCGAGGGTTACGAGGCCGACGACGTGATCGCCTCGCTTTGCGAGCGCGCGCTGCACGCCGAGCCGCCTGTGCCGGTGATGATCGTCACCGGCGATCGCGACGCCTTCCAGCTGATCGACGCCGAGGGGATGGTCAAGGTGATGGCAACTTCGCGCGGGATCACCGACACGAAGATCTACGACCGCCAGGCGGTGATCGAGCGCTATGGCATCGCGCCGGAGCTGATTCCCGACTTCTATGGCCTCAAGGGCGACACCTCCGACAACATCCCCGGCGTGCCGGGCATCGGCGACAAGACGGCCAGCGACCTGCTCCAGAGCTATGGCCCGCTCGAGGACGTGCTCGCGCACATCGAGGAGATCAAAGGCGCCAAGCGCAAACAGAACCTGATCGAGCACACCGAGAACGCACGCGTCTCAAAGCGCCTGGCGACCGTGCAGCGTGACGTGGCGGTCGACATCGACATCGCCGCCGAGGCCGTGCGCGAGCCGGATCGCTCGCGGGTCCGTGAGTTCTTCCGCGAGTACGAGCTGCGCGACCCGCTGCGGCGCCTGGAGGAGGCGCTCGGCGACCCGGACGTCGCCGCGCCGGCGCCGGTCGCCGAGCGGACGCTGAAGGCACGCTTGCGCTCCGGCGCGCCCGCGGACATCGCCCGCATCGATCCACCCGGCTCGGAGATCGCTCTGGTGGTGCGCGCCGTCGCGGCGCCTGAGGGGGAGCTGTTCGCCGAGGGCGCCCCGTGGCGCTTCGCCGCCACCGGCGGCGGCGGCGAGGTCCTGGCCGGCGACTGCGACGGGCCCGAGCAGGTCGTCGCGGCGTGCGGCGAGCGCGCGGTGATCGCCCACGATGCCAAGGCGCTCGGGATGGTGCCGGTGGGCCTCGCCTTCGACACGCTGCTCGGCGCCTACCTGTTGGAGCCCGCCCGCCGCGGCTATCCGTTCGCTGAGCTGTGCGAGGAGCGCGGCTTGGCCAGTGACCTCGAGGACGCGGTCGCCGCCGAGGCGCTGCTGCTGGCGTCGCTCGCGGCGTGGCAGCGCGAGCAGATCGCCGAGCGTGGCCTGGAGGGCGTGATGGCGGACATCGAGCTGCCGCTCGTGGTTGTGCTGCGTGAGATGGAGCTGCTCGGGGTGCGCCTGAACCTCGAGCGCCTGGCCGAGATCACGGGACGGGTGCGCGTGGAGATCGCGGAGCTGGAAGGCGAGATCTTCGCCCTCGCCGAGGAGGAGTTCGTGATCGGCTCGCCGCAGCAGCTCTCCCAGATCCTGTTCGAGAAGCTCGGGCTCTCGCGCAAGCGCCGCGGCAAGACCGGCTTCTCGACGGACGCGCGCGTGCTGCAGGCGATCCGCGCCGAGCACGAGATCGTGCCGAAGATCGAGCGCTGGCGCGAGCTCTCGACGCTGACCAAGACCTACCTCGACGTGCTCCCGGAGGTCGTCGACAAGCGCTCGCGCATCCATACGACGTTCCTGCAGGCGGTCGCGCAGACGGGACGCCTCTCGAGCACCAATCCGAACATGCAGAACGTCCCGATCCGCACCCCGCTCGGGCGGGAGATCCGCGGCTGCTTCGAGGCCGAGGAGGGTGAGGTGCTGATCTCGGCCGACTACTCGCAGATCGAGCTGCGCGTGCTTGCGCACGCCGCCGAGGAGCCCGTGCTGAAGGACATCTTCAGGGCCGCGGAAGACGTGCACACTGCGACCGCCTCGCAGGTGTTCTCGGTCGCCGCCGCCGACATCGATCCGGGCATGCGCTCGAAGGCGAAGATGATCAACTACGGGATCGTCTACGGGCTCTCGGACTTCGGGCTGGCCGACCGCCTGAACATCCCGCGCGAGGAGGCGAAGAGCTTCATCGACGCATACCTCGAGCGCTTCCCGAAGGTCGCCCAGTTCATGGCCGAGACGATCGAGCGGGCCAAGCAGGAGGGATACGTCACGACGCTGTGGGGCCGCCGCCGCCAGATCCCGGAGCTTCAAGCGCGCAACTACCAAGTCCGCATGCTCGGCGAGCGCCTGGCCGTGAACACGGTGATCCAGGGCAGCGCCGCCGACATGATCAAGCTGGCGATGGTGCGCTGCCACGCCGCGCTCGCGCAGTCCGAGCTGCGCACGCGGCTGCTGCTGACGATCCACGACGAGCTGCTGTTCGAAGGGCCGCCGCAGGAGTCCGCCGCGGCGAGTGAGCTCGTCGAGCGCGAGATGTGCGGCGTGTGGGAGCACGATCCGCCGCTCGCAGTGGACGTCGGCGTCGGTCAGAACTGGCTGGAGGCCAAGTGAGCCGCGCGCTCGCCGTGCTGATCGGGATCGGCGCGGGCGGCCTCGTCGGGATGCAGGCGCCGATCAACTCGCGCCTGGGAAAAACGGTGGGCGGCGTGCAGGCGGCGAGCTTCTCGTTTCTCGTCGGCACCTTCGCGCTGGTCTCGCTCACGTTTGTCCTGCGCGGCGGCCTCGGCAGCCTCGGCAGCCTCGGGCGCGTGCCGTGGTGGGCGTTGATCGGCGGCCTGCTCGGAGCCGTCTACGTGTTCGTCGCGCTAGAAGCAGTGCGCACGCTTGGCGCGAGCGGACTCACGGCAGTGGTGATCGCCGGCCAGCTCGCGATCTCGCTGGTGATCGATCGCTTCGGTCTGCTCGGCGTCGCACGTCAGAGCATCGGCGCGCAGCGGATCGCAGGGCTCGTGCTGCTGCTGGCCGGCGTCGCGCTCGTCGTGCGCAAGTAGCGCTCAGCCGAGCGCGCTCGCGAAGCCCTCGCGCCAGCTCTGAAATCGCGGCGACCAGTCCAGCTCGCGCTTTGCCAGCTCGTTCGAGGCGCCCTGCGCGCGCGTCATCACGCTCACGCCGTAGCTGCCGGCGGCGATGCGTGCAAGCAGCGCGGGCACCTTGCGCGGCGGTCGCGCCCCCAGCGCCGTGGCGAGTGCCGGCAACCACTCGCGCACGGCCGCGGGCTGGTCGTCGACGATGTTGTACGTGCCCGTGACGGGCGCGCTCAGCGCGGCGACCGTCGCCGCAGCGGCGTCGTCGACGTGGATGAATGACCACACGCCGGCGCCGTCGCCGACGACCGGTAGGCGCCGCGCCGCGACGTCCTGTCCGGTGGACCCCTCGCGCGAGATCGCGCTGCCGGGGCCGTAGAAGTATCCGTAGCGCAGCAGCGTACCGCCGGCGTCGCGGATGCTGCGCTCGAGCGCGATCACGGCGGCCGCCGAGCGCCTGTAGGGCTTCGGTGCCTGCGCGGGGGAGAGCAGGGGGTCGTCCTCGGCGTGCACCGTTCCGGGCGGTCCGGGTGCGTAGGAGAAGGCGATGCTCTGGGCGAGAATCCGCGACGCGCCGGCCGCCTGCGCCGCCGCGACGAGGTTGGCCGTGCCCTCCGTGCGCAGGCGATCGTTCTGCGCGAAGTCGCGCTCCATCGTTCGCGGGTTGATCCGCGCAGGGATCGAGGTGAGCTCGTGGATCACCGCCTGCGGGCGTGCCGCGCCCACCGCGCGGTGCACGGCCGCGGCGTCGAGCGCATCGGCGAGGACCGCTTCGGCCCCGCCCGCGCGCAGCTGCTCGAGCTTGCCCGGCGAGCTGGTCATCGCCGTCACCTCGTGCCCGGCTGCGAGCAGCGCGGGCAGCAGCCTGCGCCCGATCACGCCGCTCGCTCCGGCGAGGAAGACCCTCACGCGGCAACCGCCTCGCGCTCGGGGGCGATGCAGACGAAGCCGTCGCTGAAGCCGGCCGGCGTCACGTCGAAGGCGCTGTTGAAGCGCGCGCGCAGGTTCTCCAACGCGATCACGTTCGTCAGCTCGAGCATCTGACGCTCGTCGAAGTGCTCGCGCATCGCAGCGAACAGCTCCTCGGTGACGCTCGTCGGCGTCTGGCTCATGGCGACGGCGTAGTCGAGCACGAGGCGCTCCAGCGACGAGAACTCATCGCTCTTCTTATAGCGCGCGAGCGCCAGCATCTGCGTCTCGCTGACGCCGGCCTCGCGCGCAAGGCTCGAGCCGATGTCGCAGCAGAACTCGCAGCTGACCACCGCCGCGGCCTTCAGCTCGGCGAGCGCCTTCAGGCGCTCATCGACGCGGTGCTGCCTGCCGGTCGCCTGCTCGAAGGCGCCGTAGCCCATCAGCAGCCCGGGCGAGTGCCCGTACACCGCGACTTGGTCGACGTCGCGTCCGAGCTGGCGGCGCGAGAGCGCGTAGAGCAGCCGCAGTAGCGGGCGCGGGCCGCGTGCGCGGGCGCCTTCGATCCTCGTCATCTCTGTACCTCCAGGGGTCGGGTCGACTCGCGTGCCAGCCACAGGAGCGCGGCGGTCGCGATCAGCAACGATGCGAAGTCGAACGGCCCGATCCAGCCCGGGTGGGCCGCGCCGATGTCGGCGAGGTGGTTGAGCGTGTGCAACGCGAACTGGAGCGCGACGCAGAAGAGGATCGGTGTGCGCCACTGCACGCGGCGATAGGCGATCGCCAGCGACACGCCGAAGGCGAGGTTGAAGCTGGCCGTGTCGCGCAGGTAGTGGTCGTTCTGGGTGCCGAACGGGCCGATGTCGGTGAAGAAGGTGTGCGGCGCGAAGATCATCAGCGCGGCGATGACGAAGTGATAGGCGGCGAAGCCGATGATGCCGATGCGCACAGTTGACACGGTCGCTACTCTAACCAAAGGTGGCTCCCAAATTGTGACCAGTGTTGACTCTGATAGAGGTACCAGTTATGGCCCGGAGCTACTCGTACGGCTGCGCGGCGGGCGCCGCCGCGCGCAGCTGGAGGACCGACTGCGCGAGCTGGTGCGCGACGGCACGCTGCCGGCCGCTGGCCGCTTGCCCTCCTCGCGCGCGCTCGCCGGCGACCTCGGCGTCTCCCGGCGGCTGGTGGTCGATGCCTACGCGCAGCTGCTCGCCGAGGGCTATCTGGTTGCGCGCCAGGGCGCCGGCACCTACGTGGCGGCGACGGCTGTCACGGCCAATGGCTCCGCCGCGACGCAGGCGCCGAGCGCGCCGCAGTTCGACTTCTTCCCGGGGGCCCCCGATCTGAGCGCGTTCCCGCGCGCGCTGTGGCTGCGCACGACGCGCGAGGTGCTGCGCTCGGCCCCGGACAGCGCCTTCGCCTACCCGGACCCGCGCGGTGCGATCGAGCTGCGCCGCGCGCTCGCCTCCTACTTGCGCCGGGTGCGCGGCGTCGTCGTCGAGCCCGATTCGGTTGTCGTGTGCTCGGGCGCCACGCAGGGGCTCGCGCTGCTCGCCCGCACGCTGCTCGCGCAGGGGACGGCTGCCATCGATGTCGAGGACCCAGGCCTGCCGCCGCATCACGCGGTGCTCGCGTACGCGGGCCTCGAGGTACACGGCGCACCGGTGGACGAGCAGGGTGTTCAGGTCGCCGCGTTGCGCTCGCGCGTCGTGCTCACGACCCCCGCGCACCAGTGCCCGACGGGGGTCGTGCTCTCGCCGCAGCGCCGCGGCGAGTTGCTCGGCTGGGCGCGCGCGGGCGGCCTCGTGATCGAGGACGACTACGACGCGGAGTTCCGCTACGACCGCGCGCCGCTTGGCGCGCTGCAGGGTCTCGCGCCCGACCGCGTCGTCTACCTCGGCACGACCTCAAAGACGCTCGCGCCCGGGATGCGACTGGGCTGGCTGGTGCTGCCGCCGTCGCTGCTCGAGGCGGTCGCGATGGCCAAGACGCTCGACGACTTCGGCTGCTCGACGATCGAACAGCTCGTGCTGGCGCGGCTGCTGGAGACAGCCGCTTACGACCGTCACCTGCGCAGGGCGCGCCGGCGCAACCGCGCGCGGCGGGACGCGCTGATCGCGGCTGTCGAGCGCGAGCTTCCTCGCGCGCGCGTTAGCGGGATCTCCGCCGGCCTGCACGCGCTCGTGCGCCTGCCCGGCGCGGTCGACGTCCGGGCGCTGATGGAGGCAGCGGCGAGTCGCTCGCTCGGGATCTATCCGCTGGCGTTTCACTGCATCGAGCCCTCCGCGCAGACTGACGCGCTGGTGATGGGCTACGCGAACCTGTCCGAGCCGGCGATCGAAGAGGGCGTGCGCCGGCTCGCGGAGGTGCTCGCCCCGCTATGAGCGAGCACGACGGCACGCCCGGCAGTGCCGCGCCCGCACGCGGCTCGGCTCGCCCGGTGCCGGGGCGGCGCCTGCCGGCTGCACTGCTGAGCGCGCGCCTGGCGGCGCGCACCGCTCCGCGTGGGGCGCGCGGAATCGCCGGCGCGCCACGCACCGGCCGTATCGCCGACGTGGATCGCGCCAAGCGCGCGCTCTTGGTCAGCTTCCGCCGCGACGGGCGCGCGGTGCCGACGCCAGTGTGGGCCTCCGGTGCCAGCGGGCGGCTCTACGTGCGCACCGAGCGCGCCTCAGGCAAGGTCAAGCGCCTGCGCAATGACGGGCGTGTGCTGATTGCGCCGTGCACCGTTCGCGGCAAGCCGCTTGGCGCGCCGATGGAGGCGCGCGCGAGGGTGCTCGAGCAAGGGCAGGAGCCGATCGCCGAGCGCGCGCTCGTGCGTGGCTATGGCCGCGGCCGCGGCTTGTTCGAGCGCACGATGGACCTGCTGCGAGTGGACATGTGCTTTCTGGAGATCGAGCCCGCTGCCTGGGCACCCGGCGAGCCGCCGCGTGATGTGACGCCTCGAGCACACGCTCGCTAGCGGCGGAAGGCTCCGGCCGCGCCGCGCCGGCGGGGGCTCAGGCCGTGGCGGCGGCCAGGCGCGAGCGCGTGAGCGCGCGCGGGCCTTCGGTGACGAACGCAGGCGGTGCGATTGCCAGGTACTGCTCGAACATCCACGCGGAGAAGCGACGGTTCTCCAGGCAGCGGACAACAGCCGTGAGCGAGCGGCTTGGCGTGATCCGCCCGATGGTCCGCTGGGCGCCGAGCAGCCAGCGGTATTTGCGCTCGTGGGCCTCGGAGAAGGCGCCATAGCGTTTCAGCGCGACCGCGCGCGAGCGGCGACCGTCGAGCACCGCGCGCAGCTCGCGCCCGCATGCAAGGCCGAAGTAGATCGCCGTGCGAATGCCCTCAGCGGTCAGTGGGAGACAGTGCCCGGCAGAATCGCCAACGAAGAACACGCCGTCCTCGACGGCCGCGCGCAGCTTGTGCGGGATCCAGTTGCCCTGGTAGCTCTCAGCGGTCACGCCGAGGTCCCCGGCGAGCCTGACGGTTGCGTCCTTGACGTGGCGCTCGGGCCAGTAGGAGCCGACGCCCACGCGCAGCTCCTCGGCAGCCGGGAAGCTCCACGAGTACCCGGCGCGCGCGTAACGCGTGTCCACCCACAGCTCCATGTCGGGGCTGCTCGCTTGTGGGTGCACCTCGAGGCCACGCGACATCGCGGCGTGGGGCGGCTTGATCGGTGCGCCGTTGGAGAGCATGCGCCGCCAGCCGAGCGCGTCGACGATCAGCGGCGCCGTCAGCGAGCCGCGGTCGGTGTGCACGGTGAAGCCGTCGCGGCCGGTGACCGTAGCGGTCTGGAACTCGAGCTCGCCGTCGTCGGCCTGCTCCCACATCAGCGCGCACAGCTCGCGGTAGTCGAAGGTCGAGAACGTGTACGGCAGCGGCCAGTGCGAGGTGTGGGAGGCCGTGTGCACGACCAGCTCGTCGAAGGTCTGCCGGTGGGAGTCCTGCAGCTCCATTGCGTGCAGCCAGCTCGTCGGCATCGCGCACGCTGAGGTCTGTCGCTCGCCGAGCTCGTAGCGGTCGAGCATGAGCACGCGCGCACCGGCCCCGGCCAGCTCGCGCGCCACCGCCAATCCGGCGAAGCTCGCGCCGCATACCAGGACGTCGCACTCGCGCTCCAGTCGGGTGCGCGCTGCTCCCCGCGTCGTCGCTCGTACAGGCATGTGACCGGCAATGATACGGCTGCGCTAGGCTTCGCCGGTGCAAACGGTGATGGAGAATCCTCAAGCCCGCGTGGTGGAGGGGTCCAACGGGCTCCTACTGGAGATCGACGGCCAGATCGTCCCCAACTACGAGGCGACCTTCCGGACGATCGAGGAGGGCGAGGTCGTCACCGGCCACGTGGTGCGGATCGACAAGGACGAGGTCCTCGTCGACATCGGCTACAAGTCCGAGGGCGTCATCCCGGCCAACGAGCTTTCGATTCGCAAGTCGGTCGATCCGAAAGACGAGGTGCACCTCGGCGAGGAGGTCGACGCGATCGTCATGACCAAGGAGGACCAGGACGGTCGCCTGATCATGTCCAAGAAGCGCGCCCGCTTCGAGAAGGCCTGGCGCCGCATCGAAACTGCAGCCGAGTCCGGCGAGCCGGTCGAGGGCACGGTCATCGAGGTCGTCAAGGGCGGACTCATCATCGACCTCGGCGTGCGCGGGTTCCTGCCGGCTTCGCTCGTGGACATCCGCCGCGTGCCGAACCTCGACGAGTACATGGGCACGAAGATCGAGACGAAGGTGATCGAGCTCAACCGCTCGCGCAACAACGTCGTGCTCTCGCGCCGCGCGGTGCTCGAGGAGGAGCGCAAGGAGGTTCGCCAGCAGATCCTCGATCGCCTCCAGCCGGGCCTGGTCGTTGAGGGTCAGATCTCGAACATCGTCGACTTCGGCGCGTTCGTCGACCTCGACGGGATCGACGGGCTGATCCACATCTCTGAGCTCTCGTGGTCGCACGTCAACCACCCGAGCGAGATCCTCACGATCGGTGACACCGTCAAGGTCAAGGTGCTCGACATCGACCGCGACCGCCAGCGCATCTCGCTGGGCCTCAAGCAGACCCAGGAGGACCCGTGGCAACGGATCGTGGACACCTACAACGTTGGTGACGAGCTCGCGGGCAAGGTCACGAAGGTCGTCACGTTCGGCGCGTTCGTGGAGATCCTGGACGGCGTCGAGGGGCTCGTGCACATCTCAGAGCTCGCCCCGCACCATGTCGAGAGCCCGCGCGAGATCGTGCACCCGGGCGACGAGATCCGCGTGAAGATCCTCGAGATCGACTCCGAGCGCCGGCGCCTGTCGCTGTCGGCCAAGCGGGTCGAGGACCAGATTCTGCCTGTATCGCGCCCCGGCGAACCGGAGGCGCAGCCCGGCGAGGGAGATGAGGAAGGCACGGGCGAGGCCGCCGCCGAAGCGCCCGCCGCCGAAGCGCAGACGGCCGCGCCAGCCGCAGCCGAGGCAGAGGCCGAGGCTCCTGCCGCGCAGGCGTCGCCGGAGGCCGAGATCGCCGAGCCGGCGCAGGTGGCCGAGGAGCCTGCGGTCGGGGAGGCGGTCATCGCCGACCCGCCGGCCGATGCCGAGGCCGAGGTCGAGCACCAGGACACGGCAGCGGCGGCGCAGGACGCCGGCGCAGAGGCCGAGGAGCCGGCGCCCGCGGCGGACGCCGACGCGGGCGAGTCGGGCAGCGAGCCCGCCGCCGAGCCCGCGCAGGACTGACGCGGTCTGAGCGACGCAGAGCTGGTGGAGCCGGCGGTGCCCTTCGTTGGGCTGACCGGAGGCATGGGCGCCGGCAAGTCGACGGCGCTGGCGGCGCTGGAGCGCCTCGGCGCGGCGGTGATCTCGAGCGACGCGGTCGTGCACGAGCTGTACGCGGGCGAGGAGCTGCGCGACGCGGTCGTTGCGCGCTGGGGTGCGGAGGTGGCGCCGGACGGCGTCGTCGACCGCACGGCGGTTGCGGGGCGGGCGTTTGCGAGCCCGGAGGAGCGTGTGTGGCTGGAGGGCTTGTTGTGGCCGATGGTGGGCGCGCGCGTGGCGTCGTGGCTGGAGCGGGTCCGCGCGATCGCGCCAGGAGCGCCTGAGCGCCCGCGGGCGGCGGTCGCGGAGGTGCCGCTGCTGTTCGAGGCGGGCCTGGAGGGCCTGTACGACGCGACGATCGCCGTCCTCGCCGATGAGCAGCTGCGCAGCGACCGCGCGGCTGCGCGCGGGCACGCACTCGTCGATGAGCGTTCTGCGCGCCAGCTCTCCCAGGAGGAAAAGGCGCAGCGTGCGACGTTCGTGGTGCGCAACGATGGCTCCGAGCAGGAGTTGGAGGAGAAGTTGTCGGCACTACTTGACAAGCTGGAGGCATGAGCCGGCAAGCGGCTATCAGCCGGCGGCGCACGGCGCGCACGATCAGCCGGCGCCCGCTCGGCACGTTGGCGGCGCTCGTGGCAGCGGCGCTGGTCGTTGTGCTGATCGCCTCAGAGGTCAACCATGCGGTCAGCAAGCTTGGGTTGCCGTTGACGAACGCGAGCGTGATCCGCAAGCAGGCGGCCGAAAAGCGCCTGGACCCGGCGCTGATCGCCGCGGTCATCTACGCGGAGTCGAAATTCGCGCCGCGGCGGTCCTCGGCGGGGGCCGAGGGGCTGATGCAGATCCTCCCGGAAACGGCCTACTACATCGCGCATCTGTCTGGTGGCAGCCAGTTCACGGCGAGCGACCTGGCGACGCCGAGCATCAACGTCGCCTACGGCAGCTACTACCTGCGCTATCTGCTCGACCACTACGACGGCAGCGAGATGCTCGCGGTCGCGGCCTACAACGGCGGCCTTGCGAACGTCGACCGCTGGGTGGCGCGCGCACGCGCGCAGGGCGGGCAACTGACGGTCGCGGCGATCCCGTTTCCCGAGACGCGCGCGTATGTGGAGCGTGTCCTGAACGCACAGCGCGAGTATCGCTCGGCGTACGGGCGCGAGCTCGGCATCTCCTAGCCGGACCCCTCCAGAGCGCTCGCTAAGTTTAGAGGCGGTGCCCGACTTCAAGCTCGACTCGGTCTTCACGCCCACGGCCGACCAGCCCGCAGCGATCGCGGCGATCGCCGAGGGCATCGAGTCGGGCGAGCGCTTCCAGACGCTGCTGGGGGCGACGGGGACGGGCAAGACGATGACGATGGCGGGGGTGATCGAGGCGGTGCAGCGCCCGACGCTGGTGATCGCCCACAACAAGACGCTCGCGGCCCAGCTGTGCAACGAGTTCCGCACGTTCTTCCCGGACAACGCGGTCGAGTACTTCGTGTCCTACTACGACTACTACCAGCCGGAGGCGTACGTCCCGAGCCGCGATCTGTACATCGAGAAGGACTCGGCGATCAACCAGGAGGTCGACCGCCTGCGCCATGCGGCGACGGCCGCCGTGTTCGCCCGCCGCGACGTGATCGTGGTCGCCTCGGTTTCGTGCATCTATGGCCTCGGCTCGCCGGAGACGTACGAGATGAACATGCAGATCCTCAAACGCGGCCAGGAGATCGATCGCGACAGGTTGCTGCGGAAACTCGTCTCGATCCAGTACACGCGCAACGACACGGTGCTCTCGCGTGGGAGCTTTCGCGTGCGCGGCGAGACGCTCGAGGTGTTCCCGGCCTACGCGCAGAGCGCCTTCCGCGCGACGCTGTTCGGCGATGAGGTCGAGCGCCTGCAGGAGTTCGACCCGCTCACGGGCGAGATGCTGCAGGACGACCTCGAGCACGTGGCGATCTGGCCGGCGACGCACTACAACGTCAAGGAGGGCACGATCGAGGATGGCGTCGCGGAGATCGGGCGGGAGCTCAACGAGCGTTGCGAGCAGCTCGAGGGGGAGGGCAAGCTACTCGAGTCCCACCGCCTGCGCCAGCGCACTCAATACGACATGGAGATGCTGCGCGAGATGGGCTTTTGCTCGGGCATCGAGAACTACTCGCGGATCCTCGACAAACGCCGCCCCGGCGAGCGGCCGTACTGCCTGATCGACTACTTCCCCAAGGACTTCGTGTGTTTCATCGACGAGTCCCATCAGACGGTTCCGCAGATCGGCGGCATGTTCGAGGGCGACCGCTCGCGCAAGCAGACGCTGATCGACTACGGCTTTCGCCTGCCGAGCGCGCTCGACAACCGCCCGCAGCGCTTCGAGGAGTACCTCTCGATCACGCCGCAACTGCTGTTCGTCTCGGCGACGCCGGGCGCATACGAGCGCACCAATTCGACGCGAATCGTCGAGCAGATCGTCCGCCCGACGGGCATTGTCGACCCGAGCGTGGAGGTGCGCGAGACCAAGAACCAGATCGACGACCTGATGAACGAAGTGCGCAAGCGCACCGAACGCGACGAGCGCGTGCTGGTGACGACGCTGACGAAGAAGATGTCTGAGGATCTCTCGCAGTACCTGCTGGAGATGGGCTTCAAGACGCGCTACCTGCATTCGGAGATCGACACGCTCGAACGCATCCAGATCATCCGCGACCTGCGCCTGGGTGAGTACGACGTACTGGTCGGCGTCAACCTGCTGCGCGAGGGGCTCGACCTGCCGGAGGTTTCGCTGGTGGCGATCCTCGATGCCGACAAGGAGGGCTTCCTGCGCGGTGAGACCTCCCTGATCCAGACGATCGGACGCGCGGCGCGCAACGTCGACGGGACGGTGCTGATGTACGCCGACAAGGAGACCAAGGCGATGAAAGCAGCGATCTTCGAGACCGACCGCCGCCGCGAGATCCAGCTCGCCTACAACGAGGAGCACGGGATCACGGCGGCGACGATCGTCAAGGGGATCTCGGACATCGCCGAGTTCTTGCAGGCCGAGTCGAAGGTCCCGCGCGGGCGCAAACGCCGCAAGAGCAAGGGCGCATCGGCCGAGATGCCAAAGCACGAGCTCGAGAAGATGGTCGTGGAGCTGGAGGAGGAGATGGTGGCGGCGGCCGACGAGCTGCGCTTCGAGTACGCGGCGCAGCTGCGCGACGAGCTGCGCGAGTTGCGCCGGGACTTGCGCGAGATCCACGCGAGCGAGGGTCCGGGCGGCGACGGCGCGATCCCGGCCGACGATGCGCCGGAGCCTGCGGCGGACGTCGAGGCGCGTGAGGCCCCGAGTGGCGACATGGCCTAGGATTGCCGCCTTGGACATCGACCGTCAGGCGATCGAGCGGCGCGACTTTCCCATCACCCGGCGTGGTTACGAGCCGGCCGCCGTCGATGCGCATCTGCGTGCGCTCGCGAGCGAGATCGAGGAGCTCCAGCGTGAGCGCCCCGGCGGCGGCGCTGAGCCCTCGCTGGCCGCGACCGCCGGCTCGCAGGTGCAGAGCATCCTCGCGGCCGCTGAGGCGGCGGCGACAGAGATCGAGCGCCAGGCCAGCGACAGCGCTCGCACGACGCGCGAGGAGGCCGCGCGCGGCGCAGCGGCCACGCGTGAGCAGGCGATCGCGCAGGCCCGCGGGCAGGTCGCGTTCGTGGCACAGGCGACAGCAGCTCTGCTCGAGCGCGTCAACTCGATGGACTCCGAGGTCGGCGCGCTCGTCGAGAGCTTGCACGCGGGCGCCGGACGCCTCGCCGACGACCTCGCCGCCGTCGAGACCAACATGGGCGAGCTCTACGATGCGGCATCCGGTCGGCCGGTCACGCAGGCTGTCTCCTCCGATCTGGCAAAGCAGCCTTCGATTCCGGTTCCGCCGGCGCCGGCGGAACCGCACCTGGGCGAGCCTGTGAGTGCTGCGCGCCCGGCGCCGCCGCCGCTCTCGCCGCCGGAAACGACCGACTCCGGGGCGCACATCGACCCGGAGTCTCCTGCACCGGCACCGGCACCGGCACCGGCACCTGCACCGGCGCCGCCCGCCCGCCCTGCCTCCGCACGCATCTCGGCGCACGACGGCGAGAGCGGCGACCTCGACGGCGCGCGGCTGATCGCTTTGAACATGGCTATCAACGGCGAGTCGCGCGACGAGGCAGATCGCTACCTGGCCGAGAACTTCGAGCTGGCCGATCGTCAGAAGCTGATCGACGAGGTGTACGCAGCGATCGAGGGCTGACCAGGACGCCGTTGGGCGGCGCGAGGCCGCGTCCTCGATTGCTCATGTGCTCGCCGCACATTTCGCTCACTGCGTCCTTGCCTCGCTTGCCCAACGACGCCCTGGCCGGGGAACTGCCGTGAGGGCTCGGAAACTGCAGCCTTCCGTCGACGGGCACCGACGGCGAACGTCTGTTCGCCGTCGTAGAATGAAGAGCAGATGCCCGCCGGTAATCAGATAGTCGTCTCTGGGGCCAGAGAGCACAACCTCAAGGACATCTCGCTGTCGCTTCCGCGCGATGCGCTGGTGGTGATCACGGGCCTTTCGGGCTCGGGCAAGAGCTCGCTGGCGTTCGACACGATCTACGCCGAGGGGCAGCGCCGCTACGTCGAGTCGCTGTCGGCATACGCGCGACAGTTCCTCGGGCAGATGGACAAGCCGGACGTGGATTCGATCGAGGGGCTCTCGCCGGCGATCTCGATCGACCAGAAGACGACGTCGCGCAACCCGCGCTCGACGGTGGGAACGGTCACCGAGATCTACGACTACCTGCGGCTGTTGTGGTCGCGGGTGGGCAAGCCGCACTGCCCGATCTGTGGGCGTCCGATCGTGGGGCAGTCGGCGGAGCAGATCATCGACCAGGCGATGGAGCTGGCGGAGGGCACGCGCTTCATGGTGCTGGCGCCGGTCGTGCGCGGACGCAAGGGCGAGTACGGCAAGCTGCTGCAAGAACTGCACAGCGACGGCTTCGCGCGCGTGAAGATCGACGACCGCGTGCGCATGCTGGAGGAGTCGATCGTGCTCGACAAGCGCTACAAGCACGACATCTCGGTGGTCGTCGACCGGCTGGTGATGCGCCACGACGTGCGCAAGCGCCTGGCGGACTCGATCGAGACGGCGGTCGGTCGCGCGGAAGGGTTGGTCGAGCTCGAGATCGTCGGCTCGGCCAAAGAGCAGGCACAGGCGCAGGAGTCACAGCCGGAGCACGCCACGGGCGCGAAGGGCACGCGCGCGGCGTCGAGCCAGATCGTCCCGGGCGAGGCGCCGCAGCCTGGCACGTTGTTCACCTTCTCCGAGCGCTTTGCATGCCCGGAGCACGGCCCGTCGCTGGTCGAGCTGGAGCCGCGGATCTTCTCGTTCAACTCGCCACACGGGGCGTGCGACCGCTGCACGGGCCTAGGCTCGCAGATGGAGATCGACCCGGACCTGGTCGTGCCCGATGCGTCGCTGTCGATCGCCGAAGGGGCGCTGGCGCCGTGGGCCGGCAGCAGCTCGAACTACTACGAGCAGGTCACGGAGGCGATCGGAGAGCGCTACGGCGTCGATCTGGAGGCGCCGTGGGAGGACCTGCCCGAGGATCAGCGCGACCTGTTCCTGGAAGGCACCAACGGCGAGCCGGTCCAGGTCAGCTATCGCAACCGCTACGGTCGCCGGCGCTCCTACGCGACGCGATTCGAGGGCATCGTCAAGAACCTGCAGCGCCGTTATCGCGAGACGGACTCGGAGTGGACACGCGAGAAGATCGAGGAATACATGTCGCTTCGCGCTTGTCCGGTGTGTGGCGGGGCCAGGCTGCGCGCCGAGTCCCGCGCTGTGCTCGTCGGCGGCACGCGGATCGAGGATTTCTGTGCGCTGTCGGCGCGGCGGGCACTCGAGTGGCTGGACGAGGTTGAGCTCTCCGACACGGACAGGCACGTCGCGCGGCTAATCGTGCGCGAGATCTCAGAGCGGCTGCAGTTCCTGGAGAACGTCGGCATCGGCTACCTCTCGATGGATCGTGCCGCCGCGACGCTGTCCGGCGGAGAGGCGCAGCGGATCAGGCTGGCGACGCAGATCGGCTCGTCGCTCGTCGGGGTTCTGTACATCCTCGACGAGCCTTCGATCGGCCTGCACCAGCGCGACAACTCCAAGCTGATCGCAACGCTCGAGCGGCTGCGCGACCTCGGCAACACGGTGATTGTGGTCGAGCACGACGAGCAGACGATGCGCGCCTCGGATCATCTCGTCGACCTCGGCCCGGGCGCGGGCGAACACGGCGGGCGGATCGTCGCGCAGGGCACGGCCGCACAGGTGCAGCGGGTGAAGGCCTCGCTGACGGGCCAGTTCCTCGCGGGCACGCGCACGATCGAGCTGCCGGTGAAGCGGCGCAAGCCGAGTGGCTACGTGGAGATCCTCGGCGCCAGCCAGCACAATCTGCGCGACATCGACGTGCACATCCCGCTCGGGGTGCTCACGTGCGTCACGGGCGTCTCCGGCTCGGGTAAGTCGACGCTCGTCAACGAAGTGCTCTACAAGGCGGTCGCGAACCGCCTGCACCGCGCGCGCCAGCGGCCTGGCGCCCACCGGGCGATTCACGGCCTCGATCAGCTCGACAAGATCATCGCCGTCGACCAGTCTCCGATCGGTCGCACGCCGCGGTCGAACCCGGCTACGTACACGGGTCTGTTCGACGTCATCCGCGACCTCTTCTCAAAGACGCAGGAGGCGCGTGTGCGCGGCTACAAGCCTGGGCGCTTCAGTTTCAACGTCAAGGGCGGGCGCTGCGAGGTCTGCCGCGGCGACGGGCAGATCAAGATTGAGATGCACTTCCTGCCGGACGTGTATGTCCCGTGTGAGCAGTGCCACGGCAAGCGATACAACCGCGAGACGCTGGAAGTGCGCTTCAAGGGCAAGAGCATCGCCGACGTGCTCGACATGCCGGTCGAGGAGGCGCTGGTGTTCTTCGAGCACATCCCGAAGGTGCGCCGGCGCCTGGAGACTCTCTACGCGGTCGGCCTCGGCTATGTGCGCCTGGGCCAGCCTGCGACGACGCTCTCCGGCGGCGAGGCGCAGCGCGTGAAGCTGGCGACAGAGCTTTCGAAGGTGGCCACCGGGCGCACGCTTTACATCCTCGACGAGCCGACGACCGGACTGCACTTCGCCGACGTGCAGCGCCTGCTCGAGGTCTTGCAGCGCCTGGTGGACGCCGGCAACAGCGTGGTTGTGATCGAGCACAACCTCGACGTGATCAAGTCCGCCGACCGGCTGATCGACATGGGGCCAGAGGGCGGCGAGGAGGGGGGTCTGGCGATTGCGAGCGGCACTCCGGAGGAGGTCGCGGCGGAGCCGGCGTCGCACACCGGCCAGTTCCTCGCCGAGTTGCTGACGCCGGCGGCGGCGCCGGCGAAGCAACGAGGCGGCAAAGCTCCTCGCCGCAGGAGGGCGGCCAAGGTCGCCGCCTGAGCCAGGACCTTCCCGCTAGCGTTCGGGCGGCGTGCTGGACCTCACGGATCGGTCAGGCCGCATCGAAGGCAAGCCTGTATCCAAGGAAAGGTAAGGACGCCATGTCATCCCGCTCAAAGCTCCCGGCGCTGCTCGCGATCCTCCTCGCGACGGTGGCGACCTTTCCGACAGCTGCCTCCGCCGCTGTCGTGACTCTGCACCTGAACGCGGTCATCTTCGGCGTGCACGAGAGCAAAGGCGTTCTCTACTCCAGCGAGCGGGTTTCCGACGGCAAAGGGCTCACTGGCGAAGACTCCACCAGGTGCATTTTCATCTCGCGCTCGCGCATCCGCTGTCACGGGATTTACAAGCTCCCGAACGGAACGATCCTATTCGGCGGCACGCAGCCGCGATACAGCGACAGCAACTTGCTGTCGATCACCGGGGGCACCGGCGCCTACGCAGGAGCGCACGGAATCGCCTTCACGCAGTTCAACCGGACGGGCAAGAGGGCCAAAGAGCTGCTGAAGATCGACTAGGCGGTAGGGCCGGAAGCGGCCGTGTACGTTTCGTCGATGAGCTCAATTCGAAGCCGGCGGGCTGGCAACTTGAACGCCGCGACCGACCAAGCTCGCCTGTGGGCGCAGAAGTGGCGCTGGTACGAGCGCAACTCGCTGCCGTGGAATCGCGCGCAGATCCACTGGCAGTTCATGCGCCGGGAGGCGTTCGTGCGTTGGCCGGTTCACGGCAACGTGCTGGAGGCGTTGCGCGAGGGACGCTTGGAGGTGGGGGCGGGGGTGCTGCTGGAGCCTGGTGTGTGGATCACGGCGCCTGGGAGCGCGCGCGTGCGGATCGGCGCGGGTAGCTTCTTGAACCTCGGGGTGATGGTCGCGGCGGAGGAGCTCGTGGAGATCGGCGAGAACTGCATGCTCGCGAACGGCTGCTTCGTCAGCGACGCGAGCCACCGCTACGACGACCCAAAGAAGCCGATCACCTGGCAGGGTTTCGAGAGCAAGGGCCCGACGCGCATCGGCGACAACTGCTGGCTCGGGGCGAACGTGGTGGTGACCAGCGGCGTGAGCATCGGCGAGCGCTGCGTGATCGGCGCGAACAGCGTCGTGACGCACGATCTCGAGCCGTTCTCGATTGCTGCGGGCCTGCCGGCGCGCGTCTTGCGGCAGGTCGAGTACGGCTAGGCTGACGAGCGTGGATCTCTATGACGCCATGCGCTGCGCGCCGAGCAGCCGGCACTTCAGCGATCGGGAGGTCTCCACGGAGGCGCTCGAGCGCGCTCTCGAGAACGCTCGCTTCGCCCCGAGCGGCGGCAACCGTCAGGGCTGGCGGGTCGTGGTCGTGCGCGAGGCAGCGCGGCGAGTGGCACTGCGCGATCTCTACCTGCCCTACTGGCGCGCCTACCTGGAGAAGACGGGCGGCGCACGCATGCTGGCCGAACCGGACGAGTTCGACGCCAAACGAGTGCGGATGGTCCGCCACGCCGACGAATACGCGCAGAACCTCGATCGCGTGCCGGTCCACCTGGTCGTCGGCGTGCGCTTGGAAGACCTCACGGTGACGGACGCAGAGCTGCCCCGGCAGAGCATCGTCGGCGGCGCCTCGGTTTACCCGTTCGTGCAGAACCTGCTGCTGGCGCTGCGAGCGGAGGAGCTGGGGGCGGCAATGACGACGCTCCTCGTGCCGGCCGAGACGGAGGCGAGAGAGCTGCTCGAGATCCCCGAGGATGTCGCGCTCGCCGCGCACGTCGGCGTCGGCCACCGCGCGAACGAGTGGCCCAAGCAGCTCGCGCGCAAACCTGTGGCGGGGTTCGCGTTCGCCGAGCGCTTCGGCGAGCCACTGAGGTAGCAGAAGCGCCGGTGCAGCGGCTGCCTTGCCTTAGGCCAGGCGCGCGTGCAGCTCGGCGACCTCGTCTGGATCGATCTTGTAGGTGTGCTCAGGGCCGGGATAGCGACGCGTGCGGACATCCTCTGCATAGGCGGCGACGCCGTCGTTCATCTCCTGCTGCAGGTTGGCGTAGCGCTTGACGAAGCGCGCGCCGAGGCCGTCGCGGATGCCGAGCAGGTCGTGGAAGACGAGCACCTGACCGTCGGTAGCCGGACCCGCGCCGATGCCGATCACGGGGATCTGCAGGTGCGGCATCAGCTCCTCGGTGACCGCGGCAGGAATCGCCTCGAAGACGAGCGCAAAGCAGCCCGCCTCCTGCAGTGCAAGCGCCCCCTCGGCAATGCGGGCGGCGGCGCCCGCTGTACGTCCCTGCGCCTTCCATCCTCCTAGTGCGGTAGCCGTCTGGGGAGTCAGGCCGACGTGGCCCATCACGGGAATGCCTGCGTTCACGATCGCGCGCGCCCGTTTTACTGACGCCTCGCCGCCACCCTCGAGCTTGACCGCCTCGCAGCCTGCCTCCTTGACCATCCGCATCGATGTCGTGATCGCTTGCTCATCAGAGACCTCGTAGGAGCCAAATGGCAGATCGCCGATCAACAGCGGCGTCCTCAGCCCACGGCGCACGGCGCGCGCGAGCACGAGCATGTCGCCTAGATCGACTGGGGTCGTGGTGTTGTAGCCGAGCACGGTCGTCGCTGCCGAATCGCCGACGAGCACGAGGTCGACACCTGCGGACTCTGCCGCGCGTGCGCTTGGGTAGTCGTAGGCGGTGACCATCACGATCGGATCGGCCAGGCGCTTCTTCTCGGCCAGGAGCGGCAGCGTCATGGGCAGACGACCGGGGTCGGACGGGGCTTGTATCTGGGGCTGGCTTGACATTGCGAACTTCCTCTCTGGCGCCGGTTGACTCCCGCTAAGTGAGCAGGGTGGCCACCGCGTCGTCGATGGTGATGATGCGATTGCTCTGCGCCTCGACGTGAACGACGCGAGGCTCGTAGCGGTGGAGGTCGGCTTGGTCGTAGTTGGCGTAGGAGACGACGATGATCGTGTCGCCTCGCTGCACCAGGCGGGCGGCGGCGCCGTTCACGGTCATCGCTCCCGACCCGCGCTCGCCGGAGATCGTGTAGGTCTCAAAGCGCGCGCCGTTGTCGATGTCGAGCACGTGTACCTGCTCGTGCTCGAGGATGTCCGCCGCCTCGAGCAGGTCCGGGTCGATCGTGATCGAGCCGACGTAGTGCAGGTCGCAGTCGGTGATCGTCGCCCGGTGGATCTTGGACTTGAGCATTACTCGTTGCATCAGGCAAGCGCCTTTCTCGGGTCTGGTTGACGTCCGGCGCCAACGGCCGTCGGCCGCAGGATGGCGTTGTCGATCAGTCGCGTCTGGCCGATGCGCGCGGCGATCGCCAGCAACGCGTCGTGCTGGAGTCCGTCGCAAGGCTCGAAGGTCTCGGGATCGACCAGCTCGACGTACTCAGGATCGACACTGCGCGCGGACATCGCGGCGCGGGCCGCTTCCACGAGCCCGGCCGCCGAGCGCTCTCCCTCGGCGGCGCGCCTGGCCGCGGCCTGCAGGGCCTCTGTGAGAGCGAGCGCCTGTGAGCGCTCGTCAGCGGACAGCCGCGAGTTGCGACTGGACATCGCCAGGCCGTCGGGCTCGCGCACGGTCGGACACACCTGAATCCGCACCGGCAGATTCAGGTCCGCGACGAGGCGCCGGATCACGAGCACCTGCTGGGCGTCCTTCTGGCCGAAGTACGCGACATCGGGCATCGACATCCCGAGCAGCTTGGTGACGACGGTGCTGACGCCGCGGAAGTGCTCAGCACCCCGCGCCTCGCCCTCCAGGCGGTCGCCGAGGCCGAACACTTCGACGGCGGTGGCGAATCCCTGCGGGTAGACCTCCTCGACCGCTGGCGCAAAGAGGATGTCGGCGCCAGCGCCGCCGGCAAGATCGGCGTCGAGTTCCTCGCGGCGCGGATAGTGCTCCAGGTCGCTGTGCTCGTTGAACTGGGCAGGGTTGACGAACAGCGAGACGACGACCACGTCGCACTCCGCGCGAGCACGGCGGATCAGCGACAGGTGACCCTCGTGCAACGCGCCCATCGTCGGAACGAGCGCGATGCGCTGGCCCGCGCGGCGGCCGGGTGCGAGCGCCGAGCGCAGCTCATCGACGGCGCGCACGGTCCTCATGCGCAGGGGAGGGGTCGGTTGAGGGTGTTCATCGGTTTCGGTCCAGTTCCTCGCGGATACCGGCGCGACAAAAGATGTTCAGACTTGAATCCTCGGTCCACCACGGGCGAAGCTCGTTGGCGGCCTGACTCAATGATACAGCCGCTCAGGCGGCCCACAAGGGCTCGCATCGAATGGGCTCGCCGGGCTGGCGGCGAGTTGCGCCCGCCGGTCGACGCGTCACCACGCGTCGACGTAGGGGCGCGTCTTCCCCTCTCGCTGCCACCAGCCGGGAGAGTCGCGTTCGAACAGCATCGCGATCCAGCGCCGCGAGTCGGCGGGGTCGATGACGTCGTCTATCTCACCGTAGGCGGCCATGTTGAGGCCGCGCCCGCGCTCATAAGCGGAGGCGACGGTCGCCTCGAACAGGCGGTCGCGCTCGGCGGGGTCCTCGATCGCCTCCAGCTCGCGCCTCATCCCGAGCCGCACGGCGCCCTCGAGCCCCATCGCGCCGAACTCGGAGGTAGGCCAGGCAACGGTGAACAGGGGCGCCTTGAAGCCGCCGCCGGCCATCGCCTGCGCTCCGAGCCCGTAGCCCTTGCGCAGGACGATCGTCCCGCATGCCACCGACAGGTTGGCGCCGCCGAGGAACATGCGCGCGAAGTGGCGCACAGTCGCGGTGCGCTCGGCCGCGGGGCCGACCATGAAGCCGGGCGTGTCGCACAGGAACAGCACCGGTAGGCCGAAGGCGTCGCACATGCCGATGAAGCGTGCGGCCTTGTCGGCGCCGTCCGCGTCGATCGCGCCGCCGAGGTGAGTGGGGTCGTTCGCCACGACGCCGAGCGCGCGGCCATCGTGGCGTGCGAGCGTCGTCACCATGCCCGGTCCGAAGCCGCGCCGCAGCTCGAGCGTCGAGCCCTCGTCGAACAGGCTCTCGATCACGCGCCGCACGTCATAGACGCGCTTGCGCTCCTCGGGGATGAGCCGGCGCAGCAGATCCTGGTCGGGGACCTCGCCGGCCGGTCGTGGACCGCTGAAGTAGGAGAGGTAGCGCTTTGCGGCGGCGACCGCCTCGTGATCGTCGGCGACGCGCAGGTCGACGACGCCGTTTGCGTCCTGACTGTCGATCGGACCGACCTCGTCCGGCTCGAACACGCCCAGGCCGCCACCCTCGATCATCGCCGGGCCGCCCATGCCGATGCTCGCGTCCTCGCTGGCGATGACCACGTCGCAGCAGCCGAGCAGCGCGGCGTTGCCCGCGAAGCAGTAGCCGGAGGCGATGCCGACGAGCGGCACGAGCCCGCTGAGGTGTGCGAACAGCGCGAATGCACGGCAGTCCAGGCCGGCGATGATCGGCATGTCCACGTCACCAGGGCGCCCGCCGCCGCCCTCGGCGAACAGCACGACCGGCAGTCTGCGCCGCTCGGCTATCTCGAACAGGCGGTCCTTCTTGGCGTGGTTGCGCATCCCCTGTGTCCCGGCGAGGACGGTGTAGTCGTAGGACATCGCCACGCAGGGGCGTCCCTCGATCTCCCCGACCCCCGCGACCAGGCCGTCGGCAGGGGTGCGCGCGATCAGCTCCTCGCGCGTGCGCCGGGACTCCTGCGCGGCGAACAGGAGCGGGCCGTACTCGACGTAGCTGCCCTCGTCGAGCAGCTCGGCGAGGTTCTCGCGCGCGGTACGCCGACCGCGCTTGCGCCTGCGCGCCACGGCGTCCGCTCGCGCCGCATCGAGGCCGACCGCGTGGCGCTCGCGCACGGCCTCCAGGTCGGCGCGAAATCCACCCCTCCCGCCGGCGGCAGGTTGCGGGACCTGCGCCGGCTCACCGTCGCTCGGCGCGAGCACGAGCAGCAGTTGCCCCTCCTCGACGGCGTCGCCGATCGCCACGGCGATGCTGCGCACGACACCTCCGGACTCCGCCAGTACTTCGTGCTCCATCTTCATCGCCTCGAGCACGACGAGCGCGCCTCCCACTGCGACCCGCTCATCGGCGGCGTGGGCGAGCGACACGACGACGCCGGCGAACGGTGCGGTCACTGCGAGCTCTGCGGGCGGCGACATCTCAGGATCATTGCGCAGGAGCGCTGACTACCATCCGGCGATGTCCTCGGCGGAGAGCGAGACGAGCGCTTCGGAGCGACGCGAGGCGCTCAAGCAGGTGTTCGCGCAGGCCAAGGGATGCATGCGCTGCCCCGAGCTTGCTGCGACGCGCAAGACGGTCGTGTTCGGCGCCGGCAACGCGGACGCCGAGCTGATGTTCGTGGGGGAGGCTCCCGGCGCCAGCGAGGACGAGCAGGGCGTGCCGTTCGTGGGGCGGGCGGGAAAACTACTCGAGACGCTGCTTGGGGAGATTGGCCTCCAGCGGAACCAGGTCTTTATTGCGAACGTCTTGAAGTGCTTGAGATACAACGCACAGGTGCAGTTGGGCGACGGCACGTGGGAGCGCATCGGCCGGCTGGTTCGCTCTCGCTACGACGGCGAGGTGATGTCGGTGGGTGCTGGGGGCACGCTCATACGTAGAAAGGTTGTGGGCTGGCATGCGACCCCACTGGGCGGCCGTCGCGTGATTCGCCTCACCTACAGGTCCAGCAAGGACGTCGGAGGCAGCAAGGCTGGGGTTCAGTTGACCGGGGACCACCCGGTGCTAACGGAGCGCGGCTACGTCCCTGCGGAAGAGTTGATCTGCGGCGATCGGGTCGCAACGGGACAGGGCATGAGCCTGCTGGCGAGAGACGTCGTCTGCGGAACGGTTCTTGGAGACGGATGCCTTCAAGCAGCCTCATCGCATTTGACGCTCTCTCATTCTCAGCGCCAGGGCGACTACGCTCGCTTCAAGGCGGATCTGCTCGGAGAGCTCGGGGCCAGCATCGAAGAGCGCACGGTGGCCGCGGCTGTAGGTGAGGAGCGCCGGCATGAGGTCATTCATGTTCGGACTCGGGCGCACAGGGCGCTGCGAGTGCTCCGCTCCGATTTCTACAGGCCGCGAAAGGTCGTTCCGGCATGGCTTGCTGACCAGCTCAACCCGCGCATGCTGGCTATTTGGTTCATGGACGACGGTCACACGCGCATTCG
>JBBSDZ010000037.1:0-26300 GCA_038240205.1 Solirubrobacterales bacterium | reverse complement strand
GTCCGCTCGCGCGAGCGGAAGGAAAGCGACAGCGCCAGCGAGCGCCGGCCCTCCCCCACTTGCGCGCCCGCATACACGTCGAACACGCTCACCTGCTCGAGCGTCTCGCCGCCGGCCTCGCGCGCCGCTGCGAGCACGCGATCGGCGGCGACGTCGTCGGGCAACGTCACTGCGAGGTCCTGGCGCAGCGGCGGAACGGCGGGGAAGCCCTGGAAGGCGACGACATCCGGGGCGGCCGCCGCGAGCTTGCCGAGATCGACGGCCGCCACAGCCGTCCGCTCGAGGTCCCACGTGCCTGCGACCGTCGGGTGGACCTCTCCGACGAACCCAACGAGATCTCCGCCGACGAGCACCGCGGCGCTGCGACCCGGATGCAGGAACGGCCACGTCCGCGCCTGCACCGACCAATCGACCCGCAGCATCTCGAGGAGCGCGCCGAGCAGCGCCTTGGCCGCGAAGAAGTCCGCCCGCGCCGGCTCCCCACGCCACGAGCGCGGCACGAGCGCCCCGGTCAGCAGCAGCCCGAGCGCATGATGTTCCTCGGCGCCCGGCGCATCAGGCGCATCGCTCGCGGCGGCGCGGTAGACGGTTCCCGACTCGAAGATCGAAACGTCCGGGCCGTTGCGCGCGACGTTGTGCCGCGCCGCGTCCAGAAGCGAGCCGAGCAGCGTCGGGCGCATGATCGAGTGCGCGTCCGAGAGCGGGTTCTCGAGGCGCACGACCTCGCGCATCTCGTTACCGGCCGGCAGCAGCAGGCGGTCCAGCAGGTGCGGCTCGGCGAAGCTCCAGCCGACGATCTCGTGCAGCCCGCGACCGGCCATCGCATCCTCGGCGGCACGGCGCACGCGCTGAGCGTGGCTGAGCAGCCCGGCGGCGCCGCGGCGCGCGGGCAGCGTCGCGGGCAGACGATCGACGCCGTCGATCCGCGCGACCTCCTCGATCAGGTCGATCTCGCGCGTGACGTCGTCGCGGCGCAGCGCCGGGACGGTCACCTCGAGGCCGCCCGGCGCAGGGGCGCTTGCGAAGTCGAGTGCCTCCAGGATCTCCGCCTGGCGCGTTAGCGGGACGGACACACCGAGGATCGACTCGACGCGCTCCTCGCGCAGGAGCAGCATGCGGGGCGGCTTTGGCTCCCACGCGACGTCGATCGTCCCAGGCGCGACCTGCGCGCCGCAGCACTCGATCAGCAGGCGCGTCGCCACCGCCTGGGCGTGCATGCACTGCTCCGGCTGTAGCCCCTTCTCAAAGCGCGAGGAGGCCTCGCTGCGCAGCCCGAGCTTCCATGAGGCCCGATGGATGCTCGGCCCGTCCCACGTGGCGACCTCCAGTAGCACGCGCGTCGTCGTCGGCTCGACCTCCGAGCGCGCCCCGCCCATCAGCCCCGCAATCGATGTTGGCCCCTCGGCGTCCTCGATCACCACCGTGTCGCCGTCGAGCGTGCGCGTCTGCCCGTCGAGCGTCTGCACCTGCTCGCGCTCGTGCGCGCGGCGCACCGTCAGGCGGGCGCCGGCCACGCGGTCGAGATCGAACGCGTGCAGCGGCTGTCCGGTCAAGAGCATCACGTAGTTGGTGATGTCTACGACGTTGTTGATCGGGCGCTGTCCGGCCGCCATCAGCCGCGCCTTCAGCCAGGCCGGCGAAGGCCCGACCGTGACGTTCTCGAACACGCGCGCGGTGAAGCGCGGGCATAGATCCGGGCACTCGACGCTCACCTGCGCGCCCGCCACAAAGCCCTCCGAGCCGGGGTCCGAGAGCCACGGCTCCGGCGCCAGCGCCGCGCCGCTCGCCGCGTGCAGCTCGCGCGCGACGCCGAACACGCCGAGGCAGTCGGGCCGGTTCGGCGTGATCTCCAGCTCGAGCACATCCGTCGAGATCGCCAGCAGCTCGGCCAGCGGCGCGCCCGGGGCAAGCTCGGCGTCGAGCATCAGCTCGTCGAGCACCATGATGCCCTCGCCGCCCGTGCCGATCTCGAGCTCGTTCTCGGCGAGGATCATCCCTTCGGAGACGACGCCGCGCAGCTTCGCCTGCTTGAGCTTCGTGCCGTCCGGCATGACCGCCCCCGGCCGTGCGACGGCGACCGTCTGCCCAGCGGCGACATTCGTCGCTCCGCACACGATCGTCGCCGGCCCCTCGGGCGTCTGCTCGCCCAGCTCGACCTTGCACACGCGCAGCCGGTCGGCGTCCGGATGCGGCTGTACGTCGAGGATGCGCCCGACGAAGAACCCGTCCTCGCCCAGCACACCGTGATGGTGGATCGCCTCCACCTTCGTGCCGGTCATCGTCAGTCGCTCCTCGATCGCGCGCACGTCCAGCGCCGGATCGCAGTATTCGCGCAGCCAGTCCAGAGGAACGCGCATCAGAATTGCTCCAGGAAGCGGAGGTCGTTCTCGTAGTAGAGGCGCAGATCAGGGATGCCGTGCTTGAGCATCGCGATCCGCTCCACGCCCATGCCCCATGCGAATCCCTGCACCTTCTCGGGGTCATAGCCGGGGTCGTTGGCGGCTGTCGTGGGGACGTAGGAGTAAACGTTCGGGTCGACCTCGCCGGCGCCGAGCACCTCCAGCCAGCCCTCGCCCTTGCACAGGTTGCAGCGCGAGCCGTCGCGCATGAAGCCCTTTCCCTGGCAGTTGAAGCACGACACGTCGACCTCGACGCTCGGCTCGGTGAACGGGAAGAAGTGCGGGCGCAGGCGCACGTCGCGCTCGTCACCGAAGACCGCTCGCGCAAACATCAAAAGCGTGCCCTTGAGGTCGGCAAGCGTGATGTCCTCGTCGACCGCCAGTCCCTCGATCTGGTGGAACTGCGGCGTGTGCGTGGCGTCGGAGTCAGGTCGATACACGCGCCCGGGGATCACGGCGTACAGCGGCGGCGGGTGCGCCTCCATCGCGCGCACCTGCATCGGCGAGGTGTGCGTGCGCAGCACCAGCTCCTGAGAGGGGTCGGCCGCAGGCTTGGCGCGCTCGACGTAGAACGTGTCCGTGCGGGCCCGCGCCGGGTGCGTCGGGCTGTGGTTGAGCGCGTCGAAGTTGTAGTGGACGCTCTCCACCTCCGGCCCCTCCATCACGGTGAAGCCGAGGCCGAGGAAGATGTCTTCCAGCTCGCGCCGCGTGCGCGTGAGCAGGTGCAACCGCCCGATCGGCTGCGGCGGCGCGCCCGGGAGCGTGACGTCGACGTGGTCGGCCGTCAGGCGCTCCTGCAGCTCTTCGCCGCCGAGCTGCTCGGCGCGCCGATCGATCAGCGCCTCGAGCGCCTGGCGCGCCTGATTGGCCGCCTTGCCGACGGCTCCGCGCTGCTCGGGCTCGAGCTGGGCGACGCCGCGAAGCATCTGCGGCAGCTCGGCCTTGCGCCCGAGAAACCGCACCCGCAACTCCTGCAGCGCCCCGCCGCCGCTCGCGGCCGCGATCTCGCTTTCAGCCTGCTGCCGCAGCTCTGCGATGCGCTCGATCATGAGGGCCGGACCCTAGATGACGCAGGGGCGCCGGGGTTGTCCTGGCGGGTGACCTCGTACAGCGCCACCGTCGTTGCCATCGCGGCGTTGAGCGACTCGCTGACGATCGGTATGCGCGCGCTGCGCTCGCACGCCGCGACGAGCTCGGCGGGCAGCCCGTCGCGCTCAGCGCCGACGACCAGCGTCAGCGCCTCATCCGTTCCGCCGCGGGCGCCGCCGGGCGCGCGCAGCACCTCGGACGCACCGGCGAGCAGCGCCACGCGCTCGCCGGGGAGCCCCGCGACGTCGCTCACGCGTGCAACCGAGACGGAGAAGATCGCGCCCATGCTCGCGCGCACCGCCTTGGCGGAGTGCGGATCGGCACAGCCCGGTCCGAGCGCGACACACGCGGCGCCGAACGCCTCGGCCGAGCGCAGGATCGTGCCCACGTTGCCGGGGTCGGCGACGCCGTGCAGGTAGACGCACAGCGGTCCGGCGGGCGCGTCCCAGCGTTGCTCGTAGACGCCGATCAGGCGCGTGCCGGAGCCGAGCGCCGAGACGGCCGCGAGCGCCTCTGCCTCGACGTCATGAAAGTGCTCGCCACCGAGTCCCGAGCCCGCCAGTCGATAGCCCTCGACAGGGACCCGTCCGGCCCGCCCGGCCGCCGCGATCAAATCTTCGCCCTCGGCCACGAACAGGCCGCTGCGCCCGCGCTCGCGTCGGCCCTGCAGTTTGCGCAGTGCCTTTAGGCGAGGGTTTTGGAGGGATGCGATGTGGCTCATGTCAATGGATCTCGGTGACGGCGATTGCAAGGACGGCGCTTCCGGACACAAAAAAAGGCGCCGCCCTTTTCAGGAGCGACGCCCGGGAGGCTTGCGTGCCGATTGCCGATCAGGCAGCCGACGCCTCGCGGGCGACCTCGGCAAAACGTCGGAACGTGTCAGCGTCGCGCACGGCGATGTCCGCCAGCACCTTGCGGTCGAGCTCGACGCCGGCCAGCGCCAGGCCGTGCATGAACTGCGAGTAGCTCATGCCGTTGATGCGCGCGGCAGCGTTGATGCGCGTGATCCACAGGCGACGGAAGTCGCGCTTGCGGTTGCGCCGATCGCGGTAGGCGTAGGAGTCCGCCTTGAGCAGGGCCTCCTTCGCGCGCTTGTAGTTGGAGTTCGCCTCGCCGCGGAAGCCCTTCGTCCGCTCGAGCGTCGCGCGGCGCTTCTTGCGCGCGTTGACAGATCGCTTGACCCGCGTCACTTGCCGACTCCGAGCATGCGCTTGATCCGCGGCACGTCGTGCTCGTTGATCATCTTCGGGCCGCCGAGCGCGCGCTTCTTTTTCGGCGACTTCTTCTCGAGGATGTGGCTCGTGAAGGGGTGCCGGCCGCGCACCTTGCCGGTGCCGGTGACTTTGAAGCGCTTCTTCGCGCCGGAGTGGGTCTTCATCTTGGGCATGAGCTCAGCGGACGATTATGACACGGCGGTGTCCGCGGAGGTGTCCGCGGTGTCCGCGGCAGCATCCTCGGGCTCCGCGGCAGCATCCTCGGGCTCCGCGGCAGCATCCTCGGGCTCCGGCGGCGAGGCCTCGCCCGCGGCCTCGGCGGATGCGTTGTCCTCGGTGGTTGGGGCGTCCTCGGTGGCTGGGGCGTCATCGGTGGCGTCGCCGGCACCGTCGGCGGGCGCGAGCACCTCCGCGCCGAGCGGCGACTCGAGCGCGTTGGAGGCGACGTCGCCGTCGGCGCCCGCCGGGAAGACCTCGTCTGCGGCCTCGTCCGTGTCGGCTTTGCCGGTCAGTACGGCTTTGGAGGGCGCCATCATCATCGTCATGTTGCGCCCTTCCTGGATCGGGCGCTGCTCGACGACGCCGAGCTCGGCAAGCTCCTCCGCGAGGCGGTCGAGTATCGCCGTGCCGCGCTCGGGGTGCGTGACCTCGCGCCCGCGGAACATGATCGTCACCTTGACCTTGTCCTTGTGGCGCAGGAAGCGCTCGACGTGGTGCTTCTTGGTGTCGTAGTCGTGCTCGGCGATCTTCGGGCGGAACTTGATCTCGCGCACGGTGATCTGTTGCTGGTGCTTGCGCGCCTGCTTGAGCTTCTGGGCCTGCTCGTACTTGTACTTGGAGTAGTCGAGCACGCGGCACACCGGCGGGCGTGCCTCGGGCGCGACCTCGACGAGATCGAGGTCGCGGTCCTGCGCGAAGGCGAGCGCGTCGGGGGTCTTGAGCACGCCGACCTGGTTGCCCTCGTCGTCGATCAGACGGACCTCGGGCACGCGGATGCGCTCGTTGATCCTCGTCGTGTCCCGCTCGGGCGGGCGCCGGTCGAACCTACGGGGAACCGGCACTAGCTGTATTGAACGCGTGTCAAGCCGCTGCTAGGCGTCGCGCTCTGAGGATTTGAGAGGCTTCAAGGCGGGGGAGTATAGCTCCCCCTGCAAGCCCTCGCTGAACTTTTGGAGCGTCGTGGAGCCCGTGTCGCCTCCACGGTGCTCGCGCACCGAGACGGTCCCGTCGTCCTGCTCGCGCTCGCCGACGACGAGCATGAACGGGACCTTGCGCAGCTCGGCCTCGCGGATCTTGCGCCCGACCGACTCGTTGCGATCGTCGAGCTCGACGCGTACGCCGTCGGCGCGCAGACGCTCGCGCACCCCTGCACCGTAGTCGTTGAAGCGGTCTGAGACGGGCAGCACGATCGCCTGCACGGGCGCCAGCCACAGGGGCAGCTCGCCCGCGTAGTGCTCGAGCAGGATGCCGATGAAGCGCTCGAAGGAGCCGAGCAGCGCGCGGTGGATCATCACCGGGCGATGCTCTGCGTTGTCGGCGCCGGTATAGAGAAGATCGAAGCGCTCGGGCATCGAGTAGTCGAGCTGAACTGTTCCCAACTGCCACGAGCGCCCGAGCGAGTCGGTCATGTGCAGGTCGATCTTCGGCCCGTAGAAGGCGCCGTCGCCAGGGTTCAGCTCGTACTGGAGCCCCTCGGAGTCGAGCGCGCCGGAGAGCGCCGCCTCGGCGCGGTCCCACATCTCCTCGCTGCCGATCCGCTTCTCCGGGCGCGTGGAGAGCTCCAGGCGCGGCTCGAAGCCGAACAGGCGGTAGAGGTCAAAGCCGAAGCGCAGGCACTGCACGACCTCCTGCTCGACCTGCTCCTCGGTGCAGAAGATGTGGGCGTCGTCCTGGGTGATGTGGCGCACGCGCAGCAGCCCGTGCAGCACCCCGCTGGCCTCGTGACGGTGGACGAGGCCGGCCTCGCTGTAGCGGACCGGAAGGTCGCGGTAGGAGTGGCGCTCGTCGTTGTAGATCTGGATGTGGGCCGGGCAATTCATCGGCTTCAGGCCCATCGGGCGGTCCTCGACGTCGGTGAAGTACATGTTGTCCTTGTACTTGTCCCAGTGCCCGGACTGCTTCCACAGCTCGACGTCGTAGAGGATCGGCGTTTTCACCTCGCGGTAGCCGCGGGCAAGGTTTTCGCGGCGCCACAGCTCGGTGAGCGCGTTCCAGATCGCCATTCCGGCGGGCTTCCAGAAGGGGCTCCCGGGCGAGAGCTCGGAGAACATGAACAGGTCGAGCTCGCGCCCGAGCTTGCGGTGGTCGCGCGCCTTGGCCAGCTCGATCCGCTCCAGGTGCTCCTGCAATTCGGCGTCGGTGAAGAACGCGGTCGCGTAGATGCGCGTGAGCATCGTGCGCCCGGAGTCCCCGCGCCAGTAGGCGCCGGCGACCGACTGCAGCTTGAAGGCGCCGACGGTCTTGGTGCTCGGCGCGTGCGGCCCGCGGCAGAGGTCGGTGAAGGGCCCGTTGGTGTACAGCGAGACCGTTCCCAGCTCGGCTTCAGATCCGGCGGCCGCGATCAGGTCGTCGATCAGCTCGACCTTGTAGTCCTGGTCCTCGGCTCGGAAGCGCTCGCGCGCCTGCGCCGGCGAGACGTCCTCGCGCACGAACTCCTCGGCCGCTTTGACGTGCTCGCGCATGCGCTCTTCGATGCGCGGAAAGTCTTCCTCGGAGACGGAGACCCCCTCGGGGAACTCGAAGTCGTAGTAGAAGCCGTCGGCGATCGCGGGTCCGATCGAGATCTTCACGCCGCCGTAGAGCTCGAGCACCGCCTCGGCCAGCACGTGCGCGGCGTCGTGGCGGATCAGCTCGAGCGCGCTGGAGCCGCTCTTCTTGGTGATGACCGACAGGCGCGCCCCGTCGGGCAACGGCTGCGCGAGGTCGCGCACCTCGGCGGCAGCTCCGTCCTGTGCGGACCCAACCTCGACGGCGAGCGCCGCGCGTGCGAGGCCCGGCCCGATCGCCGCTGCGGCGTCAGCGCCGGTGGCGTCGTCGGCAAGCTCCAGCGCCTGCCCATCGGGGAGTGTCACGGTGACTGCCATCTCAGCGGTGCAGGCTACCCGCCCCGCAGCCGGCCGCCCAACTGAGAAACACCGCTGTAGACGATCGTCTGCATCTGCGACGATCGTCTACATGGCTGCAAAGCACGATGCGCCGATCACGATTGCACTCTCCCCCACCCAGGTCGACACGATCGTCCGCGCTGCTTCGCGCGGGCGCGCCCCGAGCATCTCGACGCTGATCGCCGACTCACTGGCGGCGCCGCTGCGGGCGCGCAACGGCGCTGCGGGCACTGGTCCACAGGCGTCCGGCCCGCAAGGCACGACGCGACCGGTCCCCCGGCGCGGCTATCTCCCGAGCGAGAACGCCGATCCACGCATGTCGCGCTCGCTGCTGCGCGGGCTTTCCCTGCTGACCGGCTTCGGCCCCGACGGCGGGTCGCGCGGAATCGTCGAGCTCGCCGACGAGCTCGGCATGAGCCCGAGCACGGCGCACCGCTACGCGCTCACGCTCGTGGAGCTCGGGCTGCTGGAGCGCTGCCCGAGGACGCGCAAGTACCGGCTGCCGGGCTCGTGAGCAGGCGGCCCGGCGCGCCGCTCAAGCGGTGGCGCGTGCGAGCAGGAGATTGCGCTGGGGAACGGCCGCGAGGAACGCCTCGACCACGGCCATGTCGAACTGCGTCCCGGCGCAGCGCGAGAGCTCCTCGCAAGCTTCCTCGTGCCCGCGCGCGGGGCGATGCGGGCGATCGCTGACGATCGCCGTATAGGCGTCTGTCACGGCGAGAATGCGCGCCTCGTGCGGAATCTCCTCGCCGCTGAGACCGCGCGGATAGCCGGTGCCGTCGGGGCGCTCGCGGTGGCAGAGGATCCACTCGCGGATGTCCTCGAGGCTGACGTCGCCGAGCAGCGCCGCGCCGAGCTCCGGATGGCGGCGGACCTCGACCCACTCCTCGGGCGTGAGCGGGCCGCGCTTGCCGGCGATCTCGGCGGGAATCTGGTCGCGGCACTGCCCGCACACGAGCGCGGCGAAGCGCAGGCGGGCGGTCTGCTGCTCGTCCAGCCCCAGCTCGCGGCCGGTCAGTTCGGCCAGGTGCCCGACGAAGCGGCGCGGGCGCAGCTGGAACTCGACCCGGCCGAGCGGCTTGCACGGCGCGCCACAGGAGTCGCACACGAGCATCAGCTCGAGCTCGCCGGTAGCCGGCAGGTAGCGCGCTTCTCCGCTCTGCAATGCCAAGTGATCGCAGCCCATACGCTCGTATCGGCAGCGAGTTCGCACAACAACAACCTTGAAATCAACCCCCCCCCTCAGGCGGGGCGCGTCAGACGGGCGCGCGCAGCAGCTCCGGGCCCTCAGGGGCGTCGCCGGCCTTGTTCACCGCCGGGTTGGCCGGCGCGGCAGAGAGGCGCGATTCCGCGAGCGCCCCGCACAGCGCGAGCGCTTCCTCGGCCCCGAGCGCCGGGTCCAGCCACGCCCGCTGCGCCTCGGCGTCAGCGAGGATCACCGGCATGCGGTCGTGGATCGCCGCGGCGGTCCGGTTCGGAGCGGAGTCGCATGTGAGCAGGGTCACGCTCTCGATCCACTCGCCTTCGACCTTGGCCGGCGTCCACAGCGCGGCGAACGCGAACGGCACGCCGCCATCGACGCGGAACACGAACGGCTGGCGCGGCTGGCCGCGGTGCTCGGGCTTCAACCACTCGAAGTAGCCGTCGGCGACCTGTAGTGCGCGGCGCGAGCCGTTGAGGATCAGCTTGCGATAGGCGGCGCGGCTGGCGACCGTCTCAAGGCGAGCGTTGATCATCTTGTAGGCGCCCTTGAGGTCCTCGGCCCACGGCGGGATCAGCCCCCACCGCAGCAGCCGCGCCTGCGGCTCGCCCCTGGGCGCGACGATCGCCAGCACCTCTTCGGTGGGCGCGATGTTGTAGCGACCGGTGCCCTCCTGGCCTGGGAACGGGACCTTGAAGCGTTCGTTCAGTTCCTGGACGCCGGCGGTGTTCGTGTAGCGGCCGCACATGGGGCGCAGCATAGGACCGCGGCGGGCGCAAGGGTCCCAAGCGAACGCAAAAGAGAGCCCCGCCACCGGCGGGGCTCTCTCTACCCTTGCGAGCTACTGACGGCGACCTTCGAGTTAGTGGGCCTTGATCTCGAACAGCGGTTGTTCGCCTGTCCATCCCGTTTCGGGCGCGCCGTTTACGTAGGCGATGGCAGGCGCCGGGAAGGAGCCGACCGAAGGAGCCGGTTCTTCGCCGTCTTGCACGCCGACGTTCAGGGAGTCATACGGACAACCCTGTTCTTCGGCGTCACACGGCTTGGGACGCTGCGGTTCGGCCCCGTAGTCGCTCGTGTTGTATGCGACGGTGACGATCACCTTTTCGGGCAGGCTGGCGAGCTTCAGCGGCAGGCTGATCTTGAACGCTTTACCGTTGAAGCACGTGCCTGCGTGGTACCACTTGCCGGCATTTTCGCCGGTGCACTTGGTTGCATTGGCCGAGGGCCGGTAGGGCAGGCGGAAGACCTTTGATCCGGTAGCGATCTGCGGACCCACGGTGTCTTCCGGACCGACCTGGTAGATGTGAAAGGTGATCGGCCATTCGAACTTGCTTTTGGGCGCGGAGGTGCAGTTTTTTGCCGACCACGTCCCGCTCTGGCATGCCCAGCTGCTCATCATCACGGTGACCACCGGATTCACGCGAGCGGTTCCGGCGACCTGTACCTGTCCGCCGAATTCTGCTGTCTGCGTAGCCTCGAAGCCGAGCGATACCACGTTGCCGGGCGTCGGAGAGGGCAGATCGTTGTAGATCACTTCGCTCGCACTGGCAGCGCCGGCAGCAACCGCCATCGTCGCTGCGACGGCCAGCATCGCCGTCACCAGCCTGCCCATCCTGGCCAGAATCACTTTGCTCATCTCGTCTCCATTCGTTGTTTGTCACTCCCAGCGACCGAATGACGCCGGAGCGCGAGTCCCTCCAGGGACCTCGGACGAAAACCGCATGGACCGGCGAGTTGCACCCGCTCCGCGCATCGGCCGCCGTGCGGACTCTGCCTCCATGCAGCTTCCTGTCGCGCCGAGACGGTAGCCGTCGGCGTAAATATTGTCAACTTTGCGGGGGTTGCGGACGGCGACCGTTCAACTCACCCGAACCACGCTTGCCGGGCGCGCGCCCTGACATGCACGCCGCTTGGCTCGCTTCAAGCGGCCGGCCGAAGCACGACCGCGGCACCCTCAGGCGTCGCGCTCGACAGCAGACATCGCGCGCGTGATCGAGCGCGTAAGAGCAGCGTGCACGAGGGGGGCGACGCCGGGGATCGGCGAGGCGATGCGAATGTCGTAGACGAAGTGTGTGCCACCGGGCGTGGCGGCGAAGGTCATCGTGCCCACGTGGCCTCGCAGCGGGCTGCCCTTGGTGATGCGATAGACGATCCGCTGCGCCACGACGAACTCGGTGACCGTCTCCTCGAACGCCGGCAGCGGGCCGATTTTCAGCTCGCGCACGGAGCCGACGCCGTTGCGCTCGCCCTGCCCGCCATCGCGCAGGCGCTTGATCTTGGCGCCGAACACGTCGCCCAGGTTCTCGTGCTCGGCGAGGTAGGCGAAGACGCGCTCGGGCGGCGCGCTGAAGTCGTGCTCGACATGGACGTTGTGCGCTCGCATGTTCGGCACCCTACTCGCCGCAGCCCCCCAACGCG
Organism: Solirubrobacterales bacterium; assembly: GCA_038240205.1. Lineage (GTDB taxonomy): Bacteria > Actinomycetota > Thermoleophilia > Solirubrobacterales > Solirubrobacteraceae > Palsa-744. The sequence goes on along the minus strand of JBBSDZ010000037.1, from coordinate 14,872 downwards.
CGCCCGCACCGCCGCGCTCCGCTGGCGCTCAGTTCGCGCGTATGGTCACTGGCACGCCGGGGCCGATGCGCCGCGCGAGCCAGCCGATCGCGGCGGTGTCGAGGCGCACGCAGCCGTGCGATTCGGCTGCGCCGAGCGTGCCGCCGAGCAGATCCCGCCCGTGCAGCGCGATCTGACCGGGCCCGCCTTCGAATTCCTGCAACGCGTCCGAGCGTGCGCTGAGGGCAAGCGCGAACGGGCCGCCGGGCTCACCGGGGCTCATGCGCAGCGTCTCCTCGACGAAGAAGCTGCCGCTCGGCGTCGGCGTCGAGGGCTTGCCGACAACTGCGTGGAAGCTGCGCAGGCGGGCGCCGTGCCTATAGACGGTGACCGTGCGTGCTGCGAGACGCACGATCAGGCGCCAGCCGGTCAGCAGCGTGCGCGTGCCCTGCTGTGCGATCCAGCCGCTCGATCCGTTGGGGCGACCGGGGAGACGCACGCGCAGCCAGCGGACGCCCCCGGGACCGGTCGCGGCGGCCAGCACGGGCAGCGCCGTCGCCTCGCCGGTGATCGGCCTGCGCGGGGCGATGCTCGTGAGCAGCGGCGAGCCGGCGCGCGGGGCACGGTGGGCGCCATGAGGCGAGAGCAGCAGCGCGAGGCGCTGGTTCGCCGCCACCGCGCCCAGAGCGGGAGCGGCGCCGGCGCACGCGGCCGTCGCGGCCAGGAGGCAAGCGACGGCCGTGAGCGAAGGGCGCATGCTTGTGCTCAACCGGTGAACGATCCGCGCTTGTTCGGAACCGCCGGGCGTGCCTGCATGCGCCGCGTGACTTCGGCGTGGCGGCGCCGGCGCGCAGCGGCGCGGCGGCGCGCTGCCCGCCGAGCGGCGGCGCGGCGAGCTGCGGCCTTTTTCGCGCTGAGCGTCGACTTCGACGCGGGCGCGAGGATCGGCACCGGACGCACGATCGGTGTGGACGGCGTCGCGCTCGTGACCGTGACGGGCGTCCCTGAGGTCGTGGTGCCCCCGGTGGTGCTGCCGCCCCCACCTGCTGTCGCTTCGAGCGCGGCCGTTTCTTCGGGGGTCGTCGTTTCGGTGCCACCGCCGCTACCGCTTTCGCTGGAGGCGCAGTTGGAGGTCGTGATCGTGTTCGTGTCGAGGTTCACAGCTGCGGTCTGAGCGAGCAGCCGGCCGTGGATCGTGGCGGCGGTGTTGGCGGTGATCGTCGCCGCGGCCATGACGGTGCCGACGAAGCGCGTGCCCGTGCCGAGCGTCGCCGAAGAGCCGACCTGCCAGAAGACGTTGCACGCCTGCGCGCCGTTGACGAGCTGGACGGTCGTGTTCGAGCCGGTTGTCAGCGTCGTGCCGATTTGGAAGATGAAGACGGCGTTGGGGTCGCCTTGCGCGTCGAGGATCACGCTCCCGGAGGAGAGCAGCAGGCTTTCGCTCGCGGTGCGCACACCGGCGGTGAACGTCTGGCCGGAAAGATCGGTGCCGGCCGAGCCGTCGGTCGGGCGTGAGGCGGCGTCGTTGTAGGCGGTCGTGAGGCTGTTCTTGGCCTGGATCGCGACCGCGTCGTCGACGTGCGTCTGCCCGAGCACGTGCGGGGCGCCGGTCACCGAGGAGCCGGGGCTGAGCCCGAGGTCGCCGAACATGGTGGTCGGGCCGGTATTGGTGACGGTCGAGCCGGCGAGCACGGAGAAGCTTGCGGCCGTGCCCAGGCCGACGGTGGCGGGCGCGGCGAGCGCACTGCCTGCGAACAGCAGGCTTGCGAGCAGCGCTCCGCCCATGAGCAGGGCGATTCGCGCTGTCCTGAGGACGCCTCTTGCGGAGGAACGGCGGGTTGCTGCGGGAGAGCCACTTATGTGGAGCTCGTGCTGCTGTCGGACGCCAACGGTCATATGCGTCTCCTGACTGCGGCGCTGAGCACCGCGATAGGAAGGGAATGGCTCCCCGGCCTGATCGGCCTACTGATGTAAGCGACGCCTTAGGCCTGCAACGCGAGTTGCACACGAGAAACTGGGTCGAACGTCCGCTTTTGAGCCCGTTTCACGGCCGCCGCGAGTCATGTCCCCGTCGCAGGCGCGCCGCGGGCACACCGAGACGCCGCCGCGGCAGGGCGGAGACGGGAACGCCCTGGCGTGGCTGAGCGGCAGCGGGCGGCGTCATCAGCTCGCGCCGCGAGGCGACTCCAAGCTTGCGGTAGATGTTGCGCGCGTGGGTGCGGATCGTCTCCACGCCGACGCTCAGCTCGAGCGCGATCTGCGGATTGGAGCTGCCCTGTTGCAGCAGCGCGAGCACCTCGGCCTCACGCTGGGTCAGCAGCTGCCCGCCGGCGATTGCGCCGGTCCCGGCCCCGGCAGGAGCTGGCATCAGCTGCAGCCCGCGCGAGGCGAGATGGATGGCGTTGAGGACATCGCGCGCCTGCGTCTCGCGATCCAGGCAGGCGCTCGCGCCGAACGAGAGCATCTGCGCGCATTCGACGCTTGAGAGGCGCTCGGCCACGAGCACGAGCCGCGTTGCCGGATGGGCGACGCTCAGCTCGCGCACCTCGGCCGGCTTGGCGAGGCCGGCGACGTCGAGGACAGCGACGTCAGGGCGATGGGCTCGCAGGACGACCGGAATCCGCGACTGCTCGATTCCCTCGGCGACAATCGCGAGACTCTGATCGCCGGCGATCAGCTGGCCGAGACCTCTGGCGCGCAGCTCGTCGAAGTGGGCGAGCACGACCGTTATGCGGCTCTGTTGCGCTGCGGAGGAGCCGGGGGCGGGTTCGCGCATGAGACCTGCATCGACAGCTCGAGCGCGCAGGGTGAGCGATGCCTCACCCTGCTCTCCCCCACCGCGGCCCCGAAAGTCCCCAATTCGGGGGAAGAATCGCGCGCTGCCGCAGCTCAGCATGTGAGAGGTGGCCCGCCTCCTCCTGATCGCAAGTCTCGCTGCCGCGCTGCTGCTGCCGGCGGCGACAGCAACGGCAGCGGGCGGCGCGGGGCCTGGCCGCAAGCACAGCTCCGCACACACCCATCGCCACACAGCGGCAAAACCGCCGGCCCACGCCAAGGCGGCGACGCTCGACCCGGTTGTGCTCGCGACGACGCTGGCCGAGCGCTACTGGGGATCTGTGCCGTGCGCTGGACAGGTCTCGATCCGCACCGCTCAACCGCTCGCGGCCGGCCTGGAAGCAACGACGGACGCGTGGGTCACGTTCGAATCCGCCCTCGGCGCGAACGACCTGCAGGCGCCGGCGAGCAGCTACTCGCAGTGTGTGATCTCGCTCGCCGCGTGGCAGTGGCCGACGCGCAGGGCGATGGCAAGCGATTGGAACATGTTCTGCCTGACGGTGATCCACGAGACGGGTCATCTGCTCGGCAAGCCACATTCGCCCACCCCGGGAAGCGTGATGGCGCCGGTCTTCACCGACGAATCGAGCGTGCCGGCGATCTGCAGCGAGCAGCAAACGAAGGTCGAAGCCGCCGCCGATCTCCTGCACGGCTGAGAAAGCGCGCCACTTACCGGCCATTTTGATGTCGATCGAAGATCGCTCGTGCGACGCAGCTCGCTCGCGGCGCTGAACTGCCGATCGGGCCCCGGTGCGCTTGCCCGGCGCGGCGATGGCGGGTGCCCTCGCGCGTGTTGGCTTTCACGGCGGCTGCGAGCACGGCGCTCCTAAGATCGGCGTGATGCAGTCTCGATACAGCAGAGCCTTCGACAGGGGCCGGCTCGCAATCCGCCGCCACGGACTCGATGGAACATTGCGTCGGGCGCTGAGACGTGTCGGCAGGCTGGCCGCGGTGAACGAGACCCACGTTTTGTATGTACTGGACCTCAGCTTGGACTACCCGAGGGCGCAGCCGGCAGCCGGTGTGGTCATGCGCCGAGGGGAGCTCGGTGACGCCCGCCTGCTCGAGCAGCTCGAAACGGTGTCGCCCACGGAGGCCAGGCGGCGCGTCGAAGACGGGAACTACCTCAACCTGGTGCTCGAGGGGCCGCGCCTGCTTCATTGCTCGTTCACGTTCACGCGCGGGATGCCGTCGCTTGCGGCCGCCGCCGGCGAGTTTCCCCTCCCCGCCGACACCCGCTGCCTGGAGGACGGTGTGACCGCTGCGGACTCGCGCGGCACCGGAATTGGCCCGCAATGCATCACCTTCATCATCGATGGACTCAAGGCCGAAGGCGTTCGCTGGGTGGTCGTCAAAGTCGCGGTTGACAACATCTCCTCGAGGCGTCACATCGAAAAGGGAGGGTTCGAAGAGATGGCTCGTTTGCGCCATGAGCGCTGGGGCAGACGCTCGCACAGCTCGCTCAGACCCACCGACGAAAGCGCTCCCCACTGCCTCGCGGTGGCTCTGGCTCCGGAGCTTCGACGCGGAAGGGTACGAGAACGAGGCCTTGCCACGCGCAGGCGAGCTCACTGAGCTTGCACTCATCTGAGCTTTGGCGATCGCTCGGCCGCCTGCTGGCCGCCTACGGCGTGAGGATCAGCTTGCCGCGCGTGTGCCCGGACTCGCTGAGCTCGTGCGCGTGTGAGGCCTGATCGAGCGCCAGCACCTCGGCGATCTCCACCTTGACCTCGCCGGAGGCGACGAGCGCGGCGATCTCTGCGAGCTGCTCGGAGCTCGGGCTCATCACGAGCAGTTCTGCGCGCGCTCCGCGAGCCGCGGCCTGCTGCTCGGGCGGCGGCCCTGAGATGGTGACGATCAGCCCGCCCTCGGCGAGCGCCGGAACGAGCGTCTTGGTGGTCTCGCCGCCAACGGTGTCGAGGATGACGTTTGCGTCGCTGACGGCCTCGGCGACGTCCTGCTCGGTGTAGTCGACGAACTCATCCGCGCCCAGGCCGAGCACGAAGTCGCGGCTGCGCGCGGAGCCGGTTCCGATCGCGTGCGCGCCGGCATGCTTTGCGAACTGGACGGCGAAATGCCCGACGCCGCCTGCGGCGCCGGCGATCAGCGCGGTCTGCCCCGGCTGCAGGCCACCCCGATCGAACAACGCCTGCCACGCGGTCATCGCGCCGACGGGCAGGGCCGCCGCCTGCTCGTGGCTGACGCCGGCAGGCTTCTTTGCGATCAGCGCCGCGGGTGCGGTCGCGAGCTCGGCGTAGCCACCGCTCGGGGAGATCCCGAACACCTCGTCGCCCTTGGCGTAGCCGTCTGCGCGCGACACCTCGACGACACCGGAGACGTCGTTGCCGAGTATCGCCGGAAGGTCCTTGGGCATCATCCCGCGCCGGTACTTCCAGTCGATCGGGTTGATCGACGCGGCCTTGACGCGGATCAGGACCTCGCCGTCGCCCGGCTCAGGATCACCGACCTCCTCGACGCGCAGCACCTCAGGGCCTCCTGTCTCACGCATGAGCACGGCGCGCACGGCTTCCTCCTCGGGTCGAACTGCGTGGGCCGAGTCTAGCCGCACCGGGCTCGTGCTTCGGCCGGGTGCGACGGCCTCCCGTGCTCGCCTCGGTGGGCGCCGCTGAGCGCTCGCCGGCGCTGGTCGGCGGCGCGATCGGCGCATGCCGCCGGGCACGGCCGCGCCCGCCGGGGGCGGTGCGCGCTTCGGTATCAATAGGACGATGGGCGCGGCGAGCGAGCGGGTGGGCGACGGGCAGCTCTCGCCGCTGTCGCTTGGACGCCGCTTGCGCAGCGGTCGCGAGCGCTTGTGGTTGGCGCTCGACGTGCTCGTCGTCGTCTGGCTGATCTGGCTGTTCGACGCGATCAACAACCTCGCCTCCGTGCGCCAGGGGCTGGCCGAGCGCAACGGCCGCAGCGTGCTCGATCTCGAGCGCTCGCTGCACTTGGACCCAGAGCACGCGCTGAACGCGTGGCTGGCGCGCCGTCACACGCTCAGCCAGATCGTCGTGTTCTGGTATGAAAACGTGCACATCGTCGTGACGCTGGCGGTGTTCGCGTGGCTGTGGTGGCGGCGCTCGGACCTGCTTGGGGTCATGCGCGCGACGCTCGTGATCGTCAACCTGATCGCCCTGGCGGCGTTCTGGAGCTTGCCGGTGGCGCCACCGCGGATGCTCACCGGCGGCTACGTCGACCTCGTTGCAACGGTCCAGCACTTGCCCGTGTGGCAGATCGGCGCGACGGCGCTTCACTCCAACCAGCTCTGCTCGCTGCCCTCACTGCACATCGCGTGGGCGGTGTGGTGCACGATCGCTGTCTGGCACGTGACCGTGCGCGTGTGGGCGCGCACGATTGCGCTCGTCTATCCGCTCGTCACGACGTACGCGGTGATGGCGAGCGGCAATCACTTCCTCGCCGACGCGGTGGCGGGCGCGGCGATCACGCTGGCGGTGTTCCTGGCGCTGAGCCGCGGGCCTCTGCGCGCGGCGTTCGGCTGGCGCACGGGCGACGCGCCGGTGTCGGCCGCATAGGCAACGGCGGAGCAGCTGCGCGGACGGCGCGTAGGCACGCTCACGCCGAGGCGGATGCGCCGGGACTTCGCGCCGAGCGTCCGCTTCGGCCGGGACGGGTTGACATTTCCAGCTGCGATGCCGATAGGAGGGCAAGGCGCCGCGGCCGATCGTCGCGGCGCGGCCAACGCGAACCGGGATGCAGAGATGTCATTGGTGACCAGGAGCAGAACCGCGCTCGAGCGCTACGGCGTCAGCGGCGCGATCAACCGGGCGACCAAGCGCGCGACGAGCCACGTTTCGGTTTCTGAGAGCCACCTCTGGTACGCGCTTGACCTCTCCGGCGAGCCGTCGCACCGCCCGCTCGAGCAGGGCTTGACCCTTCGCCTGGGCGCCACCGCGGATCTGCGCCGTCTCAGCGAGGTGCAGACGAACAGCGTCGCGGAGATGGGTGCGCGGCTGGACGCCGGCAATCGCCTGTGGCTCGTCCTCGACGGCGAGCAGCCGCTGTTCGCGACGTGGATCTTCAGTGGCAGCGCCCCCGTCATGGCCGCCGCCGGCGGCGAGCTGGCACTGGCGCAGGACACCGTCTGCATGGAGGATTCCGAATCGGCCCCTGCGGCGCGCGGGCGCGGAGTCGCACCGGCGGCGTTCGGCGAGATCGCGGCGCTGCTGGCAAGCGAAGGCAGGCGGTGGCTGATCACGAAGGTCGCCACAGCCAACGCACCGGCGCGCCGCGCGGTCGAGAAGAGCGGCTATGAGGCCGTCGCGACGATGTACTTCAGGCGCCGCGGCACGACGAGGCAGACTCGAATCGAGCCGATCGAAGGCGTGCAAGCGTCGATCGTCGCCGAGCGGCTTGCCGCTGCCCTGACTTCGTAGGGCCCCCGCCCGCGGACGGGAACGGCGCCGGCACAGCCTGCGCGAATCCACGGCGGCGGGCGGAGCTCAAACGGCCATCAGCTCGCGCGACTGCGCTGCCAGACAATCCACGCCGAGCTGCTCGAACTTCGCCGCCGCGCCGGCGAGCGCCTCATGCGAGCGCCGCGAATCCTCGCGCCCGAGCAGGCGTCCGAGCAGCAGCTCACAGCGCGCGGCGTCGAGCTCGCGCCCAAGGCGCTGCCACAGCGCACGGGCGCGCTCGAGCGCCTCGGCGGCGGCGGCCGGCTCGGCGACGACGCCTTGTGCTTCCAGCGCGCAGGCCTCGCCGACGGGGTAGTGGATCCGCTGCGCGAGCTCCTGTGCTTCGGTGGCAGCCGCAGTGGCGGCAGCGGCATCTCCGGCGAGCTCGTGCGTCAGCGCGAGCGACGCGAACGCCTGTACGGACTGCGAGACCAGCCCGGCCCGCTCGCACACGGCGAGCGCCTCGCCGAGGGTCGTCACTGCGCCGGCGAGATCGCCGCGGTCGCGCAGCGTGGTCGCCAGACCGAGCAGCGCAGTGAACGAGATCTCAGACCAGCCGAGTCCGTCGGCTGCCTCGTGCGCGGCGGTGAAGAGGCGCGCGGCGCCGTCCCAGTCGCCCTCGCGCCAGCGCATCAGCGCGCGCGAGTTGTCGGCCAGGCAGAGCTTGCCGACGAGGCCCTCGCGCTCGGCGAGCTCTGCGCTCGCGTCGGTCTCAGCTCGCGCCGTGTCCCAGTCGCAGACGTAGTTGGCAAGCTGCGCGAGCGATGCGTGCAGCTCGATCTGCGCGGGCAGGTCGCCGATCCGCTGCGCCAGCGCGAGCGCCTCGGCATAGGCGTCGCGGGCGGCGTCGTAGTCGCCCTCGGCGTTCTCGAAGTGATGACCGAGCGCGAGCATCGCGAGCACCGTCTCGTGCTCGTCTGAGTCGCGCGCGAGCTCGATCGCCCGCTCCAGGTTCTCGCGCGCCTTGGCGGTGTCGCCGATGCGCCCGAACACGCGCCCGAAGATGCCGTGAGCGCGGCTGGCGGCGCGCACCTCGCCGAGCTGCTCGGCCAGGCGCAGCGCCTTCTCGGAGGCGTAGATGGCGAGCATGTTGTCGCCGACCTGCACGTACAGCCAAGCCGCCTCCTCGTACAAGCGCACGAGCGCGAGCGACGGCGGGCCGTCCTTGATCAGGTTGATCCCCTGCTGGTGGTGCGCAATCGCCTGCGGGCGCTGGCCCTTGTGTGCGAGCGCCGCGCCAATCTTGCGGTGAAGCTCGGCGACGCGCTCGAGCTCCTGTTCGCGCTCGTGATGCTCGAGCGCGCGCTCCCACACCTCGATCGCGTCGTCGATGCGCCCGAGGCGCAGCGCGAGGTCGCCTTGGCGCTCCTGGTTGCGCGCGCCGCGGGCCTCGTCGGCGGCGGCGAGGCTCGCGGCGGCTTCGTAGTGGGCGAGCGCCTCGCGGTTGGAGTAGAGCACCGCGGCGGCGTCGCCGGCGAGCTCGTGGAACTCGAGTGCCTTCAGGTGCATCGGCTCGAGCTCGCGCGCCTCCAGGCGAACGTCCTCGCCGAGCGCCAGCGCACGGGAGTAGTGCTCGGCGAGCAGCGCGGCGACGTCGTCGCGTCGCTCGCCGGCTCGCCGCTCGATGAAGGCGCCGACGTCGAAGTGCTTACGCGCGCGCACGGCCTTGGGCAGCATCGCGTAGGCGGCCTCGCGGATGAGTACGTGCTTGAACGCGAGCTCCTGCCCGCCGGGCAGCCGCCCAGCCTCCACCGGCGTGACGATGTCCTTCTCGCGCAGGTTGGCGAGCGCCACCTGCACCTCGGCGGGCTTGGCGTCGCCGACTCCTGCGAGTGCGCCTTCCCAGAAGCTCTGCCCGACGACGGCAGCGTGCGCGATGAGGTCGCGCTCGAGCGCTCCGAGCGAGTCCAGGCGCGCGGCGAGGAGCCCCTGCACGGTGTCGGGAAGCTCGGCCGCCGAGGCGCTGCCCTCCTCGGTCAGGCGCTGCACCATCTCCTCGGCAAACAGCGGGTTGCCGCCGGCGCGCTCGATCAGCGCGTCGAGCATCTCGGGCGTGCCGTTGCTCGCGCCCATCAAGCTCTCGATCAGCGCACGCGTGTGAGCGGAGGCGAGCGGGTCGAGAAACAGGCTCGTGCTCGTGCGTCGCTGTGCGCCCCAGTCGGAGCGGCGCTCGAGCAGGTCCTCCCGTGCGAGACAGACCTGGAGCACGGGCACGCGCATCCACTGGGAGAGGTACTCGATCAGGTCGAGCATGCCCTCGTCGGCCCAGTGGATGTCCTCCCACGCGAGCACGATCGGCTCGCCTTCGGCGATCGCCTCGAGGTAGCTGCGCACGGCGCCAAAGATGCTCTCGCGCGCGTACTTAGCGTCGTGAGCGTCCTCTTGCCCGTCGCCGTCCCCCGCCGCGGGCGCCTCGATGCCCACGAGCAGCGCCAGCGGCGCCAGGCGGCGCGTCGCCTGGTCGGCGTCGACGCCGGCGGCCATCAATGGCGCCAAGCGCGCCGAGAGCTTCGACCATGCGAGATCGGCCGGGTCGCCGTCCTCGATCGCGCAGTCGGCGCGCAGCATTTCGCGGATCGGCCAGTAGACGACGCTCGAGCCGAACGGCAGGCAGCGCCCGGTACGGACGCTGACGGGGGGCGTCCGTGCGCCGAGCGCCCGCTCTAGCTCGCGCAGCAGGCGCGACTTGCCGACGCCGGCCTCGCCGAGCACGGTGACCATGCGCGGCGCCCCGGCACGCAGCACGCGCCCGAACTGCATCTCGAGCGCCGCGAGCTCGTCCTGGCGGCCGATCAGCGGCGCCTGCCGGCGCGTGCTGCTCGCATCGGGGTCCTCCCCGGCGAGCCCGAGCACGCGCCAGGCGGCGACCGGCTCGGCCTTGCCCTTCAACTCGAGCGGCTCCAGCGGCTCTGAGATGACCGCGGCCCGGGTGGCCCGGTGCGTTCGCTGCCCGACGGTGATCGTGCCCGGGTCGGCACTCGTCTGCAGGCGCGAGGCGACATTGACGGCGTCGCCCATGACCGTGTAGCCGTCGCCGAGCCTGCCGGCGAGGACCTCGCCCGTGTTGATCCCAACGCGCAGCGAGAACTCGAAGCCGTGCTCGCGCAGCAGCCGCTCGTTGAGCTCGGTCATTGCCGTCTGCATGCCGAGCGCCGCACGCACGGCGCGCTCGGCGTCGTCCTCGTGTGCGACGGGGGCGCCGAACACGGCCATGACGTTGTCGCCGATGTACTTGTCGACGCGGCCGCCGAAGCTCTCGACCTCCGCCGCGAACCTCGTCAGGCAGCGCTCGATCAGCGTCTTGACCGTCTCGTGATCGAGCCGCTCGGCGACCGCCGTGAAACCGGACAGGTCGGCGAACAGGACGGTGACGGTGCGGCGCTGCTCGCTCGAGGCTGCAGGCGCCGGCGCGCTCGCGGGCGCCGGCGCGGCCGCGCCCACGGTCGCGCCGCACGCCATGCAGAAGCGCGCGGCGGGCGGCACATCGGCGCCGCAGCTCTCACAGGCTCGCGCGAGCGAGGCGCCGCAGGACATACAGAAGAGCGCGTGCGCCGGGTTGGCCGTGTCGCACTTTCCGCAGCTGACCTCGGCGCCGGCCATCAAGAGCTCGCCTGCTCGCGCTCGATAGCGGGCGTCGTTGCGCCGCGATCGTGAGGCGCTTCGAAGGCGGCCAGCGCCTGCTGCTCGGTGGCGAACATCTGCAGGCGCACGATCCGTCCGCCGCGAAGCGAGAACACGAACGTGACCTCGTCGTCGATCGGGATGCCGCTGCGCTTGCCGTGACCGCTCTGGCGGGCGGTGAGGTACACGCGATCCTCTTGATCTGAGACCCGCAGGACATCGAAGGAGTAGTCCGCCCACGCCTCCGCCCACTCCCCGAGGAACTCGAGCAGGCCGTCGGTCCCGTGATGATCGCGAGCGTCGGGCTGATCGGGTCGCGTGGTGACCGTTATGTCGTCGTGAGCCGCCGCGCGCAGAGCCGACTCATCGCCGCTGAAATACGCCCCGATCGTCCTCTGCACCAAGTCGATGTTCTCCTTGGACAGCGACTTCACCCCCGGCTCGCACGCATGGACATTGCACTCAGTATCGCGCAGGCGCTGGCGGGCGTAGTGCCAATCTGGACGGTTGCCGGGCGGCTCGGCCGGCAACCGAGCGGTGGTTTCTGCTGCGATGCGCCGTCTTCACAAACGAACCCTGACCGCGACGCCGGTGTGCTCGAGGAGATCCTCGTGCTGATTGCGCCGGTCCTGCTGGGCGACGGCGTGCGGTTGTTCGAGCGGGCCGGCGGGCGGATGCGGGCCTCGATCGCATCGGCCTCACCGATGCTCCTCGCGTCACCCACCTGTGGTTTCGCGTGGTCCAGTGAAACGCTGCTGTGTCCGCCAGGCTCAGCGTTCGGCGGTCTCGATCGCGGCGGCGAGATCGCGCAGGCCGGCGCCGTAAGCGCGCAGCAGGCCTCGCAGGGTGTGCCAGCGGAGCCCGCGATTGCCACGCTCCACCTCGGAGACGAACTTGGAGCGGATGCCAACCTGCTCGGCCGCCTGCACCTGCGTCATCCCTGCGGTCTCTCTGAGGCTGCGAAGTGCATTGCCGAGCGCGCGATACTCGTTGGCGTGAGGAAGTTTGGGATTGGGCATCTATCTGGACTCCCACTAGCTGTGGAATCGTCTAATATCGCGCTGTCTTGAACTTCCGAAGTCGGACAGCCAGTGTTTGAAGCACCGGCAGTCCTACGCGACGAAACAGAGGTTCGTCAGTGCCGACCGATCCTACAGACGCACTTACGGAATCTGCGGTTGTGCTGCAATTGACCGGGAGAACGAGTGGGCTGCCTCGGCAGGATCTCTACTCCGCTTTGCGCGAGCTCCCGCTTGATCGCGTGACCGCGGCGCTCGACAGTCTGGCCGCGCTCGAGGTGATCCACACGACCGATCAAACCGTATATGCGAGCGAGGCCTTGAAGCGAATCGACGCGCTCGGCCTGATCTGCATATGAACGAAACCCCATTTCAACGAGTGATGCGACTTCGAGCTGAACTCGACGCAGCCGAAGCCGCCCTCGACGCGGAGCTGGGCGGCTTTGAGCGCGAATCGCAGCGGCCGCGGTTGGTAGTGCTGGAAGGCGGCAGCTCCGAGGACGCCGCGGCGTAAGGCAGCCCGGCGCGCCGCGAGAGCGGCTCGCACCGGCCACTTCGATTCGCAGCGTGCGGCCCAGCCACCGCCCCCGTTGAGCGCGGCCGTTCTGCCCGGAGCCCACGCTCACGCCACGAGCCGGAATTTCACACATTTATCATCCTGCTGTACTAGGCCGGATTGCAGTGAATCCGTGAATCACTCTCCCAGTCTCCGGGGTGCTGTGTGCAGCCGTGACACCGCGGCCGCGATCTGCGAACGTCGTGCGGCGTGTTGATGACACGGTCGTTGCCGGCTTGCCGGACGCTGTACGCGCCTGCCCACCGCGCCGCACGCCCGCCGCACCGCACGCCGTGGCGGGAGCGGGCTTTGCGAGACTTACGCCCGAGCGAGGGTCGCACGATCCGCCTCTGCAACAGCGCCTCTACAAAAGTGACCCAAGGAGCGAGGGCTGCGGAGACGGTGCTCGTCACGGGAGGCTCGGGCTTCCTTGGCGGATGGTGTGCGATCGAGCTGCTGCGGCGCGGATATCGAGTCCGGACGACCGTGCGCTCGCTGGAGCGCGAGGCGGAGGTGCGCGCGAACATCGCCGCGGAGATAGACCCCTCAGACCGCCTCTCGGTGCTCGCGGCGGATCTCACCGCCGACTCCGGCTGGCCGCAAGCGGTTGACGGATGCGCATACGTGCTGCACGTCGCCTCGCCGTTTCCGCTGGCGCAGCCGAAGAACGCGGATGAGCTGATCCTCCCCGCCCGTGACGGCACGTTGCGGGTCCTGCGCGCAGCGCTGGTGACGCCGAGTACCGCTCGAAGACGGGCCGCTTGCCTCGCCGAGAGAACTCCGGCTCGGGCGCGGGACGGCGTTCGTGGCCTCGGGTGCGTTCGTAGCCTCGGGTGGTACCTTGGCGCCGATGGCGAACGACCCGAAACAAAGCACGCTGCGTACCGCTCGCCGACGCCGGTGAACGGCGCTGACGTCATCGTCATTCCGGGTGCTTGGACGCGCGCGTCGGCCTTCGACGACGTACGTGACGCGTTGCGGGACGGCGGACGCCGAACGGAGGTAGTCGAGCTGCCGTCGCGCGCCAGCCGGCTGATCCCGCTCGACCGTGGTGGCCTCGCCGCGATCGACGCGGTCCTGGACGAGCGGATCGGCCGGTGTGAGCGACCGCCGGTGCTGGTCGGCTACTCCCTCGGCGGCCTCATGGCGCTGCGCGCCGCCCGTCGGCACGCGGTGCGGGCGCTGGTACTCCTGATGCCGGCTCCGCCTGCGGGCATGCTGCCGGGACTGCTGAGCGGCGCCGTCCGCCGCCCGGCCAACACGCTGCGGATGCTCGGCGCCGCGTTCAGCGTGACCCTCGGAGGGCGACTCGGTTTCGGCCCGCCCGACGGCCTCTACTCCGACCGCGCGACTGCCGAGGACAAGGCCCGCGGGGTCGCCTACCGCACAGACGAATCGTGGCTGGTCTTAGCAGCGCTGGCGATCGGCTCGCGGAAGCCGGTGCGTCCCGTGGGCGCCCCGACGCTCGTCGTCGGCGGGACACAGGACGGCTTCACCCCCACCAACGTCCTCCGGCCACTCGCCGAGGCCCTCGACGCCGAGTACGCCGAGTTCGACGTCGCCCATGCCTTCAACGAGGAGCCGACTTACGAGTTCGTCACCGACGCCGTGCTGGCCTTCCTTGACCGCGATCCCATCTAGATGGTTGATTCCACGGGATCAGGCGCAGTAGTTGACGAGCGCCCGGCTGGGGCGTCCGAGTTGGTGGTTCAGACAAACGGCGGCTGCGAGGGTGAGGAAGCGTTGCAGGATGCGCTCTCGAAGCCCTGGGAGTGTTCTGGCTCCGTGGCGTTCGAGGGTGAGCAGGTCCTTGCAGGTCCAGAAGATGCTCTCGATGCGCTGTCGTATCGGCGCGAGGTGCGGGCCGCGGCCGGCCTCGTCCTTGCGGGTAGGCCTGAGGATCGTGGCGTCCATGTCGCCGATGCTGCGGGCGAACTCGGCTCCGGCGTAGCCCTTGTCGCCGATCACGGTCACTGGGCCCTCACGGCGTGCGCGCGCGAGCAGCTCAAGCGCGACCTGGCGCTCGTCGCGTTTGGGGGAAGCGAGCGTCAGCGCCCGGGGCGTCCCGTCGGGCGCGGCGAGCAGGTGCAGGCGGAATCCCCAGAAGAAACGGCTGTGGCTTGGGCAGTATCCGTAGTCGGCGGCGTCCGCGAGCTGGGAGCGCTTGACCGTCTCGCGGCTTCGGGCGCACTCCACGGGCGTGGAGTCAACGAGCAGCAGGTCGTCATAGAAGCCGGGACTTTGGGAGGCGAAGACCTGCATCAGCCACTCCAGCGTGTCCACCAGCCGCCGGCGGCGCTTGAAGTATCCGGCCTGCCCAGGGATGTTCGGGAACAGGTGGCGCAAATGCTTCGAAGCGACCGCCAAGAAACGCCGGTCCGAGGGTATGCCCATGATCGCCTGAGCAACACAAAGCGTGACGACCTCCGCGTCTGTGACGCTTCTTC
>JBBSDZ010000036.1:0-26448 GCA_038240205.1 Solirubrobacterales bacterium | reverse complement strand
CTCCGGGATCGTCGGCCCGGGCGTGCCGGCGCTGCGCGTCGTCTCATCCTGGAACGGTGGGTAGGTCTCGGTCAGCAGATACACGTAGGCATCGCTGCGTGCGGTGTAGGAGTTGCCGAGCACCATCAGGTCGAACAGGCCGCGCGGCATCTTGCCGGTGACGAGGATCACGAACCAGGCCGCGAACGCGCCGATCTCAAGCATCAGCGCCATCACGTAGCGCAGCACCATGATCGGGATCGCGAGGATCGCGCGGAAGAACGTCTTCAGGCGGCTGTAGCCGTCGAGCGGACCGGCGAACTGCATGCGGACCGGGTACGCGTTGTCCTCGGCGCCGCTGAACGGCGGGTAGTTGTCGGTCAGCAGCACGGCATACGCGGTCACGCGCGCAAGGAAGCGATTGAAGTCGGCGACGAACTTGTAAAGGCCTGCCGGATAGCGCCCGGTGATGACGATCGCAAACCACGCGATCACAATCGCGATGCTCGCGACGATGCCGAACACGTACAGCACGATCGCCACGGGAATCAGCATCAACAGCCGGAAGAACGTCGTCAGGCGGTTGCGCTGCTCGACATAGTCGGCCTCGAAGGTGGATGACTCAAAGACGCGCCAGCTATTCCCGGCCCTGCATATCGCTAGGCGCTAGGCAGGATCACCGGGCAGCGAGGGGCTTGTCGTCGGCGTGATGTCGCCCGCGTAGGGCAGGCCACCGGCAGCGCGCATCGCCATGTTCTGATGCTTCGTCACGTACCAGTAGTGGAAGAACACCGGAATGAGGATTAATCCGCCTGGAAAGTAGAGAAGGAAGGCGGTTACGGGGTTGATCTGGTCTTGGCGCGGAATGTTGCTCAGGCGCTGAGCGCGTTGGATGCGCTGGCCGTAGTTGTAAACCGACAACAGCGGCGGAACGATGATGAGGCCGCCAAACAAGACTGCCGTTGCGGACATCGCCGGGCTGGAATGTGCAAGGTTCTGATCGTCTTTGTCGATCCCCGCGTCCTTCAGCTCGTCGTTGACGAAGTAGTACCAGCAGAAGTAGTAGATGCCGAACGTGATCGCCGTCAGCCCAAGACCTACCCAAAAACTGCGAATCTTGCCTGCCGCCCCGTTGCCAAACTCGACTTCCTGCGCCATTTCTGCTCCCCTGGTGGATTGGCGCGAGATTCTACATATTGGGCTCTCGGCGGCTGTTCTCGCGCGTCGGCGCGCCCGAACAGGGCTGCGACAACTGAAGCGAGCGGCTGCCGACGCCTAAAGAACGTAGGCCGCGAGATCGGCGCGCTAGCCGGGGGAAGCTTATGCACTTGATCTCGCGGCCTGCCTAGCAAGGGCGGGTAGAACGCCGAGCGCTCAAACTAGGCTTAGGTTCGGTGCTGCCCGCGCAGGGCGAGAGCCAAACCCTCCTCGCCGTCCTCCGCCAGCGGTTGTCGGCGTTTGGAAATTGGCCTCGGGGGTACCAATCAGTTAGGGCACGCAGGCCCGAATGGGATGGCCCAAGGCTCCCGGACCTCCATGCGCACAGCCCCGTGAGGGATGGGGTCCATTTGGGCGGTGAGTGTCTGGTGAGGCCACGACTGCTCACGACGCGTCCGGTGATCCCTCCGAGGGCGCGTCGTGAGTTTTAGAGGAGCGCGCCCTATAGGGACCCAAACAAGGCGCTGATCGCCTGCGGTTCAGTCGGCAGATCGGCCAACAGCGCGGTTCTCAGGGGGTTGTCGAGCATGTAAGGGCCCACTCCGTTTTGCACGACTCCTGAGGGGGTAACTTTGTAAATAGCGACGTATCGCTATCGAAAGAGGAGAGGAAGATGGCACAGGCCAGAACGCGCGGGTCAGGCACCACAGTAAACGGGAACACGAGAACCAAAGCCCGAAGTGCCGCTGCGAAACCTCAGAACAAAACCGCGAAACCCACAAGCGCCCAGAGCACGAGTAAATCAGCTGGGCGGTCACGCAACGCCAGCCGGTCGCGGACGGTCAAAGGCTCTGCACGGGCGAAGCCGAGTCGTGCGAAGGCAAGCTCCAACGGTCACGGAAGCGCCGAGGCCGCCAAAAATGCGGTCGCTGACGCTACCGGCGGTGCAAGAAACGGCATTCGTAGCGCCGCCAAACACGCAAAAGGTCCTCTGCTCGCCGGTGGCGCCGCACTAGCCGGACTTGCCGGGGGTGTGGCTCTGGGTGCTGCGCGGGGACCGAAGGTTCTAGCGGCAAAGCCCCGCAAGCTGGGCTTTCAGATCAGGTCGCAGGACCTCGCAACGACGGCAAAGGAGATTGGATCGTTCGGAGAGCAACTAGGAACGGTTGCAGCCGAGATTCGTCGAACGCGCGAGGCCGCAGTAGCCTCGAAGCACCGCTCTCCCGTCGAGGTCGTGCTCCAGGGTCTGACGGCGAGGCGCTAAACGCACCACTCTCACGACGCGCCCAATCATCCCCGGGGGCGCGTCGTGAGCGATTCTGGTTACAGCCGCGGGCCACCCCTTCGATACCCAAAGCCCCCGCTCGTGAGCATGATGATCAGCACGATAAGCAGCAGCAGCCAGAGCAGTGGGCTAACGCCGATTCCACCGGCTATCGCCAAGATGACCAGCACAATGATCAGAATCTCTACTAGACCCATTTTTCGACTCCCTCTTCGCGGTTTGACCCTACTGGGCTAGGTTCGGGCCTGCTCCCGTAGCGCCTGCATCGCCTCAGTACTTGGTAGCTCGCCTGCTGCGGCGCGGAGCAGCCGCCAGGTGATCCAGCTCCGGCTACGCGGCGCAAGAATCTCGTGAGAGCAGGTTTCCAGATCGGGTGATCGGGTACAGGGGCAGCAACCCGAATGGACTCGATACCCGCCAACGCCACGTTGACCGATCACGCCGACGCGGGGGAGCGCCTCATCCGCGCCGCCTCAGTAGTAGGCGACCAAGAGGACTTTCACGTCTGGCGGCAGCGGCGGAATGCGTGGGTCAGCGCGACTTCCAAGCTGCTCGCCGCGACGGGAGCGCACGTGGAGGGCTTTCGCGTGTCGGCGAGCGTGGCGCATCCGCAGTCGCACTGGCACGCGGCTTTGGACGCGGAGGTACAGGCGGTTAGTAACGCTGTAGTCCGCTTGCGCGCGCAGGCGAGCGCCGACTGAGGGCCTCCGTACCATTTCGGGCACTAGCCCTTCCGCGTGGGACTACCGCCCCGAGTAGCTATCCAGTGGTGCCGCGCCTTATTGGCCTTGCCCCATCGGATGCGAGCGTCCTGCTCGACGGGCTTCAGCTGCACGAGGCGATCCGCGCGGTCGGGAGGCTTCGCTCGCCGCCGCGAGTGGCGGCGCAGTCCCCGGCTGCCGATATGCGCGTTCCGAAAAACAGGCTTGTGATCGTGACCATCGGCTAGCGGCCCCGGCTACCCTTTCGAGATAGCGCACCTCCATTGCGAATCTCGCCGACAGCGCAGCCGTCCGGGTCGCGTCCCAGTTCCCGGGTGAATTGGTCTGGGTGTGGCTCCGCTGAGGGGGATGTTATGCGGCGATCACCTCCTCGGTGTCCGTCGTGGCTTGCGGGGTGTGTTCGTCGCAGAGATGGCGGCGTAGGCGCTCGATCTCAGCGACGGTCTTGGGGTTCATCTTCACGCCTCGCCAGCCGCGGCTTGAGAGCTCCAGCACTGCCCAGATCAGTGAGAGGGCTGAGGTCTCGCCGGGGAAGCGGCCGATCACCTTCGTGCGCCGTCGAACCTCCACGAACGTCCTCTCGAGGAGATTGGTGGTTCTGATCCGCTTGCGGTGCTCGGAGGGGACCGCAGGTGCGTGACGAGCGCCGCCAGGTCCGTTTCGATCACGGCCATCGCGGAGGGGTAGGCGCTGCGGTAGTCGGCGATGATGCTCTGCAGCTCCCGTGTCGCCTCGCCTGGAGAGCGGGCCTCATCGAACGCTTTCCACCAGCGTGCCTTGACCTCCTGGTGGTGGCGCTCGGGGAGCTTCCCGGTCACGTTCCTGAGTGCGTGCACGGTGCACCGCTGCTCCAGCGCGTGCGGCCAGAGCTCCCTGGTCGCCTTCCAGATCCCGGGAGCACCGTCGGCGACCACGAGCGCCGGTGAGCGCAGCCCTCGGGCGACCATGTCACGGCCGAAGGAGAGCCAGGAGTCATAGCTCTCGCGGCTGCCGAGGGCCAGGCCGAGCAGGACCTTGCGACCCTCCAGCGTCACTCCCCAGCAGACCAGGACGCCCTCGGCGGGCTGATCCTCGGGGCGCAGCTTCAGATAGATCGCATCCAAGAAGCAGTAGACGATGTCGTGCTCTGAGAGACTGCGCTGGCACCACTGGCGGTATCGCTCCCGGGTGTCCTCACAGATCCGTGAGACCGTCGACCTGGACGCGATCGGCTCCTCGAACACCTCCTCCAGCGCCGCCTCGACATCACGGGTCGACAGGCCCCGCAGGAAGCTCGAGATCACCAGCGACTCCAGAGCGTGGGTTCGCACGACGCCCTTGCCGAGCACCCGACTCTCAAAGCCGAGCTTGCCCGCGTCACGGACCCGAGGACGCTCCAACTCCATCCGCCCGCTCGTCGTCTTGACCGTCTTTGGTTCATGGCCGTTGCGATAACTGACCGCCTCCCCGGCGCGCTCATACCGGCCGCGGCCGAGGAACTCCGTGACCTCGTCCTCCAGCGCCTGCTGCAAGATCAGCCGCGCTCCCAGCCGGCCGACGACCTCGATCGGGTCCTGCTCGCCGGCGACACCGGCCAACGTCTCATCCAGCTCGCGGCGAAACCTCTCGCTCGGGGCTACCTTCTCCATGCGGGCGTACCTCCATCTTCGACTTCTTCAGGGTCAAAGCGGAGGCTACGCCCGTCTAATCAAACCCCCCGGCCAATGAGACGCGACCGCTGAGATCGCGGGTCAGGTCAGTAGTGCCGAGGGCATCGACAGCCTTCGCGCGGCCCTTAGCTTGCTGTTCGACCGCTTCGAGATCTGCCGGACGCCGGTAGAGCCCCCGGTTGAGCAGGGGGCCGACGCTGCGCCGTTGCTGGCCGTGGGCGAATGGACTGTGATGATGTTCCCGCGCACCGAATGGGTAGGCGATCTGGACGGCTATTTCCGCGAAGTGCTCGGTCGTGTGCCCCTGACGATCAATGAGTCGTCGGCCAAGGTGACTGGGCGGGACACTTGCATACGCTCACTTGCGGTTTGGCGGTTTGAGCTGCCACGCCACGCGGGGTCCGGCTTGCCTCGCGGCGATGCCCCCGACCCCGCCGGCGCTCGGGCTGGATCCTACGCGGGTATCGGCCGAAATCCGCTCCTTTTCAATAGATTGACATCGCGATGGACGCATCTGAGGTCGCCTTCGCCGGGATCGCCCGCCAGGCCGAGCTGATCGCCGCCGGCGAGCTGACCTCGCGCGAGCTCGTGGAGCTGTACCTACGCCGCATCGAGCACGCCAATCCGCGCTTGAATGCCTTCAGGATCGTGTTCGCCGAGCGCGCGCTGCTGGAAGCCGACCAGGCGCACGCGCGCCGCGGAGCCGAGCAGCGCCGCGCCGAGGGCGGCGCTTTCGTCGGGCGCCCGCTGCTCGGCGTGCCGATCGCCGTCAAGGACGACATCGATGTGGCCGGCGAGGTGACCGCGTTCGGCACGAACGCGCAGGACACGCCGGCGGCTGCGGATGCCGAGGTCGTGCGCCGCCTCCGCGCTGCCGGCGCGGTCATCATCGGCAAGACGAACGTGCCGGAGCTGTGCATCTGGCCGTTCACGGAGACGGCCACGTTCGGCGCGACGCGCAACCCGTGGGACCATCAGCGCGCGCCAGGCGGCTCGAGCGGCGGCAGCGCCGCGGCGGTGGCAGCAGGTCTCGTCGGCGCCGCGCTCGGCTCCGACGGCGCCGGCTCGATTCGCATCCCGGCGGCGTGGTGCGGGCTGTTCGGACTGAAGCCGCAGCGCGGCCGGGTGTCGCTGGCGCCGCGCACGCGGGCGTGGCACGGGCTGTCGGTCAACGGCGTGCTCAGCCGCTGCGTCGCCGACACGGCGCTGTTCCACGACGTCGCCTCCGGTGCGATTGCGACTGACGAGGACATCGCGCCGGCGCCTTCGGTGTCCTTCTCCCAGGCGGCGGCGACGGCGCCTGGACGGCTACGGATCGCTTACTCGACGCGCGTCCCCCCGGGGGTGCTCACGCGTCTGGACCCAGGCGGCGAGCGCGCGCTGATGGAGACGGTCGAGCTGCTGCGCTCGCTCGGGCACGAGGTCTCCGAGCAGGATCCGGACTACGGAATGCAGACGCTCGGCGCACTGCTGCCGCGCTACCTCGGCGGCGTCTACGAGGACGCCGGCGCGGTCGAGCATCCCGAGCGCCTGGAACGGCGCACGCGCTCGACAGCGCGTCTCGGCGCGGCGATGGTGAGGACCGGGTTGTTGGCGCGCTCGCTGGCGGGCGAGGCGGAGCTCACGCGCCGCCTCAACGGCGTCTTCGAGCGCCACGACGTGCTGATGACGCCGGCGACCGCCACGCCGCCGCCGCGGATCGGCCGCCTGCAGGGTCGCGGCGCGCTGTGGACGCTCAACGCGGTCGCCGGCATGGTCCCGTACAACGGCGTCTGGAACGTCACCGGACAGCCGGCGGCGTCGGTGCCGGCGGGCTTCGGCGAGGACGGCCTGCCGCGCTCGGTGCAGCTCGTCGCCCGCCCGAACGACGAGGTCACGCTGCTTTCGCTGGCGGCGCAGCTGGAGGCTGAGCGCCCGTGGGCCTCGCACCGCCCGCCCGAGCTGCCGTGAGAGTGGGCGGCACGTGAGCGAGCAGGAGCAGCTGCTCGGGCTGGCCGTCGAGGCGGCCCGAATGGCGGGAGGGCTTCTGCTGCAGCGCGCCCAGGCAGGCGCCGAGCGCGAGGTGACGAGCAAGAGCACGCCGACCGACCTGGTCAGCGAAGCGGACCTCGCCTCGCAGCGCGCCATCCGCGAGCTGCTTGCCGAGCGCCGGCCGGGCGATGGCTTCCTGGGGGAGGAGGAGGGCCGCTCAGAGCCCGGCACGAGCGGGCTGCAGTGGGTCGTCGACCCGCTCGACGGGACGGTCAACTTCCTCTTCGGGATTCCGCAGTGGTGCGTGAGCGTGGCCGTGCGCGACGAGCGCGGAGCGGTGGCCGGCGCGGTTTACGACCCCAATCGCGACGAGCTGTTCAGCGCCACGCGCGAGGGCCCGGCTCAGATGCTTAGCGCCCGCGGGACGGTCGAGCTGGGGCTCGCGGACGCGGGACCGGGCGGGAAGGATCTCGCGAGCGCGATGATCGTGACCGGTCTCGCGTACGACGCGGACGTGCGCCGCGCGCAGGGCAACGTGCTCGCGCGGCTCGTGCCACAGGTGCGCGACATCCGCCGCTTCGGCAGCGCGGCGCTCGACCTGGCGTGGACGGCTGCCGGGCGCTTCGACGCCTACTACGAGCGCACGGTCAAGGAGTGGGACATCGCCGCGGGCGTGCTCGTGTGCGAGCGCGCCGGTCTGCAGGTCCACGAGCTTCCGGCGCACGAGACCCTCCCGTGGGGCATCCTCGTCGCCCCGGCGGCGCTCGCGCCGGCGCTGCTGGAGATCGTCGCCGGCTCCTAGCGCTCGTCGTGTGCGATCTTTGCTGCGGACCCCACGCGAGGAGCAGGCGATGAGCGAGCAGGGAGAGCTGGCGGCACATTTCTTGGAGCAGCACCGCGGCGAGTCGCCGCTGCTGCTGCCAAACCCTTGGGACGCAGGCTCGGCGAAGCTGTTGCAATCACTCGGCTTCCAGGCGCTCGCGACCACGAGCAGCGGCTCGGCGGCAACGCTCGGCCTACTCGACGGCGCGCTCGACCGCGATCAGGCGCTCGCACACGCGGCGGCGATCGTCGCCGCGTGCGAGCTGCCCGTCTCAGCCGATCTGGAGAGTGGCTTTGCCCGGGAAGCGGACGGGGTCGCCGAGACGGTGCGCTTGGCGCTCGAGGCAGGTCTCGCGGGCTGCTCGATCGAGGATCACTCCGGCGACGCCGACGCCCCGATCTACGAGCTGGCGGAGGCGAGCGAGCGCGTCGCGGCGGCTGCCGAGGCGGCCCACGCCGGCCCGGTGCACCTCGTGCTCACTGCGCGCGCGGAGAACTACCTGCACGGGCGCAAGGATCTCAGCGACACGATCGCGCGTTTGCAGGCGTACGAGCGGGTGGGCGCGGACGTCCTCTACGCACCTGGGCTGAGCGAGCTGGACGAGATCCGACAGGTCGTCGAGGCGGTCGGCCTGCCGGTGAACGTGCTCGCGCGCCCAGGCGCGCCGAGCATTGCCGAGCTCGCATCGGCCGGGGTCGCGCGAGTGTCGGTCGGCGGCGCGTTCGCGTTCGCGGCGCTCGGCGCTGTCGTCGAGGCGGCGAGCGAGTTGCGCGAGCACGGCACCTACGGATTCTCAGAGGGCGCGGGCGTGGGGGCGAAGGCGGCGCGCGCGGCGTTCGCCGAGTGAGAGATTCCCGGTGCGGGCTGCGCGGGCGGCGCGACCGGCGTGACCGGCGTGGCGTGGGCCGCCGCACTAGTGTCCTGGCGGTGAACGACTTGGGCGCATACCTGACGCGGATCGGGCTCGAGGGCAGCCCGACGGTCGCGCAGGTCCACCGCGCTCATGCGACGACGATCCCGTTCGAGAACCTCGACCCGCAGCGGGGGCTGGCGCCGTCGCTCGGCATCGATGACCTCGAGCGCAAGCTTGTGGGCGGGCGCCGCGGCGGCTACTGCTTCGAGCACAACCTGCTGCTGACGGCGGCGCTGCGCGAGCTCGGCTGCGAGGTGGACTGGCTGCTGGCGCGCGTGCGCCTCGGCGCGGTCGAGGGTCAGGTGCGCCCGCGCAGTCATCTCGTGCTGCGTGTGCGCTCGGGTGGAGAGGAGCTGCTCGCGGACGTCGGCTTCGGCATGGGCACGCTGCTCGATCCGTTGCCGCTCGCCGTGGGCGCGAGCGACGAGCAGGCCGGCTGGCGCGTGCGCTTGCAGCGCGACGGCTCGGAATTGGTGCTGCAGGCGGCGGACGGCGAGCGGTGGCTCGACCTCTACGGGTTCCTGCCCGACCCGGTCCCGCTGGTGGACATCGAGATGAGCAACTGGTGGACGGCCACGTACCCGGGTTCGCCGTTCGTCACCGGCCTGATGGTGGCGACGCAGGACGAGCGCGGCGTGCGCACTTCGCTGAGCGACTGGGGCGAGCTGGCGCTGACCGAGCAGACGCCGAGGTCGCGGACGAGCACTGCAGTCAAGCGCGACGAGGTTCCGGCGCTGCTGGCCGCGCGCTTCGGGCTGGACGGCTTCGCGCTGCACCCGAGCGGGCGACTGGTGCGCGAGGAGGATCTGTAGGCGGCGGGAGTGCGCTCCTCAGAGACATGCGGCGGGTGGGATTCGAACCCACACACCCTTTCGGACAAGGCCTTTTGAGGGCCCCGCGTCTACCGTTCCGCCACCGCCGCACGCACGCCAAGTGTATGCGAGCTACGGCGGATCAAGCCGCCGGCGGCTCAGGCGGGGTGGGGGGGCGCGCCGGCGAAAACGCCCGGCTCCGGGGGCGCGTCGCGACGCTCGAGCTCGACGTTCCACCCCTGTGAGAAACCGCGCATGGCGAACGCGAGCAGCAGCATCTGCACGGGCACGATCAGGAGCGTGACCACACCCAGCAGCCCGGCGTTCAGAGCGGGTTCGGCAAAGCCGGTCTTATCGCGCGCAAACCAGCTGGGGCCGGCGACAAGCGCAAAGATCAGCAGCAGCACGGCGAGCACAGCCGAGACGGGCAGCACCCCGCGATTCCAGCGCCACGCGAAGAACGCGAGCGTGAGGTAGACGATGATGTAGGCGATCTGCACAGGCACGGCGCCCTGCAGCACGCTCCAGCCGCCAATCGTCACGATCGTGACGAGCGCGGCGCTGACGAGCAGCAGCACGATGACCGTCGCGCGCGTGGCCTGCACGACGGCCTTGTCGCGATTGGGATGTGTGATCGTCACGTCAGCCGAACGGGTCTCGCTCGACATCTGCCAGCTTGGGTGTGAAGACATGGCACCCGCCACCATACAATCTCAGCCCGCGGGCCGAGCGGGCGTGGTGGAATTGGTAGACACGCCGGCCTTAGGAGCCGGTGGGCATTAGCCCTTGGGGGTTCGAGTCCCTCCGCCCGCATGTCCGCGACGTCGGTGGAAAAAGTGTCCCCTGACTCTCGCCTCGCATGGACGTAACCGATAGGAATGCCAGATGGAAGGACAGCTGACCACGCGGCCATCCGCGACCAGGCGCGAGTTGCCACTGCCCTTTGGCGTGCTGGGGGACGAGCGACTCGCCCAGATGGTCGGCAGGGGCAGCGAGCGAGCGTTCGCTGCACTGTACGAGCGCCATCATCAGGCCCTCTATCGCTACTGCCGCTCGATCCTGCGCAGCGACGCGGACGCGCAGGACGCGCTCCAGTCGGCGCTGGCGAGAGCGCTCGTTGCATTGCGGCGCGGGCGACGCGACGCGCCGCTGCTTCCGTGGCTGTTTCGGATCGCCCACAACGAGAGCATCTCCCTGACCCGGCGGCGCCGGGCGGAGGCACAGCTCGGCGAGCACAACGAGCCGCGCGCGCGCTCTGCCGCGGAGCAGGCGGAGGAGCGCGCCACCATCGCTCAGCTGCTCGCGGATCTGCAGAGCCTTCCCGAGCGCGGGCGCGCGGCACTCGTGATGCGCGAGCTGAGCGGCCTCTCCCACGAGGAGATCGCGATCGCACTGGAAACGACCCCGGGTGCTGCAAAGCAGGCGATCTTCGAGGCGCGCGGGGCGCTGCTCGAGCGCGAGGAGGGCCGCGCGTTGGCGTGTGAGGAGGTTCGCCGCAGGATCTCCGACGGCGATGGGCGCGTGCTTCGTGGTCGGCGCTTGCGAGCTCACCTGTCCGCGTGCCCCGGCTGCGCGGCCTTCGCCGCCGCGATCCCCGCGCGTCGGGCCGAGCTGGGCGCGCTCGCGCCGCCTCTGGCGCCCGTGGCTGCCGCCGGGCTGCTGGCGCACTTCGCGCATGCCGGCTCCTCTCACGGGAGCCTGACGCTGGGCGGCATCGCCGCCGGTGGTGCAGGCAAGACGGCGGGTGGGACGCTCGCCGTCAAGGCGCTCCTCGGCGTGACGATCCTCTCGGCGGCGACGCTCGGCGTATCGCGCGTGGTGACTCGGGCGACGCCTCGCGGATCGCGCTCGCAGACGCAGCCGGCGGGGGGCCTCGCGCACGGTCCGGCGGCTGGGCGGGCGCTGAGATCCGATTTGCGAGCGCTTCCAGCAGCGGGCGCGAGCGCCTCGCGCCGTGGACGAGCCCGCGCGGGCCGCCGGGGCGAAGCCGCTCGTGTGAGCGGCCTGTCGAGCGTCGCGCAGGCCGGCGATCCGCTATCGGCACAGGGTGAGCAGCACCGGCACGAAGTGGGCGCGCGCGGGTTGCGCGCGCACGCTCATCCGGAACCGGGCAATCACTCGGCTAAGGCGCGCAGCCGCGCCGGCGGCTCGCGCGGCTCGGTGCACGCGAGCCCTGCGCAGCCATCTCGTCGCGGCAACCCGCCGTCCAGGTCGACGACCAGAGCGCCGGCTCACGTGCCCGGCCAGGGCGAACGATCGCTGTCGAGCGCGCCACAGTCGGCGGCCGGTGCTCCCGCGACGCCCCGCCGCAGCGCCCCTTTGCGGGAATAGGGCCTGACGTTGGGCTCGCAGCCGCGTCCCATCAGAGAGGCCGCTCGTCGCGAGACGGGCGGGCAAACTAGCGATCCCGCCACGCGGGAGCCTGGAGGAACAAGATGAACGGAATCAGGATGTCACTCGCAGCAGGGCTCGTTGCCGCGTTCGCCGTCGCTCCGGCCGCCGTCATGGGCAGCCCGATCCCCGCAGCTCACGGCGCCACGCACGCTCACTCCGGCGTGCCACACGACGGCGCGCAGGCTGAAGAGCACGCCGGCAACCCGCATGCCCACACGATGCCGGGACCCGACTCGCCGTGGCCGGCGAAGAGCACGGCCTACGGCGTCTACTGCCAGAACGAGAGCAAGCGGCACCTCGCCGGCGAGCACGGCACGCCGTTCAGCCAGTGCGTGACGGCGATGGCCAAGCTAGGCGCCGAGACCACCGGCAGCCCGGCGAAGGCGTGCGCCACCGAGAGCAAACGGCACGTCGCCGGACAGAAGGGCACGCCCTTCAGTCAGTGCGTGTCGGCGGCCGCGCGGCTCAAAGCGGCCAAAGCCGCCGCATAGCGGTTGCTCGGCGCGAGCTGCTCGCGCCGTCCCGTCGGGAGGTCCCGGGCGAGTGCCCGGGACCGCCGGCTTCCCAGCGGCGTTGACCGCCGGGGTCTTGCTGCCTGGGCCCGCGCGGCCGCGGTCGGCCGCTCGAGAGCGTTCGGCTCAGCAGCCTTCGCTCGCGCCCGAGCCGGGAGTGCACTGCTCCCAGGCGGTGCGGCCGTAGCCGGTCGAGACGCCGTTGCCGATCGAGCCGACTTCTTCGTTCCATTCGAACACGCCGGTCCCGTTTTCGATCTTAACCTTCTTGGCCACGATCCCGCCCCTGAATTTGGTTCCTCCGCTCAGCCTGACTTCCGCTTCGGGCGCGTAGATGCTGGCTTCGAGCGAGCTTCCATTTTTGAACACGAGCGGTCCCGCACCGTACATGACGATCAGCAGGTCGGCAGGATTTTTCGTTTCGTTTTCGATGATGAATTCACCTTCGCCTTCGAATTTGCCCGTGCCCGCTTTGCATTTGCCGGCTGGGTCGCCGGGCGAGTCCACGAAGATTTCGACCTTCGCCGTTGGAGTGATTTTCAGTCGCGAGTTGTTCGTCGCCTTGAAGTTGCAGAGGTAGTATTTGGAGCCGCCGAGCGTGACTTTGCCGTTACTGTTCAACGTCAGTTCGTGATTCGGTGCGTTCCAGGTGGACGTAGGTATCAGCGGGTCCGACACGCCGATGCGAGCGTCGTCGTTGCTGGCTCCGGTGGCGTGGTTCGCCGGCAGTTCGGCCGTGATCGGGCATTCGGATGCGCTGCGGGTGACTTCAAGCGACGGAGTTTCCTTGACACCGCCGACGGTCACGCCGCTCTGTTTGCGTTCTTTCCCGATCGCGGGGATGAACTTGCCGTTGGGCGCGCAGAGTTCAAAGCCGCGGTCGAACGCCGCACTTCCGGTCGCGGTGATCGTGCCGTTGCTGGCCGCCACCGCTGGAAGTTTCACGCTCCCGGTCACGAGGATTTCTTCGAGGCCGACGATCCCCTTCACCGAGAACAGGGATTCTTCGGTGGAGGACGTGACGCTGGTCTGAAGCCTGACTCCAGGTTTGACGCCGTTGACGAGCCCTTCCGCCGTGACGCAACGCAGCGGCGTGGCGGGCGCCGTGGCGAGCGTCCGCCCGGCGCATTTTTCGCCGACTTTGAGGGGCAGCGTTGTCCAGTACTGATAGGTAGCGCCGTTGCCGATCGACTCGACGCTGTCGTTGCATCCCGAGATCACCGCCGCACTGGCGTTGATGCACTGCGTTTCCCCGGGCTTGATCTGCCCGAGCCGATAGCTTGCGACCTGCAATCCGGCTTCGGCGGCCTCGATCTCGGCCTTGACGTTGGTGTCGCGGGTGGTGGAGGTCGAGGACTGGACGGCGAGGGCGATCGCCGCGCCGGCCAGTACGGTCACGATCAACAGGACGATGATCGCGATCGGCAGGGCGAAGCCCGAGTCGCCGCGGGGGCTGGCGACGCAGCGGGCCGGAATCGCGCAACGCGATCGCGCGGTCGAGTCCTGGGCGCATCGCTCGGATGTTCGGGGTGTGTGGGTCATGGTTCAGCGCTCCTCATCAGCCGGATTCAGCCACGAGCGTGGATATGCGTACCGGAGCCGGTTCGTGGTTGCCGGCCGGCACTTTGACCGTGACGACCACTGTCAGCCGCTTGTAGTTTTCTTTCGTGGGGCAGCCGGCGCCGCAGCTGTTGTCGGCATGCCAGGTCACGAAGTCATAAACCTTGCCGGAGACCAGGCCGGCGCTCCATTCGCAGGCGCCGACCTTTTCCGAGCATTGACGGCCCGTCGGCGCGGCCGCGACGACGCCGCAGCCGGTTGTAGGCGTGCTCGCGCATTCACCGGCAGTGGCCGGAACGAGCGGCTCTTCTTCCCCGGTGCTGAGCGCGTTCCAGGCGTAGCAGCCGGCACCGACGGACGCGCAGGTGACGGGACTGCCGAAGTTGACATAGAAGTCCGGGTTGGCTTTTTCGGCCGAATGGGCGGGTGTCGAGGCCATCGCGAGCTGTTCGTAGGGATATGACTGCAGGCGCTCGATCTCGAGCTGGGCGCGGTGGGTGGCGGCGGTCCGGCGTTCGGAGAGCAGGTTGAGCTTGCGGGCGCTGTCGAACGAGCCGACCATCCCGAGAATCCCGATCGACAGCACGAGCGCCGCGATCAGCACCTCGATCAGGCCGAAGCCGCCCTGCTCCTGGACGAGCGCGAGGCCGCGATGGCGTGGCCGCTGGATCGGGCGGGACGGCATTTCAGCCTCCGAGGTATAGGTTGCGGATGAACGAGCCGTCTTCGAGCACGACTTTGTGGCTGTAGCCGCTGTTGCCCGACTGTTTGAGCGTCCCGCGGGCGGGCAGTTCGATCTTGGCCGTGACGACGGTCGGCGCTGCGGTGCTCGGCGAGTAGGAGAACACTGCGCTCCCGTTGGTGACGTCCTTGACGACGACGGGCCCCGTGCTCGGGAGCGCTTTTCCGACTTCCGCCGCGAGCCTGACACAGGTCGTATAGGAGGTGCCGGTCTGGGTTACGCCGCATTCGTACTTGATCGTCCAGCTCTTGGCCCCGATCGTGGCGAGGACCTTGACCGAGCCGGCGTTGGCTTCTTCGACGGCGGTTGCCTGACGAATGTCGCGAACCATCCGCGAGAGGCCTGCTCGATCTTCTTGCAGCGTCAACGCCCATTCAGAATCCCGGGCCTCGGCCTGCTGGCTCGAGGTGACCATCGCCAGCGTCGCGCCGAGCAGTACCAGCGCCAGCGCCGCGGACACGAGCAGCTCGATCAGCGTGAAACCGGCCTCCGAGCCGAGCGCGGATGCCCTCGAGCGCTTGGCATGACAGCCTCGCCGAGGCGCCGTGGAAGGAACGCTCGAGCGCGGCGGCGACCCTCCTGCCAACGCGGCTGAAGGGCCGCCCGCCGGGGGCGAGCGGAGGGTTTTGTTGAGCGTTGGGTGCATGTGCACGGGCCGGTCCAGCCATTCCTCGGCATTTGCGGGCAGCTACTCAAGCGGCGAGGCGTTCCTCTCGGCGAGTGATCTGCCGCGCCGTGGCCCTCGTGGGCGGTGTTGAGCGACGGCGCCCGGTCGGCTCACGCCGGATGCACCGGACTGGCGAGCCCTCGGGCGCCAACGCGGGCACTAGAATCCCGGACCCCGGGGGACTGGTGTATCGGTAACACGGTGGTCTCCAAAACCGCAACGCGAGGTTCGACTCCTCGGTCCCCCGCTGCTCAGATACCCCGCAACTGCGGGGTATCTGGCTCTCCAGCGCGGATCACATCTCTTCGAGAAGGGCTGGGAAGGCCCGGGGGAGCCGTCGGCCCGTTGCGCCGGGCGGTCAACGAGCGGGCGGGGGACCCTGCGCGCTAAAGCTCCTACCGCCTTTCGGTCGATCTCTCTACAAGTGGACATCTGGCCGACACTCGTGCGACCCGCCCGTGGACATCTCTGCGGTGTGCTTATGGCCTGCGCGCTCGGACTCTCGGTTGTCGCCGCGGCCGCGCTCCCTGCGGTCGGAGAGGCGGCATCGTCCTCCACTCGACTCTGTAATAAGGCAGCATTCACGGGGCGAGTGGGCCCTGCACGCCCCGTCCTCTGTCCTACGGTGCCCGGGAGGCTGGGCCCGCGCGGACCGCGTGGCCTACGTGGGCATGCGGGCGCAAGAGGCCCTAAGGGCTTCGCCGGGTTGCCCGGCCTCGCCGGACGGCCGGGCTTGCAAGGTCTGATCGGCCCTGCCGGGCTCACAGGCGCTGCCGGCGCGCCTGGCACCCCGGGCGCTGCCGGCACTCCGGGCGCTCAAGGCGCCCCTGGCGCCCCGGGCACTGCCGGGGCTGAAGGCTCCCCAGGCGCCCCTGGCGCCCCGGGCACTGCCGGGGCTGAAGGCTCCCCAGGCGCTCCGGGAGCGGAAGGCGCCGAAGGGCCGCGAGGCCTTGCAGGCCTAATCGGCCCAGAAGGCCCGCCAGGCCCTGAAGGCCCCGAAGGCGAAACCGGTGCGGAAGGGGTGGCAGGTACGGAAGGCGCGAAAGGCACCACAGGCGAACTCGGACCAGAAGGACCAGAAGGACCGGAAGGACCGGAAGGACCGACCGGGCCTGAAGGACCTCCGGCCTCCACGGTGTTCGCCGAGTTCTATGCGCTCATGCCGCCCGACAATGCGGTGACGGTGGGTGCCGGAGCACCTATCGCGTTTCCTCGAACAGGTCCGACGAGCGGCGACATCGCCAGACAGGGCGCCGGCGAATTCGTCCTGGCCGGCATCGGCACCTATCACGTGAGCTTCTCCGTATCCACAGACGAGCCCGGTCAGCTGGTGATCGCTCTGGACTCCGGAGCGGGCATGGTCGAACTTCCTTATACGGTGTACGGAAGAGCGGCGGGTACCACCCTGATCGCAGGTGATGCACTGATCACGACGACCGTGGTGAACTCGGTACTCGAGGTCCGAAACCCCGTCGGAAATACGCCAGCGCTGACGATCACGCCGAATGCGGGCGGCACGCATCCCGCTGCCGCATCGCTCGTGATCCAACAGCTCGGCTGAGTCGGCGCCGGCCGGCATCTGCCGGCCTGACGCTTCGCGCTGGAGGCGGGACTTGCTCAGCGAGGCTCACGCGGCTCGGGCAGGTCCGGGGGCCCAGGCCGCACGGCATTGGCCCTGAACGGCCACCACCCGTCCCTACCGGCCTCAGACCAACGGCAAGGCGAGCGCTTCATCCAGACGCTGACCCACCGCTGCGCCTATGGAGCGATCTACGGCAGCTCAGCCGAGCGCACGGCGATGCTCGCCGGCTGGCTGAGGCACTACAACTTCAGAAGACCACACGGCTCGCTCAGCCACAAGGCGCCCGGGACTCGCTTGCGCGAGCTGACGAACGTGGCTGGGAACTACAGCTAGGCCGTCTGAGATCGCGGTGAGCACGTCACCGCTCGCGCGTTTGTCGCTCTGGACGCTCTGCTGGCTCATTGTTGCCCTCGTGTCGAAGAGTGGTCGCAGCTGCTAGCCCGATGGCGCGCGCGCGGCGCGGGTAGCGGCCAGCCCCTCGGCTTCGCAGGGCCGACCTATGCACCGAGGATGATCGCCGGATGCAGAAGCGTTCTTGGTCTTGGTCGTTCTAAGCGGTACGGTGGATTTCGTGGATAGATTGCTGCGGATGATCCTTGCGCGCACGCACCCGCGTGCGTCTGAGACCAACTCCAATGGCGCGAGCTCCACCGCCGCGCCGAGGCGGCGTGTAAGCGCCGCGGGCTCGCAGCGGTGATGTCCTCCATGAGCCCGCCCAGCGCGGAGCGTCGCTGGGCGGTGCTCGCGCTGCTCGGTGTCGCGCAGCTGATGGTCGTGCTCGATGCGACGATCGTCAACATCGCGCTCCCCTCCGCGCAGCGCGCACTCGGTTTCTCGACCGACAGCCGTCAGTGGATCGTGACCGCATATGCGCTTGCGTTCGGCAGCCTGCTGCTGCTCGGAGGCAAGCTCGGCGACCTGTTCGGTCGCAAGTGGACGTTCGTCGCCGGCCTCGTCGGTTTCGCCGTTGCCTCCGCGATCGGCGGGCTGGCTCAATCCTTTGCGATGCTCGTCGGCGCCCGCGCGCTGCAGGGCGCCTTCGGCGCGCTACTCGCGCCCTCGGCACTTTCGCTGCTTACGGTCACCTTCGCCGGCTCGTCGGATCGTTCGAAGGCGTTTGGCATCTTCGGGGCAATCGCCGGCGGTGGTGCGTCGGTGGGCCTTGTCCTTGGCGGGGTGCTAACGCAAACGCTGTCCTGGAGGTGGTGTCTATACGTAAATCTCCTGATCGCGATCCCGACGGTGCTCGTAGCGATGAGACTGCTCCAAAACCACGCGCCCGACGAGCGCCCCCATATAGACGTACAGGGTGTAGTGCTTGCGTGCGCGGGTCTGTTCGCGCTCGTCTTCGGCTTCTCAAACGCCGAGACCCACTCCTGGACGGCGTCGCTGACGATCTTCGCGCTCGCCGCGAGCGTGGTCCTGCTGACAGCGTTCCTCGCGGTCGAGCGCCGCAAGGCAAACCCGCTCCTGCCGATCCATATCGTCAGAGATCGTGCCCGCGGGGGCGCTTATCTCTCGATCGCACTGGCGGGCGCTGGGGTCTTCGCGGTGTTCCTCTTCTTGACCTACTACATGCAGCAGAACCTCGGCTTCTCGCCGATCAAGACCGGCCTCTCATTTCTACCGATGACGGCAGTGCTCGTCGTCACGTCGACCGTGGTTCAGACGAAGGTGCTCTACCGGACGGGCGCAAAGCCGCTGGTCGCCACCGGGATGGCCTTCGGCTTGATCTCGATGCTGCTGCTCACGCGCCTGCATCCAGGGGCGAGCTACGTAAGCCATGTCCTGCCCTCGCTGCTGATCATCGGGCTGGGCATGGGCTGCATCTTCGCCCCGGCATTCAGCACCGCCACGCTCGGCGTCGCTGGATCCGAGGCCGGCGTCGCCTCCGCCATGGTGAACACCTCCCAGCAGGTGGGCGGCTCGATCGGGACCGCGCTGCTGAGCACGCTCTTCGCGAGCGCGACCAGCGCCTACGCGGCGGGCCACGTCGGCGCAACCGGTCTCGCGAACGCGGCGTCTATCCACGGCTACACGGCCGCGTTCAGCTGGGCTGCGGGGATCTTCGCGCTCGGACTCGTGCTTGCGCTGATCATCCTCCCCGCAAAGGCGAAGACCGGCGCGACCGGCCGCCTCGCCCAGCCAACGCCCGCGACCAACGGGGCGCTTCGCGTCACGAGCTCGACGGCGCCCGTGACCGCAATCCTTGCGACCGGGCCCTGTTGCCACTTCGCCGCGACGGTGCGGGGTGAGCGCGTCACGCAGCTCGGCCGCGACGAGCTCACCCTCTAATCCTAGAGAGCTCATCGATGATCCCAGCAACACGTCCTCAGGTAGCCATCCAGCAGACCCGCCGCCTCGGTCTCTTGCCGGGCATAAGGTGCCCATCGGTTTCTCGGCGGTCTCCAAAACCGCAACGCGAGGTTCGACTCCTCGGTCTCCGTGCGTCACGTCTACGCCGGATCCCGCATTCCAGAGCGGGATTCGGCGATCGTGGCGGGTGGCGGCAACAACGTGACCCCGTCTGCGTCCTCGCGCTCTACTACCTATTGGGCCTGCGCGGCAATCCCGGCGGCCGTCAGCGGATCCTCGGACATGTGACGTGCCCCGACGGCCTCGGCGAGCTTTGAGTCCACGCCCCTGCCTCCGAGCGCAAGCGGGGCCAAGCGTGCGATCCGCTCCAGGCCCGGGCGGGCATCGTCGGCTCGCTCGTACAGGCTCGCGGCGACCGCGACCAGCTTGGGCCTGAGCACCTCGACCACTTCGAGGACTGTGTCCAGCGGCGTGTCAGCGCCGAGGAACGTGATTCGCCAACCCTGCTCGCGCAGGGCGAGGCCGAAGCAGATCAGCCCGATGTCGTGCTGGTCTCCGGGCACGCATGCGAGCAGCGCATGCGGTCCCGCGCCGGCCCCCCAGCCGCGCGCGAGACCGAGCAGCCTGCCGCGCAGCAGCGAGCTCGCGAAATGCTCACGAGCAATCGTCGCCTCGCCCTGCTCCCAGCGCTCCCCGAGCCGGCGCATGTGCGGGAGGACGACGTCGCGCAGCACCGTCTCGATGCCGAACGTGGCGAGCAGCCGGTCGAGTGCTGCATGTGCTTGCGCATCGTCGAGCTCGTCGAGCGCCTGTGAGAGCTCGGCGCCGGGCACCTGGGGAGGGCGGCCGGGCTCGGACGACGTGGGCAGTCCGGCCTCGAACTCCGTGCCAGTCTCCGCGGCGGCCTCGGCAGCGGACAGGCCGGCGTCGATGTGGAAGCGCATGCGCAGCGCGCGGTCGACGTCCTGCTCGCCGTAGAGCCGGTAGCCGCCGCCGGTGCGCACCGGCGAGAACAGCTGATAGCGCCGCTCCCACGCGCGCAGCAGCTCGGCGCTGACGCCCGAGCGCCGGCTGAGCTCTCCGATGCGCAGGTTCCTGGGATTCGCTGTAGCCATTCCCAGAGAGTACACAGACACCGGACAGACCCTGAACAAGCCTGTTACACTCGCGGCGGATGCGACTCAGATGATCGGCTCTTTCCTCGACAAGGCTCTCGACCTCACGGTCGTGCCCGGATACACGAGCGTCGGCTACCGCCTGCGCAGCTTGGCTTGGCAGCCGTCATCTCTGCGCTCGATGGATGGCAAGGTGGTGCTCGTCACTGGCGCCACTTCGGGGCTGGGGCTGGCGGCGGCGGAAGGATTCGCGCGGCTTGGCGCGAGCGTGCGCATCCTCGCGCGCGATGAGCGACGAGGTGAGCGGGCGTGCAAGACGATCACGGCGAACACGGACAACCGCGACGTCCAGTTGAGCCTGTGCGACCTGTCTGACCTCGCGTCGGTGCGCGCATTCGTCTCTGGGTTCTACATCGAGGAGCGTGCGCTGGACGTGCTCGTCAACAACGCCGGCGCGATGCTCCCCTCGCGCAAGCTCTCCCCAGAAGGCGTCGAGCTGACTTTCGCCACGAACGTGCTCGGGCCGTTCCTGCTCACCAACCTTTTGCGCCCGCTGCTCGAGCAGAGCGCACCCGCGCGGATCGTCACCGTCTCCTCTGGCGGGATGTACACGCGGCGACTCGATGCCGAGGATCTCCAGAGCGAGCGGGGAGACTTCGACGGCCCAGCCGTGTACGCGCGCAGCAAGCGTGCCGAGGTGATCCTGACGGAGATGTGGGCAGAGGCGCTGCACGGCAGCGGCGTCGTCGCGCACTCGATGCACCCCGGCTGGGCGGACACGCCTGGCGTGAAGTCCTCGCTCCCGCGCTTCTACAAGCTGACCAAGCCCCTGCTGCGGACCCCGGCGCAAGGCGCCGACACGATCGTCTGGCTGGGCGCGGCTGCCGAGCCCGGGCGCAGCTCGGGCGAGTTCTGGCAGGACCGCAGGATGCGCCCGACGCACCGCGTCCCCTGGACGAAGGAGGCCGCAGCGGACCGCCGGAAGCTGTGGGCGGAGTGCGAGCGCCTCAGCGGCTGGCGCGAGACCGCCAATTCCCGATGATCAACGCAGGCCGATAGGAGACCGACGATGGCCAAGTACAAGGCAAAGATCGCAACGCCCCGCGAACCCGGCGAGTTGTTCGCCTATCTCAGCGACTTCTCGAACACCCTGGAGTGGGACCCGGGTGTGGTCGAGGCCAGCCGCCTCGACGATGGCCCGGTCGCCGAGGGCAGCGAGTTCCGGATCGTCGCCGCGCTCCTCGGGCGCAAGAGCTCGCTGCTCTACCGCGTGGTCGAGTTCGACCCGCCGAATGTGGTCACGTTCCGCGGCATCAACAGCACAGTCGTCTCGCTCGATCGCTTGACGTTCGAGTCGTTCGGCCACGGGACGCAGCTCACCTACGACGCCGAGCTCACGCTCAGGGGTCCGCTGAAGCTCGCAGACCCGCTGCTGGCGCTCGCGTTCAACCGCATCGGGGCGCGCGCGCTCGCGGGGTTGCGCCAGACGCTCGCGCACCAGCCCGCAGCGGCTGCAGCCGCGTAGCGTCCGCTCACCGCTCCGGGCGCCTCCAACGCAACCCGGGCCCGGGGGCGCTCAGCCGGGCCCGGGCGGCTTTGGCACGTCCGGCGGTCCCGGTCGCCGGGCGTTTGCGCGGAGCGGCCACCAGCTGTGCCACCCGCTCGGCGCGTACGCAGCGACAGCGACCTGCACGTCGGTCTCCCAGCGATGGTCGGGGCCCATGTTCCAGAAGGCCTGGACGACGACGCGATAGGTGCGCTCGGACCGCGTCACGAACTGCTCGGTGCGCTTGCCAAAGCGGTCCAGCTCCTCCCACGGCAGGTCCGCGATCGTCCGTGCCCGCTCGGCAATGTGGTGGCGGACCTCCTCGTGCTCCTCGCGGCGAGCCATCGACTGAGCCTAGCTTTGGCGTCGCCGGACTGCCTAGGCCTCGGGCTTGGCGCCTGCGCGCCGCTGCACGCCCGACTCACCGGCGATCAGCACCGAGCTGACCATCTCGGGCGCGAACAGGCCGTGGTCGACGACCCCCGGCTGGGCGCTCAGCGTGGCCGCGAGCGCGCGCGGATCGTCGATCGCGCCGAGGTAGTCGGCGATCAAGCCGCCGTCAGGGCTCGGCGGCACGTCGCGTAGCTTTGCCGGCGCGAGCTCACGCAGCGTCGTCTGCACGGCGAACGGCACCAGCTCCAGCGGGACGGGTGCGCGCAGGGCCGGCACGGCCTTCTCCTCGGAGACGATCACGACGAAGCGCCGCGCAGCCGCGGCGACGATCTTCTCGCGCGTGTGCGCAGCGCCGCCGCCCTTGATCAGCCAGCCCTGCGGGTCGACCTGGTCGGCGCCGTCGATCGCCAGGTCCAGCTCGCCGAGCTCGTCGAGGCTCGCGACGCTCAGGCCCAGCGCCGTGGCGGCCCGCTCGGTCGCAGGCGAGGTCGCCGTGCAGCTGACGTCGTGCAGGTCGCGCTCGCCGAGCGCCTCGAGCAGGTAGGCGACGGTCGAGCCGGTGCCGAGGCCGAGGCGCATGCCGTCCTGGACGAGCTCCACCGCGGCGGGGGGGGGCCCGGCGGCGCGCTTGTGCCTCGCGATCGCCTCCGCGTCGCTCAGCGGCGGCGTTTGCTCTCGCCCAGTCGCACGCGGGGACGCCATGGGGCGGACGTTACAGCCCCGGCATCGCCGGCGAACCGCAGGCGCTCGGGCGAATCCGGGCGGTGCAGCAGAAAGCCCTGCCCGATGGTGCAGTCGAGCTCGCGAGCGAGCGCGAGCTGGCGATTGGTTTCGATGCCGACGGCCACCGCCGTCAGGCCCGCTTCGTGGGCGAGCGCGATCATGGCGGCGACCATCGCGCGTGTCTCGCGGTCGCGCTCGAAGGACTGGATCAGGCTGCGATCGAGCTTCAGCATGTCGAGCGGCAGGTTGCGCGGCAGCGTGATCGAGGAGTCGCCCGCGCCGAAGCTGTCGAGCGCGACCATCACGCCGAGGCGCCGGACCTCGGCGAGCGTCGCGCGAGCGCGCTCGGGGTCGCGCAGCACCGCCTCCTCGGTCACCTCCAGGCACAGCGCCCGGCCGGGGAGCTGGAAGCGCGTCAGCTCGTTGCGCACGCGCTCGGCGAGATCGGGCTCGCACAGCTCGCGCGCGGAGACGTTGATCGAGATCGGGATCGAGATCCCCTGCTGGCGCCACGCGGCAGCCTGCGCGCAGGCCGCATTGAGCACCCATTCGCCGATCTGGACGATCAGCTCGCTGTCCTCGGCGCGAGGCAGGAACGTGGCCGGGAGCAGCTCGTCGATCTTCGATTCCTCATCGCCGTCCGGGTGCCAGCGCACGAGCGCCTCGCAGCCGACAGCGCGGCCTCCCGCGAGCGGCAGGATCGGCTGGTAGGTGAGCACCAGCTCGTCGTGCGGTAGCGCCTTCAGCAATCGTTGCTCGATCTCCAGGTGCGCGGTCATCTCCCGGCGCAGGCTCTCGTCGAAAATCTCCAGGCGCCGCCCGCCGGCGCCCTTGGCGCGGTACATCGCGACGTCTGCCTCGCGCAGCATCGCCTCCGGATCAGTCTCGGGGTCGTGCGAGATCGAGACGCCTACGCTCGCCGGCATCGAGACCTCGGCCGGGCCGATGTGGAACGGCTCCTTGAGCGTTTGCAGCACGCGCTCGGCCAGCGCCAGCGCTTCGGCGTCCGACACGAGCGCCTCGCCGAGGATCACGAACTCGTCGCCGCCCAGGCGCGCGACCGTATCGCTGTCGCGCATCATCTCAGCCAGGCGCTCGGCGACGGAGATCAGCAGCCGGTCGCCGACGTCGTGGCCGAAGTTGTCGTTGACAGCCTTGAAGCGATCGAGGTCGACGAACAGCAGTGCGACGACGCCGCCGCCGCGGTGCAGGCGCGCGAGCGCCTGGCGCGTGCGGTCCATCAGCAGCAGTCGGTTGGGCAGGTGCGTGAGCGGGTCGCGCAGAGCCTGGCGCTCGAGCCACATGCGGTCGGTCACGTCCTTGGCCGCGGCGTACCAGGTGTCGCCGTCGCAGCGCGCGCTCCACAGCAGCCAGCGCCAGGAGCCGTCGCGGTGGCGATAGCGGTTGGTGAAGTTCTCCAGGTGTGCCGGACGATGGTTGCCTGCGAGCAGCAGCGCGAGCGTCTGCTCGACATCGTCGGGATGGATCAGCTCCTGGATCGGGTTGGCCTGAAGCTCCTCGCGCGTCCAGCCGAGCACGTGTTCCCAAGCAGGGTTCAGCAGCGTGAAGCGGCCCTCCAGCGAGATCGTCGCCAGCAGATCGCTCGTCATCTCGAACAGGCGGGCGATGCGGGGATCCCCCGTGGGGGTCTCGGTGCCCGTGACGCTCGGCGGCGGCGCGGTCGCGGGCCCGTTTGCCATCAGCTGCTCGAGCCGCGTGACAGCCTCGCTTCGGGTACTAGGGATCGGAGAGGGCATGGCCTACTGCTCACCTCGGCCCTCCGACTCCCGCGCGTAGCGTACGCGGGGCCTGAGTGGACGGATCTACTAGCGCTCGTACCCGCCGCCTCGCCGGGCGCCGGGCGCGCTCAGTTGGTGCTGCCGAGCGGGCGCGCCGGCTCGGCGCGGCCCAGGTCTGCCGCGGCGCTCGCCTCGCGCAGGCCGAGATCGCCTCGCAGGAAGCGCCACACGGCCAGGACCATCATCACCGTCATGATCACTGCGCTCGACGCGCACCACTCGCAGATCGCGTGGATCGAGAACAGCTCGCGATAGGTCAGGTAGGCGCTGAAGCCGAAGCCGACGACCGTGAAGGCGACCGTCGCAAAGCGCGTCGTCTCGGTTTCTGGCGCCAGCAGAGAGCCGAGGATCACGACGTAGCCGATCAGCCCGATCAGCGCCACCGGCACGCCCGCGAGCAGCGAGTAGACGGAGGTCTGCACCTTCGCGCAGCTCCCGCCGGCGGTGCAAACCGGTTTGATGCCGGCGTAGTGGATGTAGGTGAGGTAGCTCGCGATGGCCAGCCCGATTACCGTGAGGACGAGCATCGTGATCCTCAGCGTGCGAGCGCTCATCGCCGGCCTAGCTCGAGAGCAGCTTGTCGATCGCCGATTCGAACTGCGCCGGATCGCTCAGCGATTGGTATTCGAGCTTCTGTCCCGGTGCGCCGGTCTTGCCGATCAAAAAGGAGGGGGTTCCCGTGAAGCCGGAGTTCGCGGCGGACTGCTGGTCGGCCGCGACCGTGTTGACGAACGTTTCGTTGTTGCGCGCGGCCGTCCAGGTGGCGAGGCTCAGGCCGGGCACCTGCTGGGCGATGCCCTGGAGGAATTTCTCGCTGACGTATTCGCTTCCCTCTTCCTGCTGCTCGCGGTAGAAGACCTCGATGTAGTCCCACAGCTTCTGCTGCGTTCCCGCGGCGAGGGCTGCGACCTGCTGGGTCCTGAACGTTTCAGGTTCGCGCGTTGCCGTCTCGAGGTTGCGGTATTCGATCCGCAGCTTGCCCGCCTTGGCGTACTTCTGGATCAGCGTCGGCAGTGCGCCGACCGTGAAGTCCTTGCAGATCGGGCATTGCAGGTCGCCGTAGTACACGAGCGTGACCGGGGCTTTCGGGTTGCCGAGCGTGTTTCCGTTCTGCGGGATGCCCTGCAGCGCCGTGGCGACTTCTTTGCCGACGTTGTTGCCTGGGCCGGGCGTCGAGCTGGCTTTTTTCGAGCCGCCACTGGTGGCGATCAGGATCACGGCGACGATCACGACGACCGCGCCGATGACCGAGCCGAGCTGGATCAGGCGCTTGCGCCGGGCGCTGTTCGCGGCCTCGGCTTCCTCCAGCGCCTTGCGGTTCTCGCGCGCGTGCTCGCGCCGCTGCTTGCGCGTGAGGTCCTGCTCGTCGTCCTCCTCGACGGTGCTCATGCGCCAACTTTTACAGGTTTCCGCTCAAGCGTGCCTAAGTTCGTGCCAGGATGCTTGCGGCAGCGTCCGGCGAGCTCCCGCGGGCGAGCCGCTCACACGCAGTCGGGCCCCCGTAGCTCAACTGGATAGAGCACCGGCCTTCTAAGCCGGGGGTTGCTGGTTCGAGTCCAGCCGGGGGCACTGCCCTTTGCGGTATTCGGACCCCGGGCAAGAGATGGACCGGTGGAGGAAGCGGAGGGGCGGCGCGGCTCTCGGCGCACCATCGACGGCAGGGGGTTTCTCGGCGAGGGAGGCGGGTAGAACCAGATTGGGCCTCGCTTACCCCGGCATGGGCCCAATGGGGACGGGACCAACTCCCGCCCGCCCAGCACCGCAGCCCCAATCCCCCGCGCGGGGCT
>JBBSDZ010000035.1:0-26704 GCA_038240205.1 Solirubrobacterales bacterium | reverse complement strand
CGAAGGCTTGCCCGAGCCCGAGACGCTCGACCTCCCAGCAGCGCGCTGAGTTTGCTGATCGCCGGGCGGGGGTACTCAAGCAGGTGACTCACGACCTTCCCGCGGCGACCGCGACGCCGCGAACCCCTCGACCCCGGCCCCGCGGATCTGAGCCTGAGCGGTCTGACTTGAGACACCCACCTATGGACGCCGCCCACAAGCCTGGGCCGCGGGATGAGACGGCAGGGACGCCGGTTGAGCCGGGTGGGCCGAGCATCGCCGTCTCGCTGTCGCTGGACTCGTTCGCCCCCCGCGCGGCGCGCTTCTACGTTGCCCAGCTCGACCGACCCTCCCCGGACCTTCGAGATGTCGCGGTGCTGCTGACGAGCGAGCTCGTCAATCACGCCGTGCAGCACTGCCCGTTGACGGGCGCGACCGTTCAGCTACGGGCGTGGATGCCCGCGGATCTCGTGCGCGTTGAGGTGCGCGCCCCGCGCAGCCTCCTGATCGTGCCGCCTCCGGGCGGCGACGCAGAAGACCTCGGGCTGCTGATGTTCGAGCAGCTCGCCGACCGCTGGTCGATCGACACCGACGACGACCTCGCCTGCCTGTGGTTCGAGATCGACCGCCATCCGACCTTGGATGGCTGAGGGCCGCGTCGGCGCAAGCCGCGGGGACAGCAGCGCCACGGCATGGCGAATCTAGCCTTCTCACTAGCCGCGGCCACCGGCTCGCTCGCAGTCGCGATCCTCGCTGCCGCCAAAGGCGTTTGGATCGTCGCCCTCATCTGGGGACTGCTGTTCGTCGGGTTCCTCATCAGGGCGAGCGAGGTGCGCAGGCGCCGGGACCGCTGACCGTGAACCGGCGATTCCGCCCTCAGCCACAGGGCGTTAAAAACAGCACATCACCTCAGCAATCCTGCTAATTCCGTGTTATCCCGGGTGCTCAGGAGCCGTAAAATGCGGTATTTGGGAGTATGTCGAGGGCTTGTTCTCTCGGCGCCTTCGCCATGAGAGCGTGCTCGCTGACGCCGGCACGTCTCGAAAGCGAACGGGAAGCTTGCGCGCGCAGCGGCGTCTAGACAGGTTGAAGGCATCGAAGCTGCCGCCGAGACAGCGGACCCAAGGTGTGCGATCCCACGACAGAGACGCACCCGCTCACGAGACCAACACCGACGCCCGGAGGCGACCCATGCATCGCATTCACGTACTTCCTGCCGCTGTCCTTGCCGCTCTGGCGGCGGGTGCCGTCGCGCTCGCGTTGCCGGTCGGCGCAGCGAGCGCCCCGACCGCACGTGCCGCACGCGCGGCGAAGGTGCAGCTGCGTCACACGAGCTTGGGCAGCGTGCTGGTCGACTCCTCCGGCTTCACCGTCTTCAGGTTCAGTAAGGACACACAGAAGAAGAACACATGCGTGAGCATGAGCGGCTGCGCCTTGACCTGGCCGCCGCTCACCACTACCGGCGCGCCGAGCGCCGGGCCCGGGGTGAAGGCATCGCTGCTCTCCACGATCGCGCTTCGTGGCGGCGTCAAACAGGTGACCTACGCGGGACACCCGCTCTACCGCTACTTCAACGCGAGCGAACGTGGCGAAACGTCCTACGTCGGCGTCAAGGAGTTCGGCGGCGTCTGGGACGCCGTCAGCGCCACCGGTTCAGCGATCAAGTAGGCCCGAGAAGCCACGCCGTGCCTCGCGGTTGAGGAGTATGGTTGGCCGCGAGGAGAGGAGCAGCAAATGTACGACTACGTGATTGTCGGAGCAGGATCGGCGGGCTGTGTGCTCGCCAACCGTTTGAGCGAGGATCCAGACGTTCGGGTGCTGCTGCTGGAGGCCGGGCCTCCGGACACCAACGAGAACATCCACGTTCCGCTCGGCTATCTGCAGCTCGGCGCGACAGAGGTCGACTGGGACTATCACTCGGCACCCGAGCACGAGTGCGACGGCCGGCGGATCACGCTCCCTCGCGGGCGCGTGCTCGGTGGCTCCTCCTCGATCAACGCGATGGTCTACATCCGCGGCAACCGCCTCGACTACGACCAATGGGGCGTCCCGGGGTGGGGCGCGGCAGACCTCGAGCCGTACTTCATCAAGTCCGAGGACAACGAGCGAGGCGCGTCGCGCTGGCACGGTGCGGGAGGCCCGCTTCCGGTCAGCGAGGAGCGCTCTCACAACCGCATCTCGCACGCCTTCGTGGATGCCGGTGAGCAGGCCGGCCTACCCCGCAACGAGGACTTCAACGGGGACGAGCAGGACGGCGTGGGCATGTATCAGGTCACCCAGCGCGGGGGCATGCGCGCGAGCGCCGCCGTCGCCTACCTGCACCCCGCGATGGAGCGCGAGAACCTGACTGTGATGCCCTACATGCTGGTTCATCGCATCCTGTTCGAGGGCACACGGGCGATCGGCGTCCAGGCGAGTCAGCTCGGGCAGCTCCAGGAGCTGCGCGCCGAGCGCGAGGTGATCCTGAGCGGCGGCTCCTACAACTCGCCACAGCTGCTGATGCTCTCCGGTGTCGGACCGGCCGAGCACCTGACGATGCGCGAGATCGAGGTGCTGCTCGACCAGCCGGCTGTCGGCGAGAACCTCTCAGACCATGCTGCGGCGCAGCTCGTCTGGACCACGCCCGAGCCGGAGAGCCTGCTGCTGGCGCTCGAGCCCGCGGCGCTACAGGAGTTCGAAGCGACGCAGACCGGGCCGTTCTCCTCGAACCTCGCCGAGGCCGGTGGCTTCGCGCGAGTGGGCGAGGGCGCGCCGGCGCCCGACACGCAGTTCCACGTAGCGCCGGTCCACATCGTCGACGAGGGTATGCGCGACCCGGAGGCCCACGGCGTCTGGGTCTCCCCCTGCCTGCTCACGCCGAACAGCCGCGGCTCGGTGCGCCTGGCCTCGAACGACCCCACGGCGAAGCCGATCGTGCACAACGCTTTCTACACTGCCGGCGACGACATGCAGCGGATGATCGCCGGGCTGCGACTGGCAATGGAGATCTGCGCGCAGCCGGCGATGAAGCCCTACAGCGCCCAGCCGTTCAACATCCCCGACGGCGACAGCGACGAGGCGATGCGGGCGCACGTCGCGCGCACGACGTTCGCGATCTATCACCCGGTCGGCACCTGCCGGATGGGCGAGGACGCCGCGGCGGTCGTCGACACGCAGTTGCGCGTAAACGGGATCGAAGGCTTGCGCGTGGTCGACGCCGCGGTGATGCCGGTGGTCCCACGTGGCAACACGAATGCACCGACGATCGCGCTGGCCGAGCGCGCCGCAGACCTGATCCGCCACGGGCGGGCACTCGCCGAACCTGTGGCCGCGACCGCCGGCTCCAA
Organism: Solirubrobacterales bacterium; assembly: GCA_038240205.1. Taxonomy (GTDB): domain Bacteria; phylum Actinomycetota; class Thermoleophilia; order Solirubrobacterales; family Solirubrobacteraceae; genus Palsa-744. Next base: position 23,399 of record JBBSDZ010000035.1, on the reverse strand, counting down.
CGGCGCGAGCTCGCAGCCGGTCCGCGCTTAGGCGGCGAGCACCGGCTCCGGCAAGACGCGCTCGAGCAGCGCCCCCGCCGGGCGCGCTTCGATCCCTGGCCGCAGGTCGAGGCGGTAGGCAAGCAGGGCCAGGCTCGGAGCGATCATGTAGTCGGCTGCATTCAATTCGGTGCCGCCGAGCACGCCCGCCTCGATCCAGGCGTCGATGCGATCGAGCAAGGCAGGGAGCGTCGCGAGCAGGTCATCCTCGGCCTCGAGGCTCGCGCCGAAGGCACGTGCGGCGAGGCGGCTGTTGATCGCGCGCGGCGTCTCGTGCTTGCTCAGCAGCGGACCCAGCCGCCCCTCGTTGCCGCGACAGCGCATCCCGTCGAGGCCGTGCAGCGAGCCGATCAGGACGATCCGCCGCGCGGCCATCTGCAATTCCGAATCCGCCCACTGCTCAGCCACTTCCACCTCGCCGCGGCGCTCAGGGTCCTGCGGCAGCAGCGGCGGTTGCGGCTGCACGCGATCGAGGAAGCGTGCGATCTCGCGGTTCGTCTGAATCCGCTCGGAGCCGAAGCGGAGCGCCGGCACGGTGCCCATCCGATCGAGCATCGCCAGCGAGCGGCGAGTGCTGCCGTCGACCTGGCGGATCGGCGCTGCGTGGCCCGGAAATCCAAGCGCGCGCACGAGCGTCGGATGGGCGCCCGTCGGCAACTCGACGACGCGGTAGATGATGCCCTTGTGGTCGAGCATCAGCATTGCCGCGCGGCAAGCATGCGATCCGGGGATCACATAGAGCTTGACTTTCGCGCTCATCTGCTCACGCCTCGATCATAAGCGTGACGGGCCCGTCGTTGACCAGCGCCACGCTCATGTGCGCTCCGAACTCGCCGCGAAGCGCGCCGGCCTGCTCGCAGAAACGCTCGTACAAGGGCTCAGCCTGCTCGGACGGAGCCGCCGCGACGAAGCTCGGCCGGTTGCCCTTGCGCGTGTCGCCGTAGAGCGTGAACTGACTCACGCACAGCACCTCCCGCTCGCCCAGCGCCTCGTTCATGCGGCCGTCCTCGTCCTCGAAGATGCGCAGCGCGCGGACTTTCGCGGCCAGACGATCCGCGCTCGCGGCATCGTCCTCGCGCGAGATGCCGAGCAGCACGAGCAGGCCGCGCCCGATGCTCGCGACCTCGCGATCGCCGACCGTGACCGTCGCGCGGGCGACCCTCTGTACCAGCGCACGCATCAGGCTCAGTTCGCGTGTTCGGCGGCGAGGTACACGGCGCCGCGAACACTACGCCAGCGGCGCCGAGCTAGAACAGCGCCGAGAGCGCCTCGACCAGGCCCGGCAGCTTGTCCGGCCCGCGCGCGAGATCGAGCTGGCGCACCGGCCTGGGCGTGGCGGCGAGGTTTCGCGTCCACTGAAGCTCCTCCAGACAGCCGAGATCTTCGGCGTGCGGAGCGCACAGCTCGAGCACTGACTCGAGCACCGCAGAGAGCGGCGAGCGGCGCCCCAGGCGCGCATCGATCAGGCTTGCCTCGGCCCCGTCGCGAGCCGCGAGGAAGCGGTTCTCCGCGAGCACCTCCGGCAGGTCGATGAGTGGATCGGCTCCCGAGCCCTCGGTCGCCTCCATCCGCACCAAGCATTGCACGAGCGCCGTCAGCGCGGCTGAGTCCGCGACGGTCGTCTGCGCGTCCATGATCCGCACCTCGATCGTCCCGAAGCGCGGCTGCAGACGCGCGTCCCACCACAGGAACGTCGGCTCGGGAAACGCCTCGCAGCGCAGCAGCAGATCGATCGTGCTGACGTAGTCCTCGTAATCGAGGAACGCGCGCGGGATACCCACGCGTGGGAAGGCTTGGAACAGCGGCGTGCGCGCGGACGCGAGCCCTGTCTCGCGGCCCTGCCAGAAGGGCGAGTTGGCCGACAGCGCAAGCAGCAGCGGCAGGTGCGAGCGCAGGCGGTTGATCGCACGCAACGCGCTTTCTGGATCGGGCACGGCGACGTGCACGTGCAGCGCGAACGTCGGCTCGCGCCGAGCAAGCTCGCGCATCGACCCGTACAGGAAGCGGTAGCGGTCTCCGTCGGATATCTGCGTGTCCTGCCAGAGCGTGAACGGATGCAGGCCGGCCGCGGCCGCGCGCAGGCCGAGCGGCTCGAGCTCGCGCGCGAGATCGCCGCGCAGGTCCTCGAGCTGTGCCATGCCACCGGCGACCGTCTCGTGTGGGTCGGTCCGCAGCTCGAGCGCCGAGCCGTGCGTCTCGGTGCTGGCGTGCGAGGCGATCTCGCCGGTCAGCCGCGACATCACCGCGTCGGCCTTCGAGGCGAGCGACCAGGCGGCCGGGTCGAGCAGCATCACCTCCTCCTCCACGCCGATCGTCCACGAGCTCGCCTCGGCCGCCGGCGACCAGCGCGACCAGGCGCCCGGGCGCGGGACGGACTCCAGCGGCGTGAACGCGCCGGTTCCAGGTGGGCGCGCCGCGATCGCCGGCCGCGGAGCATCCTTAGATTGCGTGGGCACCTGAGTCCTCCTCCTCGCCCCGTTCGGTTATGCGCTCGCGCTCGCGCGGCGCCTCACGCCCGGTGTGCCGCGTCGCCTCGACGAGCCGCTCGAACAGCGAAAGCTGCTCGGCGTCGGCGACGAGCGTCTCGGCGTGCCACTGCACGCCGAGCACGAAGCGCCCGTCCTTCTCCTCGATCGCCTCGGTCAGACCGTCTTCAGACCAGGCGACCGCGCGCAGCCCGAGGCCGATGCGGTCGATCGCCTGATGGTGAAACGAGTTCACCTTGACCGGACCGCCGCCGGTCGTCTGCGCGAGGCTGCTGTCGGGCGCGACGCGGACCTCGTGACTCGTGCGCGTGCCGATCTCCGCCTGGCGGTGCTCGATCGTGCCGTTCGTGAAGTCCGGCACGTGCTGGTGCAACGTGCCCTGCCGCGCGACGTTCAGAAGCTGCGCGCCGCGGCAGATGCCGAGGATCGGTATCCGTCGGCGATAGGCGTGCCGGCAGAGATCGATCTCGAACGCGTCCACGACCGGGTCGATCGGCCCGAGCTCCGGGTGCGGCTCGGCGCCGTAGGTGGTGGGGTCCAGGTCAGGGCCGCCGGTGAGCAGCAACCCGGAGAGGTGATCGAGCAGCGCGTCGATGTTCTCGCTCGTCAGCGGCGGCAGCGCGACGGGCAAGCCGCCGGCCATCTCGATCGCTCTCATGTAGGAGAGTCCGAGGGTCATCTCGGTCTGTGTCGGCTCGCCGTGGCGCACGCGCTGGACGTCTTCCTTGTGACGTATCTCCGAGACCGTCACGCCGATCACCGGCCGGCTCATGCGAGCACCCACGTGTCCTTGCTGCCACCGTTCTGCGAGGAGTTGACGACCAGCGCGTCGCGCTCGAAGGCGACGCGCGTGAGCCCGCCCGGCAGCACCTGCACGCTCTGACCGCTGGAGATCGCAAACGGCCGCAGGTCGATGTGGCGCGGCTCCAGGTGCCCGTCGGTGACGGTCGGGTGGCGTGAGAGCATCACCGTCTCCTGGGCCACGAAGCGCTCCGGCTCGGCCGCCAGCGCCTTGGCCGTGCTGCGCAGGTCCTCCTCACGCGCGTGGGGCCCGATCACGACGCCGTAGCCGCCGTGGCCGCTGCGCGGCTTGATCACGAGCTCGTCGATGCGGTCGAGGATCATCTCCAGCACATCGGGCTGCGCCGGGTCGTAAGTGGGAACAGAGCGCAGCAGCGGCTTCTCGCCGAGGTAGTAGCCGACCATCTCCTCGACGTAAGCATGCAGCAGCTTGTCGTCGGCGACGCCCGTGCCGAACGCATTCACGCACGCGAGGTTGCCGGCGAGCATCGGCTCCAGCAGCAGCTCCGCGAGGAACGTCGGCCTGCCGTTCTCGTCGGAGAGCCGGTCCTCGTCGGTGCGCCGATAGACGACGTCCACGGACCGCTCTATGCCCTCCAGGCACGCATACAGACGCCCGCCACGCACCGACAGCTGCTCGGCGAGCACGAGCGGCAGCCCAAGGTAGCGGGCGATCGTCGTGTGCTCGTAGTAGGCCGAGTTGTGCTCGCCGTCGCTGAGCAGCACGACCACCGGGTCCTCGCCAGCGGTCTCTGGCGCCGCCGCGTGCAACGCCTCGCCGAGCGTCTCGAAGGCCGCGTCGAGCGAGCGGATGCGCAGGCCGCGCGGAGGGGTCAGGTGGGCGCCGAGGACCTGCCGCGTCGCGACCGCGTAAGCGATGCCCGACGGGGTCCTGAGGTTGTCCTCGAGCACCTTGAACGACCCATCGCTGTCGCGGACCAAGTCGAGGCCGGCGACCGTGATCCACGAGCGGATGCGCTCGCCCATGCCGGCTAGCAGCGGCTCGTAGTGCTGGGCACCCGCGAGCGCGCGCTCGGGCACGACGCCGTCGCGCACGATGCTCTGGGGCCCGTAGACGTCGCGGACGAACAGCTCGAGCGCGCGCACGCGCTGCGCGAGCCCACGCGAGAGCTCCGCCCATCGGGCGGCGTCGATCAAGCGCGGGATCGGATCGATGCGAAAGGCCTGCTCGCCGTCGGCGCTGCCGAACGACACGCCGCGGTCGCTGACGTCGCTCGCGACGGCGGCCGTAAGCGCGGTCAGGTCGACCTCGTCGAAGGACTCACGCATACGCCGATCGTGCTCGGTCGCATGCGGTCCGGCGGCCGCGCCCTCCTCGAAGGGATGCGCGGGCGCGCGGGCGCGCGCCGCCCACGTGCCGGGGGTCAGCCTCGACCCGAGCGACGGGAGCGCACCCAGCCCGCGTGGCGCCTGTGTCGGTTGGACGGTCCAGGACATGACGTCAATTGTGCTCGGAAACGGCACTCAGGTCGTTCGACCCACGTCCAAAATGGTGCTTCGCCGCTTGGACGGCGCTCGAAGGGCCGCCTCGTGCGGGGCGCCCAATAGCATCGCCCTGAAGGGCTCGAGATGACATCGTCACCTGTTGACTGCCCGCGCACCAGCCGTTTTATTCCGAGGAGGCCAGATGTCCTACGAGACGCTCCTGTACGACACGAAGGGCGCGATCGCAACGATCACGCTGAACCGGCCCGAGCGGTTGAACACGATCGTGCCGCCGATGCCCGACGAGATCGAGTCGGCCGTGCACCGCGCGGTAGCCGAGGCGGAGGTCAAGGTGATCGTCCTGCGCGGCGCCGGGCGCTCGTTCTGTGCGGGCTTCGACTTCGCCGGCGGCTTCCACCACTGGGACGAGCAGCTGACGAGCGACGGCAGGTGGGATCCGGGCAAGGACTTCGTCGCGGCGACCGCGCCAAGCCTGGGCGCTGTGCCGAAGTTCATGAGCCTGTGGCGCTCGCCCAAGCCGGTGATCGCACAAGTTCACGGTTGGTGCGTGGGCGGCGGCAGTGACTTGGCGCTGTGCGCCGATCTGGTGGTCGCGAGCGAGGACGCGCGCATCGGCACATCCTACTCGCGCATGTGGGGCTGCTACCTGACCGGCATGTGGCTATATCGATTGGGGTTGACCAAGGCCAGGGAGCTGAGCCTGACCGGGAAGCCGCTGTCCGGGATCGAAGCCGTCGACGCCGGGTTGATCAACGCCGCCGTGCCGTTCGCGCGCCTGGAGGCGGAGGTCGCCGAGCGCGCCGAGCAGCTCGCCGCGATCCCGCTGTCGCAGCTCGCCGCGATGAAGCTGATCGTCAGCCAGGCGTACGAGAACATGGGACTCGCCTCGACCCAGGCGCTCGGCCCGATCCTCGACGGGCTGATGCGCAACACGCCGGACGCCGAGCGCTTCATCGACGTGGCTGAGCGCGAGGGTGTTCACAGCGTCGTGGCGATGCGCGACGGCCCGTTCGGCGACTACAGCCAAGCGCCGGCAGAGGAGCAACCGAACCCGGACAACGTGATCGCCCCCTGAGCCGGCTCGGTCGCTGCGGACCTCAGCGGGGGCGCTTCGTCCAGGCGCGGACAAGCACCGCATCGAATCGGCCGCTGCCGAGTTAGGGGTGCAGTCCACCAGCACAGCGATTCGACCCCTTGATCAAAGGGGGCAACGCTCCCACGGCTCATGTCACAAGGAGGCGCAAACATGCGTTCAATCAAGCTCGTCCCGGCCTTGGCCGCGGTGGCGTCGCTGGCACTGGCTCCCGCCGGTGCCTCGGCCGCCCACCACGCGCTCAGGCACGCTCACGCCAAACATCACCGCACCGCATTGCGCAACGGCGGCTGCCGTCTCACGATCAACGCGGCCCCGCGATACGTCGAAGCCGGCGAAACGGCCGAAGTCTTCGGGCAGCTGATCTGCGCGAGCGGCGTCAGCGTCGCCGCACAGGCGGTCACCGTCGTGCAGCACTCGGCCGGCGCGCCGAGCGACACGACGCTGCCGGCAAGCACCGACGAACACGGCGTGTACAAGGTGGCAACCGTCGCGCTACAGACGAACAGCGAGTTCAGCGCCAGCGCCGACGGCGCACGGAGCGCGCACCGGCGCGTGACGGTCGCTCCCAAAGTCACGCTCACGACCCCGACCACGCCGGTCGAAGGCTCGCAGCTGTTCACGGGCGTCGGGCCCTTCACCGGGACGCACGACCGGGCGCTCGCGCGGGTGCGCAACCTGATCACCTTCAGCGGCACGGTCAGCGCCGAAGAGCAGGGCGCCGAAGTCGTCCTGCAGCGCCAGAACGCGATTAGAGGCGAAGACTGGCACCGGATCGGCCGCGGCCGTGTGCTGGCCGGCGGCAGCTTCTCGATCCCACACGTCTTCCGGGTTCCCGGCGACGCGAACATCCGCGTGGTCGTGCGGCCGTTCCGCTTCAGCGGGCGCGGCGCGTCGGACACGCGCTCGTATGAGATCTCACAGGCGCAGAACCCGCTGTTGACGATCACCTCCTCCGCCAACCCGCTCTCCTACGAACAGACGACGGGCATCGGCGGCACGCTCGGAGCCGGAACGGTGGCGGCAATCGCCGGCACGCCAGTCACGCTGCTCGCGCGCACGCGCCTGCAGCACGACTTCGTGCCTGTCGCCCAGAGCACCACGGGAGCAGGAGGCACATACTCGTTCGCAGAACAGAAGCCGCTTCAGAGCACCTTCTACCGCGTCAGTGGCGGCGGGAAGCTCTCGGCGGTCCTGTTCGAGGGCGTCAAATACGCGCTCACCGCCGGGGCATCGGCCACGAGCGCACAGGCGGGGCAACTCGTCACGTTCTCAGGCACTGTCACCCCCTACCACGTGGGCCACGTCGTCTACCTGCAGGCGCAGACACCCTCAGGCCTCGGGTTCCACGTGATCCAGGTGGCGACCGTCGAACCGCCGACGACCCCGGGCGGACCGGCCACCTACTCGATCCAGCATGCGTTCTACAACGCGGCCGCCGGAGCGAGAAAGGTCCGCGTGAAGGTCCCAGGCGACCCCGAAAACCAGGGCACCGGAAGCCAGCTGTTCGAAATCGCGCTGACAGCGGCTGCCACCCCGGCGCCGGAGACTCCCGGCAACTCATCGCTGCCGGGCCCGGGTCAGCTCTAGCGAGCGCAGTTCGAAGCAGACGCAAGCGCCTCTGCGGCCGTCCCTCCGGGGGCGGCCGCAGTCGTTCTAGGCTGCGACCGCGCGTGCCTCTAGATGCGCGCCGACCTTGCGCTTGACCCGTTGCAGGGCGTTGTCGACCGTCTTGGTGTCGCACTCCAGGCGCTCGCCGACCTGCTCGTAGGAGTAGCCGTCGAGATACAGCGACAGCACGCGGCTCTCGAGCTCCGAGAGGGCGCTGGAGAGGCAGCCGACGAGCGAGCGCAGCTCCTCTGAGGAGATTACCTGGTTGACCGGGTCGTGCACGGTCGAGCCGGGCAGGATCTGGTCGAGCGTGGGCACGTCGTCGCCGGCACCTGCGGGCGTCGAGGAGAACGAGACGTACTGGTTCAGCGGCGTGTGCTTGTTGCGGGTGGCCGTCTTGACGGCCGTGATGATCTGCCGCGTGATGCAGAGCTCGGCGAAGTTGCGAAAGCTCGACTCGCGATCGGTGCGGAAGTCGCGGATCGCCTTGTACAGGCCGACCAGTCCCTCCTGGATCAAGTCGTCGGAGTCGCCGCCGGCGAGGAAGTAGGAGGAGGCCTTCAGGCGCACGAAACCGTGGTAGCGCCTGACCAGCCGATCGTAGGCATAGCGATCGCCGAGCTTCGCAAGGGCGATCAGATAACCATCATCGACCTTAGGTTCAGAGTTAGGGTTATGGGAGATTCGGGCCACGAGCAGATCCTTTCTGTTGCCTGCCAATCACGGCAGGCCCCAATTTGCTCAGTGGCGCACTCCTCCCCTGGCGCCAAAGCTATGTATGCCCAAGGCTTCATCAACCTTAGGTTCAGCGTTATGTCGGCGCGAGCCTTGCAGAGTTATGAAGCATTGTCAAGGCCGCCCGTTCTGCTCTGCAAGATCTCATACAGAATCGCCGCAGCGGCAGCGCTCACGCCGAGCGAGCCGATCCGCCCGCGCAGCGGCAGCGCGATCAGCTGGTCGCACGCCTTTGCCACGCGCGGGCGCAGCCCGCTGCCCTCGCTGCCGAGCACGAGCACGACGCCGGCGCCGCCATAGTCGGGTGCGTCGTAGGCCACCGGCGGCCGGCCGGGGACCTCGTCCTCGGCCCCCTCCGCGGCGCTAGCCCCGTAGCACCAGCAGCCTGCCCGGCGCGCATCTGCGAGGAAATCGGCCATGTTGCGCACCTGCGCGACGGCGAGATGCTCGACGGCGCCAGCCGACGCCTTGCAGACGGCCGGCGTGATCTCGGCGGAGCGCCGCTCGGGGATGATGACGCCAGAGGCACCCGCGCACTCGGCCGTGCGGCAGATCGAGCCGAGGTTCTGCGGGTCCTGCACCTGGTCCAGCGCCACGATCAGCGGCTGCGCGCCGCCGAGCACCTGCTCGGCCCGCGCGTACGGATAGGCGCCGGCGTCTGCGCACAGCCCTTGATGAGCGCTCGAGCCGCAGCGCCGCTCGATCTCCTCGCCTGTCGCGATGCGCGTGCTGACGCCACGCAGCCACGGCTCGCGCGCCGCACCGGAGGTCGCCCAGACCTCGCTCACAGCTTTCGCCCGGCGGCCTCGCAGGGCCTCGTGGACGGGGTTGCGGCCGTAGAGGATCACGACGCGGGCGCGCTCACGACGCGGGCGCGGGGATCAGCTCCGGGCCCTCGGCCCCGTCCCGGATCTCCCAGCCGAGCGCGCCCAGCTCCTCTCGCATGCGATCGGCCGTGTCGAAATCGCGCTCGCTGCGGGCCCGCTCGCGCCTCTGCAGCAGCTCTTGGGCCGCCGGTTCGATCGCAGCGGCGCCGCCCACGGCGCTCACCGGAGTCAGATCGCCGAGGCCGATCACGACGAGCATCTCGCGCAGATCGGCGTCGCCGACGCCGGCTCCGCGGCGATTGGCCTCGCGCACCCACTCGAACAGCGATCCGAGCGCCGTGGGCGTGTTGAAGTCGTTGGCGAGAGCGTCGAAGAACACGTCGCGATGGTGGGCCATGTCCGTCGGGCTCGGCGCGCCGGCGTCCAGACGACGCAGGGCCTCGCGCAGCCGCTGCACGCGGCGATCGGCATCGTGCAGCTCCGAGGGTGAGAACGCCAGCGGCTGGCGGTAGTGGCCTGAGATCAGGTACATGAGGACCGCGTGCGCGCCGTACTCCTCGAGCACCTCGCTCAGCAGCGCGATGTTGCCGAGCGACTTGGCCATCTTCTCGCCGGTGAACTGGATCATGCCGTTGTGCATCCACAGCTTCGTCAGCTCGCTGCCGCGCGCGGCGCGCGTCTGCGCGGCCTCGTTCTCGTGGTGCGGGAACACCAGATCAGAGCCGCCGCCGTGGATGTCGAAGCCGACTCCGAGCAGTTGCTCGGCCATTGCCGAGCACTCGATGTGCCAGCCCGGTCGCCCGGCTCCCCACGGCGTCTCCCAGACGGTGTCCTCGCCCTCCTTGTGCGCCTTCCACAGCGCGAAGTCCAGCGGGTCCTCCTTGAGGGCAGCACCCTCGACGGTCTCGCCCTGGTCCATGTCGTCGAGCCGGCGGTGCGAGAGGCTGCCGTAGCCCTCATCCGAGCGCACGCGGAAGTAGACGTCGCCACCGGCCGCGTAGGCATGACCGGAGTCGATGAGCGCTGAGATGTAGTCGACGATCGGCCCGATCGTCTCCGACGCGAGCGGCTCGTGGTCAGGGCGACCGAGCCCGAGCGCGTCCGTGTCGGCGCGGTAAAGCGCGGTCATCTCGCCCGCCAGCTCGGCGCTCGGGCGGCCGTGCGTGCGCGCAGCGTCGTAGATCTTGTCGTTGACGTCCGTCACGTTCACGACGAGGCTGACGCCGTAGCCCTCGTGCTCCAGCAGCCGCTTGAGCAGGCTGAAGATCACGAACGGTCGTGCGTTGCCGATGTGGATGCGGCTGTAGACGGTCGGGCCGCACGCGTAGATGCCGACCCGGGCGGGATCGGCGGGCGCCAGCTCGAGCAGCTCCCCGCTACGCGTGTCGTGCAGTCTTATCGCGCGCATCGCGCGGCAACCCTAGCGCTCGTGCGCATGCAGGCTCACGACGGCGAGCGCGGCGACGCCCTCGCCGCGGCCGACGAAGCCGATGCCCTCACCGGTGCTCGCCTTCACGTTCACGCGCTCCGGGGCAAGGCCAAGCGTGGCAGCGAGCGCCGTGCGGATCTCCGTGCGGTGAGCCGCGAGCTTCGGTCGCTCCATCACGATCGTGCAGTCCATGTTGACGATCTCCAGCTCGCGCTCGCCGAGCGTGCTCACGACCTGCGCGAGCAGCCGCATCGAGTCGGCATCGCGCCAGCGCTCGTCCGTATCCGGGAAGTGCTCGCCGATGTCGCCCAGCCCGGCGGCTCCGAGCAGGGCGTCGATCACCGCGTGCGTGAGCACGTCGGCGTCGGAGTGCCCGGCGAGGCCGCGATCGTGTGCGATCTCGACGCCTCCGAGAACGAGTCGGCGCCCCTCGGCGAGCCGGTGGGAGTCATAGCCGATCCCGGCGAGCGTGCTCATCGGCCGTCGTCTCTCTCGGCGCCAAGGGTCGAGCCGGCGCCCTCGCCAGCGCCCGCGCGTGCGCCGATCGGCTCCAGGCGGCGCTCGCGGTGCTCGAACACGCACAGCTCGCGCACGCCGAGCTGCTCGAGCATCTCCAGCGCCTGCTCGTAGCCGGCGCCGACGTCCTGCGGGCGGTGCGCGTCGCTGGAAAGCGCCACCGGCGCCCCCGCTTCAACGCACATCTCCAGCAAGGCCGGCGCCGGGTAGAGCTCCTGCACCGGCTTGCGCAATCCCGCCGTGGAGACCTCCACGGCGATGCCCGCCTCGGCGATGCCCTCAATCGCGAGCTCGTAGTAGCGGCGCAGGTCGCCGCTCGGCAGCGGGCGGTCGCGCCCCCACACCTTGACAAGGTCCGGATGCGCGAGAATGTCGAACAGCCCGCTACGCGCCGACTCGCCGATCGTTTCGAAGTAGCGCCGCCAGATCTCCTCGACGCTGCGCCCCGAGTCCCAGACGCTGTAGTCGTCCATGTCGACGGCGCCGTCGCGAATGAAGTGAACCGAGCCGACCACGTAGTCGAAATCGCGCGCCTCGAGCAGGTTGGCCATGCGATCCTCTGCCCCGGCGACGAAGTCAGCCTCGATGCCCAGCCGCAGGTCGGTCTGCTCGCGCACGAACGTGCAGTAGGAGTCGAGGTCGTCGCGCGCGAACGGCAGCCAGAAGGGGTGGCGCCAGACGTCCAAGGCCTGTTCGAAGCGGTAGACGTGCTCGGAGACGCCCAGCTCGGCGATCCCCCGCTCGCTCGCCGCTTCGCGATAGCGGGCGGCGTTCGCCGCAGTGAAGTGCTCGTCGGGCCGGGCGTCGAGGTCGTCCTGGCGCAGGTGGAGGTGGTAGTCGGTGAGCACTTGAGTGGTGGCCGATTCAAGCAGGATTCAGGACGGCCCGGAATAGCGCCGCGCCAGCAGGCGGCCGGCCATCTCCAGGTCCAGCGGTGTCGTCACCTTGAGGTTCTCCGCGCCGCTGTCGACGACGATCACCCGCCCCCCGGCGCGCTCGATCAGCCAGGCGTCGTCAGTTGCCTGCGCGAGCACCTCAGCGGACACGTCGAGCGCCCGCTCGAGCGCCTCGCGGCGGAACACCTGCGGCGTCTGCACGCCCCACAGACTGCTGCGCTGGAGCGTCTCGCTGACCGCGCCGTCGGCGCCGACGCGCTTGATCGTGTCAGTGACCGGCGCCGCTGCGATCGCCGCTAAGGCGGCCGGGTCGTGCTCGAGTGCGGCAAGCACCTTGCCCGCCAGCGCCGCCGTGAGCAGCGGGCGGGCGGCATCATGTACGAGCACCGGATCGCCCTTGCCGGCGGCCGCCAGCGCCCTGCGCACGGAGTCAGAGCGCGTGGCGCCACCCTCGACCCCGAGCGCGCCTGGCGGAGCGCGCGTCCCCGGTGGCAGCGCCACGACGATCTGCGACACCCCCAGCTCCAGGAGCGCCTCGAGCGACCACTGCAGCATCGGGCGGCCGCCGAGCTCGACGAGCGCCTTCGGGCAGTCCTCCCCGAGACGCTCCCCGCGGCCGGCCGCCACGATCAGGGCGATCGTCATCGCTGAAGGAGGCCGTCGCGCACGCGCCAGAGCGGCCGTCCCCGGCGCTGGAGCGTGCGCGAGGGCCGGTTACTCGGCCGCGGCTCCGGCCATCTGGCTGGTGGCCGAATCGGCGAGCAGGTCGTCGAGGTAGCTCTCGGCCTCTTCCTCGTCCTTGTCGAGCGCGTACATCAGCTCGGAGGCAAGGATCTTCTTGGTGCGCGTGAACATCTGCTTCTCGCCGGTCGAGAGGCCCTTCTCGCTCTCGCGCAGCGAGAGGTTGCGAACGACCTCGGCCAGCTCGTAGATGTCGCCCGTCTTGATCTTGTCGCGGTTGTGCTTGAAGCGGCGGTTCCAGTTCTTCGGCATCTCCGAGACCGTGTCGCGCAGGACGTCCAGAACCTTCTTGACCGTTTCCTCGTCGATGACCCTGCGCAGACCCGCGAGCGCGGCGTTCTCCGTCGGAACCCGCACCGTCATGTCGTTGTGGAGAATCTTGATCGTGAGGTACTCGCGCCGTTCGCCGAGCATCTCCATCTCCTCCTTCTTCAGCACCTTGCCGGCGCCGTGATGGGGGTAGACGACATGATCGCCCAGCTCGAACTCGATGTACTCGACCACGCGGGTCGTCTCGAGCTCGACCTGCAGCGCATCCTCTTGAATTGCTTGTGACGGAATGGTGTTCTCCTTTGTGTTTCGGCCGACCGAAGGACGGCCGTCGTTCAAGTCTGCAGGTAGCGATCCACGAGGTTGATCTCCTGCAAGCGGCGCAGGCCCTCGCGGATGTCCTTTGCCCTGATCTCCCCGACCCCTTCGACCGACTCCAGCGCCGAGTCGGTCGCCGCGAGCAGCTCGTCGAGGCCTCCGAACTCGCCGACGATCTCCGCGACGACGATCTTCGGCAGCCGCGGTATGCGGCCGAGCACACGGTAGCCCCGCGGCGAGACCGGGTAGTCGAGCGTGTTCAGCTTGCGGTCGTAGCCGAGCAGCTCAGCCAGGCGACCGAAGTCGAGCAGATCCTGGTGGGCGAGGCGGCCGATCTCCTCCAGGCCGGCCGCGAACGCCTCGTCGGAGTAGGCGAACAGGTAGTCGCGCACGAGCGCCGCCTTCTCCGCCGCCGTGCCGACCGTCGTCTCCTCGAGCTGCATCTCGATCAGCCTGCCCTCGCTGCCGAGCTCGACGATGTAGCGCTCGATCTCTACGGCCATGCGCGTGACCAGCTCTGAGCGCTGGAGCACGGTCAGCACGTCGTGCAACGTCGCGCCGCCCTCGAACTCGAGCGCCGTCAGCCGCGTGGAGACCTGATCCAGGCGCGTGCGGTACTTGTCTAGAGTCGCCAGCGCCTGATTGGCCTTCGCGAGCACGACCGGGATGTCCTCGAGGATGTACTTCGCCCCGTCCACGTAAACCGACACGACCTCGCGGCGTTGAGAGATCGCAATCACCAGCGCGTCGGTCTGCTTGGAGACGCGCTCGGCCGTGCGATGGCGCGTGCCCGTCTCGTGCGAGAGGATCGTCGGATCGGGCATCAGCTGCACGTTCGCCATCGTGATCTTCGTGGCGTTGGCGTTGAGGATAATCGCCCCGTCCATCTTTGCCACTTGATAGAGAAACGCAGGCGTGTAGTCGATCTCGAGCTTAATTCCGCCCGAGTTCAGAAACGCGAGGTCTTCCGGCTCGCCGATCACGATCAGCCCGCCGGTACGCGCGTGCAGGATGCTCTCGATCCCCTCGCGCAGCGCCGTACCCGGAGCGATCATCTCCAGGGCCTTCATCAAACCCGGCTCTGCCCTTACTTCGGTGTCGAAATCTTCGCCGGATCGTAGGGCCACAATCCCCCATTCTAGGGCATTTAGCGTTCCTTTAGCGCCTCGTACACACCCGTACGACCGGTCAAGCTACGGCCTCCTCCAGGCGCCTCTCGCCTTGCGGGAGCGCCAGCGCCAGCGCTTGGCGCAGCGTCGCCGCCTCACATGCTCCCGGGCCGCTGTCGACCGGCGCTATCACCTCGCCGCAGCCGTGCTTTGCCGCCTCTTCCACGCGCCTCTCCGGATGGCCGACCCAGCGCAGCTCGCCGGTCAGACCCAGCTCGCCGAAACACGCGCGCGGGGTTCCGCTCAACGGGACCCCGCGGCTCGCGCTCGCCACCGCCAGCGCCACCGCCAAGTCGCAGCCGGGCTCGTCCACGCGCACGCCGCCGACGACGTTGACGAACACGTCCGATCCGCCCGTGCCGATGCGGCCGTGGCGGCCGAGGATCGCCAGCACGAGCGCGAGGCGGTTGCGATCCAGGCCCGAGACGACTCGCCGTGGCTGCTCGAGCTCGGAGGGCGCGACCAACGCCTGCACCTCCACCAGCAGCGGGCGCGATCCCTCCATCGCCGCCAGCACGACGCTGCCTGGCGCCCGCGTCGCCTCCGCGACGAAACGCGCCGAGGCATCGAGCACCTCGACGAGGCCGCCTTGGCGCATCTCAAACAAGCCCGCCTCGTTGGTCGAGCCGAAGCGGTTCTTCAGCGCGCGCAGCTCGCGATAGGGGCGCTCGCGCTCGCCCTCGAACTGCAGCACGCAGTCGACCAGGTGCTCGAGTACGCGCGGGCCGGCCAGGGCGCCGTCCTTGGTCACGTGCCCGACGAGGATCACCGCCACGCCGCGAGACTTGGCGAGCTCCATGATCTGTCCGGCCACCTCGCGGACCTGGCCGACCGAGCCCGGGGCGCCTGAGAGCTCAGCCGAGTTGAGCGTCTGCACCGAGTCGATCACGCACGCCGCCGGCCCTTCGGCTGCGATCGTGTCGAGCACCGTGTCGAGGTCCGTCTCGGCGAGGATCGGAACCTTCAAGGCGCCGCTGCCGAGGCGCTCGGCGCGTAGCCTGACCTGCTCGGCGGACTCCTCGCCGCTGACGTAGAGCGTGCGCTGCCCAGCCTGCGCCAGATGCCCGAGCACCATGTTCGTCAGCGTCGACTTGCCAATTCCCGGCGACCCGCCCAGCAGCACCAGCGATCCGGGCACGAGGCCGCCTCCGAGCACGCGGTCGAGCTCGCCGATGCCCGTCGCCATCCGCTCCAGCGGCGCCGCTCCGACCTCCCGCAGCGGACGTGCCGCGAGCGTCGGGCGCCGCGTCCTGGCAGTTGCGCCGCCCGCCTCACCGCCTACGCGCCGGCGGCCGGCGCGACCCTGCCCACGCCCGCCTGCCGGGATGCGCTCCTCGACGAGGGTGTTCCACGCTTCGCATCCGGGACACTGCCCATGCCACTTGGCCGACTGCAGGCCACATGCGGTGCAGCTGTATGCGATCTCACGCGCCATCGCATGAGCCTACGCGCCGGCGGGGACAGCGCCGGAGGGCTACTGCTCGCCGGGCTCGCCGATCTCTGCGGGCTCCTCGGGGGGGGCGTCCTCGCCCTCGGTCAGCTCCTCCGGAGCGCCGCCTTCGGCGCCGACGCCCACGGGCGTCTTCTGCTTCTTCGGCTTGACGATCGTCAGGCGCACCTCGCCCTCCTCGTCATCCGGCGATGGATCGATCACGACGGTCGCGCCGGGCGTCAGCTCCTCGCGCAGGACGAAGTCGGCGAGCGGGTCCTCGATGTAGCGCTGGATCGCTCGGCGCAGCGGACGCGCACCCATCGATGGGTCCCAGCCCTTCTCGACCAGCAGGTCCTTGGCCTCGCCCGTCAGCTCCAGCTGAAGCTCGCGTTCGGCCATCGACTCGCGGATGCGCAGCAGCAGTAGCTCGACGATCTGCTTGATCTCGTCCTTCTGCAGCTTGTGGAAGACGATCACGTCGTCGATGCGGTTGAGGAACTCCGGGCGGAACACCTTCTTGAGCTCGCCCATGATGCGGGCCTTCATGTCGTCGTAGGTGATGCCCGTCTCGTCCTCGGAGACCGCGAAGCCGAGCGGCGTGTTCCGCGCGATCTCCGCCGCGCCGATGTTCGAGGTCATGATTACGATCGCGTGCCTGAAGTCGACCGTCCGCCCCTGCGCATCGGTCAGGCGGCCGTCCTCGAGGATCTGCAGCAGGATGTTGAACACGTCCGGGTGCGCCTTCTCGATCTCGTCGAGCAGCAGCACGCTGTAGGGCTTGCGCCGGATCGCCTCGGTCAGCTGTCCGCCCTCGTCGTAGCCGATGTAGCCCGGGGGCGAGCCCACCAACCGCGAGACGGCGTGCTTCTCCATGTACTCGGACATGTCGATGCGGATCATCGCGTCGTCGTCGCCGAACAGGAACTCGGCGAGCGTGCGGGCCAGCTCGGTCTTGCCCACGCCCGAGGGGCCGAGGAAGATGAACGAGCCGGTCGGGCGCTTGGGGTCCTTGAGACCCGCGCGCGAGCGCCGGATCGCCTTGGAGATGACCTCGATCGCCGGGTGCTGGCCGATCACGCGCTTGTGCAGTTCGTCCTCCATGCGCATCAGCTTCTGCGTCTCCGCCTCGGTCAGCTTGAACACCGGAATGCCGGTCCACATCGAGACGATGTCCGCGATCTCCTCTTCGCCGATCGATGGGCGCTCGCCGGTCTCGCCGGACTCCCATTCCTGCTCCAGCTCGCGTTTCTTGTTCGTCAGCTTGCGCTCTTTGTCGCGCAGGGCGGCGGCCTTCTCGAACTCCTGAGCCTCGATCGCCGCCTCCTTCTCGCGGCGGGTCGTCTCGACCTCGCCCTCGAGCTCGCGGTTGGCCGGAGGCGAGGTCATCGACTTGATGCGCATACGTGAGGCGGCCTCGTCGATCAGGTCGATCGCCTTGTCCGGCAGGAAGCGGTCGGAGATGTAGCGGCTCGCGAGTTCACCGGCGGCGCGCAGCGCCTCGTCGGTGATCTGCACCTTGTGGTGCTGCTCGTAGCGGTCGCGCAGGCCCTTCAGGATTTCGACCGTCTGGTCGATCGTCGGCTCCTCCACGGTGATCTTCTGAAAGCGTCGCTCCAAGGCGGAGTCGCGCTCGAGGTACTTGCGGTACTCCTCGAGCGTGGTCGCGCCGATCGTCTGCAGCTCGCCACGTGCGAGCGCCGGCTTGAGGATCGAGGCGGCGTCGATCGCGCCCTCGGCCGCGCCCGCGCCGACGAGGTTGTGAAGCTCGTCGATGAACAGGATGATGTCGCCGCGCTGGGTGATCTCCTTCATCACCTTCTTCAGGCGCTCCTCGAACTCGCCGCGGTACTTCGAGCCCGCGACCAGCGCCGCGAGGTCAAGCGTGTAGATCTGCTTGTTGCGCAGCAGCTCGGGCACGTCAGAGCTCGTGATCCGCTGGGCCAGGCCCTCGACCACGGCGGTCTTGCCCACGCCCGGCTCGCCCACGAGCACAGGGTTGTTCTTGGTGCGCCGCGAGAGGATCTGCATGATCCGCTCGATCTCCGTCTCGCGCCCGACGCACGGGTCGAGCTTGCCTTCGGCGGCGAGCTTGGTCAGGTTGCGACCGAACTGGTCGAGCAGCTTCGAGGACTTCTTGCCCTCGCCTGGAGCTGCGCCCGAGCCGGAGCCCGAACCGCTCGCCTGACCCTGGCGTCGTCCGCCGGGGCCGGAGAGCATGCGGATGACCTCGTTGCGGATCTTCTCCGAGTCGGCGTCGAAGTCGAGCAGGATGCGAGCGGCGACGCCCTCGTTCTCACGCACCAGGCCGAGCAGGATGTGCTCGGTGCCGATGTAGTTGTGGCCGAGGCTCAGCGCCTCGCGCAGTGCCAGCTCAAGCACCTTCTTCGCGCGCGGCGTGAACGGGATCTGGCCCGAGGTGACCTCCTCGCCGGAGCCGACGATGCGGACGACCTGCGCGCGCACGCGCTCTACGGTGATGTCGAGGCTCTCGAGCACTCGCGCGGCCAGTCCCTCCTCCTCGCGGAGCAGGCCGAGCAGGATGTGCTCTGTGCCGATGTAGTTGTGCTTGAGCGTCCGCGCCTCCTCCTGCGCGAGAACGACCACCTGCCGGGCCCGTTCTGTGAATCGCTCGAACATGGTTGGTTCCTTCCTGCGAGGGGGTGCTGGTGAGCTATGTGGTCTGGGTCGACGCCTCAGCGGCAGTCTACCAACCGACTACCCGGCCCCGTGGGGGTCAATCGTCACGGCGAGCCGCCGGCTTGAGGCCTGAACGGCGACGGCGTTGACGCCTACGTGACCTGCGCGCGTGCCAGCCGGCGGCGACGCGCACCGCGAACCAGCATGCGCAAGCGCTCGCGAGCCGCGGCGATGAGCCCCGCTCCCGGCTACTGCGTCTTCAACGTGCGCGGCGTCCGAGGCGCCGCGCCGTGCGTGTAGCTCAGTCGCGCATCGCCGGGAACAGCACGACCTCGCGGATCGAGTCGCGACCGGTCAGCAGCATCACCAGGCGGTCGATGCCAAGGCCGACCCCGCCCGCCGGCGGCATTCCCTGCTCGAGCGCCTGCACGAACAGCTCGTCGTAGGGCTGGGCCTCTTCGTCGCCGTCGTCCGCGGCGGCCCGCTGCGCCTCAAAGCGCTCGCGCTGGGAGTCGGCGTCGTTGAGCTCCGAGAAGGCGTTCGCGATCTCCATACCCCCTGCAAACGCCTCCCAGCGCTCGACCAGGCCAGGCAGCGAGCGATGCTCGCGCGCGAACGGCGAGAGCTCGACCGGGTAGTCGAGCACGAACGTCGGCTGCACGAGCCCCGGCTCGACGAACTTCGAGAGCAGGTCATCGGCCATCTGCGCCCACGTGGCGTCGCCCGTGCGCACCTGCAGCTTGCGCTCCTCGATCGCCGCACGCAGCGACGCGGCGTCGCGCACGGTGGAGAGATCGATGCCGGTCGCCTCGGCGATCGCAGCGACGAAGCTCACCCGCCGCCACCGTCCCGCGAAGTCGATCTCGCCTGCGTAGCCGATCGCCTCGGCGGCCGCGCCGACGAGCGCTTCCAGGCGCTCGGCGACGCCCTCGTAGTCGGTGTAGGCCTCGTAGAACTCGACCATCGTGAACTCCGGGTTGTGCTTGGTTGAGACACCCTCGTTGCGGAAGTCCTTGCCCAGCTCGTACACGCGCTCGAGCCCGCCGACGAGCAGGCGCTTGAGGTACAGCTCTGTGGCGATGCGCAGGTACAGCGTGCGCTCGAGCGCGTTGTGGTGAGTGGTGAACGGCCGCGCGAGCGCGCCGCCGTAGAGCGGTTGCAGTACCGGCGTCTCAACCTCGACGAAGCCCTCGCCGTCGAGGTAGGAGCGCACGGCCGAGATGATCTTCGCGCGGTCGATGAACAGCGTCCGCGCGTGCTCGTCGGAGATCAGGTCGAGCTCGCGGCGGCGGTAGCGCGTCTCCACGTCGCTCAACCCGCCGTGTTTGTCCGGCGGCGGGCGCAACGCCTTGCCGAGCACCACGAAGCCATCGACGCGCAGGGAGATCTCCCCGCGCTTGGAGCGCAGCGCTGCGCCGTCGACCCCGAGCAGGTCGCCGATGTCCAGCGTCGTCAGGCGCTCGAAGCTCTCCTCGCCGAGCACGTCGCGGCGGGCGTGCAGTTGCAGCTTGCCGGTCCGGTCGACCACGTCGAGGAAGGCTGCACCACCCGATCCGCGGCGCGCGGCCAAGCGCCCGGCGACGCGATGAGGCTCCTCGGTCTCCTCGCCCGGTTGCAGGTGCTCGTAGGCGCCGAGCACGTCCGCGATGGGCTCTGTGCCCGCGTAGGAGTAGGGAAAGGCGCCCGTGTCGGACTCGCGCAGCCGCACGGCCTTTGCACGACGCTCGGCCATCAGCTCGGCCAGCCCGTGCCTGCCCGGCTCGCTGGGCGAGGGACCTTCCGGCTTTCCGCTCATCGCGGCGAGCCTACTTGAGGCCGATGTCGATCTTCGTGATCTTCAGCTTGCGCGCCGGCCCGCGCGGGACCTTCACCGCGACCGTCTCGTTGCGCTTGCGCCCGAGCAGCGCGCGGCCGACCGGCGACTCGTTGGAGAGCTTGTGCTCTTCCGGCTTGGCCTCTGCCGAGCCGACGATCGTGTACTTCACCGACTTGCCCGTCTTTTCGTCTTTGACGTGCACTACAGAGCCAACCTGCACGACGTCGGTCGAGAGGTCCTTCGTCTCGATCACCGTCGCCATGCGCAGCTTCTCCTGCAGCTGCGCGATCCGGCTCTCGAGCATCGCCTGCTCGTTCTTCGCGTCGTCGTACTCGGAGTTCTCCGAGATGTCGCCGAACTCGCGTGCCTCCTTGATCCGTTCGGCCACCTCGCGGCGCTTCTCGGTGGAGAGCAGCTCGAGCTCGCCCTTGAGCTTCGTGAGGCCTTCGGGGGTGAGGATTACGTCCTTCGGCATGTGACCCTCGATCGCGGGCTCGTGGTTGGACCGACGAGAGGCGAAAACCCCGCATCCGGACGGGATTCTCGCAACGAGCGGCCCCTGAGAGCGCAGCAGTATAGCGGGGGCGCAGAGCCGTAGGTGCAGGCCTTAAACGGCCATTGCCAGGGCGGCGCGAGGCAGGCCCAGGTGGCTCCTGACGTGCGCGAGCGTCTCCGACTCCTGCAACACGCCCTGCAGTCGCTTCCCAGCCTGCGGGTCCATCTGCAGGCGCGCCACGTACCACGGATAGAACTTGCGCAGGTAGCGCGTCGCGCGCGGCTCGCCGAGGTGCTCGACGGCGCGATCGATCGTCCAGTCGAGCTCCCTCAGGACCTCTGCCGGAGTGGGTGCGTCCTGGCGCTCCCCGAGCAGCTCTGCGAACAGCCACGGGTTGCCTAGCGCTCCGCGCGCCAGCATCACGGCGGCCGCACCCGTCTGCTCGATCGCGTCACGTACGTGCTCGGCGTCGCTCAGCCCACCCGTCAGGATCACCGGTGCCGCGAGCGAGTCGACCAATCGCGCCGCCAGCGCGTAATCAGGGACGCCCTTGTGCTGCACCGCCGCCGAACGCGGGTGAAAGCCGATCGCAGCGACCCCCGCCTCCTCGACCAAGCGGTGTGCCAGCTCGAACCCGCTCGTATCGCCCGTGCGCAGCCCCGAGCGGATCTTGACCGTCACCGGCAGCGGGCCGTTCGCTCCGAGCGCGCCCTCGACCGCCGCGCGCGCGACCTCGACCGCCCGCGCCGGCTCAGCCAGCAGCGCAGCCCCCGCGCCTGTCTTGCACACCTTCGGCACCGGGCAGCCCATGTTGATGTCGATCGCATCCGCCCCCACCGCCGCGACGTGCGCAGCCGCCGAGCGCATCACCTCCGGATCCTCGCCGAACAACTGGATCGAGACCGGACCTCCCTCGCGCTCGCGCGGGTCGATCCGCAGCATCTCGACGCACGTCTTCTCGTTGCCGTGGTGGATCGCGTGCGTCGAGACCATCTCCGAAACCGCCATCCCAGCCCCGAACCGCTTGGCCTGCAACCGTACGAACCAGTTCCCGATCCCCGCCAGCGGCGCCAGCAGCACGCGATTCGGAACGCGCAGCGTGCCGAGCATCCAAGCTTCGTTCAGCCGGTCCGGTCCCGTCGTAGTAGAGGCCACCGTTCAATTATGGAGGCGGCAAGAGAGGTTCCGGACCCAAACGCGGGCGAGCGCTCCGAGTTGAAAGAATCCGGTCGGTGCGCCGAGCAGTGCTGATTGCCTTGGTCGTGCTCGCTGCGGTGGCGGGCACGATCGCGGCGGTCGTCGCTATCGACCGTTCCGATTCCGATTCCCTTCGCGCGAAGCTCGGCGTCTACGACGCGGTCTTCGTCGTCGCCCGCGACGGCGCGAAGCTGATCCAGCTGACGCACGATCGACGCTTTCACGACTACGCGTGGTCGCCGGATGGCAGGCGGATCGCGGCCGTGACGAGCTCGATGGACGGACACGGGGCGGACGTCCAGGGTCCGCTCGAGCTCCTGCAACCGTCCACCAAGACGGCCCGAGCCGTTCGTCTCGGCGGCATCGGCTCGAACGTCGTCTGGCGATCCAACCAGTCCACACAACTGCTGAGCACGAGCAGCCACGGCAAGATCGCAGACACCCGGCTGATCCACGTCGACGCGGACGGGACCGTGAGACGGGCCGCGTCGGTCGGGCCGATCGGCGCTGCCGCCTGGGCGAGCCGCGGTGGCTCGCTGGCGATCGTTGCGTGCGCTCGCACGCGAGCCCCGCTCGGCCTCGAGGTGCTCTCAGCCGCCGGACGGCTGCGGCGTGATCTTGGCCGCCTGCCAGGTTCGATCGGCGCAGGGGTCTGCGAGGACCCGCTGGCGGCCGCAGACGAAGATCTCGGCTGGGCGCCGGATGGTCGGGCCCTTTTCCTGACCACGTCAAGCGGTCTATGGGAATACTCGCCCTCAGGGGCGAGCCGGCGGCGCATCGACAGCGACGTCGTCGCGCGCTCCGCGCCCGCCGTCTCGCCCGATGGGCGCCGGTTGGTGATCGAAGCGCAGGCTTCTGCGCCCGATGCCGGGGTTCGGCTCTACCTGCTGCAGGCGTCCGGGGGGCCGGCCCGGCTGCTCGTCACGAGCGCCGCCTCCCACCCGGCCTGGTCTCCCGACGGGCGGCTGATCGCCTTCGTCGGGCCGGCCGGCGAGACGGTCGAGACGGTTCCGGCCGACGGCGGCACGCCGACCGAGCTCACACGGCTCCCGGGCGCGCAGATCCGCTCCCTCTCCTGGTCGCCGGCCGGTGGAGAGCTGGCCTTCACCGCCGCTGCCAGGCCGCCTGAAGGCTGACACACGCCTAAGAGTTCCGTTCGTGCAGCAACCGCAGCCCGGTCAGCGTCAGCAGCTCGTCCATCTCCTCGAGCTCCTCCGTGTACGGCACCACCAGGCTCGCCAGCCCCCCCGTCGCGATCACCTGCGCGCGTTCGCCGATCTCTGCGTACAGGCGCCGCAGGATCGCGTCGATCGCGCCTGCGTAGCCGAACACGACGCCCGAGCGGATCGCGTCGATCGTGTTGCGCCCGATCACGCTCTTGGGCGGCGCGAGGTCGACCTTCGGCAGCCGCGCTCCGCGCTCT
>JBBSDZ010000034.1:0-27347 GCA_038240205.1 Solirubrobacterales bacterium | reverse complement strand
TGCAACAGCGCATCCGGCCAGACGCCCCCCCACGACCACAACGTCGAACGTTTCCATCTCCCGCTCCTCTCGATAGTCCCTTCAGTACGCCCAGGCTCGCGGTCTCGTCCGTCACCGCCATGCGACGAGGTTACGCGGGTCAAAGAGTCTTCTGCAAACCGAGATGAGAACGCTCAAACGGACGCCCCAGGGGACCGGCGACGCTCGCACGGCGTTCTCCGCCATGCGCGCCAACACGTGCTCACTGGTCCCGTGGGGTAATCAGCCGTGGTCGCTGAGAACGAGGGCCGGGGTACCCGCGTTACGCAGGCGTGGGGATCGCGCCTGCCGCTAGAAGCTCTCGCAATGCCGACAAGTTGCCCTCGACGACGATGGTCGCCTCCGATAGGGCGGCGTCAAGCGTGTGCGGTTCGTTCAGCAGAGCGTTCAACGTCTCGGGGTCGGTGCGGAGCACGACGTCCGCTCTGGTCGACTCGCCCGGCTGCACTTCTACGTGGCCATCCACGGCTCGAACGGTCCAGACGCGGTCGTCAAGTTCGACGCGGTAGACGGTCAGCGAGGTCTCGAAGTCGGGACCGCTCCGCGGCTAATACGCCGAGCTGTTTGGTTGGGAGTTTCAAACGGGCGACGCGGCCACCGAAGCGGTCTCCGAGCCGGGCAACTACGGATTCATTACCGGTGACGGGACGGGCATCAACGGTGGTGTCGGCGGCGGCGAGGGCTACGAGCGCCGGGTTCTGTTCTATGTGGGCGTGCCTGACGTCGAGGCCGCGCTCAGGCAGGCCGAGAGCCTCGGCGGGACGCGCCAAATGGGCCCCGAGGGCACGTCAGGGACGCTCGTAGTCGGTCAGTTCACCGACCCCGAAGGCCACCTGATTGGCGTGGCTGGTCCGGCGTAGGAAATCTGACGAAATCCGGAGCGCACGATGGCGACCTCTCACACACAGCTGAACTTGAACGACATCGAGGATGCGGCGGCGGCGAACGGATTCGGCGATTGAGGGAAAGCGGATGCGGCTCCTGGAGTGATTGGCTGCCTCACGCCTGCGGTCGGTAGGCCAGATAGACCACGCCGTTGCCGTACGACTCACACGCCGCGAGCGACAGGTTGCCGGTGGCGGCTGCGTCCGGGAACAACCGCGAACCCGGTCCGCGGGTGAGCGGCCACTGCTCACCTCCGTCTCGAAGTTTCCCGTGTAGACCTCGCCATCGCCGCGACGTCCTCGCTCGGCAGGGAATCAAGGCACCGGCGGCCGATGGCGCGCGCCCGGTCGCCATCCTCCTGATGGTGTTCGAACGCCAGACCTTACGTCCAGTGGCCTCGACGGCGCTAAGGCCCGCATCTGTAGCGTCGATCACACGAGGGTGACCCCATCGTCTGCTGCCCTGAATCGCCGGCCGCCGTCCGTCAGCTCGGTCGCGGGGGTGATCGATCGAGGCGAGATCCGCTCGGTCTATCAACCGCTCATCGACCTCACCACGGGCGCCCGCATCGGCTACGAGGCGCTCGCGCGCGGCCCCGAGTCCTCGCAGCTCGAGAGCCCGGCCGCGCTGTTCGAGTCCGCTCGCATCGCGGGCGTGCGAGCCGAGCTCGAGTGGGCGTGCCAGCGCGCCGCGCTGCAAGGCGCTGTCGACCACGGCCTCGCCGCCGGGCGCTCGCTGTTCGTCAACTTCGAGCCGGACCTCGCCGGCGGCCGCATGCCCCCGGACCTCGAACGACTGCTTGCCAGGGCGCTGGACTCCTTCCCGGTATTCGTCGAGCTAACCGAGCGCGCGCTGATCGACCGGCCTTCGGAGCTGCTTGCGGTGGTCCGGTCGCTTCGCGCTCGCGGCGTCGGTATCGCGCTGGACGACGTCGGCGCCGACCCGCGCTCGCTCGCGCTGATGCCGTTCCTCGCTCCGGACGTGATCAAGCTGGACCTGCGCCTCGTGCAGGACAACCCCTCGCCGCAGGTCGCCGAGATCGTTCACGCCGTCGCCGCCGAGGCCGAGCGCACCGGAGCGCTAGTGCTCGCCGAGGGCATCGAGACCGAAGCGCACCACCAAACGGCGCTCGCGCTCGGCGCTCGCTACGGCCAGGGCTGGCTGTTCGGTCGGCCGGGAGAGCTCGATCGCCACGAGGCGGGCGTCGAGGAGGTTCCGCGCCGCGCGCTCGCCCTGGGTAGCGAGACGCCACGCACCCCCTTCGAGGTCATCGCGGAGAAGCGCGACGTTCGCCGCGGAAGCAAGCGCCTGCTGCTTGCGCTGAGCATGCAGATCGAGGCGCAGGCGGCGAGCCTCGGCCCCTACGCGGTGCTGCTCAGCTCATTCCAGGACGCCAAGTACTTCAGCCCGATAACCGCGCGCAGATACTCCGGCCTGGCCGCGACTGCGGCGGTCGTCGGAGCGTTCGGCAGCGATCTCCCGCGCAGCCCGGCGCCGGGTGTTCGCGGCGTCGATCTTGACCCCGGCGACTCGGTCCGGGGCGAGTGGGACGTCACGCTCGTCGGCCCGCAGTTCGCGAGCGCTTTCGTCGCTCGCGACCTCGGTGACGACGCTGAGGACATGGATCGGCGCTTCGACTTCGCGATCACCTACGAGCGCGAGCTGGCGGTGCGGGCAGCCCGGGCGCTGATGCGCCGCGTCGGTCCCTGAGGCCCCCAAACCGAGTCGCTCGCTCGATGCGGTGTTTGCGCTCTCGCCAGGCGCGCGGTCCTTGACACGACCACCCGCCTTGAATGTGATCTCCTCGAGGTGCTTCCCACCCAGCTGCAGGTCCAGCGAGCCGATCCGCCCCTTTTCGCCGAGTGCCCCGTTGGCCACGATCGTCGAGTGCTTTCCATTCAGATAAATATTGATGTCGGTCGAAGTGCGGTAACTGGGGCCTCGGGAGGTGACGTACGCGGCCTGCGCGACTCGGGTGAGATCTGTGGAGGAATCGCCGCCTTCGCCACAGCCTGCGGCGATGCCGCTGCTCAGCGCGAGCAGGACGAACGGGAGCGCTCGGCGTAATGATCGCGACTGCTGGAACACCGTGACGTTCACGTTCACCTCGCCTGTAGGGGACGTGCGAAGGCCAACAACCGGCCAGTGCGGGTCCGCATCGCCGCCCATTCTTCGCCGCCTGCGCCACGTCGGTAGCCTTCGCGCTCGATCGAGAGGGAGGGCCGGGTCAGATGACGAGCGTTCGCGACGCATCCTTCGAGTTGTTCCGAAAGCACGGGATGACCACGATCTTCGGCAACCCCGGCTCCACCGAGCTGCCGATGCTCGGGCCCTTCCCGGAGGACTTCCGCTACGTGCTCGGGCTGCAGGAGGCGGTCGCCGTCGGCATGGCCGACGGCTTCGCGCAGGCGAGCGGCAACATCGCGCACGTCAACCTGCACACTGCGCCGGGAGTCGGCAACGGCGTCGGCGCGATCTTCAACGCGCGCGCGAACAAGGCGCCCCTGCTGGTCACAGCCGGACAGCAGGCGCGCTCGCTGATCACGATGCAGGCCAACCTCACCAATCGCGACGCCGTCGAGGTGCCGAAGCCGTACGTGAAGTGGAGCCACGAGCCGCCGCGCGCCGCCGACGTGCCGTTCGCGCTCGCGCAGGCGATCCACCACGCGACGTTGCCGCCGGCCGGTCCGGCGTTCGTCTCGATCCCGATGGACGACTGGCTGGTCGAGGTCGAGCCGCTCGACTACGTCTCCCAGATCGCGCGCACGACCGCCGGTCGCGCGCAGCCCTCGCCGCAGCAGATCGCCTCGCTTGCGCAGCGCCTGCGCGCCGCGAAGAATCCGGTGCTCGTCGCGGGCCCGGACATCGACGCCTCCGGCGGCTGGGACGCTGCGATCGAGCTGGCCGAATCCCAGCGCCTGCCCGTCTGGGCCTCGCCTCCGACCGGCGGCGGACGCATCGGCTTCCCCGAGGATCACCCGGCTTTCCAAGGCATGCTCCCGCCTGCCGTCGGGCCGCTCGCACAGACGCTCGAGGGCCACGACCTGGTGCTCGTGGTCGGCTCCTCGGTGTTCCCCTACTACCCGAACATCCCCGGCGACTTTCTCCCTGACGGCGCCGAGCTGGTGGCGATCACGAACGACCCCGACGAGGCCTCGCGCGCGCCGATGGGCGATGCGATCGTCGCCGACGTCGCGCTCACGCTACGCGCGCTCGCCGACGAGCTCAGCGAGCCGTCCGAGCGCGATGCGCCGCCGGCGCGCGTGGAGCTCGAGCCGCTGCCGAGTGGTGAGCTGCTCTCCGGCGGTGGGGTGCACGCGACGCTCGCCAAGCTGTTCCCGGCGGACGGGATCGTCGTGCTCGAGTCGCCCTCGAGCACCGCCGCGCTGCGCAACAGGCTGCGCCTGTCGCGCCCGGGCTCCTACTACTTCAGCGCGAGCGGTGGCCTCGGCTTCGGGCTCTCCGCCGCGATTGGCGTGCAGCTCGCTCAGCCCCAGCGCCAGGTCGTGTGCGTGCTCGGTGAGGGCTCGGCCCAGTATGCGATCACTGCCTTCTGGACGGCCGCCGCCTACGGCGTGCCGGTCAAGTTCCTGGTGCTGCGCAACAACGAGTACTCGATCCTGAAGTGGTTCGCGACGCTCGAGAACGTCACCGGCGCCCCGGCACTCGATCTACCGGCGCTCGACGTCGCAGCGACCGCGCAGAGCTACGGCGTGCCGTCGGTGAGCATCGCCGGGCGCGAGGGGCTGCACGAGGCTCTCGTCGACACTCTCGCCCAGGACGGCCCGTCCCTCGTGCAGGTCGACGTCGCCCCCGGGATGGCGCTCGCTTGAGCGTCCTGCTCGCGCCGGACACGCGGAGGATTGGCCGCCCGCCCGGCCCGGCGGCGAGCGACCGTGCGCCGGACTCGCTCGCGGCCGGGACGCCGCAGCCGCTACGCGGCGACCTGATCGCGCTGCTCGGGCAGGAGCGCGTGCTGGCGAGAGCGATCGACCTGATCGCTTACGCCTCCGACGCCAGTCCCTACCGGCGGCTGCCGGCCGTCGTCGTGATGGCGCACGGCGCTGATGACGTCGGCAAGGTGCTCGCCTATGCCCGCCGCACGGGAACGCCGGTGAACTTCCGCGGCGGTGGCACGAGCCTCAACGGGCAGGCGCAGACGGACGGGATCATGATCGACGTGCGCCGCTGGTTCTCGGGCGTGCGGATCGAGCAGGGTGGGGAGCGCGTGCGGCTGCGCGCCGGCACGCTGCTCGGCCTGGCCAACCGCCTGCTCGAGCGCCACGCTCGCAAGCTCGGACCGGACCCGGCGAGCAAAGACATCGCGACGATCGGCGGTGTGATTGCGAACAACTCCGGCGGCATGCGCTGCGGGACCGCATGGGACTCCTACTCGACGGTCGAGTCGATGACGCTCGTGCTCGCCTCGGGCACGGTCATCGACACGGCCGCGCCGGATGCCGAGGCGCAGTTCGCGGCGGCCGAGCCGGAGCTGGCCGAGGGCCTGCTGGCGCTGCGGCAGGAGCTGCTCGCCGACGAGCCGCTCGCGCAACGCGTGCGGCGCAAATACGAGATCAAGAACGTCACCGGCTACCGGCTGTGCGCGCTGCTCGACGCCGAGCGCCCGCTGGAGATCTTCCGCCGCCTCGTCGTCGGCTCGGAGGGCACGCTCGCGTTCATCGCCGAGGCGGTCATGCGCACGCGCCCGGAGCCGGCGCAGACGACGCTCGCGTGGGTTCACTTCCCGAACATCGACGCCGCCGCCGAGGCGGTGCCGGCGCTCGTGGCCGCCGGTGCGCGCGCGACCGAGCTGATGGTGGCGCCGGCGCTGATCGCGGCGGCGTGGAACATGGACGGCTGCCCGGAGCACTGGCGCGAGCTGCCGTTCGAGTCGGCCGCGCTGATCGTCGAGTTCGGCGGCGAGGACGGCGCGGAGCTCGACGCGTGTGAGACCGCAGCGGCCCGCGCGCTGGAGGGTCGTGAGTTGATCCGGCCGTACGAGTTCACGCGCGCGCACGAGGAGATCGAGCTGACGTGGCGCGTGCGCGAGGGTCTGTTCGGTCTGGTCGGGCGGCTGCGGCCGCTCGGTTCGGCGCTGATCATCGAGGACGTGTGCGTCGCGCCGGGGCGGATCGCCGAGTGCGCGCGCGACCTGCAGGCGTTGCTCGGCAAGCACGAGTTCCTCGTCGGCGTCGCCGGTCACGCCTCGGCCGGCAACCTGCACTTCCAGCTGACGCCGGACTTCTCAAAGCCGGAGGACCTCGAGCGCTACCACCGCTTCATGGAGGAGCTGGTCGAGCTGATCGTCGGCAAGTACGACGGCTCGCTGAAGGCCGAGCACGGCACGGGCGTGAACATGGCGCCGTACGTCGAGCGCGAGTGGGGCGAGAAGGCGACGGCGATGATGTGGCGGATCAAGCAGCTCGCTGACCCGCTCGGCGTTCTCAACCCGGGCGTCGTGCTCAACCGCGACCCGGGCGTGCACCTCAAGCACCTGAAGACCCAGCCGCAGATCGAGGAGAGCGCCGCTCATTGCGTGGAGTGCGGCTTCTGCGAGCCGGTGTGCCCGAGCCGCAACGTCACGACGACGCCGCGCCAGCGCATCGTGATCCGCCGCGAGATGGCGCGCCAGCCCGAGGGTTCGCCGGTGTACGAGGCGCTGCTGGCCGACTACGAGTACGACGCGCTGCAGACGTGCGCCGCGGACGGCAGCTGCCAGGAGGTCTGCCCTGTCGCGATCGACACGGGCGCGCTGGTCAAGGAGTTTCGCCGCCGTGAGCGCACTGAGCGCGAGGAGGTCGTCGCGCTGGAGCTGGCCAAGCGCTACGCGGGGCTCGAGCGCGGGACGCGGGCCGCGCTGGGGGCCGCAGGCGCAGTCGCGGGCGTCATCGGCGAGCAGGCGCTCGCACGCCCGGCGCAGCTGCTGCGCCGCCGCGTGAGCAGCGAGCTGTTGCCGCTACCGCCGGCGCCGCTGCCACCGTCCGCACCGGCGTTGCCGCGAACGCAACGCACGGGCGCCGCGGCGGTGTACCTGCCGGCATGCATCAACCGCATCTTCGGCAATCCGCCCGGGCACGAGCGCGAGCCGTCGCTGCCGCAGGCGCTCGTCGAGGTGTCTGCGCGCGCGGGGCTGGCGGTGTGGATCCCGGACGACGTCGCCGGGCACTGCTGCGCGACGCCGTGGGCCTCCAAGGGCTACCGGCGCGGGCACGATCACATGGCGGCGAAGACGGCGGCGGCGCTGTGGCGCTGGAGCGACGGCGGCGCGCTGCCGGTCGTGATCGACGCGAGCTCGTGCGCGCAGGGGCTGATCGAGGACGTCTCCGAGCGCCTGGGAGAGTCCGAGCGCGAGCGCTTCGCGCAGATCGAGGTGCTCGACTCGATCGCGTGGGCGCACGACCGGCTGCTGCCGCGCCTGCAGATCTCGCGCAGGGTGGCGAGCGCGGCGATCCACCCGACCTGCTCGGCTTCGCAGCTCGGTCTCGCGGGCAAGCTCGAGGCGCTCGCGCGTGAGCTGGCCGAGGAGGTGCTGGTGCCAGCAGCGAGCACGTGTTGCGGGATGGCCGGCGACCGCGGCATGCTGCACCCGGAGCTGCCGGCGTCGGCGATGCGCGACGCGGCTGCCGAGCTCGCGGACGCGGACGTCGAGCAGCACCTCTGCAGCAACCGCACGTGCGAGATCGGTCTGCAGCAGACGACCGGCGCGCCGTACGCTTCCTTCTTGCTGCTACTCGAGCAGCTCACGCGGCCGAACGCGACCTGAGCCGCTCGCGCCGAGACCGAGCTAGAGGGGAACCCGCATGGCGGTTCGCATCCGGGTCGAGGGCTTCCTCGGCACGAGCGACGCAGAATTCGAGTGGGCGATGCAGATGAACTTCTTCATCAACCTGCAAACCACGCGCGCGGCGCTCACACGGATGCTCGAGCACGGCGGCGGCGCGATCGTGAACGTGGCCTCGGTCAACGCCTTCTTTCAGCCCGATGGCGGGACGGTCGACTACGGAGCGGGCAAGGCGGCCGTCGTCAACCTGACCAAGTCGCTCGCGCAGGAGTTCGGAGCGCGCGGGGTGCGGGTCAATGCGGTCTCGCCCGGGCCGGTCAGCACCGAGCTGTGGCTGGGCGAGCACGGGGTCGCCGAGACGGTCGCCAAGGCCACGGGGGTCGACACGGAGACGGCACGCGCCCAGGTCGTAGAGAGCATCGGCGGCTTCGCCACCGGTCGCTTCACGGCGCCCGAGGAGGTCGCGGCGCTGATCGTCTTCCTCGCATCTGAGCGCGCCGGGAACATCACGGGCGCCAACTACGTGATCGACGGCGGCTTGATCAAGACGACCTGAACTCAGCGAGCTCGCGACCGCCGCCGGGCGTTGCCCGCTCCCGGGCGGTGAGGACTGCTTTGAGCGCATCCACGATGTCCGGGTCAAACTGGCTGCCCGAGCACCTGGCGAGCTCGTCGAGTGCCTCCTGCGGCGGCCGGGCGGGGGAGTAGGGCCGCACTGCGGTCATCGCGTCGTAGGCATCGCAGACGAAGATGATGCGCGAGCCGAGCGGGATCCTCTCGCCGGCGAGCCCGTCCGGATAGCCGGCGCCGTCCCATCGCTCGTGGCTCGAGCGCACGAGCTCGGCGACCGGCTGCAGCGCGGGAGCGGCCGAGAGGATGCGCTCGCCGAGGATCGTGTGACGGCGCATGAACACGAGCTCCTCCGGCGCGAGCGGCCCGGGCTTGTTGAGGATCGTTTCGGGGATCGCCATCTTGCCGATGTCGTGCATCTCTGCGCCGCGCACGAGCACGTCGAGCGCCTCCGCGTCGAGGTGCAGGTGACGACCGAGCCGCAGCGCGAGTGCTGCCACTCCGTCGAGGTGGCTCAGCAGCGCGGGCTCGCGCTCGCCGAGTACCTGCAGCAGCACGCCGCGCAGCTGGCGCTTGACGCCGAGCGGGCGGCTTTCCTTGTTGGAATACAGGCGCCTGTCCGCGAGCGCGAGCGCCTCTGAGGCACTGTCGGCGTCGAACGGCAGCAGCGCCATGCCGTAGGCGGAGTCGATCTCGAATCCGTGGCCGGTCTCGCTCAGAGCGGCGCTGGCAGCGGCGGCAAGTGCCTCGGCCGGCGCACCGGCCGGGCGCAGCAGCGCGCAGAACTCATCGCCACCCATCCGGTAGGCACGTCCGTACGGGGCGACGGTCGCTTCGAGGTTCCCGCCGAGGCGCGCGAGCAGAGCGTCGCCGGCGGGGTGCCCGAAGCTGTCGTTGTAGTGCTTGAAGCCGTTGAGGTCGAACAGGATCAGCAGCCGCGGATCGCCCTGGCCGGCCAGCTCGATCGTCTCGTCGAGATCCTCGATCAGGATGCGGCGGTTGCCGAGCCCTGTCAGTGCGTCGGTGACGGCCTGCGAGCGGCTCTGCTCGTGCATGCGGCGGCTGCGACGGAAGGCGAGTGAGATGCGCACGACCGCGACCACGAGCGTCGCGGCGGCGAGCAGGCGTGCTGGGGTGTTGATCGCGACGGAGCCGTGATCGACGAACAGCAGCGTGGTGGCCGCGGACACGCCGGCTCCAGGCACGACGAGTGCTCGCCAGCCCTCCACGGGAGGGCGCGCGACGGGGCGCGAGGGCATCCACAGCGCGAGTACGAGCAGCAGCCCGGACAGCGGCCACAGCGGTTCCACCCAGCTGCCTTCGACGTAGGTGTTGTTGGCCACCTGGAACAGGTAAGTCGTGTCGGCGACGACGCTGACGATCAGGCTCAGCGCGATCAGCGCCCACATCGCTTCCGGGCGCCAGCCGGTGAGGCCGACGGCGGTGACGACGACGAGGAACATCAGCAGGTCGCCGACGGGGTAGGCGAGGTTCGTCGCGACCTCGGCCACGCTCGCGCCGGTGTTGGCGAGGATCGGATCGAGCAGCACGCCGGCCGCGACCGCACCGAGCCCGAGGCCGGCGATCAGCCCGTCCAGCCACGCGGCGGCACTGACGCCGCGGAAGCGCGCGCGGATGAGCATGCCCAGGCCGGCGTAGCAAAGGGGGAAGAACGTCAGATAGAGGGCGTCGGAGACCGATGGGTAAGGAGCTTCGCCGCCACCGTAGAGGAGCGTGTAGGTGAGGTCGCCGAGCGCCCACGAGGTCAGCCCGGCTGCGAGCAGCAGCATCGCTGCGCGGTCTCTCCTGCGCGTCGCGGCCCGTAGGATCAGCGCGATCGCCGCGCCGAGCATCGCCGCGTTGTACCCGACGTTGTCGAAGAGCCGGTCGGAGGAGGAGCCGCCGAGGTCGTACGCGACGTGCCCGGCATAGGCGAGGAAGCCCAACACGACCAGGCCGAACCAGCAGGCTGCGATGCGCGTGAGCAGCGGTGTGGTGCGGGGGCGCGAAGCGAGCATTCGAGTATCGCTTGTTCATCGGCAGATGGGCCTGCCGCCTGAAGCCACCGGTGGTGCTGTGCCTGGCGCAGTCACTGCGCTGCCGGCTCCCCGGGCGACCGCGCGCCGAGCATCCCGCCGCCGAGCGCTGTGGTCCCCTGAGCGCCCACCCCGCCGTCGCGCGACCGAGCGCGTATATAGAGTGCGCGGCCGCATGTGTCTGCGCAAACCCATCACGATCCTGCCGCCGCTGGCGCTCGCGCTCGCGGCAGCGCTGCTCGTCGGCTGCGGCGGCTCATCATCCTCGGGCAACGGCGTGGCGGAAAAGACTCCGAGCGAGATCGTGGCTGCGGCGAAGGTCGCAGCGGATGCGGCCACAACGGTGCACGTGTCCGGCTCGATTGTCAGCAACGGCTCGCCGATCACGCTCGACATGAACCTGCTCGCCGGCAAGGGCGGGCGCGGGCAGCTTTCCGAGAACGGGCTCGCGTTCGAACTGATCCAGACCGGCGGAACGGTCTACATCAAAGGCAGTGCGGCCTTCTACAAGCACATCGGCGGCAATGCGGCCGCCCAGCTGCTGCAGGGCAAGTGGCTGAAGGCACCGGCGAAGAGCTCAGAATTCGCGTCGCTGACGCAGCTCACTGACCTGCGCCAGCTCGTCGATCAGACGCTCGCCAACCACGGCTCGCTGGCGAAGGGCAAGTCGACGACGATCGCCGGGCAGAAGGTGGTTGGCGTGACCGACAAGGCCAAAGGCGGCACGCTGTACATCGCAACGACCGGCAAGCCGTTCCCGACCCAGATCAGCAAGAGCGGGTCGGGGGGCGGCACGATCACGTTCGACCGCTGGAACAAGTCGGTGACGGTCGCGGCGCCGGCGAACGCGATCGACGTCGCACAGCTGCAGTCCGCCGGTCACTAGCGCCAGGGCTCGTTCATTCGTCCAGCGCCTTTTTCGCCCCTCAAGGGCGGCGCCCGCTCCGCCGACCGCGAAATTGCACCAGGACGAGGCTATTTCTCAAATCGATTGGCCCAGTGAGCGGAGTCATACAAGTCAGTTTCAGGCGGCCCGCCGAGAGCGGGAAGCCACAGACTCGTCTCGAGCGGGCCGCTGGTTCACCCGCGGCGGGCAGGCATCGTGCCTTCCGTCGCACGCGCTTGTCCGGGGAGCCGAGGGGTAAGCTCGAGCGTGTGGAGCGCCAAACTCCGAAGACGGGCCCTGGCCGGGGGGCGCCCGATCAGGACCCTAGGCGCGAGCCGCGTCTTGTGTTGATGGTCCCATGGGCGGTGCTCGCCGTCGCGGGCGCGGTCGGCGCAGTGATCGCCGGCGTCTCGGTGCTCGGAGGCGTCTGCCTCGCGGCGCTCGCGGTCGCCGCGACGGTGCTCGGCTGGCGCTTCGGCGAGGGTCGGCGCACAGCACTCGAGGAGGAGATCGACGGACGCTCCAATGAGCTCAAACGCGCGCTCTCGGAGCTCGAGATCGCGCAGACCGAGACCGTGCGCCGGCTGTCGATGGCGGTCGAGTTTCGCGACGAGGACACGGGCGCGCACATCGAGCGCATCGGACGGCTCTCGACGCTACTGGCCGAGCAGATCGGAATGGACCCGGACTTCTGCGAGCGCCTCAGCCACGCGGCGCCGCTGCACGACGTGGGCAAGGTCGCTATCCCGGACGCGATCCTGCTGAAGCCCGGACCGCTGACCCCCGAGGAGCGAGCGATCGTAGAGACGCACGCCGAGGAGGGCCACAGGCTGCTGCGCGGCTCCTCATCCTCGATCCTCGAGCTGGCAACGACGATCGCCCTCAGCCACCAGGAGAAGTGGGACGGCACGGGGTACCCCCGCGGGCTGGTCGGGGAGACGATCCCGATCGAGGGGCGCATCGTTGCGATCGCCGACGTCTTCGACGCGCTCACGAGCGACCGCGTCTACCGCAAGGCCTTCCCGGTGGAGGAGGCGGTGCAGATGATGCGCGAGCAGCGCGGGCGCCACTTCGACCCGGTGCTGCTCGATGCCTTCATGGAAGTGCTCGGCAACTCCGGCCCGGACGCGCGAGAGCAGGAGCGCGCCGATCCGAGCGCGCTCGTGGAGAGCACTCTGGAGACCTACGGCGGCGCGCTCGAGCGCGGCGACGCCGAGACGGCCGAGGGCGCGATCGCGACGGCGATCGAGGACGGCATCCCGGCTACGGCGCTGCACGGCGAGGTGATCGCGCCGGCGCTGCTGCGCATCCGCGAGCTGCGCGGGGCCGGTCAGATCGACGAGGATCGCGAGCGTTTGGCCAAGGGCATCACACGCCGCGTGCTGGCGACCCTGTATCGCTACATGATCGGCAACACCGAGCCGACGCGCGAGCGCGTGCTGCTCGCCGGGATGGAGAACGACGAGCACGCGCTCGAGCTTCAGATGATGCATGACCAGATCGCGGCAGCGGGCTTCGAGACCGTGTTCGACGCGGATCTCTCGATCGAGCAGCTGCGCGGCGCGGTCGAGAGCCAGTCGCCGGAACTGATCGTGCTCGGAGCGACCGACGGTGCAGACTCCGAGGCAATCGGGCAAGCGGTCGCGAGTCTGCACGCAGCACACCCGGACGTGCCGATCGTGCTCGGTGGCGCGGCGGTCGGCGGCAACCTGCCGCCCGCGCGCAACGGTATGCGCGTGCTCGAGCGCATCGACGAGGCAGTCGAAGCGGTCGAGGAACAGTTGTCCGCCCGACCGCGCGCCACGTCGCTCTAGGAGCTTCTGCAATTCCCAGCGCATCGGTCGGCGCGGGACGCTGAGATGCCGACGTTGAGTACATGCGTTTCCTCCGCAATGCGCTGTCGCCGACGCTGGCGGCAGCAGCCCTGCTGCTCGGCAGCGTCCCGGCCCAGGCGAGCGGCCAGGGCGGCGCGGCGGCGCCTTCGGCGCCGCTCTCCGGCGGAAGCGAGTATGGCCTGGCCAGCCCGGCCTCCGGCCTGCGCCCGATGGTCGCGCGCCTGAGCGTGCCGAGCAGCGCCGTTCCGGGTCGCCCGCCGCGCGTGGCCCTGCGGATCGACGAGGCGCACGTCGGCACCGTGAACGTGACGGTCGCGATCAACGACCTCTCCACACGCCGGCCTGCCGTCGTCGTCGCGATGGGCTGGGTCCACACGGGTCGCACCTTGACCGTCACCTGGCCGCGCTCGGCGAGACTGAAGCCGGGCAGCTACCACGTGAGCGTCAGCGCGCATGACCACCACGGCGGCAGCCTGCAGCGGACGGCGCACAGTTCGGGCGTGGCGACGATGACTGTCGCAGCGCCCGTGCCGGCCCCGGTCGCGCCGGTCCCCGGCGTTCCGGCGGTGCCGGAAGCGGGCGTCCCGACGCCGGCGCAGACGGTCGCCGAGGGAGCGGTCTTCCCCGTTGCCGGAGCGCACAGCTTCGGCGGCCCGGACAATCGCTACGGCGCCGCGCGCAGCGGCCACGCGCACGAAGGCCAGGACATGCTGACCGCGGAAGGAACGCCGGACGTCGCGCCGCTGGCCGGGACGATCTCGTACACGAGCTTCCAGGCGGGCGGGGCCGGCTACTACCTAGTCGAGCGCACGCTCGTCGGCTTCGATCTGATGTTTGCGCACTGCAAGGAGGCCTCGCTCGTGGTGAGCACCGGACAGGCGGTCGCTGCCGGGCAGCCGCTTTGCCAGGCCGGGCAGACGGGCGAGGCGACAGGCCCGCATCTGCACTTCGAGATGTGGGTCGGCGGCTGGCAGGCGCCTGACGGGCACTCGATCGATCCGCTGCCGTACCTGCAGGCGTGGGAACACGGCAGCGGCTAGCTTCGGCCCCGCGCCTGGAGGCCTCCGGCGGGCGGCGCGGATAGCCTCAAAGCGCCTGCGAGCCGGTACCATCGACCGCTCGCAGATCCACCGGCGGCGAGATAGCTCAGCTGGTAGAGCACACGACTGAAAATCGTGGTGTCCCCGGTTCGAGTCCGGGTCTCGCCATAGCTTGAAGCGCTGCAAATCGGCATCTTGAGGTGGTCGAGGGTCAAACGCGTGACCGACCGCCGAAAGTTGGTGTCCCGGTCTGAGTCCGGCGATTCTCGCTCGACGTGCTCTTCACGCCACAAAGGGGGGCGACATCCGTCGCCTGCGCCAACACCCCGCAAGTGAATGATTTGCGAGGTACGATCCTGAGACGGCTCGCTATTGGCGACGGTGACCCGCGCGTTGCGGAGCCGTACTTCCCGATGGAGACCGCCAAGGCGCTAGATGTGCGCCTGATCGATGTTCACGAAGCGACTCAAGGCTGAGTCGCGCTGGCGCCTACCCGCAGTCAGATGTCACGCGGTGCTCCCATGGGAAGACCCACCGGAAAAGGCTGAGCCCAGGCCGCTTGCACCAGCACTCAGGATCGCAGCTGCAATGGACAGCGCCCAGCCTCTCGACGTAACGGCCGATCAGGGCGAAGAGCAGGTAGAGCAAAGCCAGCACCCTCAGGATCCTCATGACGTGATCGTACTTCTAACCGTCCGATGAACATGAGCCACGGCTCAGCGGCCACGAGATGCCGAGATGTTAGGTTCGCACCATGCCTCGAGTACCGCTGCCTCGTACGCCGGGGGAGCCGTTCTTTCTGAAGTCGGTCCTCTGACCCAGGTGTGTTGCTGACGTGCGGGCACTCATCGGTTTTCTCCTAACGGCCGTCCTTCTCGCGGGCTGCGGTGGAGACGAAGGTGGTGGAGGCCGGACACCCCGCGGCGCAGGCTCGGGTGGGGCCGTCGCGGAACGATCCTTCCCGCCGGCGCCTGCCACCCCCGATGGGCCGTTGGACCGCCGCGTCGCCAAAGCGGTGGATCGATTGGTCACGTCGCAGACGAAAGGCGCGCTCGACCGTGACGCGCTGACTATCGTGGCCAACGCTCGGGATCCTCGGCTTGGCTGGCTGCTCTCCGATCTGCTGCGCTTCGCCCAGGGGGAGGAGGAGGAACGGCAGCTCGTCGACGCGTTCGCGAAGCTGACCGGGGCGGACCCGCGCAAGGGCTCGGCCTTCCATGGCAGCCTCTGGCAAGCGGTCACCGACGACCTGATCGCCTGGAATCTGCCGGCGCCGCCGGGCTATAGGGAGCGGAAGGCTCGACTGTTTCTCGCGATCGAGCCGAGATGGCGGCCCTTCTTCGCCGACGCGCACTCCGCCATCGATTGGAGGCTGCTGTCGTGGGGTGGAGTCCTGATTGACGATCGGAGAAGTGGTGATCCGAAGCCGTGTCCGCGCGGGTGCATCCCAGCACTCGATGACCCAACCCTGACCGACGCTGCCGGTGGCGATTGGTACCCCGACGATCGGACCGTGTTTGGGATCGTGGTCGGACATGACGCCGTGGCCTTCCCGAAGAACATCATGGAGGTCCATGAGATGGTCAACATCACGATCGGCGCGCACCGCCTCGGGATTCCCTACTGCACGCTCTGCGCCTCGGCGCAGGCCTACTTGCTCGACTCGGTGCCGGCGGGAGTGCCCCGACCGGTGTTGCGGACATCGGGGCTTCTCTCGCGATCGAACAAGGTGATGTACGACCTCAGGAGCCGCTCGGTGTTCGACACATTCACCGGGCGGGCGCTCTCGGGTCCCTTGCATCGCGCACACGTGACACTCGACGAAGTGACGGTCGTCGGGAGTACGTGGGGGGCGTGGAAGCGCGAACACCCAGGCACCCGAATCGTGGCGCGGGACGGCGGAATCGGTCGCAGCTACCCACTCGACCCGCTCGGCGGGCGGGATGACAACGGCCCGATCTTCCCGATCGGCCCCGTCGATCCCAGATTGCCCGTGCAGGCCAAGGTCATCGGCGTGCTCGCGCCGGACGGCTCAGCGATCGCATTCCCGAGCGACGCAGCTCGAGCCCAGCTCGCCGACGGCAAGCCGGTGGTCCTGAACGGTGTCGAGGTGGTGGCCGACGGCGATGGTCTGCGCGCCCGCGTTCAGGCAGGAAGAGAGCTCTCGGCCCACGAGGCGTTCTGGTTCGCGTGGAGTCAATTTCATCCAGGCACGAGGCTGTGGCGGTCGACCCAGGCCCGGTGATCTCCCCCAACCTGGCGGCCATTAGTGGGCCACCGCCAGCCCGCGGCTGCGCTTCAGGGAGCCGGGGGGACGGTTGGGGTAGCCGAGCGCGCGACACGCAAACAGCGGCGGGTGGTTGGAAAATGGGACGGTGAAAATCGGCGGGATCGGCTTTCCGGCCGTTGTCGACCAGCAAGCCTGTCTCGAGGCTTACTACACGGTGTACCCAGGCTCTGAAGAGCGCCAGGACGTCGTGCTCGCATCTCGCCCGTTCGTGGCCGAACAGCGCGCCGCTCCGACTCCGGGCGCTACCCCAACACCGCCAGCCCCGGTAATGGGCACTAAGCCTGCGGGAACGCGACCCCCTCCCAAGATCGTGCCGACGAGAGCCCAGCTCTTTACGAACGCACTCAAGCTGTGTCGAAGAAAGTTCCATCGCAGGCATCCCCGACGAGCCTGCGAAAGGCGAGCACGCAGGAAATATGGGCCTCTCAGAGGTCCGGCAAGCTGAGCTAGCCCGCGCCATGCCTTCGCCCAAGCGGTCTGAGCCGCGCGCCGACCGCCGCCAGAGAGCACGCGCACAACCCGCCGACGATCGCCATCGGCAGCGCGTCGCCGGCCACCTGCGCGACCGCCCCGCCGGCGCCCGAGCCGAGGATCTGCCCGGAGGCCCACGCGAGGTTCATCAACGCGGCGGCGAGCCCGTGATCGAGCCCGTGTCGTTCGGCCGCGTCGGAGAGCATCGCCATCGCCGGCGCCCAGAAAGCCCCGAGCGCCGCGGCGATGGCCACGACCAGCACGGCGAGCCCGAGCGCACTGCCGGGCAAGCTGAAGCAGAGCAGCAGCGCCGTCGTCAGCCCCAGTCCGATTCGCACCGGGAACAGCCGCCCGCGACGGTCGGAGAGGCTGCCGACGGCCGGCGTGATCGATGCCTCCGCCGCGGCCGCCAGCAGGAACGTCGCCCCGACCGCGGTGGCGCTCGCGCCGAACTGGTGCAAGCGCAGCGGCGCGAGCACATCGAGCGAGCCGGCGACGATCGCCGGGAGCGACACCAGCCACATCGCACGCGTCACGTTGCGGCTGCGGAGCGCCGTGCGGAGCTTGCCGAGCCCCTGCTCGGCGTTGACGTGACTGCTCGGTAGTCGCGAGGTCGCAGCGATCAGCAAAAGTGCGATCAGGACCACCACGCCGAACGCCCCGCGCCTGCCGATCGCGTTCGCCAGTGTGCCGATCACCGGCCCGAACAGAGATCCGCCGACCGCCGCTCCGAGCGCGCGGCCGATCAGCGCCCCGCGGCGCTCGGTGGAGGTCTCGGCCACGATCCACGCCAGGCCGCCGGCCCACGAGAACGCCCCGCCGAGCCCCTCGACGAAGCGGGCGCAGTCGAGCGCGACCGCGTCGTGCAAGAGCGCAAACGCGATCGTCGATCCGGCGAGCAGCGCCAGCCCCGCTGCGACCGTCGGCTTCGGCCCAGCCCGTGCGGCGAGCAGGCCGCCTGGCAGTGACCCGACGAGCGTGCCCACCGGGTAGCTGGCCGTCATCACGCCCGCTGACAGCTTCGACAGGTGCAGTTCGTGCGCCAGCGTCGGCAGCAGCGGCGCGATCACCGCGTAGAACATCGTGTCGACGAACACGACCGCGCTGATCACCAGCACCAGGCGACGCTCGATCGCAACGGACACGGACGGCATCCTGCGGACCGTAGACGTTCACCGGCGCAAGGGCCCGGAGCGATCCCGCTAGATTGACCGCATGTCGCTCGCACACTCCGCCGCGCTCGTACGCGGCGAAGGCCTGCCCGCTGGATGAGCGCGACGCAGCACGACTCCGCGATCAGCGTCAACGCGCTCGAGAAGTCCTACGGCAAGGTCAAAGCCCTCGCCGGCGTCGACCTCGAGATCGCCGCCGGCACGGTGCTTGGCCTGCTCGGCCCCAATGGCGCCGGGAAGACCACGATCGTCCGCATCCTCACGACGCTGCTCAAGCCCGATGGCGGCACGGCCCGTGTGGCCGGGCTCGACGTCGTCCGCGACGCCGCAAAGCTGCGCGAGCGGATCGGCCTCGCCGGGCAGTACGCGGCCGTTGATGAAAACCTCACAGGTCTCGAGAACCTGACGATGGTCGGGCGCCTCTACGGCAAGTCGCGCGCCAGCGCCAAGCAGCGCGCGCGCGAGCTGCTCGAGCGCTTCGAACTGCTCGACGCCGCGCAGCGCCCGACCAAGACCTATTCCGGCGGCATGCGCAGGCGCTTGGACCTCGCCGCCGCGCTCGTCGCCAACCCGCCCGTGCTGTTTCTCGACGAGCCCACGACCGGCCTAGATCCCCGCAGCCGCCTGCAGCTGTGGGAGACGATCGAGCGGCTCGTCGCCGAGGGCACGACCGTGCTGCTGACCACGCAGAACCTCGACGAGGCCGACCGCCTGGCACGGAGCATCGTCGTGATCGATCGCGGCCGCGTGCTCGCCGAGGGCACGCCCGATGAGCTCAAGGACCGCGTCGGGGGCGAGCGGCTGGAGATTCGCCTCGAGGACGCCGGGCGCGCGCAGGCCGCCGTGCAGGCGCTCGGGTCGCTCACCGACGAAGCCCCTGAGATCGACGGCGGGCTCGTCACCGTAGGGGTACGCCGGCGCGATGGTGCGATCGTGCAGACCGTGCGTGCGCTCGATCAAGCCGGAGTCGGGATCGACGACATCGTCCTGCGTCGCCCGACGCTCGACGACGTCTTCCTCGCGCTCACCGGTCACGCGGCAGAAGCCGACGAAGAGAACGCCGAGGCGCGCTCGTGAGGCGGCTCGTGACGGACACGCTCGTGATCGCCGAGCGCAACCTGATCCGGCTCCCGCGCGCCCCCGAGCTGCTGCTCGCGTTCACGATCCAGCCGATCATGTTCGTGCTGCTGTTCCGCTACGTCTTCGGCGGCGCGATCAGCACGCCCGGCTTCAGCTACGCCGACTTCCTGATCCCCGGGATCATCGTCCAGAACATCGCCTTCGGCGGCTTCGTCACCGCACTCGGCCTGAACGAGGATCTGCACAAGGGGCTGATCGACCGCTTCCGCTCGCTGCCGATGTCACGCGCGGCCGTGCTCGCCGGGCGCACGCTCGCCGACGTCGTGACCAACGGGCTCTCGGCGATCATCCTCGTCGTCACCGGGCTGCTGATCGGCTTCTCCTTCCACGCAGGCGTGTTCGAGGCCATCGCCGGCTTCGGCCTGCTGATCCTGTTCGGCTACGCCTTCTCGTGGGTGTTCGCGTTCGTCGGCATGCTCGTCTCCAACCCCGAGGCGGCCAACTCGGTCGGCTTCATCCTCGTCTTCCCGCTGACCTTCATCTCCTCCGCGTTCGTGCCCGTGGACTCGATGCCCGAAGTGCTCAAGGCATTCGCCGAATACAACCCCTTCACGATCATCGTCGACGCGATGCGCTCGCTCTGGCTCGGGACACCCGCTCACAACAACGTCTGGGGCGCTGTCGCCTGGTCGCTGGCGATCATCGCGCTGTTTGCGCCGCTGTCGGTCGCGCGCTCCCGCCGCGCCCCCGGCGACTGAGGCGCGCCGCCGCATCGGCGCCGGCACTCCGTCAGGCGCGCTGCGGCGCTCTACGACCGCCTCCGCCTAGATCTCGCGGTCTACGAGCGTGAATCGAGCGTCGCTCGGCCGCCGCCTGCGCCAGCAGGTCGCGGACGTGCTCCTTCGCCAGCATCTCGTTGAGCGAGCCGGTCATCACTACCTCTTGTCTCGGGTCGGTCTTGTCTCAGGTCGGGCGCGGATGCGATCGCGCGCGATTGCTCGTCCAGCCTCAGCGCGACGGCGGGATGTTCTGGTTGAGGTGGAACAGGTTGGTCGGGTCGTACTCGTCCTTGAGTGCCTGCAGCCGCGCGAACTTCTCCGGGCCGTAGGCGTCCTGGACGCGCTGCTGCCCCTCGGCCGAGAGGAAGTTGATGTACGCACCCCCGGTCAGCGAAGGCTCGATGTCTGTGTAGAGCTGCTGCGCCCACTCGACGTGGCGCTCGAAGCCCTCGGACTCGGAGCTCATGCCGAGCACGTTGAGGATGTATGGGGCGTTGCGCTCGCCATAGGCCGTCTCGCCCTCGGGGACGCGAGCGACCGCGCCGCCGAAGTGGTGTAGATGGATCTCCGACCTCGGCGAGGTCGCCGCCTGGTGACTGCGCGCGAGCGTCTCGATCGCGTGGTCGTCGAGCTCGCGCACGTACCCCGCCTTCATGTACGCCCGCGTCCCGCGCGGGTACATGCCGTCGACCAGTTGCTGCAACGCGACATACGGGATCGGCCCGAGCAGGTCCGCGACCGGATTGCCCAGTCCGCGCAGCGGCGCGACCGCGCGTTCGCCGTCCTCGAGCGGTCCCGCGTAGCACGAGATCACGCCGATCAGCGGCTTGCCGTGCCACTCCTCGGGGATGAACGGCGCCGGCGGCGCCCACAGCAGCGAGATGAACGTCGTCAGCTCGTCCGGCAGCTGCGGTGCCAGCTCGCGGTACTGACGCAGGATGTCCGCGGCCTGATCGCCCGGATAGAAGACCGGGCCACCGATCAGCGTCGGCCCGACCGGGTGCAACTGGTACTCCAGCGACGTGACGA
The DNA here is from genome assembly GCA_038240205.1 of Solirubrobacterales bacterium. Classification (GTDB taxonomy): domain Bacteria; phylum Actinomycetota; class Thermoleophilia; order Solirubrobacterales; family Solirubrobacteraceae; genus Palsa-744. The sequence continues at coordinate 6,454 of JBBSDZ010000034.1, read as the reverse complement.
TCCCGAAGTTGCCGCCGCCCCCGCGCAGGCCCCAGAACAGCTCGGCGTTCTCGTCGGCGCTCGCGTGCACGAGGCGGCCGTCCGCGGTCACGACATCGGCGGAGATCAGGTTGTCGCACGTAAGCCCGTGCTTGCGCACGAGCCAGCCGATGCCGCCCCCGAGCGTGAACCCAGACAGGCCGGTGCTCGAGACCAGCCCGCCCGTCACCGCCAGCCCGAAGGCCTGCGTCTCGTGGTCGAACTCGGCCCAGGTCAGGCCCGCCTGGGCCCGCGCCGTCCGTGCCTCCGGGTCGATCTGCACGCCTTTCATCGGCGAGAGGTCGATCACGATGCCGCCATCGCACGTCGAGAAGCCGGGGATCGAGTGAGAGCCGCTGCGAACGGCGAGCTGCAGCTCCTCGCTGCGGGCGAACTCGACGGCCCGCAGCACGTCCGCGACGCCTGCGCAGCGCACGACCAGGGCCGGGCGGCGGTCGTGTATGCCGTTCCAGATCGCGCGCGCCTCCTCATAGCCGCTGTCGCCGGGGCGGATCAGCTCGCCTCGGAGGGACTCCGCCAGCTCAGCGATCGAGCCGTCCGCCAGGTTCTTCTGAGTCATCTCTTCGGTCGCCACCTTGCTGCCCCCTTCGGGTTCGTCAATCGGTTTCGGCGAATCTACGCCGGAGCACTCAACATCCGCTCACGCTCGGCTCAACGGACCGACCGCGGCGCGTTGATCCTGGCGCGAATGCCTCCCGCGTACTGGGCGCCGCGTGAGTCACGGCAGCGCTCGAACGGCCCCATCGCCTCTTCGAGCGCGCCGCTCGCGCGCTGATGCTGACCGAGCGCGAGCGCCGCCTCGGCGAGCCCCGTCAGCGCCCACGCGAGCGTGTGATCGAAGCCCCGTTCGCGACACAGCTCCACACCCCGCTCCAGCAGTGAGAGTGCGAGCGCCGGATCGCCATGGTCCAGCTCCATCGCACCTTCGTTGACCGGCGCAAGCTGCAACCCCGGCGCATCTTCGGTGCGCTCGTACATGGAGCGAGCATCGTCGAACAGGCGCCGGCCGCGATCGTGCTCCCCGGCGGCCATCTCGAGCATGCCCATGCCGGTCAGCGTCGTGGCGACCTCGCGCGGGTCGGCTGCCGCGCGGCGGAGCTCGAGTGCCTGCTCGAAGCGGGGGCGCCCCAGCTCGAGCTCGCCCGACTGTCGCGCGAGGTTTCCGAGCGCGTTCAGCGCGACGCCGACGCCGCGCTCGTCGCTGAGCTCGCCGAACATCTCGAGCGCGCGCTCCAGATGCTCCCCTGCCGCCGCGCAGTCGCCCTCCGCACGCCACGTCTCGGCGATGTTCACGCGCACGTAGCCGCACGCAGCACGCGCGCGCACGGCATGGAAGAGGCAGTAGGTGTCCTCGAACAGGTAGCGCAGCCCGCCGCCCGGCCCAAGCGGCAACACGACAGGAGAGACGTGGATGGCCCAGAACAGCGCTCCGCGCGACTCGGGGGTATCCGAGAGCAGCGCAAGGCACTCCTCCAGCAGCGCGCGTGCGCTCTGCGTCTCGCCGCGAGCCGCCGCGAGCACCCCTTGCGCCTGCTTGACAGCCACCTCGATCGCCTTGTCGCCCACCTCCTCGGCGAGCGCCAGCGCCTCGGCGAAAGCGCCGTCGGACACGTCCCAGTCGAACGCCCCCATCCCCATCACGCCGTAGCGCTCGAGCGCGCGCGCCTTCGCGCGCCCATCGCCCACACGCCTGACGATCTGAAGCGCCTCGGCCCCAAGTGAGATGCTGCGGCGCGCCCCGAGCCGGCGCACGTCGATCGCGCCAAGCGCGACCAGCGCGCGGGCTCGTTCCATCGTCAGCTCCGGCGCCGCCACGAGCGCCGCCTCATGCCAGCGCGCGCCCTCGGCGAAGTACCCGCGCGCCATCCAGAACCACCACAGCGCGCAGGTCAGACGCAGTCCGGCCGCCGGCTCGTGTTGGATCGCGGAGGCAAGCGCCGCACGCAGGTCGTCGTGCTCGGCCTCCAGGCGCTCGACCGGCCACACGTCCGCCACGCCCGGGTCCGCGTCGCGGTCGGCCGCTTCGGCCAGGGCCAGGTACCAGTCGCGGTGCGCGGCTTCCAGCTGCCGGCGCTCTCCTGCCGCTTCCAGGCGCTCGCGCGCGTCCTGGCGGATCGTCTCCAGCAACCGGTAGCGCGCATTGCCCGCGTGTCCCGCCTCGACCTGCACCAGCGACTTGTCGATCAGCTCGAGCAGCAGCTCCAGCGTCTCCGGTGCCGGCACCTGCTCGGTTGCGCACACGCCTTCCACTGCCCCGAGCTCAAAGCTTCCCGCGAACACTCCGAGCCGTCGATACAAAAGCCGCTGGCGCTCGGAGAGCAGGTCGTGGCTCCATGCGAGCGTCGCGCGCAGCGTCTGCTGGCGCGTGAGACCGGCGCGGCTACCGCCCCGCAGCAGTGACAGCGCGTCGCCGAGCCGCTCGGCGATCTGCGCCGGCGAGAGCGCGCCCGCCCGCGCCGCAGCGAGCTCGAGCGCCAACGGCATCCCGTCCAGCCCGCGGCAGATCTCGGCGACCGCGGCAGCGTTGGAGCGCGTGAGCTCGAACTCCGGCGCGGCTTCGGCCGCTCGCTGGCAGAACAGCGAGACCGCCTCGAAGTCGCCGAGCCGGGCGGGATCCTCGACCGGCCCGGCCTCCGGCAGCGACAGCGACGGCACGCGCCAGGCGACCTCGCCGGAGATCCGCAGCCGCTCGCGGCTGGTCGCGAGCACGCGCAGCGCCGGGCACGCGCGCAGCAGCCCGTCGGCGACATGAACGGCCGCGTCCAGCAGGTGCTCGCAGTTGTCGAGCACGAGCAGCAGCGGTCGCTCGCCGATGTGACGTGCGAGCACCCCGACCGGCTCGCGCTCGGAGCGCAGCTGCACGCCGAGCGCCGTCGCCGTCTCCTCGACGACCAGCGCCGCGTCGGCCACCGGTGCGAGCTCGACCAGGCACACGCTCTCGTGCGTGGAGCGCTCGAACCTCTCCGCAAGCTCGAGCGCGAGCCGCGTCTTGCCGCAGCCCCCCGGTCCGGTCAGCGTCAGCAGGCGCGCGCGAGCGAGCGAGCCCTCCAACTGGGAGAGCTCGCGCTCGCGCCCGACAAAGCTCGTCAGCTGGTGCGGGAGGCTGCGGCTCACACGCAGCGCCGGGGCGCTCGCGTGTGGCTGGGGCTGCTCGGCTCGCGCATCGTCTGGCTCCGGCGCGTGCTGGGAGGCGAGTATCTCGCGGTAGAGCCGCCTCGTCTCCGGGTCCGGGTCCGCCTCCAGGCGCTGGCGCAGCGCGTCTCGCAGCTGCTCATACTGGGCCAGCGCCTGCTGGCGGCGCCCGCCCTCGGCCAGCACCCGCATCAACGTCCGGTGCGCCGGCTCGTGCAGAGGCTCCTCGACGAGTGCCCGCTGCAGGCGCTCCACGGCGGCGACCGTTTGCCCGTCGCCCGCCAGCAGCTCGCCCAGCTCCAGCATCAGGCCGACATGCGTCTCGCGCAGCGAGTCGCGCCGCGCCTCGGCCCAATCCTCGTAGCGATCCTCGGGCAGCAGCTCGCCTCGGTAGAGCTCGAGCGCTTCCTCGTACGCCGCCGTCGTGCGTGTCTGACGCGCATCCGCGGCCGCGCTCTCGAAAGCGTCGACGTCGACCCACAGGCCTGCCCCCTCGAGCACGACCACGTCGTCGCGCAGCGCCAGGCGCGCCGGGGCCTGCTCGTCGCCCGCACCGCTCAGCACGCGCCGCGTCGTGTAGAGCACCTGGTGCAGGCTGTTCGCCGCTGCGCCCCCTTCAGGCCACAGCGTCTCCGAAAGCTGCTCGCGGTGAAGCCTGCGCTCCGGCGCCAGTGCCAGCAGCTTGAGCACGCTCTTCGCGCGGCGCAGGCGCCAGGCGCTCTCCTCGATCGGAGTGCCCGCGACCGCGACGGCAAAGCCACCGAGAAGTCGCACTTCGAGCCTGGTTTGATCGGGCGCCCCCACGCCACTGTGAGCGTAGTGCCTTACGAATCTTTCTCAAACGTCGCGACCCCGCTAGCGCCGCGCGGCCATGCGCGCGCTTGCGTCGACCGGCATCACCACGCTGCGGTTCCTGCCCAGTCGCTTCGCCTGGTAGAGGGCGCTGTCGGCTGCACGGATCAGGCTCTCCGCGGAAGCGCCGTGCGTCGGGAACTCGACCACGCCGAAGCTCATCGTCAGCGGCTCGTCGCGGTCGCCGCGCTGCTTCGCCACCTCGCTGCGCAGGCGCTCCGCCAGGTCGAACGCGCCGCCCGCATCCGTGTCCGGCAGAATCGCCGCGAACTCGTCGCCGCCGATTCGCGCCATCGTGTCGATCGTGCGTCCCACCTCGCGCGCAATCGCGCCGACCTCGCTCAGGGCGGCGTCTCCCGCGGGGTGGCCGAGGCGGTCGTTCAGCTCCTTGAAGCCGTCGATATCGGCCAGCATCAGCGCCATCGGGCGTCCGGTGCGCCGGCCGCGCGCCAGCTCCAGCTCGAGGCGTTCGTTGAACCCCTGCCGGTTCGCCAGGCCGGTGAGCAGGTCCGTGCGCGCCGCTTTGAACAGGCGCGCCACCAGCTGGTCGTTGCGCAGCTTCAGCAGGTGCACCAGCCCGGCCGCGACCGAGACCATGCCCACCGTGATCGACCAGCGCGTGAAGCCGACCTGTCCCGGATGGATCGCGAGCAGCACCCCCGCGTATGCGGCGCCGATCGCCGCCAGCTGCACGAGCATCTGCGCGCGCGTGAAGAAGTACCCCGCGTACAGCGCCACCCACAGGTACAGAACCTCGTTGTCCACCGGCGGCCCGCCGTGGCGCTCGCCGTTGAAGTACAGCGACAGCGACACGATCGCCGTGCCGAGCAGCATCGCGCCCTGGTAGGTCCGCTCCGGCAGCCGGTCGGCCAGCCCCAGCAGCAGGGCGGCCAGGACCGCCGTCAGTGCCGCAAGCCCCCAGAAGCCGTCGACGTCCGCCTCGGCGGAATGCGGCAGCAGGATTCCCGCGATCGTGGTCACGGCGCCGAACGCGAACAGCGCGCCGGACACGTGACCCATCGTCGCCCGTCCCACACCGGTCGATCCCGAGTCGTTCACTACGTATCCCTATCGGCTGGTCTGGGACATTGTCTGAGGCGCAACGGGGCCGCCGGACCCGGTGCGATGGCCGGAAGCGGCCGCGTTTGTGCTCATAATCGGCGCATGCCGACGCTCCTTCACACGGTCGCCATGAGCTCGGACGTGCCGCGATGAGCTACACCCCGCCCCAGGAGGTCCTCGAGCGCTATGCCTCCGTGCTCGTCGCCTTCGCGCTCGGTGGCGGTCGCGGCGTCCAGCCCGGCGAGGTCGTACGCGTCGTCGCGCCCGAGAGCGCCAAGCCGCTGTACGCGGAGCTGAGGAAGGCCGTCCTGCGAGCAGGCGGCCACGTCATCGGCGCCTACCAGCCAGATGACGACAGTCACATCAACATCTCTCGCGACTTCTATGAGCTCGCCAGCGATGACCAGCTCGACCACTTCAGCGACCGCTACCTTCGTGGCCTGATCGATCAGATGGACCACCAGGTCTCGGTGCTCGCCGACAGCGACCCGCACGCGCTCGACTCCGTCGACCCGGCCAAGATCATGCGCCACGGTGCCTCGATGCGCCCTTTGCTCGACTGGCGCGGGGAGAAGGAGAACGCCGGTCGCTTCAGCTGGACGCTAGGGCTGTATGGCACGCCCGCAATGGCCGCCGAGGCCGGCATGAGCCAAGAGGAGTACTGGCAGCAGATCATCCACGCGTGCTTCCTCGACGCCGAGGACCCGATCGCGCGCTGGCGCGAGGTTGGTGAGGAAGTGGCGAAGACGCGCGCGCGGCTCGACTCGCTCGAGATCGAGCGCGTCCACGTCGTCGGCGCCGACGTTGACCTGTGGGTCACGATCGGCGAGAGCCGCCGCTGGCTCGGCGGGCGCGGGCGCAACATCCCGAGCTTCGAGATCTTCACGAGCCCCGACTGGCGTGGCACCGAAGGCTGGATCTACTGCAACCAGCCGCTGTATCGCTACGGAAACCTCGTCAAGGGCGTGCGCTTGGAGTTCGCAGATGGGCGCGTCGTGAAGGCGAGCGCCGAGGAGAACGAGTCGGTTCTGACCGAGATGATCGCCACCGACGGCGCCGACCGCCTCGGCGAGTTCTCTCTCACCGACCGGCGTCTGTCGCGCATCACGCGCTTCATGGCGCACACGCTCTACGACGAGAACGTCGGCGGGGAGTTCGGCAACACGCACGTAGCCGTGGGGCGCTCCTACCAGGACGCCTACGCCGGCGACCCCAGCGAGGTCTCGGCTGAGCGCTGGGCAGAGCTCGGATTCAACGATTCCACCGTGCACACCGACGTCGTCTCGACCGCAGACCGTGTCGTGGCCCCCCCCCGGGGCGGGGTCGACGAGGGCGGGGTAAAAATGGTCGGGGCCTGTCACCTCGACGC